>NZ_JAHXZI010000003.1:0-463066 GCF_019429605.1 Actinoplanes hulinensis | reverse complement strand
ACCCCTGCACGTCTGCCACCCATTGTTTTCACCCGGGGCCCCCCGGGGGCGACTCGCCCGGGGGCCCGCCCCCATCTCAAAACCGGGACACTCGCGACGCCGGGGAACCGGCCCGCGTTTCCTACCTCAGGACTCGCAGTTTCGTTTCACGTCGCCGATGTCGGATGTGCACTTGTCGGCGCTGTCGCCGCCATCGGAGGTGTCGTTGGCGGACACGCCGTCGTCCGCCGACAGGATGTCGCTGCCGCCTCCGCCGTAGAGCTCGTCGCTACCGAGCCCGCCGAAGAGCTCGTCGGCCCCGGATGCGCCGAGCAGCTCGTCGTCGCCGCCACCACCGAGCAGGTCGTCGTCGCCGACTCCTCCCACCAGGAGGTTGTCGGCGACGTTGCCGGCAACGAGGTCATCGCCCGAGCCGGTCTGTGCGTTCTCCACATCGGTGAGGAAGTTGTCTCCCTCACCGGAGACGCCGTCGTCGGCGATGCCGTTGAGACTGATGTTCACGTCCGTGGTGCGATCCGCGTAGGTGCCGAGGTCGGATCCCGGTCCGCCGGAGAACCTGTCGGCGCCGTCCGCGACGTTCAGCGACCGTGCGGTGTCGCTTCCGTCCTCGCCGTTGAGCGTGTCGTTGCCGGTTCCGCCGATGAGGGTGTCGTTGCCGGCTCCACCGCAGATGACATCGTCACCGCCGAGCCCTTCCACCGTGTCGTTGCCGCCGAGCGCGGCGATGATGTCGCGGTTCGCGGTGCCACGGAGGGCGTCGATCCCGGCGGTGCCGGTGATGGTGGCCGTGAGACCGGCACAGGTGACGACAGCCTGCGCGCCGGCGGTGGGGAGAAGCAGGCCGGCCGCGGTGAGCAGCGTGACGGCCGTGCCGCCCGTCAGCGTACGGATCCTGGCTTGATGACGGTTCATCTCTATGTGTTCCTTCCTCGATGTGGATGGTCGGGTCAGCCGGCGGCCAGAACGGCTCCGAAGTTGTCGTACGGCTCCGCCACGCCGGTCAGTCCGTTCTGGTCCCACACCTGGTTGCCGCCGGCGGCGAGCCCGGTCGCGCTGCCGTAGACCACGTTGACGGCACCCGCCTCGGAGGCGTCACCGACGTCCTCGCCCCATGCCCCGACGGCCAGGTCGGTACGGCCGTCGCCGTTGAAGTCACCGGTCGTCGCCGCGTCTCCGAAGACATCGCCCGTTTCCGGTACGCCGGCCAGTGCCCCCTGATCCCAGGACTGGTTCCGGTTCGCGGTGAGCCCGGAGCCGCTGCCGTAGATCACGTTCACCGCTCCGGCGGCGTTGGGGGTTCCCACGTCCTCGCCGGGCACCCCGACGGCCAGGTCCGCGTGGCCGTCGCCGTTGAAGTCACCGCTGGTCACCGTGGAACCGAAGAAGTCACCGTCGTCCGGGGCGCCGACCAGTGGTCCCTGATCCCAGATCTGGTTGCCCGCCGTGCCCAACCCGGAGACGCTGCCATAGATCACATTGACCGCGCCGGCGTTGCTGAGGTCGCCGATGTACTCCTGCTCCACGCCGACGGCGAGGTCGGCACGGCCGTCACCGTTGAAGTCGCCAGCGGTCACCGCGGCGCCGAACCGGTCGAAGCGCTCGGCCGCGCCGGCCAGTTCCTGCTGTGTCCACAGCTGGTTGCCGGCGGTGACGAGCCCGGCCGCGCTGCCGTAGATCACGTTGACCGCGCCCGCGTCGTGGATGTTGCCGACGTCGTCCAGGGGCACGCCGACGATCAGGTCGGCGCGGCGGTCGCCGTTGAGGTCACCGGCGGTCAGTTCGTCGCCGAACATGTCACTGGCTTCCACCGTGCCGTTCAGCGGACCCTGGTCCCACAACTGGTTGCCGGCCGCGCGCAGCCCCGCCGCGCTGCCGTAGATCACGTTGACCGCGCCCGCCGTGAGCACGTCACCGACATCGTCCTGATGCGCTGCGACGGCCAGGTCGGTGCGGCCGTCGCCGTTGAAGTCCGCGGCTGCCAGCGCGTGGCCGAAATGATCGCCGCTCTCCACCGCACCGGCCAGCGTGCCCTGGTCCCAAAGCTGATCATCCGTGGTCTTCAAGCCGGCCGCACTGCCGTAGACGACACTGACCACGCCCGCGCCGAGTGCGTTGCCGACCGCCTCGCCGGGTACCCCGATGGCGAGGTCGGTGCGGCCGTCGCCGTTGAAGTCGCCCGCCGCCACCGCGCTGCCGAAGCGGTCCCCGGCCTCCGCCGCATCGGCCAGGTGACCCTGGTGAAGGAGCTGATTGCCGCTGCGGCCCAGGCCCACCGGGCTGCCGTAGATCACGTTCACCGCGCCGGCCGCGTTCTGGTCCTCGACGTCCTCGTCCGGCGCCCCGACGGCCAGATCGGCCCATCCGTCGCCGTTGAAGTCCGCGCGCACGCTGGCGGCGGCCGCGGTCACCGGCGTGGAACCCGGTGCCGCGGTGGCGGCCGCCGGCGCCGTCGCGCACGCCGCCGTCACGGCCAGGACGGCGACGGCCGCGCGCCCCCGTGCGGCCGTCGGCAGGTGGAACGTACGTCCCACCGTGGGAAGAAACTGCTTCCCAGTCATCAATTTCCTCCTGTCTACGGCTGCGGCCGCGCGGCGTGCCGCGCGCCACAACACCTGCTGCCAACGGAGTCTGTCGATGTACCGACCGCCTAGCATCTGGCGAATGCCATACCCGCGACCATCCCGAGGCAGTAGCGGTCACACCTCCGGTACGGCGTTCGTGGGGCGCGGCGCCGAGTTGCGGCGTCTGCATGCCGCGTACGACCAGGCGTCAGCCGGCGCGTGGACCGTCGCCGAGGTCACCGGTGACCCGGGCATCGGCAAGTCGAGCGTGCTGGCCCGGTTTCTGGCACATGCCCGCGGCGCCGGCGCTCAGGTGTGTGCCGGGCAGGCCGTCGAGTCGGACGGGCACGTCCCGTACGGCCTGCTGGTCAACGCGCTCGGGGACGTGGTGAGCCGGCTGAGCGCCGCGCAGTTGGCGGCGGCACAGGCCGACCTTCCGGTGCTGCGCGCCGTCTGGCCGCAGTTGCCGGGACCGGCGGATGCGCCGGAGTCGATTCCGGCGGCGCAGCGCTACCGGGTGCACCGGGCCGCACGAAACCTGCTCGCCGTCCTGGCTGCCGATACCGGGAACGGGCCGTTGGTGGTTGCGCTGGATGACGTGCACTGGGCCGACGAGGGATCGACCGAGTTGCTCGGGCACCTGCTCAGGCATCCGCCGCCCGGACCGGTGCTGCTGTTGGCGGTGTACCGGCCACGGCAGTTGGCGAGCCGGTTACGCGGCGCTTTCGCCGACGCTGCCGTGACCGGGACGAGCGTACGCGTGGATCTGCCGCCACTGACCGAGGACGAGACCGCGGCGCTGCTGCCCGACCGGCTGTCCCCGCGGCGCCGGCAGCGCCTGCATGTGGCCAGCGCCGGAAATCCGCTCTATCTCAAAGCGCTGTCAGCCGTTGCCGAGGTGGCGCCGCCCGAACCGGTCACAGGCCACCGCCCACCGGATCAGGCCGGCCTGCCGGACCCGGTCTGGTCGGCGCTCACCGCCGAGCTGGCGACGTTGCCACCGACTGAACGGCTGGTCGCGGCGGCCGTCGCGGTGGCCGGCGCGGCGGCCGACATCGATCTGCTGTCCACCGTCGCCGCGTGCCCGGCCCCTCGTGTCGTCGCCGCGCTCGACCGGCTGGCGGCCAGGGACCTGCTTCGGCCCGTCCCCGGGACCGCGACGTTCCCGTTCCGGCATCCGGTGGTGCACACCGTCACCTACGAGTCGGCTCCGGCCGGCTGGCGGACAGCCGCGCACGCCCGCGCCGCGGCTGCCCTCGCCGAGCGTGGCGCAGTGGGTACGATTCGGGCGTACCACCTGGAACGCTGCGCCGGGGCCGGAGACGCCGCGGCCGTCGCCACGCTGAGCGAAGCCGCCGCGACGGTCCTGCCCGCGGGGCCGGCGACGGCCGCCCGGTGGCTGGCTACCGCGCTGCGCCTGCTTCCTGCCGGCGACACCACCGACGCCGTCCGGTGGGAGCTGCTGGTGCGGCACGCCGAGGCGCGGTCCCTGGCCGGGGACCTGGCCGGAGGCCGGGACAGCGTCCACACCCTGCTGTCGCTCCTGCCGCGGCACCCCGCGGACAAGCGCGCCCGGGTGGCCGTGCTCGCCGCCACCGTGGAGCGGTTGCTCGGCAACGCGATGGAGGCGGAGGCGCTGCTGGCCGCGGAGCTCGCCGCCTGTCCCGAGGCGCACGGCGCCGCCGGGGTGACGCTGCGGACCGGCCTGGCCACGTGCGCGGTGCTGCGCTCCGACCCGGCCGCGGCCGATCGGTGGACCGGGCAGGCGCTGCGCGACGCCAGGCGGGACGCCCGGCCGGCCCGGCTGGCCGGAGCCCTGGCGCTCGCCGCGATGGCCGGTCATCTCACCGGCGCGTTCACCGTCGCCGCGGCGCGGCTCGACGAGGCGGCCCGGATCCTGGACGGGCTACCCGACGACGACCTGGTGGAGGTTCTGCAACCGGTCGGCTGGGTGGGTGCCGCCGAGATCGCCCATGAGCGGATCCCGGACGCCATCCGGCACCTGAACCGGGTCCTCGCGGTAGCCCACCGATACCGGCCGGCACACGTGCTCACCGACCTGTACGGACAGTTGGGCACCGCGTACGCGTTGACCGGCGACCGCGACCGGGCAGCCGAGTGTTTCGACAACGAGTACGACGCCGCGCTGCTCACCGGCAGCGCGGCCCAATGCGGTACCGCGCTCAAACACCAGAGCTGGCTCGCGCTGTGGCGTGGTGACCTGCCGGCCGCACTGCACCTGGGCGAGCGGGCACTGGCCGACGCCCGGGCGCAGCAGCACCCCCTGTCCTGGAGCTCCATGGCGATCTTCGCTCTCGCGCACCTGCTCGACGACGACCCGGCGGCGGCGATCCGGCTCCTCGAGTCGGCCGGTGACCGGCCGCACAAGCCGACCATCGATCCGGGGTCGCGGATCCGCTGGTGGGAGGTCCGGGCGGCGGCATGCGCGGCTGCCGGCGACACCGATGCCGCCCGGAACGCCGCCGAACAGGCGGGCCGGCTGGCCGCCGGCAGCAGTCTGCGGCGAAGCCAGGCACACGCGGCCATGGCACGCGGGTACGCCCTGCTCGGCGACGACCCGGCCGGCGCCCTCGAGGCAGCCCGGGCCGCGGGCACCCTCCTGGACCAGGCGGGCGACCTCATCGCCGCCGGACGTGCCCACCACCTCGCCGCGAATGCCCTGGCTGCGCTGCGCCGCCCGGCCCAGGCACGGGCCTGCTTCGCCGGCGCCCGTTCCCGCTTCGCCACGGCACAGGCGCCGCTGCTGCACGACGCCACCCTCCGCGACGAACGGCGGATGAACGCGCGCCGCCCACGGCCCGGCGATCGCCGCACCCTGACCCCACGAGAGTCGGAGGTGGCCGGGCTGGTCGCCGAGGGGTTGACCAACCGGCAGATCGCCGAGCGACTGTTCCTCAGCGTGGGCACGGTCGGGGTGCACGTCGGCCGGGTGTTCGCCAAACTCGGCGTGGGACGCCGCGCCGCGGTGGCCGCCCGGCTCGCGGCGCCACCGCACGCCGCTGACCAGGCGGACGGCCACCCGTAGGCCGCCGAGGGCGCGGCCCTGTCGGTCAGTCCCGCGCACGACGGACCACCGGTCGTTCGGCTGATCCGGCCGGCCACGCTCCGGTTCCGGCACTGTGAACAATGTAACCAACATGAAGCTACCCGCCGGTAACTCTTGTTAGGATTCCCCATTTCTTCAAGCCGCCACCATTGAGGAAGGGGACCCCATCCAGATGACCATTGTGGACACCGCGCGCTATCCAGTGGCCGACCCGGGAAGCGACGCATGGGAACGCGTCGTTTCCCGAGCACGCACCGAACTGCGCGAACTCGGATGCAGCGTGCTGCCGGAGTTCATTCTGCCGGGCAGCCGGGAGGCGCTGCGGCGAGAGGGCGCCGGGGTCGCCCCGCTGGCGTACTACGACGTTGAGGAGACCAACGTCTACAACATCGCGTTCGACGCCGACCTGCCGGCCGATCACCCGGGCCGCATCGTCATGCAGCGCGGCAACGCGTTCGTCCCACGCGACCGGATCCCCACCGACAGCGTCATCCACCGGCTGTACACCGACCCGTCCTTCGTGCGCTTCGTCGCCGCCTGCTTCGAACTACCGGAGCTGCACGAGCTCGCCGACCCGCTGTCCGGCCTGGTGCTCAACGTCGTACAGCCCGGCATGGAACACCCGTGGCACTTCGACACCAACGAGTTCACCGTCAGCATGCTGACCCAGGAGCCGGAGGAGGGCGGCGTCTTCGAGTACTGCCCGAACATCCGCTCGGCGGGCGCGGAGAACTTCGGCGCCGTCCGTTCGGTGCTCACCGGCGCCGACCGCTCGCCGGTGCGGGCCCTGACCCTGCGCCCCGGTGATCTCCAGCTGTTCAAGGGCCGGTACGCGCTGCACCGGGTGAGCGCGGTACGCGGCGCCACCGCCCGGCACTCAGCGATCTTCGCCTACTCCGAACGCCCCGGCGTGATGGGCAGCGTCGCCCGTACCCGGCAACTGTTCGGCCGGGTCCTGCCCGCGCACCTCGACGCCGAGCGCAATGCCGTGCGGGTCGACCAGTTGCTGGACTGACAATCGCGAGGAGCCCCGTGCGTTTCGACCGGACCGGAAAAATTTCGCTCGACGGCATCTACACGCAACCCGATCCCCGCGCCTATTTCACCACCCTGCGTGAGCTCGGCTATTGCATTCCCCAACTCGCCAAGCCCTATTTCCAGCAAATCATCGGGCAGTATCGCCAATCGCGGCAGGTGGCCGTCCCGACCGTCGTCGACGTCGGTTGCTCCTACGGCATCAACGCGGCGCTGCTGCGCTGTGACGCCACCATGGACGACCTGTACGACCGTTACGCCGACACCGGGCGCACCAGGCAGGAACTGCTGGAGCGCGATCGTGAGCTGGTCCGGTCGCACCGGTCCCCGGCCCGGTTCGTGGGGCTGGACGTGTCCCGGCCGGCGCTGGCGTACGCATCGGCGGCCGGGTTCCTCGACGATGTCGTGCAGGCCGACCTGGAGGCGCGCGAACCCACGCCGAGGCAGAGCGCCCTGTTCGCCGACGCCGACATCGTGATGTCCACCGGGTGCCTCGGCTACGTCACCGCCCGAACGCTCGTGCGCGTGGTCGGCTCCCGCCGGGACCGGCGGCCGTGGATGGCGCATTTCGTGCTGCGGATGTTCCCGTTCGAGCCGATCGCCGATCGCCTTGCGGCCCTCGGTTACGAGACGATGCGGGTGGACCGGACGTTCCGGCAGCGCCGTTTCGCGTCCGACCGGGAACAACGGCAGGTGCTGGAGACGATGTCCGCCGCCGGTGTTGATCCGGACGGGCTGGAGACCGATGGCTGGTTGCACGCTCAGCTCTACGTTTCCCGGCCGGTCGGCACTCCCGGCCCCTTGACCTTCGACGTCGACGATTCAATGACCCAGGAGGCCGCCCGATGAGCATCGAATTCGAGGAGACCGAGTGAGCACGTTCGAAAACGAGGACACGCTGTCGCGGGTGCCGTTGCCCACGCTGGAGGACACCTGCGACCGGTTCCTCGAGTGGTGTACGCCGCTGCTGACGGAGGCGGAATTCGCCGACACCGAGGCCGCGGTACGGGAGTTCGGACGGCCCGATGGTCCGGGGCCGAAGCTGCACGCCGACCTGGTGCGGTACAACGCGGATCCGGCCACGCACAGCTGGTTGGACGCGTTCTGGCCGGCGCGCTACCTCGGTCGCCGGGACCGGATCGCGTTGAACGCCAACTTCTTCTTCCTGTTCCGCGAAACGCCGTTGCACGGGTTCGCCGAGCCGCAGGTGGAGCGCGCGGCGGGGCTCATCGCCGCCGCTGTGAACTACAAGACCCAGCTCGACGGCGAACGCATCCCGCCGATCGCGACGCGCGGGAAGCCGTTGTCGATGGCGCAGCACAGGTTCCTGTTCTCCACCACCCGCATCCCGGGGCCGGTGCAGGACACCGTCCGAGCGCCGTACAGCGACGAGTGGCCGGGCCCGTCGGCGGCGCGGCACATCGTGGTGTTCCAGCGCGGCAACGTGTTCCGGATGAACGTGATCGGTCCGGACGGGCGCCCGTACTCCCTCGACGACCTGACGGCCGGCCTGCGTGAGGTGCAGAAGGCCGGTGCCGCGCGGGCCACGACGGACACCGCGGTCGGTCATCTCACCACGATGGCCCGGGCCGAGTGGGCGGCGGCCAGGGACCGGCTGGCGGCGCTGGATCCCGGTAACACGGCGACGCTGGACACCATCGAGACGGCGCTCTTCTGCGTGTGCCTGGAGGACCTGACGCCGGCCGACGACCTGGCGGCCGGCGATCAGTTGCTGCACGGCGACAGCGGCAACCGGTGGTTCGACAAGGCGGTGTCGCTCATCGTGTTCGCCGACGGCACGGCCGGCATCAACGTCGAGCACTGCGAGCTGGACGGCACCACCATCCTCAGCTTCGTCGACGCGCTGCTCGCCGCGTCGCCCGAGGAGCACGCCGCGAAGTCGGGTGCGGCCGCGCAGGGGGTGCCGGCGATCGAGCCGGTCACATTCGTGCTCGACGACGCGCTGCGGGCCGACATCGCCGCCGCGGCACGGTCGTTCGCCCGATACGGCGCGGACACCGCCACCGCGACGCTGTCCTTCGACGAGTTCGGGGTGGACGAGGTCAAGCGGCTGCGAATGTCGCCGGACGCGTTCGTGCAGATGGCCTACCAGCTCGCGCACAAGCGGGCCAAAGGCTTCATCGGTGCCACGTACGAGTCCATCGCCACCCGCCAGTACCGGCGGGGACGGACCGAGGCGATGCGCGTCGTCACGCCCGAGGTGCTGCGGTTCGTGTCCACGATCGACGACCCCACCGCGTCACCCGACGAACGGCGGGCAGCGTTCCGGGCCGCGGCCGACAAGCATGTCGAACGGGCGAAGCAGTGCCAGGCCGGTGCCGCACCGGAACAGCACCTGTGGGAGCTGCAGCTGATTCAGAAGCGGCGTGGGCCCGCGCTCGGCGTGCCGGAGTCGTCCCGGCTGTACGAGACGCCGGGGTGGCTCACGATGCGCGACGACTACCTGAGCACCAGCTCGGCGCCGTCGACCAGCATCCGCTACTTCGGGTTCGGGGCCACCAGCAGCCGCTGCATCGGGATCGCCTACGTGCTGCTGCCGGACCGGTTCAACCTGTACCTCAGCACACCTCGCCCGGTCGCCGGCATGATGTACACGTTTGCCGACCGGCTCCGCGAAGCGTTGCGTGAGCTGCACGACCTGCTCGACGAGCAGTAGCCCGGGTCACGGGTCCGCCGTCTCCACCATCTGAGGTCGGCTTGACGGCGGACCCGGTCCCCCCGGTTCCGCGTGTGCCGAGAACCCGTAGGCGCCGGTCGGATTCCCATTCCACATCGAATCCTGACGGTCGGCCGCTGCCCGCGTCGATGGAGCCCTGCTTGACGCGACGACAGCAAGCATCGACGGTGGTTGATGCAAGCTACGAGGGGGCAGCCGTGCGCGTGGTGTTTCGCAGTGACGATGTTCCGGTAGGTGAGCGACTGGACAGCTATCGTGAGGCCGTCTCGCGGATCCCGGTCCCCATCGCGGTCCACGCCGAACCGGGGGCAGCGATTCGCGTACAGATGGGCGTGATGATGCTCGGCCCGATCGAAGTGGCCTCCGTGCGCGCCACCGACGACACCCACGTGGAGATCCACCGGCCGCAGCGGCTCATCCGCCGCAGTGACCCGGAGGCCTTCCGGCTCCTGGTCTCACTGCGCGGTCACATCCAGATGACGCAAGGAGATCGTGGCCCACGGCTCGCACCGAACGACATGGCCTTCTATGACACGTCCCGGCCATTTCACGGCTGGCGGCAGGCCGTAAACGGGCAGTTTCACATGGCGACGTTGACTTTTCCGCGCGGCGTGCTGCCGGTTCCGGACAATCTCGTGCGAAGCCTGATCGGAGCGCCGATCAATGGCCACCAGAACGTGGCCGGCCTGATGGTCGACGTCGTCAATCGGCTGCTGACCGACTCGGTGCGATACACGAGCGCTGACGTGGCCCGGCTGTCCACGGTGGTCCTCGATCTCATGGCCGCGGTGATCGGTCATGAGCTGGGCGACGACACGGCACGATCGGCGTCGCCGGATTCCCGGCGGCGGGTGTTGCAGAACGCGATCCACGCCTACATCCAGCGGCGACTGGGCGATCCGAACCTGACACCGGAGAGGATCGCGGCCGCACACCACATCTCCGTTCGCCTGCTGCACCAACTGTTTCATGACCAGGGCGCCACCGTCGCCGGGTCGATCCGCGACGCCCGGCTGCGACGCTGCCGCGCCGACCTCGCCGACCCGCTCCAGGGTGGCTGCTCCATCACGGCGATCGCGGCGCGATGGGGGTTCCTCAACTACACCCACTTCAGCAGGCTGTTCCGCTCCACCTATGGTCTTTCCCCACGCGACTGGCGGCAGCACCACCGCCACAGGTGAATCGCTGCGCGCGATGGCAACCGGTCTGCGCGCATCAGCAACGACGTCCCCACCCGCCACTCGCAACCATCGGTAGATGTCAGCAGGCAAGGCCTCGCTCGCGTGGCGTGGCCCTGCTCGGCCAACGGATTACGGGGGAAGTACAGATGACAACGATGACGCGACGGTCGTTGCTCAAGCTCAGCGCCACGGCAGGAGCGGTGACCGGACTGGCGCTGCCGAGCGCAGCACATGCGGCACAGGTGAAAAATCTGGTTGTCGTGGGGCAGAACGGAAATCTGAATATCGTGACGCCGGGCGGCGCGATGCTCATGTACTACCAGCAAAGCTGGCAGACCGGTTCGGGGGGATTCCTCGGGCCGTTCCACAACGGCAACGGCTTCGATGCGTTCGGCTGGATCGCGTCGTGCGGTGTCGGCTACTCCTACGACAACCTGTACGTCTGCGTCAACGGTTCCGGAGTTTGGGGCTACTACTGGAAGGCCGGCCCGCAGGCCTGGGCGAACGGCGGAGCGCCCGTACGGATCGCTGGTTCGAGCGGCGGCGGGTGGGGCGACCTCGGCAATCTGATCAGCGGCGGCTACGTCGCGGAATCGAATGTCCCGGGCGGCAGCACGTTCTACACGATCGACTTCTACGGTCGGTTGTACTGGCACAAGTTCCAGGGTGTGCCCGGTGAGGGCGGCGATTGGGCCGCGAACAGCGGCCGCCAGATCGGTCGGGGCTGGGAGTCGTTCCGCTACGTCACCGCCTCTCCCAGCGGCGCGATGTACGGCGTCGACAGCTCCGGCAACATCCGCTGGTACCGGTACGAGTACCCGACGTCCGGCAATGGCGACACCTGGCGACCCGGCTCCGGCGCGATCATCGGATCAGGCTGGTACGGCGGCACCTACGGCTACCAGACGGTGCAGTCGGCCGGCGTCGACTGGGATTCGGGCGTCGGGGCCAACGGTGGCCTCTACATGGTCGACAAGAACGGCAGCCTGCGCTGGAACGAACACCTCGACTGGTACGGGGGCGCGCCGAACTGGCGCTATCCGACCGGCGGCGGCCGGATCATCGGCACCGGCTGGATGTGATAACTGATCATGGATCACCGGGGTCGCGGAGGCACGGGGAACCGCATGGAGACACGGAGTCCACCGGCCGGGCGGGGCTCGGCGGTGATCTCGCCCCCGTGCGCGGTGACGACGGACCGGACGATCGACAGGCCGAGCCCGCTGCCGTCGACGGAGCCGGTGCGGCCGGACAGGCGGTGGAAGGGTTCGAAGAGGCCGGGTATCTCGTCGGCGGCGACGACCGGCCCGGTGTTGGCGACAGTGACCACGGGTCCGGCGCAGGTCACCGTCACGTCGCCGTCCGGCACGTTGTAGGCGATCGCGTTCTGCAGCAGGTTCTGCACGGCGCGTTCGAGCAGCACCGGATCGCCGATCGCCTGTGCCGGTGCCGCGGAGAACCGCAGGTCCACGCCGGCGGCGACGGCACCGGGCCGGGCGGCGTCCACGAGGCGACCGGTCATCTCGGCGAGGTCGACGCGGTCGCGTGTGGTGAGCCGCTGTTCGGAGCCGGCGAGCACCAGCAGCCCTTCGATCAGCTTCTCGTGCCGGGCGTTCATCGCCAGCAGGGACGTCCCCAGCCGGCGCAGCTCGGCGGGCGGGTCGGGGTGGCTGAGCGCGACCTCGATCAGGGTCCGGTTGATGGTCAGCGGGGTACGCAGCTCGTGGGAGGCGTTCGCCACGAAGCGCCGCTGTGCGCCGAACGCGACGTCGAGGCGGGCGAGCATGCCGTCGAAGGTGTCGGCGAGTTGCCGCAGCTCGTCCTGCGGTCCGCTGAGGCCGATGCGTTCGTGCAGGTTGCTCTCGGCGACCCGGCGGGCGGTCGCGGTGATCTCCTGCAGCGGTCGCAGGGTACGGCCGGCCGCGAGCCAGCCGAGCCAGACACCGATGACGCCGACCCCGGCCAGGGCGAGGCCGCCCTGCCGCAGCAGGGAGGTGAGGGTCTGCTGACGGAACTGCGCCTGCAGCGCGTTCGCGAGCCGCATGGTCTCCTCGGCCTGCCGCTGCTGCTCGGGTGTCCAGGTCGGGTCGGGGCCCGTCGGCTGGGCGGCGCCCGCGGCGTCGTCCGACGGCTCCGCTACGCCGGTCTCGACGGCGGTGATCGCGACTCCGGGTATCGCCGCGACGAAGGCGGTGCGACCGAAGCTCGGGTTGCTCAGGGCGGACGCGAGCAGCAGGTAGGTGATGCCGAGCAGCACGGCGCCGACCAGCAGGAACAGTCCTCCGTACAGGGCGGTCAGGCGGGCCCGGATGGTCAGCCGGTGCGCCGTCACGGGATCTGGTACCCCACTCCCGTCACGGTGGTCACCACCTGCGGCGGCCCGAGCTTGCGCCGCAGGGTCAGCATGGTGACCCGGACCACGCCGGTGAACGGGTCGGTGTGCTCGTCCCAGGCACGTTCCAGCAGCTGCTCGGTGCTCACCACCGCGCCGTCGGCGCGCAGCAACTCCTCGAGCACAGCGAACTCCTTGCGCGACAGCGCGACGTGATGGCCGTCGCGGTACACCTGACGGCGCGACGTGTCGAGCCGGATGCCGGCGCGTTCCAGCACCGGCGGGGCGGCCGGGCGGGCGCGCCGGCCCAGCGCCCGGACCCGGGCGACCAGCTCCGCGAACGCGAACGGCTTGGGCAGGTAGTCGTCGGCGCCCAGCGAAAGGCCGGCGACCCGGTCGGTGAGGCCCCCGGAGGCGGTCAGCATCAGCATGCGCACGTCCCAGCCGGCGTTCATCACGGCCCGGCACACGTCGTCGCCGTGCACCACCGGCAGGTCCCGGTCGAGGACGAGGACGTCGTAGCTGTTGACGGCGAGGCGCCGCAGTGCGGCGTCGCCGTCGTAGGCGGTGTCCACGGCGAGGGCCTGCAGTCGCAGACCCTCGGCTATCGAGTCCGCCAGCACGACCTCGTCCTCTGCCACCAGTACACGCATCGGGCCATCCTGCCGCGCGGACCCGTTAGAAAGCTGTTAGCGCCAGCACTAATGATCATCTAACGGGCGAACTGGTGTGGTGGTTCCCGAACCAAGGGAGGAACCACCATGACATTCGCCGACAGGACCCGGCTGATCGTCGTACCGGTGCTGATCGCGGCCGTGCTCAGCGGTTGCGCGGAGAAGAAGCGGGAGCCGTCGGTGGCGTCGGCCGGCGGGAAACCGACGGCCAGTGCCGGCGCGACCGCGCCGCAGGCGCAGGACGCGGCCGCGCAGGGCCGCAGATTCGCGCAGTGCATGCGGGAGAACGGCGTCGACATGGAGGATCCCGGCCCGGACGGCATGATGCGCGGGCTCGAGGTGACCAAGGCGAACGAGGCGAAGCTGACGGCCGCGTCGGCCAAGTGCCGCGAGTTCCTGCCCAACGGCGGGGAGCCCGAGAAGATGTCGGCCGAGGACGTCGCGAAACGCCGCGAATACGCCGAATGCCTGCGGGAGAACGGCGTGCCGGAGTTCCCGGACCCCGATCCCGAGACCGGCGAGTTCCGCATCGACAAGGACAAGGACGACGTCTTCGACAAGCTGGACGCGGCGGCGCCGAAGTGCCGGCAGTTCGGCGGGGGTGCCGGCATGCCGGCCATCAGGGTGGACGGATGACCCGCCGGACGACGGCGGTGCTGCTGGTCACGCTGGTGACGCTCGGCGCCGCGGGCACGGCCGCGGTGACCCTCGGCCGCGAGAAGGAACCGGAGCCCGCCCCCGACGGCCCGGCGGCCACCACCACGGTGCGGCGCCAGACCCTCGCCGAGCAAATCAAGATCAACGGCAATCTCGGGTACGGGGAACCGGTGCCGATGAGGTCGGGCGCCACCGGCACCGTGACGTGGCTGCCGAAGGAGACCGCCACGATCAGGCCCGGCGGCACCCTGGTACGCGTCGACGACCGGCCGGTGGTGCTGCTGCGCGGCGTCCTGCCGCTGTACCGCCCGCTGGCGCCCGGCACCGAGGGCCCCGACGTGCGGCAGTTCGAGCGCAACCTGCGCGCGCTCGGCTACGACGGCTTCACCGTCGACGACGAGTACACCGCGTCGACCGCCCAGGCCGTACGGCGCTGGCAGGAGCGGCTCGGCCTCCCACGAACCGGAACCGTCACCACGTCCTGGGCGGTCGTGGCGCCCGGCAGCATCCGGATCGCCGAGCTCAAGGTAAGGATCGGTGATCCCGGGACCGGTGCGGTGCTCACCTACACCGGCACCGCTCCGGTGGTCACCGTCAAGGCTCCGGCCGCCGACGCCGCCTGGGCCGCACCCGGCGTGACGGTGTCCGTTGCGCTGCCCGGCGGCAAGCGTGCGCCCGGCAAGGTGAAGCACGTCGGCGCGAAGGCGACCGGCGCCGAGGGCGAGGACCCGACGGTGCCGGTCACCATCGCGCTGACCGGCCGCCCGGACACCGGCGGCCCACGCGAATCCCCGGTGGAGGTCACCTACACCGGCCGGCAGCGCGACGACGTGCTCACCGTGCCGGTGCCCGCCCTGCTCGCGCTGGCGGACGGCGGATACGGCCTGCAGGTCGTCGAGAACGGCACATCCCGGTACCTGGCCGTGCGGGTCGGCATGTTCGCCGAGGGACGCGCCGAGGTCAGCGGCTCCGGCCTGGCCGAAGGCATGACCGTCGGGATGCCCGCATGATCCGGATGATCGACGTGGAGAAGACCTACCCGGGCGGGGTCACCGCGCTCGCCGGTGTCTCGGCCACCGTGGCCGCCGGCGAACTGGTCGGCATCGTCGGGCCCTCGGGCTCCGGGAAGTCGACGATGCTGCACCTGCTCGGCGCGCTGGACCGCCCGTCCGCCGGCACCGTCCGCATCGACGGCCACGACGTGGCGGACCTGCCCGACCGGTCGCTGTCCGCCCTGCGGGCCCGCACCATCGGCTTCGTCTTCCAGCAGTTCCACCTTGCGCCGGGGGTGTCCGCGCTCGACAACGTCGCCGACGGGCTGCTCTACTGCGGCGTACGGCGGCGCGAACGGCGCCGCCGCGCGGCCCTGGCCCTTCAGCGGGTGGGCCTCGACCACCGGGCGGGCCACCGGCCGCACGAGATGTCCGGCGGAGAACGGCAACGGGTGGCGATCGCCCGCGCGGTCGTCGGCGACCCGGCGGTGCTGCTCGCCGACGAGCCGACCGGCAACCTCGACTCGAGCGCCAGCGCCGCGGTGATGACGCTGCTGCACGGCCTGCACGCGGACGGCGCCACCGTTGTGGTCATCACGCACGATCAGAAGATCGCCGCGGGACTCCCCCGCCGCCTGACGATGCGCGACGGCCGGCTGGGTGAGTCGTGAGCGCGCCGACGAGACCGGTACCCGCCCGGCTCGCCCCGGGCGACGTGGTCCGGGTCGGGGCCGCCGGCCTGCGTACCCGGCCGCTGCGGATCGTCCTGTCGGCGCTGGGCATCGCGATCGGCATCGCCGCGATGCTCGCCGTCGTCGGGATCTCCGCGTCCAGCCGCGCCGAACTGGACCGCACCCTGCGCGCCCTGGGCACCAACCTGCTGACGGTGGCGCCCGGCAACACCCTCGCCGGCGCGCAGGCAAAACTGCCGCCCGAATCAACGGCCATGGTACGGCGCATCGGTCCCGTGCAGAGCGTCACCGCCACCGGCCGGCTCGCGGCGAAGGTCTACCGCAACGAGCACATCCCCGCGGGGCAGAACGGCAGCATCTCCGTGCTGGCCGCGCGGGCGGACCTGCTCGAACACGTCGGCGCCCGGCTGACCGCGGGACGCTGGCTCACCGAGGGGGCCGACGGGCCGACCGTCGTGCTCGGCGCCGGCGCGGCGCTTCGCCTCGGCATCGGCTCACCCGGCCCCCGGGTCTGGCTGGGCGGCCGCTGGTTCAGCGTGGTGGGCATCCTGGCGCCGATCCCGCTCGCGCCCGAGCTGGACTCGGCGGCGCTCGTCGGCTGGCCGGCGGCCCAGCGCCTGCTCGCCTTCGACGGATCACCGACCACCATCTACACCCGCACCGCGGACGCGTCGGTCGAGCAGGTCCGCGCCGTACTCGCCGCGACGGTCAACCCGCAGGCCCCGAACGAGGTGAAGGTCTCCCGGCCCTCGGACGCGTTGTCGGCGGCCCGGGTGGCCGACAACACGCTCAACGGGATGCTGCTGGGGCTGGGCGCGGTCGCCCTGATCGTCGGTGGGGTCGGCGTCGCCAACACCATGGTGATCTCCGTGCTCGAACGCCGCGCCGAGATCGGCCTGCGCCGGGCCCTGGGCGCCACCCGCGGACAGATCCGCCTGCAGTTCCTGTGCGAATCGCTGCTGCTGGCCACTCTCGGCGGCGGCGCGGGCGTTCTGTTCGGCTCCATCGCCACCGCCGGCTACGCCTGGTACCGGACGTGGCCAGCGGTGATACCCGGCTGGGCGCTCATGGGCGGCCTCGCCGCCACCATCGCGGTCGGCGCGGTGGCGGGCCTCTACCCCGCGGCGGCAGCGGCCCGCCTCGCACCCACCGAGGCACTGACCCATTGACGCGGCGGGCTGCTCTGTCGTACCCGTCCAGGGGCGCTCGTAGGACGTCCGGTTCGGCAACCGGAATGCAACCGTTGGTTTCCTCAAGTAGGGCAACCGGGTGGCACCCGGTTGAGTCCCGGGCCTGCTCCGGCGGTCCTGGAATCTCTTTCACATGCCGGCCGAAACGCGGCCGACCAGCGGGGGAGATTCATTTTGCGACGTGCCAAGCTGCCGATGCTCGTGACAGCTCTGACCGCCGTGATCACCGGGGCCACCGCTGTCGTGGCGCCGACGTCCGCATCCGCCGCGCCGCGTACCTGCACCACCGGTGACAAGCTCGTCCCGACCTGCGGCGTGCTGTGGGGCGGTGCCGCGGGTGGCTTCACCAGCACCCCGCGTGACCAGGCCCTCAAGAGCTGGGAGAAGGCGTCCGGCCGGACCGCGACGATCTTCCACCAGTACCACAAGGGCGACGAGGTCTTCCCCACCAAGGCCGAGATCGCGATGACCCAGGACCCGGCCAACCCGCGGATCCTGCTGGAGAACTGGAAGGTCGCCGAAGGCTCGACCTGGGCGAAGGTCGCCAAGGGCGAGCAGGACGCCCGCATCGACGCGTTCGCCGAGCGGGCGAAGGCCTACGACAAGCCGTTCTTCCTCGCCCTCAACCACGAGCCGGAGAACGACGTCATCGCGAAGAAGGGCTCCGGCTGGGAGGCCAAGGACTTCGCCGCCATGTACCGGCACACCATCGAGCGCCTCGAGCAGCAGGGCGTCACCAACGTCGTCAACGTGATGGCCTACATGGGCAACGAGAAGTGGATGGCCCAGTCCTGGTGGAAGGACCTCTACCCCGGCGACGACGTCGTCGACTGGATCGGCCTGGACTCCTACTCCTCGGTCGAGAAGGGCTACTACCACCACGGCAACTTCGCCAGCCTCCTCGACCGCAAGCCCACCAACGGCGGTCAGGGCTTCTACGACTGGGCCGCCACCAAGCACGCCGACAAGCCGTTCATGGTCGCCGAATGGGGCGCCTACCACCGCGTCGGCAAGAACACCGACAAGTCCGCCCTGTACAACAACGTCGTCCCCGAGCTGAAGAAGCGCCCCCAGATCAAGGCGATCGTGCACTTCGACACCCGCAAGGACGACCAGGGCGACCGCGACATCAGCATCGACAGCACCAAAGCCAGCCTGACCTCGTTCAAAAAGCTCGCCGCCGACCCCATCTTCAACGTCAAAATCGGCTGACCCGAACATTCCCCGGTACGACAAGCGCCGCCCGGTCCCCGCCGGGCGGCGCTTCTCGTACCCAAGCCGAGATCGAACCGTTTGGTGACGGTCGGTTCGCCGTAGGCGGCGTACAGCTTGCTCTATGGCGTAGCTTCCATCGGCGGCCGGGGTAACGTCTGCTGCCGGAGCGCCCGACGGGTGCCGCCGCACCGGGCGTTTCACGGGAGGAGACTGATGACCAAGGCTCTTGTCATCGGCGGCGGCATCGCCGGTTGCGCAACCGCCATCGCGTTGCAGGCGGTGGGGTACGAGCCCGTCGTGTACGAGGCGTATCCGGCCGGCGGGGACGATGCGGGCGCGTTCCTCACCGTGATGGGCAACGGCATGGCGGCGCTGCGCTCCCTCGACGCGCACCGACCGGTGATCGCCGGGTCGTACCCGGCCGCCAGTGTGGAGATCTACGACGCCGGAGGGCGCCTGCTGGAGACCCGCGGGATCGGCGACGCGGGCGACACGGGTCCGCGCACCCTGCTGCGGTCCACGCTGTACCGGGCGCTGCAGGGCGAGGCGGTGTCGCGCGGAGTGCGCATCGAGCACGGGCGCCGGCTGGTCCGGGCCGGGATGATCGCCGGTGGTGGGGTGCAGGCGACCTTCGCCGACGGCAGTTCCGTTGCCGGCGACATCCTCGTCGGCGCGGACGGCATCCATTCGGCGACCCGCCCCCTGATCGACCCGGATGCCCCGCGCCCGCGCTACACCGGCCAGGCGGTGGTCTACGGCTATGCGTCCAGCGTGCCGGCACCCACCGCCCCGGACGCGTACCACATGATCTTCGGTAGCCGGGCGTTCTTCGGCTACACGGCGGCCCCCGACGGGCGTACCTGGTGGTTCGCGCGGATTCCCGGACCGCAGGCGGGACCGTCCGCGACCACGGCCGCGCAGTGGCGCGAGTGGGCGTTGCGGGCGTTCGCCGACGACGCGTCTCCGGCCGCCGCCGTCATCCGTGCCACCGGCGACGATGTCACGGGCGGCGACTCGTACGACGTACCGACCACGCCCATCTGGCATCGCGAATCCATGGTGCTCGCCGGTGACGCCGCACACGCCGCGTCACCGGCGGCGGCCCAGGGCGCGTCGATGGCATTGGAGGACG
Organism: Actinoplanes hulinensis; assembly: GCF_019429605.1. Taxonomy (NCBI): domain Bacteria; kingdom Bacillati; phylum Actinomycetota; class Actinomycetes; order Micromonosporales; family Micromonosporaceae; genus Actinoplanes; species Actinoplanes hulinensis. Next base: position 443,640 of record NZ_JAHXZI010000003.1, on the reverse strand, counting down.
CGGTGGCACTGGCGCGCTGCCTCCGCGAGCAGGCGGACGCCGCCGCGGCCTTCGCCGCCTACGAGGCGATCCGCCGGGAACCAACGGAACAGACTGTTGCGGCAAGCGCGCAGATGAGCCGGCGCATCCACCCCGGGGACGCGGCCGCCGCGGGTTAGCCGTAGCGCCGCCATGCTGAACCCGTCGATCATCAGCACCGGCGCTCGGCCACGATCGTTCGACCATCATTGGTGGATCATGACGGTCGACGCCGTTACCGCTTGCTGCCGATTCCCCGGTGGCGCGCCTTCGGCTGATCGTTCGCCCGTTCGGGCTACAGGCCGACCTTCTTGACGCCGTAGGTGGCCTGCGCGGTGGTGAATCCCTCGTACTTGAGCTGCTTGATCAGCCCGGAACGGGAGAACGAGCTTGAGTCCAGGTAATCCTCGGCCTTCTTGGCGGCCTGTTCGTTCCAGTCGGCCTTCTGCGCGTCCACTCCGAAGGTGGCGTCCTTCGTGGAGAAGCCTTCGAACTTGAGCTGCTTGATCAGCCCGGAACGGGAGAAGGCGGTGTAGTCCAGGTAGTCGGCTGCCTTCTCAACGGCGTTCTCCTGGGCGACGGTCAGCTTCTTGGTGGCCTGGGTGGTCGCCTCCGCAACGGCCTTGGTGGTGACGTCGGTCGTGGGCTCGGTGGTCGATTGCTTCGTGGCCGCGGTCGTCGTCACCGCGGTCGTCGCCGTCGTCGCGGCGGCGTTGTCCTTCGCGGCGTCGTCGCCCGCGGCGGCCACCGCACCGATGCAACAGAGTCCGACCAACCCGCCCACGACCGCGAGCACGATCTTTCCGGTGTTCTTCTTCGGCGGCGCGACCGGCGGCGGGAAACTCGCGTAACCGGGCGGAACGGGCTGACCGGGCACCCCGACCGGCTGGTACCCGGCCGGCGGCGGTGACCAGCCGGGCGGCGGCTGCGGGACGGGACGGTTGGGGTCAAACGGCTGCTCGTTCGTGGGCGGCCCGGAGTAAGACATCATAATCCCTCACGACGGAAACGAAACTCGCGTGATGCCGGACCACCGTCCGCAGTCATCACCGCGTCAAGATTTAAACGAATCAGCAGTTCAGTACGGGTGAGTCATTCGGCTGCTTCCCCACTCTGACCGGTCAGGCCGATCAAGACTTCGGGCATCATCCACAACCGATCGGCGACCGGCGACAGCCGTCCGCCCATTGTCCTCGCTCCCCTGGAGACAACGGAGACCGTGCGGACGGCTGGAAATACGTTTCTCCGATTGCGTGCGCTCCATAGGATCTCCGGTGATCAAGGGAGATGACACGGTGGGCGATTTCCAGCAGTTCGTAGCGGATGTGACTACACGTCTGTCCGCGATGTCCAAGGGCGAGTTGTACGTCGTCGGCGACGGTCTCGACCGGGACTCACTCTGGCTCACCTTTCTCGATTCCTTCCCCGCCGGCACCAATCTTCGGTTCCGTGAGCGGTCCGAGTACGACTGCTCGACCTGCCGCGGATTCGTCAAAAGCCTCGGCAACGTCGTCGAAATCCACGACGGGCAGGTCCGTACCGTCTGGTCCGGGGTTTCCGCATCCGACCCGGTCTTCTCCGTCGTCGCCGCCGCAATGGACGAATTCGTCGGCTCGCTGCCGTTGTCCGGCGTTTTCCGGTCCGCCGAGGCGCAGTACGGGACGGGGACGACCCGGACGCTGCGCGACGGCCAGGTCGAGGTGTGGCACCACCTGCACGGCCGGGTGGAGGAGCGGCATCACACCAGGGACGTCGGCGCGGCACGGGGCACCTTCGATGCCGCGGTGCAGGTGTTCCAGCGCGGCCTGGCCGAGCTGACCCAGCACGCTCTGGACACCGTCGTCGACCTCATCGACGACAACGCCCTCTACCGCGGCACGGAGCATCGCCGGGCGGTGACCGAGTTCCGGTCGCTGCGGAACCGGTGGACGCAGGCGGCCGACGGACGGGCCTTCGTTTTCGCCAACGCCATGAACCCGGCGGCCCGGTTCCGCAACACGGTGATCGGCACCCTCGTCCAGGATCTCTCCGCGGGCGTCGACCTGGAGCAGGCGGTCCGGTCGTTCGAGGCGAAGGTGGCGCCGCAGAATTACCAGCGCCCCACGGCGCTGATCACCCCGGCCATGGTCAAGGCCGCCATGAAGACCATCGGCGACCTGGGCATCGAGGAGTCGCTGCAGCGACGGTTCGCCCGGCTGTCCGACGTGTCGGTCACCAACGTGCTGTGGGTCGACAACGACACGCAGTCGCGGATGAAGGACGGCATCGAAGGGCTGCTCATGCAGGCGGCCACCACCGGTTCGGCAGGTGCGCGCCTTCGGGACGCGAAGCCGGAGGAGATCCCCGTGATCGCCTTCATGAAGGACGTCCTGCCCGGTGCCGCGTCCATCGACCTGTGGGTCGCCAACAGTCACGAACCGCACTTCGTCAGTCTCACCACCGGCCGGAACCCGGACGCCCCGCGGCTGTTCACCTGGGACAACGATTTCGGCTGGTCGTACGGCGGCAACGTCACCGACTCGATCAAGGAGAAGGTCAAGCGGGCCGGCGGCAACGTCACCGGCAAGCTGCGGGTGAGCCTGTCCTGGTTCAACCACGACGACCTCGACCTGCACGTGTTCGAACCCAACGGCGACCACATCTGGTACCAGGACAAGCGCAACAAACTGGACGTCGACATGAACGCGCACGGGCCGCTCTCGCGCGAGCCGGTGGAGAACGTGACCTGGGCCGACAACATCGCCGACGGCGAGTACCGGATCGAGGTGAACCAGTTCCGCAAGCGGGACAGCGCCGGAGTCGGCTTCGTGATCGAGACCGAGAGCAACGGAAAGATCGAGCATTACAGCCACGAGCGAGCGGTCGGCCAGAAGGAGACCGTCGAGGTGGGCCGGATGACGGTCGCCAGCGAGGTGATCACCGCTTTCCGGCCGGGGAAGGACATGCGGTCGGGCAGCGCCGGCAAGGATCTGTGGGGCATCACCACCGAACAGTTCGTGCCGGTGTCCACCGTCATGTACTCGCCGAACTACTTCGACGACAACGAGGTCGGCAACCGCCACTACTTCTTCATGCTGAAAGGGTGCGTGAACGACCAGCCGGCCCGGGGGATCTACAACGAGTTCCTCCGCGGCGACCTGTACCCGCACCGAAAGGTGTTCGAGGTCCTCGGCGACCGCACCAAGTGCGAGCCGTCGGAGGATCAGCTGTCCGGCCTCGGCTTCAGCTCCACGGTCCGCAACTCGGTGGTCGCCAAGGTGACGATGACCGGCGGCCGGCGCCGCCTCCTCAGCATCCAGTTCTGAATCCCTACCCGGACATCCGAGAGAGGCCACCGTGACCATTTTCGAGAAGGCCACGCGGGAGAAGTTTCGCTACCCGTCGACCAAGGGCCTGCTGACCACGGAACAGCTGTGGGACCTTCCGCTGACCGCCAAGGCCGGCTTCAGCCTCGATGACGTGGCCAAGGCCGTCAACGCCGAACTCAAGGCCATCGACACCGAGTCGTTCGTGGCCACCGCGACCAATCCGGCCAAGGCAACCTTGGAGACCAAGTTGGAGGTCGTCAAACACGTCATCGCCTTCCGCCTCGCGGAGGAGCAGGCGGCGAAGGCGGCGGCGGCCAAGAAGCTGGAGAAGGAGAAGCTGCTGGCGGTCCTGGGCCGCAAGCAGGACGCGGTCCTGGAAAACCTGACCGAGGCGGAGCTGCTGGCCCGGATCAACAACCTGTAGTTGTCATCAGGGGGTTCCGGTGAAGGCCTCCCGATGACGCTGTGCCCAGTCCCGGAAGGTCGCCGGGGAGCGTGCCAGCACCGTCGCTACGTCCTCGGTGAGGATGCGGTTGTGCCCGGCACGCGCCCAGGCGGTCCCGATGACGGTGGCCTCGACTGCGGCCGGGGGCATCCCTGAGGAGAGCAGCTGTTGGGATGCGCTGGTCGAGGGGACGTCGACGCTGACGACGGGGCGACCGATGACCTCGGCGAGTTGACGCGCCTGGTCGGGAACGCTGAGCAACTCCGGACCGGTGAGCGTGTAGGTCTTGCCGGCGTGCGCGGAATCAGTGAGGGCGGCGACCGCGACCGCGGCGATGTCGCGTGGATCGATGACGCCCTGCGCGCCGTCGCCGGTCAAGTTGGGTACGGGTTGCCCGGCGCGGATGGCGCCCGACCAGTGGAGGCAGTTGGAGGCGAAGCTCGACGGCCGCAAAACCGTCCATGTCAGGCCACTGGCGCGGACGGCGTCCTCAGCCGTCTGGTGCCAGGCGCCGACGGTTGCGCCGCCGAATCGTTCGCCGGTGCCGATCGCGGAGAGTTTCACCACTGAGCTGACCCGCGCCGCCCGGGCGACCGCCAGCAACGCCAAGTCATGATCTGGTGTGGGTGTGGCCGGAGCGGTCAGCAGGAACACGGCGCGGACGTCGGCCACCGCCCGGCGCAGAGAGGCAGGGTCTTCGAAGTCGGCCTGCACCACATCGACGCCCGGCGGCATGGTGCGGCCGGGCCGCGTCCTGGTCATCGCGCGAACGGGCTGCCCGCTCTGCCGCAGAAGCCGCACAACGTGGCGGCCGATGGTGCCGGAGGAACCGGTAACGAGGATCATGGGTGTCACCGTTGCAGGACGACCGTGGCCAGGCCTAGGAACTTTCGGCACAGCCCGATGTGGGCCCCGTTGTTCTCCCGCACCAGGAAGTACGGTGCTGAACTGTGCAGCGCGACAGATTGATCACCCCGGAGATGGCCCACCTGCTTCGGCCATGGTTCTCCGGTGTCACCGTTGGAGCGCAACCTGTCATCCACGATGCGCCGGCCGTACTGGAACAGCCCGACCATGCCGCCGCACTGACGTGGCGGGTGGGCTCCGACGACCCGCATGACATCGTGATCATGGGACCCCGGACTCGAGCCAGGTACCATCTCGGGCGGCCCGGCCGGGACTGCCTGCCACTAAGTTTCCGGCCAGGGTGGGCTGCCGACTTCCTCGGCCTTCCCCTGCGCGACCTTGCCGACCGGGCCGTTGCCGCTGCCGATCTGGACAGCAGGTCGTTGACAGCGTTCGTCGAAGCGATCGCCGACAGCGGTTCGCTGGTCACGTCGCAGTCGCACGCGGCACGACTGCGATCGCTGACCGCAGCGTTGCCGGATGCCCCGTCGGCGCATGGCGACCGCGCCGCTCTACGCCGGCACATTGTCGCCGAGGCGACGGCGCTGCTGTCCATCGGCGACGGCTCGCCGCGCGAATCCGTCCATCGCGTCGCGCGGCGCCTCAATGTGAGCGAGCGACATCTTCGTACGGTGTTCGCCGATGGAGTTGGCCTGACGCCCAGCCAGTTCGTGCGCCTCGACCGCGTTCGGGCGGTGCTCGCCCGTATTCAGCAGAGGCTGCCGGAGGTGTCGACCAGAGCGGGTTACTACGACCAGTCGCACATGACCGCCGAATTCCACCGCGTCATGGGCACGACCCCGTACGCCTTCACCACGCGACGCTGGCCCATCACCGGGGCATGCACGGCAACCACCGTGGACACCGGATGAGAGATCGGCCCGGCGGCGAGGCGCGAGGCCGATCCCTGTGGCTGGCCGGCCAAGGATTCTGCGCTCCTCGACCCCCGTGACCAGTGCCGCCCATCCCTGGGAAGATCCGGCGCTGTCGAGCGTCCACCTCGACGAGGTGGCGTGGGCGGAGTCTGGACGAATTTGGACGCGAGGGTGGCGTGGCGCACCGCCGAGTCGGTGAGGCGTTGGACGGTCGCGCGGCGCGCGGCTGGTGTCACGGTCAGCTCTGATCGGGTGCGTCGAGCTCGGCCAGGTGAACGCGGATCTGGTCGGCCTCGGGCAGTCCGAGGTCGACGTAGTGGGTGAGGGCCTGCCGGTACTCGTCGCGGGCCCGCCCGGGGTCGGCGAGGGCACGGTGGACGTCGCCGAGACCGGCGTGGGCACGGGCCTGCTGATGACGGTTGCCGGTGACGCCGGCGATGGCGCAGGCGGCGGTGTGGTGGGTCAGTGCGTCAGCTGTCCGTCCGGCGGCACGGGATACCTCGCCGAGCCCGTTGCACACCCATGCCTCGTTGTCCTGGTTTCCGGTCTCCTGGAAGACGGTCAGGGCCTGCTGGTAGTACTCGGTGGCCTCGTCGAGCCGGTCGAGGCGGGTGTGCAGTGAGCCGAGGCTCTCCAGCGCGCCGGCTTCGGAGGTGCGGTCGCCGATCTGCCGGTACAGCCCCAGGGCCTGCTCGAGGTGGTCGCCGGCCGGCTCGTATCGGCCCATGCGAACGTCGAGTTCGCCGAGGCCGTGCAGCGCCACGGCTTCACCGCGCGGGTTGCCGGTCTGGCGGGACACGGTCAGCGACTGACGGTAGTAGTCGGTGGCCTCGTCGAGGCGGCCCGCCCGTTCCATGACAGCACCGAGCCCGCCCAGCGTGGTGGCCTCTCCGATGCGGTCGCCGTTGCGCCGGTCGAGCTCCAGGGCCTGCTGCTTGTATTCGATGGCATCCGGGTATCGGCCGGCCCGTTCCGCGATGAGGCCGATGTTGAAGAGAGCCCGGGCCTGCCCAGCCGTGTCGGCGGTCTGCCGGAACAGCTCGAGCGCCTGCCGGAGGTGGTCGTCGGCCGCGTCGGGCCGGCCCAGCCGCAGGTGGGCGATGGCAAGACCGCTCAGGGCGTGGGCCTGCCCCTTCTGGTCACCGCTGTCGCGGGCGGCGCGGTGGGCGTGGCCGTGCATGGTCAGGGCGTCGTTGTGGTGGCCGCCTTGAAGGTAGCGGGACAGGGTGCGGGCCAGTCGGCTGGTGTGGTCCGGCCAACCGTGCGTAGCGGTGTGGGTGGCGACGGCGACCAGGCTGGGCCGTTCGGTGTCCAGCCAGTCGAGCGCGTCCGGGCGATCGGTCAGGAGCGGGACGGGGGTGCCGGCCGGGGAGACGTCCGGTCGGACGTTCGCCTCGCCGGGCAGCAGGATCTCCATCGCGGCCGCGGTGGTGGCCAGGTAGTAGTCGTACAGGCGGGTGAGGGCGGCGCGGCGTGCGGGTGGGGAGTCATGGTCGTGGGCGCGCGCGGTGGCGTAGGCGCGGACCAGGTCGTGGAGCACGTACCGGCCCGCCGTGGCCTGCTGGATGAGGTGATCACGGAACAGGGCGCCCAGGCAGGCTTCGGCGGTGTCGAGGGCGGTGTCCGTGAGGGCGGCCGCGGCGTACGCGTCGAAGTCCTGGCCGGGATGCAGGGCGACCAGCCGGAGCAGACGCTGCTGGTCGGCGGGGAGGTGCCGGTAGGACAGGTCGAGAGCCAGTTCGACGCCGGCCTCGAGGCGCCGGTCACGGTGGCGCTCGTCGAGCCGATCGGCGTGGTCGGTCAGTGTCCAGCCCGCCGTGTTGCGGATGTGGCCGGCGATGAGGCCCAGCGCCAAGGGTAGGTGGCCGCAGCGCCGCGCGATCCGGGCGATCGCATCCGGATCCGGGCCGATGGGCAGCTCGGACACGGCGGCGGTCAGGAAGGCCGTCGCCTCGTCCGGGTCGAAGACGTCGACGGTGAGCTGGGCGGTGGGGTGCAGCTCGGCGAGGCTGCGCCGGCTGGTGACCAGGGTGACGCAGCCCGACATGTCGGGCAGGAGCGGACGGACCTGTTCGGCGGTGGCGGCGTTGTCGAGCACGATCAGGGCGCGGGCGCCGGCGAGAAGGTTGCGGTAGGCGCCGGCTCGGGCGGCCAGCTGGTGGGGTATCTGATGGCCGGGCATGCCGAGCAGCCGCAGGAATCCGTCGAGGACAGCCGCCGGGTCGGCCGGCGGCTGGGTGGGATCGGGGTGGAAGCCGCGCAGATTGACGAACAGGACCCGGTCGAACTGTTCCTCCCGAAGGAGCAGGTGACCGGCGTGGACGGCCAGCTGGGTCTTGCCGACCCCGGCCATGCCCTCGATCGCCGAGATCACTACCGCGCCGCCGGCCCGGGTGGCTTGCCGGACGGCGTCGCTGAGCCGGTTCAGCTCACCGGTCCGGCCGGTGAACCCCACCAGATCCCGCGGCAGGGCGTCCTGGACCCGCACCTGGGAGACCGCCTCGACCTCTCCGCCGATGACGCGCAGGGCCTGCCGCCATTGCGTCACGTACCCGGTGTCGTCGCGGAGGGCCTGGATCACGGCGACGACCAGGTCGGTGTTCAGCCGTCGCCGGCCGGATTGGAAGCAGTTCGCCACCGTTGACCGTCGCGCCAGCTCGCCGGCCGGCCGGCCCTGCGCGGTCCAGGCCGCGTTGACCCGCTCCTTGATCGTCTCGTACGAGGGGTCGCCGGCCCAGACCTTCAGCAGGCGTAACCGTTCGACGAGGTCGTCGACGGTGCCGGCCTCGGCAGGATCGGGCGGCGCGGCGAAGGTGTCCCGCGGCATGGCACCTCCATGGAGATCGTTCTCGACTTCGTGGCGGGTTCGAGGCTAGTACTCCAGCCGGGGATCGTGATCACGGCGGCGAGGAATGCGTGGGCGAGGCTGCGACCGGGCATTGAACAGCCTGCGTGCCGCCGTCGAACGCGCCGTCTCGCACCTGGTCAACTGGAAGATCCTCGATCTCGGCCACCCGATTTTCTTGACCGAGTGGATCATCGCGTAAGAAGCTCACCCGGATGAAACGTGTCATGCCTGCCTTGACCGGGACCGCGGCGACTGCCGCGACCGTCTTCCTGGTGGCGCTCTGTCTGCGGCCCGCGATCACCGCGGTCGGGCCGTTGTTGCCGCAGATCAGCGTGGACGTCGGACTCGGCGAGGCGGCGCAGGGGCTGTTGGGGGCGCTGCCGTTGCTGGCGTTCGCGTTCGTGTCGCCGCAGGTGCACCGGATGGCCGGGCGGCTCGGGATGGAGCGGGCGATACTCGCGGCGCTGCTGGTGCTGGCGGTGGGGACGCTGGTGCGGTCCTGCACGGGGCATGCGGGGCTGTGGGTGGGCACGATGGTGATCGGGTGTGCGATCGCGGTCGGGAACGTGCTGGTTCCGGCCATCGTGAAACGTGACTACGCGTCGAATGTGTCACGGGCGACCGGGTTCTATACGGCATTCATCACGATCGGGGCGTCGGCGGCTTCGGCGGTCGCGGTGCCGATCGCGGACGCAGTGGACTGGCGGCTGTCGCTGGCCGTGTGGGGCGGGCTGGCCCTGGCCGTGGCGGCGGTGTGGCTGCCCCGGGCTCGGATCTCTCCCGTTGCTGAGGTGGTCGCGGTCACCGGTTCGGTGGCGGTCTGGCGGCAGCCGCGCGCCTGGATGATCACCGCGTTCATGGGTCTGCAGTCGACGTGCTTCTACGTACTGGTGACATGGCTGCCGACGATCGAGATCGCGGCCGGGTTCCCGGAGAGGGTTGCGGGGTTGCACCTGTTCCTGTTCCAGGGGATGGGGATCCTGGGAGGGCTGGCGATCCCGCTGCTGCTGCGTGATCCCGGGACCCGCCGACTGGGTACGGTCGTGGCGAGCCTTCCGGTGATCGTCGCGGTGCTGGGGCTGCTGGCCGCGCCGGAGCTGGCCGTCGTGTGGGCGGGCATCGCCGGGCTGGGGCAGGGTGCCGCGCTGGTGACGGCGTTGACGCTGATCAGCCTGGGTGGGCGGACCGCGGCGGAGACCACCCGGCTGTCCGGGATGGCGCAGTCGCTCGGGTACCTGCTCGCGGCGGCCGGGCCGGTGGCGGCCGGGGTCCTCGCCGAGCAGACCGGCGCATGGGACGCGACGTTGGTCATGCTCGTGGGGTTGGGCGTGTTGCAGGTCGGGGCAGGGCAGGTCGGGGCAGGGTAGGCCGGGGCAGGGCAGGTTGGGGCAGGTTGGGGCAGGTTGGGGCAGGTTGGGGCAGGTCGGGGCAGGGCTCATGGGAGCCCGGTCCTAGGATCCTGATCATGATGCGGGCGCTGGTTCTCACTGCTCCGGGCAAGGCCGAGGTACGTGAGGTGCCTGTGCCGGTCGCCGCGCCCGGGCAGGTGATCGTCGACGTCGAGCGGGTCGGTGTGTGCGGCACCGACGTCGAACTGTTCACCGGCGAGATGAGTTACCTGCACAGTGGGGTGTCGTCGTACCCGCTGCGACCCGGACACGAGTGGTCCGGAACGGTGCGCTCGGTCGGGGCGGGCGTCGGCGAGTCGTGGATCGGGCGACGGGTCACCGGCGACACCATGATCGGCTGCGGGGGCTGCCGGCGATGCCTCGCGGGGCGACATCACGTCTGTCCCGAACGGCATGAGCTGGGCATTCGCGACGGGCTCCCGGGAGCGCTGGCCGAGCGGATGGCGTTTCCGGCGGCCTACCTGCACCCGCTCCCGGACTCGGTGGACGCGGTGGCCGGCGCGATGGTCGAGCCGGCCGGCAACGCCCAGCGCTGCGTCGACGCCGCCGATCTCGCGGCCGGGGAACGGTTGCTGATCCTGGGCACCGGCACGATCGGCCTGCTCACCGCGATGCTGGCCCGGGCGCGCGGGCTGGAGGTGCACCTGCTCGGCCAGGAACTGGAGTTCGCCCGGTCACTCGGGTTCGCGCAATCCTGGGATGCGGCATCCCTGCCGACGCTGTCCTGGGACGCGGTTGTCGACGCCACCAACGCGCCGTCGATGCCGGGCCTCGCGATGTCGCTCGTCGAACCGGGACGCCGGGTGGTCTACATCGGCCTGTCCGGAACACCCAGCATGATCGACACCCGGGACGCCGTGCTGAAGGATGTCACCACGGTCGGGATCCTCGGCGCGTCAGCCGGCCTCGCGGACGCCATCGCAGCATTCGCGGCGGGGTCGATCGATCCGCGGCCGCTGGTCGCCGCGACGGTCGGCCTGGAGGAGGCCGCGGCCGTCCTGTCCGGTTCACGCCCGCCGGGCGCGGGGCCCGGTCCGAAGATCCAGATCAACCCCCGGATCGCGTACGGGCGACGCTGACGCCCTCAGCCGCCCCGCGTAGATGGGCCGACATCCGCTTCAAATGCCGGCCCCGCGGGTGAGGTTCCGCCGAAAGCCGCGGCTCACGCCGGTGATCACCACGACACGCGCGGTGCTCCGGTTCCTCACGGCTCTCATCCCGAGGGATCAGGATGGACCGATGCCGCCACACGTACTCCTCTTCACCCGCACGACCGGTTTCCGGCACGACTCGATCCCGTCCGCGATCGCCGCGCTCACCGGGCGGGACGACCTCCGGGTGACCGCCTCCGAGGATCCGGCCGACGTCGCCGCCTGCGACCGTTTCGACGCCGTCGCCTTCGTCTCGACCTCGGGCGATGTGCTCGGCGAGCGGGCCCGGGACGCCCTGCGCTCGTTCGTCGAGGGCGGCCGCGGGTTCGCCGGGGTGCACGCCGCCGCCACCACCGAGCCGTCCTGGGACTGGTGGCCGGATCTGCTCGGCGCCCGTTTCGCCGGCCATCCCGAGGGTGTGCAGCCCGCGACCGTCGACGTCGTTCCCACCGGTCATCCGTCGACCGCGCATCTGCCGCCGGCCTGGCGCTTCACCGACGAGTGGTACGCCTTCTCCGACGTCCGCCCCGGCTCCACCCTGCTGCTCGGCGTCGACGAGGCCACCTACGCCCCCGCGGAGTTCGGGATGCCGTCGCCGCACCCGCAGGCGTGGTTCCGCGAGCTTGGCGCGGGCCGTTCCTGGTACACCGGGCTCGGCCATCGGGAGGAGGCCTGGTCGGACGCCCTCTTCCTGGCGCACGTGGTCAACGGCATCCGGTGGGCGGCGGCATAGGCCCCCACTCACCGCGTGGTCGACGGCATCCCGTGCGCGGCGGAGTAGTAGCGGTCTCACACCGACCGCACATCACGCTGGGCGGCGCAGAGTTCCGGCTCACGGCGTGGTCAGGACCCGCACCGACCGCAGGTCACGGTGGGCGGCGTGCACCTCGGCGATCCCTGCCAGCGCATCCCGTCCGAGCGCCCGGTAGGCCCCGGTCAGCAGGGCCAGACCGGCCTCCCGGTACTCGTCACGGTCCACCCAGTGCAGTTCGCTCCCGACCGAGAGGGCGAGCGCCGGCCGGCCCGCGGCGAGTTCGCTCCCGGCGTCGGCGATCCACTCGGCCGCCTTGGCCGGATCCTTCTGGAAAGCCTCCAGGCGCATCCCCGACGAGGGCAGGTGCGGCTTGCCGCTGCGGGGCGGCAGGATCGGAAACAGCGAGACCGCGGTGCGCCGCCGTGTCTTGGACGCCCAGCGGGGCCGCCCATCCTGCCGGAGCGCCTCGGCGTCGGCGTCCGCATACCAGTCGAGGGCCTCGATCAGCGGCACGGCCCGTTCGGCGTCCTCCGGCTCGTCGCCGTAGTCGGCGAGGAACCGCCCGGCCTGCTCGCGGAGCACGCCGAGCAGGGTCGGTGGCCGGGACGCCCAGGTCTCGGCGCTGTCGCGGGCGTAGTTGTGGGCGATCAGGGTGGGCAGTTCGGCGGGGTCGTCGTACCAGAGGCCGTAGTGCAGCCCGTCCGACCCGCCGCCCATGACGGTGACGAACTCGGCCGGGTCGCACCGGAAGCGGACGTGCAACCGCTCGTCGAGTCCGTCGCGGCCGACCAGGTCGAGGCCGCCGTCACGGAAGTAGTCGGTGACGCCCCACGCCGAGTGCTCCATCTCGAGGACGGCGGCCTGGTCGCTGGCCCAGAGCGCGGCGAAGACCGCCACGTGCCGGGGCAGGCGCAGCCCGTACACCCGCTGGACGCGTTCGGCGACCAGCGGGAACCGCTCGGTCATGGTGGCGAGAGCCGATTCCCGTGTCGTCATCAGCGGATCCTAGAGAGTCGTGAGTTGACATCCTCTCCGCCCCCTGAAGGACGGAGATTCTCGTTCGGCAGCACGACATCCCCCGCTTCGATCACTGGACCACGAAGGCTAGACCGGGGGTACGACAAGATGTCGGGGTGCAGATGTCCGTACTGATCGCCCAGGTCCCCGCCGTCTGGGACGTCGCCACCAATCTGGCCACCTACCGTGAGGTCCTGACCGAGGCCCGGCCCGGCGACGTGGTCCTGCTCCCGGAGGGGATGCTGTCCGGCTATGCCGAGGACCTGTCGCCATTGGACACCATCGATCCCGCGGAGATCCGCGCCGCCGTCGATCAGGCCGCCGACCTGGCCCGGGAGAAGCAGGTCCACGTGTTCTGCGGGTCCGTGCTGCCCGAGGAGCAGGGCTGGTCGAACGCCGCCCTGCACCTCTCCCCCGACGGCCCGCCGCACGTCTACCGGAAGATCAACCTGGCGATGAACGAGCGCGGCCGGATGACACCGGGTGACCGTCTGGAGACGACGACCGTGCACGGCGTCACCGCGGCGATCCAGCTGTGCCGGGAGATCCGCTTCCCGGAGCAGTGGCAGTATCTGGCCGCCGCCGGCGCGCGATTCCTCGTCTATCTGACCAACGCCGCGAACCCCCGCGAGCCGGACGGCGTCTGGCGTTCCCACCTGGTCAGCCGGGCCGCCGAGAACCAGCGTTTCGTACTCTCCGCCAACATCCCCGATCCGGCGCAGCATTGCCCGAGCATGATCGTCTCTCCGCGCGGTGAGGCGCTCGCCGAGCTGCCGATGGGGGAGAAGGGCCTGCTCCGGCACACTTTCGACCCGGCCGAGTCGGGCGACTGGTATCTCAGCCAGCGCCGCCGGGACGTGATCTCGCTGACATATCACGGTTGAGACCGCCCCCACCGGCGGCCGATCCCACACACGGCCGCCGGCCGGCCCCCTTGCGGTCCGGAGCTCGGCAAAACCCCGGCACCCCTTCATCGCACTGAACCGCCGCGTCAAGTAGAAACCCCCACTTATCTCTCACCCTGAGCGCAGCGAGACCTTCCCCCCTATTTCGTACGGGCGGCGACCAGAACCGTGGCGGCCACGCGAGGCGCCGCCCACCCGCGCCCGTGCCGCGCCCGCCGGGCTGAGCTGCCGGGCCGGGCTTTCGTATGGGCCGTCCGGCCCGGAGGGTCCACAATGGGCCGCATGCTCCGTCGATGGCGACCGCGCCCGTCCGGCCAGGTGGTGACCGGCAGCGTCGTCTTCGGCGACGTCGTCCAGATCACGGACGTCGGTGGTGACGTCACGGTCAACCCGTCCCCGCGGCCGTACCGGGTCGAACCGGCCACCGCCGAGGCCACCGAACTCACCCCCGACCGGGCCCGAGCCCAGCCGAGCCGATTGCTGCTGGCCCGCTACCAGGTCGTGCCGTTCACCGGCCGCACCCGCACCCTCGACGACCTCGACACGTGGATCTCCGGCCCGGATCCGGTGGCGGCCCGCCTCGTGCACGCGGCCGGCGGCCAGGGCAAGACCCGCCTCGCCGCCGAGGTGGCGAGGCAGTGCGCCGCCGCGGGCTGGACGGTGTGGACGGTCACCCACACCGCGACGCCGGTCCCCGGCTCCCGGGTCGAACTGCCCGGCGGCGCCCTGCTGGCGGTCGTCGACTACGCCGACCGCTGGCCCGTCTCAGCGCTCCAGGCGTTGCTCAGCCAGTTGCGGCGGCTCCACGCCCGGGCCGGCACGACCGTACGGGTGCTGTTGCTGTCCCGCTCCTCCGGCTTCTGGTGGCAGGCGGTCGCCCAGCAGGCCGAGTCCGACAGCATCGAGACCGGCTCGACCGCGCTCCCCGCCCTGGCCGCCGACAGTGACGACGACCGCCTCGCCCTGTTCACCACGGCCGCGTCCCACTTCGGCAAGGCGCTGCATCCGGCGTACCCCGGCCCGTGGCCCGCCCCGGATCTGAGCGGTCCCGGATTCGCGCAGGTCCTGGCCGTGCACATGGCCGCGCTGGCGGCCGTCGACGCCCACCGCCACGGCAGTGAGCCCCCGGCCCACCCGCACGCCATCTCGGCCTACCTGCTCGGCCGCGAACAGGCCCACTGGCAGGAACTGCACGCCCGCCGAGAAAGCCCGCTGACCACCGCGCCCACCGTCATGCAACGCGCCACCTACGTCGCCGTCCTGACCGGGTCACTGCCGCGGCCGGAGGCCCGGCAGGCCCTCATCCAGGTCGCCCTGGCCGGCGACCCGCCCACTGCCGACCAGCTCATCGACGACCACAAGGTCTGCTATCCCGCAGCCGACCGGCGCACCGTCCTGGAGCCGCTGCTCCCCGACCGCCTGGCCGAGGACTTTCTGGCCCTGGCGACGCCCGGCTACGACCCGTCCCCACTCACCGACGACTGGACATTGACCGCGCCGGAGTCACTCTTCGACAGTGGGGATCCTCGACCGTGGACTCCGGCGGCGATCACCACGCTCGTGGAGACCGCGCACCGCTGGCGGCACATCGCCACCGACGTGTTGTATCCGCTCGTCCGCAGCCGTCCGGCCCTGGTCACGGCCGCCGGCGGCGCCACCCTGACCCGACTCGCGGCGATCCCCGGCATCGAGCCGGACGTGCTGGCGGCGCTGGAACCGCATCTTCCGCCGGACCGGCACATCGACCTGGACGTCGCCGCCGCGGCGCTCACCGCCCAGCTCACCGAGCACCGGCTCACGCATGCCTCCGACCCGATCACGCGTGGGTTGCACCACAGCGTGTATGCGATCCGGCTCTCCAACGTCGGCCGGTACGCCGAGGCGCTCGACCAGAATGAGAAGGCGATCGAGTCGTTCCGGGACGTCCTCGGCGACGATCACCGGGCCCTTCCGGGGCTCGCCGACGCGCTGAACTCCGCCGCCATCCATCTGGCGCTGCTGGGCCACAACGAACGGGCCCTGGTCTCGGCGACCGAGGCGGTCACGATCTTCCGTCGGCTCGCCAGCGTCGATCCGGACACCTATCGACGAGATCTCGCCATGGTGCTGACCAACCTGAGCAGCCGTCTGGCGGAACTCGGGCGCAGCGAGGAGGCGCTACCGCCCGCTGAGGAGGCCGCCAACGTCTACCGCAAGCTGGCCGAGAGCGGTGACGAGCGGCAACTGTGGTTCCTCGCCGCGGCGCTGACCAACCTGAGTAACCGGCTCGCCGAACTCGGACGTCACGAGCAGGCGCTGCCCCCGGCCGAGGAGGCCAACCGCATCGACCGCCGGCTCGCCGACATCAATCCCGAGGTGTACCTGCCGGAGCTCGCCAAGTCGTTGAACAATCTGGCGATCCGGCTGGCGGAGGTGGGCCGGACGAGTGCGGCACGGTCGCCGGCCGAGGAGGGGGTCGGCATCTACCGCCGTCTGGCCCGGGCGAATCCGGGCTCGTACCGGGCGGATCTCGCCAACTCCCTGCTCAACCTGAGCAGGCACCAGTTTCTTCTCGGCGACGGGGAGCAGGCCGTCGCGACCGTGGAGGAGTCGGTGGCGATCCGCCGCGCGCTCGCCCAGCGGAATCCCGGTGCCTACCTGCCGGTTCTCGCCAGCTCCCTGCTCAACCTCGCCGTCTTCCGCGCGGGGGTCGGCGTACCGGAACGGGGTTTGTCCGCGGTCGACGAGGCGATCGGGTATCTGGAGCCGATGGCCGAGCGAATTCCGGGAGTCTTCGCCGCCAGGCTGGACGGGGCGCGGCGTCTCCGGGCCGAATTCGCCCGGCGTGCCCGGGAGTAGCCCGGGTCAGGCGGCGTCGGCGGGGAGCGGGCGGCGGCCGGCGAAGCCGAGGTCGGCGCGGTGGTACCAGGTGATGTCGGTGTCCCCTTCGAGCCAGCACAGCAGGACCGGGACGCCGTCCAGGTCGGCCGGGAAGTCGACCAGCAGCGGGGCGACACCCTTGAGTTCGGCGCCGGTCTCCTGGATCTCGGTCATCAGCTCGTTGAGGCGGGCCTCGGCGGCCTTGCGTTCCGGCAGGCCACCCAGGCTGGTCGGCTCACCACCGGGGACCAGGGCGGCGGACAGCTCGACCATGTCGGCGCGCAGCGTGATGACCTCGTCGAGGACCGGTCGCAGCCGGGCCAGTTCGGTGCGTGCTTCGCCAAGCGTGAACAACCCCATACCGCAGAGTCTGTCACCCAGGAGGGAACGGCCCGGCGAACACCCGCCGAGCCGTTCGGTGAACATGGAGAGATCAGACCGTCAGGGGTCCAGGAGCCGATGGCGCAGCGGGATAACCCTTGCATGCCCCCGCCCAGCCGCCTGGAGGAGATCTACTAGGTTGTGCATCCGTGCTGATCAGAGTGCGGGACACCGCGATCCGGACGCTCCTGTCCCCCTGCGGATGGATCGTCGGGGTGGCGATCTATCTGTTCGCCCGGTGGGCGCAGGCCCAATACGACGCTCTCAGCGTCGGCGCGTGTGACCTCGGCATCTTCTACCAGGCCGTGCAGGGCTGGGCGAACGGCGCCTGGCCGATGGTGCCGATCAAGGGGTACGTGCAGCTGGGCGACCACTTCTCACCGGTCTTCGCGTTGCTGGCGCCGCTGGTGTGGATCCACGACTCGGCGATCACCCTGGTGTACGCCCAGATCGTCCTGATCTGTCTGTCCGGCATCCCGATCTACCACATCTTCCGCCGCCGCCACGGCATCGCGGTCGGCACCGGGATGCTCATCGCGTACCTGTGCAGTCATGCCGTCTTCGGCACCGTCGCCTTCCCCGTACACGAGGTGATGTTCGGCGCGTTGTTCCTGGCCTGGGGCCTGGAGCGGATGCTCGCCGGGAAGTGGACGCAGGCGACGATCCTGTTCGCGGCGCTGGTCACGGTCAAGGAGGACGGCGGCCTGCTGTGCGCCATGCTCGGCCTCTACGCCCTGCTCAACCGGCGGTGGAAGCACGGCGGGTTCCTGATCGCCTGGGGCGCCTCGTGGTTCCTGGTGACACTCAAGTTCATCATCCCGAACCTGAACCCGGGCGGCTTCACCTACGCCAAGGACTACCAGGAGAACCTGCACGCGGACGGCATCTTCGCCGGCATCCCGTACATGATCACGCACCCGCTCGAGATCCTGAATCTGATGACCGACGAGCCCGCCAAGCTCACCACCTGGGAACAGCTGCTGCTCCCGGTCGGCTTCGCGGCGCTCGCGTCCCCGCTGATCCTCTTGATCGCGCCGGTGATGCTGAGCCGCATGCTGTCGTCGCGGGAGACCCAGTGGTCCTCCGACCTGTACTACGACATGCCGCTCATCCCGATCCTGTTCGCCGCCGTCGCCGACGGCTTCCGCCGGATCGGCAGCCTGGTCGACCGGGCCCGCGGCCTGGGCCCCGACCCGGACCTCGCGATGGCACCCCGCAGCACACCCGTCGAGGAACCGAAACGGCCCTGGTACCAGTTCCGCACCGCGACCGTCATGGCCGCCATCGCCGCGCCGGTGTTCATCTTCTTCGCCGTCCAAGACCTTCGAGACCACAAAATCGTCGATTGGTACGAGGGGACAGCGGCCCCGTTCAACAACGCCACCGTGGTCGCGGAGGCCACCGACGCGCTCGAGCGCATCCCGACGGGCGTCACCGTCCGGGCCAGCAACAACCTGCTGATCCCGCTGCTGCCCACCAACGAGGTCACCCTGATCGGCTCGAACGTCGACAAGGGCGACTGGGCCGTCGTCGACATCTGGAACCCGAGCTGCCCGATCGGCCGCACCGAGATCCCCCAGATCATGAAGCAGCTCGACCAGATGGGCTTCCGCCAGGTCTACCACGGCGGCCGCATCATCGTCCTCCAGCGCACCGCCCCCGCCACCCAGCCCATCCGCGGCACCGGCACCGCCAGCTGACCAGGCGGATGGGAAGGGAGTCGTGCGAAAGCGTTCCGTATTCCGCGACATCTTCAACCGCCGGGCGATGGCCTGGATCGCCATCCCCTCCGACCGCCGCAGCCGCCGGAGTGGCGAACTGATGCGTCCGCTCAACGGCAGCCCGGGACGCCGGGTGGACGCCGCCAAGAGGACGTCAAGCCCGAAGAAGATCATCGCTTCAATCGGCGCCGTCGCCGGTTACACCATGTCGTGGCACTTTCGGGGTCGCGGTAGTTGATCATCGAGCGGCATACTCTTCCGGTGCGCCGTTCGATCAACCTCGCCGTCTCCGCCGGTATCGCGGTCGTCTGCGGGCTGGCCGCCGTCGTCGTCAGCGACTCGCTGGGTCCTGCCGAGCCCGCGGCCGGCCCGGCTGCGGTGGCCGCGGCCACCACCGGAACGCCGGTCAACACCAGCGTCCCGGCCCGGCCGGCCCTCTGCGACGCCGAACGACCGGCCACGCTGGACCCGTTCCCGTACAACCGGGATGCCGCCCGCCGTGACCGCCTGCTGCCCTTCCTCGACCTGCTGGGCAACGGGGAGACCTTCACCGGCGGCGCCGGATTCTTCGGTCCGCTGGACGCCGCCGGACTGGCCGCACTGCTCGACGGGAAGTGGCTCGACCCCGACGACCGGCAGAACGCCGCGCCGCCCGCCTGGGACATCTTCCAATTCGTCTGCGACCACCCCGGCACCCACGCGCAGGGTTACGCGATCAGCCCGGACCGGGAGGACTACCGGATATCGCTGGAGACCATCTGGGCACCCCAGATCGACGACGCGCTGCGCGCCGACGCCCTCGAATTCTGCGCCGACGCGGACGCCATCGAGACGTCCGACCAACTGGAATGCTTCTGGGACTGACCTCAGGAGGCCGGGCCAGCGCCTGCCGGAACCGGCCGACGTCCAACAGCGAGACCTCGATGATCCGGTCCGGTGAAGATCCCCGCATGCGCAGAGTGCGGGTATCGCCCGATCTGCCACTAAGAGTGTCCTTACCCCCGCGCTGGCGAGCGTCCACCCGGGCACGCTCGGCCCATGCCCATCCGGGAGGCGATCCGGCGGCTCCGGAAAGTGTCGTAGGGGCGTGCCACGATGGCGGGCATGGATGGAAGTGCGGTGCTGGACCGGCTGGTGGCCGACGCGGAGACCGATCCTGACGTGCGCGGGGTCGTGCTGACCGGGTCGCATGCCCGGGGCATGGTCACCGCCCACTCGGACTGTGACGTCACCGTCGTGGTGACCGGGTCGGCGCTGGCCCGGTGGCAGCGGGTGCGGTCGGCCGAGCTGGACCAGGCGGTCGTCACGGTCGAGGCACTCTCCGACACATCGGTGCACTGGCCACGCTACGGCTACCGGGGCGCCCGCGTCCTGCTCGACCGGCTCGGTGGTGGCATCGCCGACCTGGTCGAGCGGCAGGCCATCCCCACGGCGGAGGAGACGCGGGCCTGGTCTCGGGACTTCCTGGATGCGTATGTGAACCAGCTCTACCGGGCGGTGAAGAGCCACCGGGACGGCGCGGCGGCGGCCGGCAAGCTGGACGAGCTGGAGAGCGTGCCGTGGCTGCTGTCGACGGTGTTCGCGCTGCACGGGCGGTTGCGGCCGTACAACAAGTATCTGGCCTGGGAGCTGGCCACCCACCCGCTGCCGGGCCGGTGGAACGCCGCCTTGGAGCCGGGGCGGCTGCCCGGCCGTGCGCTGAGCCTCTTTCCGGCGGTCGCCGACCTGGCCCGCGAGCGGGGGCACGGCGATGTCCTCGACGGGTGGGGCGCCGACATCGCCCTGATCCTGCGGCAGGCGAGGCGTTCCGGTGTCAGCGGTCGTTGAGGCGGGCGAGCACGCCCTCGATGAACGGGGCCTTCCCCGCCCGGTAACGGGGCCGGTCCTGGGGGTCGGCGGCGGCCAGCGCCGTCTTGAGGCGGGCGTAGTCGGCGGCGTCCTCAGGGCATCGGCGCAGGTGGTCACGGAAGGCGATCAGTTTCGGCACCAGCGGATCGCTTTCCTCGTACACATGCAGGTGGTGTGTCCGGAGGCCGGGGTCCGGAAAGCAGAAACTCCATTTGCGGCCGGTCTCGTCGCCGGGCTCGGGCGCGTGCGCCCAGCCGATCCGGGCCAGCGGGGCGATCGCGGCGACCCCGTCGGGGTAGGCGCCGATCCGCGTGGCCATGTCGATGATCGGTTTGGCCGGCAGGCCGGGGACCGCGGTGCTCCCGATGTGCTCGATGTCACCGGCCAGCCACGGCCGGAGCACGGCGGTCAGCCGTCGGCGCTCGCGTTCGAAGTCGTCCGCCCAGGCCGCCCGGTGCGGCACCATC
This sequence comes from Actinoplanes hulinensis, assembly GCF_019429605.1. Classification (NCBI taxonomy): domain Bacteria; kingdom Bacillati; phylum Actinomycetota; class Actinomycetes; order Micromonosporales; family Micromonosporaceae; genus Actinoplanes; species Actinoplanes hulinensis. Next base: position 422,728 of record NZ_JAHXZI010000003.1, on the reverse strand, counting down.
CGGATCGGATCGCGTCTGTGCTGCGGCGGCATCCGGTCACCATATCGGGGCTGGGCTAACGTGAGCGCGGTGAAGAGGTCGTTCCCGGAGACGTTCGCGCAGCTGCTCAAGGCCCGGTTTCCGGTGCTCTACCTGGAGACGCATGAGGAACAGCGCGCCCTGCACAAGATCTCGCTGATCGCGGGGAACCCGGAACTGGTGCGGGTGCCGCGCCCGGTCTGGTCGTGGACGATCACCGGTGGGCTGATCCAGCCGGACGGGGAGGTCCGGTCCAACACCGGGCGGGTCATGGACGTACTCAAGATCGTGCACCGGCTCGACGAGCCGGGCGTGTTCGTCTTCCGTGACCTGCACCCGCTCACCGTGGACGGGCAGTATCCGCAGAACATGGAGGTGGTGCGGATGCTGCGGGACATCGCGCACGCCTTCCGGACCGGGCGGCACCCGCGGACGCTGGTGCTGCTGTCGCCGGTGCTGAGTCTGCCCACCGAGCTGGCCAAGGACATCACGATCGTCGACTTCCCGCTGCCCGGCGAGGCCGAGCGAGGGGCACTGCTGGACGCGATGATCCGCTCCAACAGCGCGAGCGGGCGGCTGCGGGTGGAACTCGACGAGGCGGGGCGGGAGCGGTTCGTCGCGGCGGCGGCCGGGCTCACCATGCAGGAGGCGGAGAACGCGTACGCCCGGGCGATGGCCAACGACGCGGTGCTGGACCTCGGCGACGTCGACATCGTGCACGACGAGAAGCGCCAGACCGTCCGGAAATCGGGTGTTCTGGAATTCATCGCCACCGGCACCGTGCTCGACGACGTCGGCGGGCTCGGCAATCTCAAGTCCTGGCTGGTCAAACGCAACGGCTCGTGGCTGCCCGAGGCCGCCGAGTACGGCCTGCCCGCCCCACGCGGCGTCCTGATCACGGGGGTGCCGGGGTGCGGCAAGTCGCTCACCGCCAAGGCCATGTCGACGGTGTGGGGTCTGCCGCTGTTGCGCTTCGACATCGGCCGGGTGTTCTCCGGGCTGGTCGGGTCCAGCGAGCACAACATGCGGACCGCGCTGCGGATCGCCGAGGCCGTCGCGCCGTGCGTGCTGTGGGTCGACGAGATCGAGAAGGGTTTCGCCGGCGGGACCGGCGACTCCGGCACCGGCGCCCGCGTGTTCGGCACCTTCCTCACGTGGATGCAGGAGAAGAGCCGGCCGGTGTTCGTGATCGCGACCGCCAACGACTTCGACGGGCTGCCACCCGAGCTGCTGCGCAAGGGCCGGTTCGACGAGACGTTCTTCGTCGACCTGCCGAGCCGCGCGGAACGGGTGGATGTGTGGCGGGTGCACCTGCTGCGGGCGCTGCGCCATCCCCGGGCCGCGGGCGAGCTGCCGGTCGGCGCGGATCTGCTGGACGAGCTGGCCGGGCTGACCACCGGATATTCCGGCGCCGAGATCGAGCAGGCCGTCACGGTCGCCCTGTTCGACGCGTTCTCCGAGCGCCGGCCATTGAGCCGTGACGATCTGGTGCGCGCCGTGATGAGCATCGTCCCGCTCAGCGTGACCCAGGCCGAGCGCATCGACGGTCTGCGGGCCTGGGCTCGCAACCGTGCCGTGGCCGCGACCAGCACCGATGACTGGGATCTGACCGACCGTCCCGGAGCATCGGGGCGGTAGGGTGTCCGCACACCAACGATGAACGGGGGGTCTCGTGAGCGTGTCGCTTTTGTTGGTCCCGCTGGCGATGGCCGGCGCGGCCGCTGTTCAGGCACGGGCCGCCGGGCGGTCCGACGGTGTCTGCGACGTCCGGACCCGGATGCGCGACGTCACCCTGCTGGGCGAGGCGCTGCGTGACACCGGCGCCACCGTCGTCACGTCCGGCGAGACGTTGACCGCCGTCTGGGGTGAGACGAAGGCGTCCGCCACGTTCACCCGTGACGCCGAGGGCATCTGGGGCGCGCACTTCACCGGGATCCAGCAGGACCGGGCGGTCGAGCTGGTCACCGCGGTCGACGAGGCCTACGGTCGCCGGGTGCAGCGGGCGGTTCTGGAGCGGCTGCGCGATCAGGCGCCGGCGGCCGGGCTCCGGCTGGAGTCCGAATCGGTCACCGACGGTGCGGTCCAGCTGGTCTTCGAGGTGGAGCGGGAGCGGGCATGAGCCGTCCACGGATCGTCGTCACCGTCAACGGCGACGGCACGGTCAGTGCCGAGACCCTCGACGTCCTCGGTGACAAGTGCCTCGACTACATCGCCGTCCTCGAAGACCTGATCGGCGGGAAGGTCGAGTCCAGCGCCTTCACCGACGACTACACGCGCCAGCACCACACAGCACAGGAACAGCAGGTGAACCGTGACGTGGACCCCGCCTAGCCAGGGTTTCCCACCACCACCGCCGAAGCCGCAGGGCCCGGCGCGGCTCTCGTGGCGCCTCGGCCACAGCGCCTGGGTGCTTCTGCCGATCCTCAGTTTCGGCTGCCTGAGCGGCGCCGGGTTCCTCTATGTCGGCGTCCGGGCGCGCCGCCACGCGTGGTCGATCGCCGGCATCGTCTACAGCGTCATCGCCAACGCCGCGTTCTTCACCGGGCCGACCCTGCCGAAGGAGTCCCTGGCCTCCGACCTGGCCTTCGTGGCGCTGCTGATCGTCTGGATGATCTCGGTGGTCCACGCGCTGGTCATCAACAACTCGTGGTTGCAATGGCGGGCCGGCCACCAGCCCTGGTATGCCCAGCAGACCGCCGCGCCGTGGGCCGGCGTTCCGGGGCCCGGGCCGGTTCCGCCCCAGGTGCAGGGTATCGTGCCTCCACCGGACCAGTTCTACGGCGCCCAGCCATCGACGCCCCAGCCGTATGCCGTTCCCCCGCAGGCGTCTGCGGTGCCGCACGCGCCTGTGGCGCCGCCTGTTCCTTCCGCGCCGCCGGCTTCCTTCGCGCCGCCAGTTCCTTCCGCTCCGTTTGCTCCTTCCGCACAGCTGGAGGTCAATAGCGCCACGGTGGAGCAACTCGCCGCGCTGCCGGGCGTCGGTCCGGAGCGGGCCGCCCAAGCGGTGTCCGCCCGCGACTCGCGGGGCGGCTTCGTGTCGCTGACCGAGTTCGCGGCCGCCGCGTCGCTGGCCCCGCACGAATTCGTCGCCGTCCGCGGCCGGCTGACCTGCGCCCCTCCGCCGGTGGCGCCGCAGCAGAATCATGATCAGCCGTTCGGGCGCATCGTCGATGTCTGAGACGCCGCTCGTGCGGGTGGCCCGTTTCCTCGACCGGACCACCGCCGAGGGCCCCGGCGAGCGGAGCGCGATCTGGGTGCAGGGTTGTTCCATCCGGTGCGCGGGCTGTTTCAACCCACACCTTTTCGGTACGCGCGGCGGCACACCCACCACACCGGAGAGCCTGGTCGAGCGGGTCGTGGCGGCCGGTACCTCCGGCGTGACCCTGCTGGGCGGGGAGCCGTTCGAGCAGGCCGCCGGCTTGGCGGCGGTGGCGGCCGGGGTGCGGCGGGCCGGGCTCACCGTCATGACGTTCACGGGGTACGAGTACGCGTACCTCCGATCGTCAGCGGACGAGCATGTGGCCGCCCTGCTCAGCGCGACCGATCTCCTGGTCGCGGGCCCGTTCCGGCAGGACCTGATCGACCGTGACCGGCCGTGGGTGGGCTCCACCAACCAGGAGTTCCTCCACCTGACCGGCCGTCTCTCCGACGTGACCGGGCCGGACCGCGTCGAGGTGACCGTGTCGGCGACCGGGGACATCGCCGTCAACGGCTGGGCCGACTCCGACACTCTCGACGCCCTGCTGGCCGGTCTCCCCGCCGGCCGCGCCCGCCCGTCAGCACACTGACCCGGCCGGCTGGAGACGACCACCGCGGCCCCGGCGCCTTTCCACCTTTCGGCCGAGTCGGCTGCTCCGAAATCGTGCTGGAGACAGATCCTCGCCAGGCGCCGGCCCGCCTATGGTCGGCGCCATGAAGATCAGCCAGGGCGTGGGGACGACGGCTCCGGTCGCGGGTTTCCTCTTGGGATTCCTCGACTTCGTCTGGATCAAGTACGTTCCGTTCCCGTTCGGCGGGCTCGGGAACTCGATCGCCGTCTGGGCCGTGGCCGCGTTCCTGCTCACGTTCCATTCTCGCTGGAGTCTGCCGCGTTCCGCCGTCGGTGCGGTGGTCTTCCTCGTCGTGGCCGTGCCGAGTTACTACGTGGCGGCGGCTCTGATCCAGAACGACGACTGGGCCAACGTCTACTCGTCCTACTCGTTGCTGTGGATGTTGCTCGGCGTGGTCGCCGGTGCCGTGTTCGGCGCGGGCGGCGGCATCGCCCGTACCCCCTCGCGCCGGCGGATTCCGGCGCTCGCGCTGCCCGCCGCGGTCCTGTTCGCCGAGGCCGTCCTTCAACTGTTCCGTCTCGGCGATCCCGGCGTCGTGGTCTCGGAGACGCTCGGCTACGTCGGGGTCCTGGTGGCGGCGGCGGTCGGGGTCACCCTCGTCGTCGCGCCGGCCTGGCGGGTACGCGCGCAGGTCCTGGCGTGCGCGGTGCCGCTGACCGCGGCCGGAGGGGTGCTGCTCTTTGCGAGCGGATTCCGCTGACCGACGGCGCAGCGGTCCATGAAACCTCGCAAAACCATGCAAGGTACGCGATATCGTCGGCGCCATGGAGGATCTCCTCTGCGACGCGACCGTGATCGTCCCCGCCCACGACGCGGGCGCTCAGATCGGCGCCCAGCTCGCCGCGCTCGCCGCCCAGCGGTACGACGGTGTCTGGGAGGTCCTCGTCGTGGACAACGGGTCGACCGACGACACCGCCACCGTTGCCCTGCGCTGGGCGGGCCGGCTCCCCGGGCTGCGGGTGATTCGTGAGGACAGGCTCGGCGTCAACTACGCGCGCAACGCCGGCGCCCGGGTGGCGCGGGGCGAGATCCTGGCGTTCTGCGACGCGGACGACGTGGCCACCCCGTCGTGGCTGGGCGAGCTGGTCGCGGCCTGCGCGGATGCCGACATCGCCGGCGGCTACCTCGACCAGGCGGCGCTCAACAGCCCGCGCGCGCAGGCGTCCCGGCTCGCGAACCCCACCGACCGGCTGCCGCTGATCATGGACTGGCTTCCGTACGCGACCGGCGCCTGCATGGCGGTCCGCGCCACGGTGTTCGACAAGCTCGGCGGCTTCGACGAGACGTACGCGGACGGGGGCGGCGACGACGTCGAACTCTGCCTGCGCGCCCAGTTCGCCGGGCACACCGTCGCGTTCGCGCCCGGGGCGGTGATGCGATACCGGCTGCGTGAGGGGCTGCGGCAGATCGCCCGTCAGCAGTTCGGGTACGGTCGCGCCGACGCACGCCTGTTCCGGGATTTCCGCGGGCGGGGGCTCACCGTCAACAGCACCGGTGAGGCCGCCCGGGGGTGGCTCGGACTCCTGCTCAGAGCGCATGTCCTGGGTGATCCCGACCGGGCGGGACTCTGGGTGTGTGAGGCCGCGTGGCGGGCCGGGCGGCTGCGGGGAAGCCTCCAGCAGCGGGTGTGGTGCCCGTGAGCGGCGCGTCCCGGCCGGTTCGGGCATGCCTGTCGGGCGAGGATCTCGACTGGCTCGGCGGCCGCGCCCTCTGCGTGGCGCTCGATCTGCGGACCACGGTGAGCATCTCTCCATCTGACGACTCGGGGGGTGAGCACACCCCGTGGGCCGACGCCGTATGGGACTTCCTCCGCCCGCGTGTCGAGCACCTGGCACCCGCCCCCACACCGGTCCTCGCCTCCAGCCAGGCCCCGATCGCCAGCGGGCTGTCCAGCTCGACCGCCCTCATCATGGCGATCTTCGACGTGTACGCGCCGCACGCGCCCCGCAGCGACCGGGTGCGGTGGGCGTACGAGTTCGAGTTCGCGTTCTGCAACGGCGGTGGCATGGACCAGCTCGCCATCGACCTCGGCGGTGTCACCTGTTTCGAGGGACGCCCCACCGGACTGCCACGGGTGGCCGGGCACGTCGCGTTCCCGGGCGAGTGGGCTCTGATCATCGTTGACTCACGGTCCCCGAAGTCCACCCCGGACCACATCAGGAACGTCCGCGCGCAGCAACAGGGCAATGATCCGGAGCTGGCCGCCTACATCCGCCGCTGCGACGTCGCCACCGATGTCGCCTGGGCGGCGATCGGCCGTCGCGACCTGCGAGCGCTGGGGGAGGCGATGACCGAGGCGCACCGGGCCATGCGCGATCACCAGCGGATGTCCACGCCGCTGCTGGAAGGGCTGCGCGCGCTCGCCGGCGACGCCGGGGGCCTGGCCATGAAGGTGACCGGCGCGGGCGGTGGAGGCGCTCTCGTCGGCGTCTGCCGCGCCGAGGACGCGCCGTCCGTGGCGGAGGCCATCCGGGACGCCTACCGGGCGGACGGTTCCGCCGCCGTCGTGCTGGAGACGGTCGCGGCGCCGCCGAACCATTCGTAGGCGAGCCACTGCGCGTAGTGGTGCAGCCGGAAGCGGATCTCCGGCGACACCGTGGAGGTGCCGTGCGCGGCCGGCGCCGGTCTGAGGTCGCGGACCGGAACGGGACGCACCGCCTCCGCGACGGCGAGGGCGAATTCCCGCAGCGGATACGCGGGTGGCCGTTTCGCCGTGGCTTCGCGCGTGAGGTCGCCGGCCAGCTCTCGAACGTGCAGCGGGCGCACCAGCGCGGGATGGGCGTCGGTGAGCAGAATCGGCCGGGACCGCAGCGCCTGCCACACCAGCGACCCGATCAGGCCGTCCGGTCCGCAGCCGGGCCCGTAGAGGTCGCCGTCGACCGCCCGGGGGTCGGCGCCGTCGTCCGCGATCGTCACCGCCGTGTCGCTCTCGGCGAGGTAGGCGGCGAGGTGCGCGGTCAGCGGCCGGTCGCCGGGCCGCAACGCGATGCGCCGCCGGGCCGGGGGCGGATGCAGCGGATCGCCGCGGCCGGCCTCGACCGCGCGGGCGGCGTGTTCGGCGAGTCGCCGTACGGTGGGCTCGTCGAGTTCGTCGCCGCCGCGCTGACTGGCGCCGCCCGGTCCGATCGTGCGCAGTGCCTCGGCCACGACGGGGCCGGATGACGGGCCTCCGCGGGAGAGCAGGCCCAGCGCGTAGGCCGTGAGCCGGACGTCGTGGTCCGCGGCGGCGCGAAGGCGTGCCTCCGGAGCACCGAGCAGCCGCAGCCTCGCCCCGGTCTCCAGGTGCAGCCAGTCGCCGTCCGGTGAGCGCTCCAGACATTGCGCCACACCGTTCTTCAGGAACGGCACCAGCGGCGGTGGATTCCGCATGATCCGCGGCGGCTCGTCCGGCGCCACCGACAGGAAGCACGCCGACCGGCGTGGTCCCCGGAAGGCGTTGCCCACGATGCTGGGCCCGTCCAGGTGTTCGGCCAGGTTCGGCGCCGAGACGAGGCAGCGGATCCCGGCCGCGCGCAGGTGCCGCTGCATGAGGATGTCGTCCGGCCAGCCTTCGGCCGCGTGGTCCCGGGCCATCCGCGCGTAGCCGATCGCTGTGTCGCGCGGCAGCACCAGCGCGGCGCACGGGATGTACTCGCCCACGGCGGGCACCCAGTTCGCCCCGGTCAGGGCACCGAGCCGGACCATCGCGCCGGTCCGTGAGTCCCAGATCGCGAACAGCGCCAGCGCGGCGTCCGGGGCGGCTTCGATCGCGTCCAGGATCCGCTCCCACGCGCCCTCGGCCAGCAGCATGTCGTCCTGGAGCACCAGATGGTGGGTGCTGTCCTCAGGCACCGTCCCCCAGGCGGAGATCGCGGTGCGCAGCACCGTCGGCGGGCCGTCCGGTTGGGGGTCGGACACGATCCGGAGCAGTCCGGGCGGCGCCTGTGCGGCCGTCCGGGCGCCCGCGTCGCCCCGCCCGGGGTGGGTCAGGACGGAGCCGTCGAGGCGGTACGGCCCCCGGGCCAGGCTCATGAGAGCCCGGCCCAGCGTGACCACGCGGCGACCGTGGCGAGTCCCTCGTCCAGCGTGATCGCCGGGCGGAAACCCGTCTCGGCGAGGCGTGTGCCGTCGATGCGTGTGACACGCCGGAAGAACTCCCGTTCGCGCTGTGGCCAGTTCGCACTGTCGGGAAGGTCGAGTTGCGTCTGTCCCAGCAGGTCCCGGTACCTGTCGTAGTAGTCGCCCCAGGTGGTGGCCGCCGGGCCGGCGAGCAGGAATCTGCGCCCGTCGACGGCCGGCGCCGTCACCAGGTGAGTGATCGCACCGGCGACGTCGTGCACGTGGACGACGTCGCAGGTCCCGCCGCCGCCGCTGGGCAGGCAGGCGTTGTCCGCCCGCAGCAGCCGCAGCGGCCGGACCGTCCACACCGGGCCGAACGGCCCGTACACGGCGGCGGGTTGCAGGCAGACGACCTCGGCCGGGCCGCCGGCCCGGTGCAGCGCCAGGCGCTCGGCGGCGGCCTTCTGCGCGGCGTAGGAGAGGTCGTCGGGCGCCGGCTCCAGCGCCGGCGAGTCCTCGGTCAGCACCGGGCCGGTGTCCGGCCGGTAGACGGCGGCGCTGCTCACGTGGACCACACGCCGCGCGCCGGCCCTGGCCGCGGCCGTCACCGCCGCCGCTGTGCCGTCGACCGTCACGTTCCACCGCTCCGCCGGCTCGCCGCGGCTGCCGTAGACGGCGTGGACGACCACATCGCAGCCGCGGAACGCCTCCTCCAGGGCGACGGCGTCGCGCGTGTCGGCGCGGGCGAACCGCAGCCGGTCCGGGGCGCGGTGGGCCAGCCGGGCACGGCCCGCATGCGTACGGGTCACCGCGACGACCTCGCGTGCGCCCGCGTCCAGCAGATGTTCGACGACGTGGGCGCCGATGAACCCGTTCGCCCCGGTCACCGCGACCCGCATCGCGCCCAGTGGCGACGACGGCCGGGGTGGCTCGGCCGGCTCCCAGAGCCGTGCCACGCGGGACGTCGGCCGGCAGCGGTCCAGGAGTGCCACGGTCGCCTCGGCGTCGGCGAGAGTGGCCAGCTCCGGCACCGGCTCGCCCTGGATGCCCCGTCCGAAGAGCACGAGTTGGTGACGGAAGAGCCCCGCGCGGGTGAGCAGCGCCGGGTCGGGCGCGGGAATCGGCTCCGGCGGCCGTCCGTCGATCGCCTGGTTCGCGGCGCGTTCGGTGCCGACGGTCAGGGTGCCGGCCGTGCCTTCGAAGACGATCCGGTTCTCCAGGGTCCGCAGCCGGCTCAGGGTCACCTCCGCGGTCACGTCGCCGTAGGCCACCCGGAGTTCCGCCTCGGAGGCGGCTCCCCCGTCGGTGTTGTCCGCGTAGGACAGCGGCTCACCGGGGCCGCCGAGCCAGTGGGCGAGCAGGTCGAGGATGTGCGGGCCGAGGTCGGCCAGTACGCCGCCGCCCGGTCCGGGTGAGAAGGTGAACGGGCTCGCGGCGGGCCAGGCGTAGACGGCGCCCTCCCGCCAGCGGATGCGGCGCAGGCGGCCCAGCCGGCCGGAGGCCAGTTGCGCGGCGACCCATCCGGTCGCCGGGTAGAGGCGCCGGACGTGGGCGGGGACCACCGGAGTGCCGCTCGTACGCAGCTGAGCGAGGGCGGGCACGGTCAGCGCGACAGGCTTCTCCACCAGCACGGGAGTGCCGGCGGCGGCCAGCCGCCCGGCTATCGCGGCGTGGCTGGCCGGGCCGGTGGCGACCAGCGCCGCGTCCACCCGGCCCGGAAGTTCGCCGACATCGGCGAAGACGTCCACGGGATGACCGAGCGCGCCGGCGACGGCACGCAGGCGGGACGGGTCCCGGTCGACCAGCGCGGTGACCCGGAACGGCGGGTCGGGGCTGAGCAGCGCGGGCAGGTGGCACAGTTCGGTGACCGCGCCGCAGCCGACGAGAGCGAGCCGCTTCATCGGGGGCTCCCCGCCGGGTGCACGACCCAGACGCCCGGTTCCCAGTACGTGCCGAGGTCGGCGCTCCGGTCGATGTGCAGCGGGGCGAGACCGTGCGGGAACACGTACTCGCCGGATTCGGGGAACGCCATGCCTGTCCATTGCTCCCAGTCACCCAACGTGCCGGTGATGAGCGACGAGCGGGACGCCGAGGCGCCGAGTGTGCCGCCGAGGGAGACGTGGGTGCGGATCCACGGGTCGAACGGCTCGCCGGACTCGGTGGTCCAGGCCGCGTAGCGTTCGATGGGGGTGAGCGGGTAGCGCTCCTTCCAGGTGGGGCGCAGCGGCGCCACCAGGGTGCCGAGCCCGGCGGAGGCGGCCAGGTCGCGCAGGGCCGTGAGCATGGTGAAGGCGTGCCGTCGACCGCGGTGGGCGGGCGCGACCTCGATGCCGAGCGCGCACAGCGCCGTGGCCGGGCGGCCGGAGAACCCCTCGACGATGGCGGCGTCGATGCCGGGCAGGGCCGGGTCCCACGCGACAGGGATGGAACGCGCGACCGCGAGCACCTCGTCGCTCTCGTCGTCGACGAGCGCGAGCTGATGGTCGCCGAACTCCGCGAAGAGCCGTTTCCAGTAGCCGGCCATCACGTCACCGTGCAGGTTGTACTCGGGCAGCACCCCGTCGAACAGCGCGGGGATCCGATCCCAGAGCTCGGCTCGCGAGGCGTGATCGACCACGGTCATGACGAACCCTCCACGGTGAAGGCCGGTCCGTCGCAGCCGTGGACGCGTACCGGGCCGAGCGGCGGATATGCGGTGAGAGCGGATCGGATCAGCGACGAGTGTTCGAGGATCTCGGTGCGGGGCCGGGACCGGGATCGCAGGTGGCCGTGGTGGCCCTCGGAGAACACGTTCCGGCCGTGGAACGTGTAGATGTAGAGGTGGCCCTGTCCGTGCAGATGCTGGACGGGCACCTCCCGGTGCAGGTCCATCAGCAGTTGCCAGTCCTCGCCGTAGTGTTCGTACCGGCCGGTCCGCGGGTACCGGAAACGTGCCTCGCGTGTCATCAGCATCGTCGTCGGGAGCAGCGGATACTCGGCGGCCGGCGGGCGGTTCCAGTCGATCCAGTGCAGTTCGCCGCGGGCGGCGAACAGCTGGAGGTGGTCACCGAGGAACGAGCTGTGCGCTCCCGCGGCCCGCAGCGCCGCCACCTGCACGGCGAGCCGGTCGGGATGGCTGAGGTCGTCGTCGTCCCACACACAGACCAGCTCCCCGCCGGCCGCGTCGAGCGACAGGTTGCGCAGCGCTCCGAGTCTCAGGCCCGGATCCGCGCCGATGAGCACGGCACGGTCGACGCCGTACGCGCGCAGCGAGGCCCGCAACCGGGCGGCGTAAGCCCGGTCGCCCTGCGAGACGATGACCAGCTCCCGGTCGGGGTGGCGTTGCGCGGCGAAACAGCGGATCGCGCGGTCGGCCAGCTCGGGCCGGTCCCGGGTGACCATCAGGCAGCTCACCGACGAGCTCAAGAGGCCACCGCCTCCCACACGATCGCGGCCGGCATGTTCTTCCAGGCCGCCATGGCCGCGTCGGCGACCTTCTCCTCGTAGCCGCCGGGCGGCAACGGGCCCGCGAACAACGGCTCCCGGCAGGTGCGCACGACGAGCCCGTGGTCGGCGAAGGCCGCGAGGTAGTCGCTCGCGAGGTGCACGTGGTAGGGCACGAACCCCAGGCCGCCCTCCGGGCGTACGAACATCGCCGGTCCCTGCAACAGCGTCATGAACGGGTGCGGGTCGGTGACGATCAGGCGGCCGCCCGGTACGAGGACCCGGCGCAGCTCCCCGACAGCCCGGCCCAGCTCGGCCACGTGGGCGAGCGCGAGCGCGCAGACGACCACGTCGAACGACGCGTCCGGCAGCGGCAGCTTCTCCAGGGAGCCGGTCTCGAACCGGGCGGCGGGCACCTTCTCGGCCGCCTTGGCGAGCATCTGGGGCGACTGGTCGACGCCGACCACGTCGTGGCCGAGCGCGCTGAGCCGGGCCGCGTGCCGCCCGGTGCCGCAGGCCGCGTCGAGCGCGTATCCGGGTGGCAGTCCGGCCATCAGGTCGGCGACCACGGGTTCCTCGGCGGCGATGACGAAGTTCGGCAGCGTGTCGTAGCGAGCGGCCCATGCGGCGTACCCCTCCACCGGGGCGAACTCGGTGAGCGGCTTGCCGGCGGGCGGCCCGGCCGGCTCGGGCTGCGCGAGGCGGCGCAGTTCGGCGGTGCGGGCGGCCACGAAACCGTCGTCCGCGGTGGTCGCGGTGCGCAGCAGGGCCAGCCCCACGACGCCCATCGTCAATTCACGAATGCGAGCTCGATGCGCCATCCCGCTTCCATCCATCCGATATCAATAGATCATGACTTCTCATGAAATTGAGGGCTATTTCGGTCGAGAGAGTGTGGCGGTGGACGAGACCATCCGCATCCATGCCTCGACCACCGCGCCACGCTTCCGGGTCGACTTCTTCAAGCTCGGAGCCAAGCCGCGGTACGCCGGGAGCACGCCCTGGCTGCCGGGGCGGTACCGGCCCCGGCCGCTCGCCGGAGGCCGCGCCGATCCCTCGGTGGACTGGGGCTGGGACGCCTACCCCTTCACTCCCGCCGGCGACTGGGAGCCCGGCCTGTACGCCGCCTTCTTCGAGACCACCGACGTCACGCCGGCCCTGCGGCCCCTGAAGGGCTTCGGCCGCGACAGCCTGGTGGTACGCCCGCACCGCGCGGAGAACCGTGTGCTCTGCAAGGTCTCGACGTTCACCAGGCACGCCTACAACCGTGGCGACGGCGCCGGCTTCACCGGCGGGGCCAGCCTCTACGACGACCCGGTCCACATCCCCGGGCAGGGACACAAGGTCAGCTTCCGCCGGGCGGGCGGCATCGACTTCCTCGCGTACTGGGACGCGCCGTTCCTCGCCTGGCTCGAGAACAACGGGTACACCGTGGACCTCTGCACCGACCGGGACCTGCACGAGGACCCGGACCTGCTCACCGGCTACCGCCTGCTGCTGAGCGTCGGGCACGACGAGTACTGGAGCGCCGAGATGCGCACGCACACGACGGCCTTCGCCGGGAACGGCGGCAACGTGGCCTTCCTGAGCGGCAACACCTGCTGGTGGCGGGTACGGGTGACCGACGGCGGCACCGCCTTCGTCTCCGACACCGACCATCGCGTCGGCGACATCTGTCCGCGGCTGCCCGCGCCGGACCTGTGGTGGACGATCACGCCGGAGAACGCGCTGACCGGCGTCAGCTTCCGCAACGGCGGCATGTGGCCGGGCGGCTGGCCCGGCGACCGGCCACGCACCGGTTTCACCGTGCAGCACGCGGACCACTGGGCCTTCGCCGGCACGGGCCTGCGCGACGGCGACCGGCTCGGCGAGGGCACCCCGCTGATCGGGTACGAGTGCGACGGCGCCGCGTTCGTCCGCGACGAGCGTGGTGTCGCACGTCCAAGCGGTGTCGACGGCACCCCACCGGACTTCACGATCCTCGGCATCGCCGAACTGACCCCGGTCCACGACGACCTCCACCACCCGCGCGCGGGCCACTGGAACTGCGCCGAACGCGAGGCGGACGGACCCCGGGCGGCCACCATGGGCGTACACACCCTGGGCGCCGGCACGGTCTTCACCGGCGCGTCCACCGACTGGCCGGTGGTGACCGCGAGCGGCGCCGCTCCCGCGGTCGAACAGGTCACCCGCAACGTGCTGGACCGGCTGGGCGGCTGAGGTCACAGCAGCTCCCGCGCCAGCGGCACGACCTCGTCCAGACCGCCGATGCGCCACACCGCGCTCGCGCGTGGGGGCAGCGTCTGACCGGCCCGCTCGGCGGCACGCCACAGCAGCGCGGCGGGCATGCCGATCGCACGGGGCCCGGCGACGTCCGGGCCCCACATGTCACCGACGAACAACGCCTTCTCGGGTACGAGCCCGCAGGCCCCGAGGGTCGCCCGGTAGATGCGTGGATCCGGCTTGCGCATGCCGGCCCGGGCCGAGGTCACCGCGACGGTGAACTGTCCGTCGAGGCCGCTCTCCCGCAGCGCCGCGTCCAGGTCCCAATGCCAGTTGGAGCAGACCGCCGTCCGGAAACCCCGGCGGCGCAGTTCGGTGAGAGTGGGCAGCGCGTCGGCGTACCGTTGCATGGTCATGGCCTTGGTCTCCCGGTCGAGATCGGCGACCAGGGCGTCGGCGCGTGATTCGGGCACACCACATCGGACGGCATGCGTACGCCACCGGCTCAGCTCCCAGCGCCGGTAGGTCCGTTCCGTGCGGGACGCGTCCTCGTGGCACTCGCCGTCCGCGGGCGAGTGGTCCCAGGACTCGCCCCACGCCGCGGCGAGTTCGGCGAGGCCGTGCCGGGCGAACACCTCGCGATGCGAGCGCCAGGCGCCGGGCCGGGCCAGGGTCCCGTTGAAGTCGAACACCACGCCACGCGGCATCAGAATCGTCCACAGCGGTTGGGGAAGTAGTCCTCGAGACCTCCCTCGCGCCAGATGTCGACGGTGGCGCAGTGCAGGCCGCCACCGAACGGTCCCACCGCGCGGAACGGCACCGGCACGACCTCCATGCCGAGGCCGTCGAGCTGTTCGGCGAGGCGTACCTCCTCGGCCTCGACGCACACCGTCCTCGGGTCGAGGTTGAGGATGTTGACCGCGAGCCAGGGGCTGCAGAACGACAGCCGGGGGTGGTGCTTCCAGCTGGCCGGCTGCACGGCCTCGACCACCTGCCAGTCGTTGACCTCGAAGTACTTCACCAGCTCCGGGTCGGCGGGGCGCTCGCCGTTGTGCAGCACCAGACCGGGACGCAGCGGCACCCAGGTCGCGTCGATGTGCAGTGGATGGGTGTTGGTGAAGGTCACCTCGTGCACCCGATGGTCCGGGAAGTGCCGGCGCAGCCAGTCCACGCCTTTGCGGTTGGTGACCAGCGACAGCTGGACGAACAGGTCCACGCCGAAGCGGGCGATGTCGGCCGCGTCGAACAGCGGCTCCTCCTCGGTGAGCACGAGGTCGTGCTCGGCCACCCGGGCGAGCTGTTCCGCCTTGGACAGCGTCTGGTACTCGCTCCAGAAACCCGGCGTGAAGCTGGCGTCGGTGAGCCGGGGCTTGGGCGCGGCCTCCCACCGCATGTCCGGGTCCGCTTCGAACAGTTCCTGCAGTACCGGCCGATAGCACAGGTACTCGAACCAGCGGCTGCGGTAGCACATGGTGGCCTCGAGGATCTCGTTGCCGACCGTGATGAGCACGTCCCGGGGCGGCATGCAGCCGAAGCCGGTCGGATGCTCCCAGTCCGGGGTGGACACCGGTTGCGAGAAGTCGATCGGGGTGGGCCGGGAGACCTGGATGCCGCGCGCGGCCAGCTGGACCGCGAACGCGTCGAGCTGCTCGTTCGCGGCCGCGGTCATCTCCTCGGGCATCGGCCCGTAGGTGCCGAGCGGGAAGCCATCGGCCGGGAAGTCCCGTTGCACGGCCGGCTCGGGCGCCTGCACCATCGTGCCGTCGGCGCGCCCGACCAGCACATGCCGCAGCGGGTCCCATCCGTTCCATGAGTTCACTCGCACAGTCGTGTCTCCCTCGGCGATTGCAGAGAAATGGCTCGGCGCTTTCAGATGAAGAGGTCGTGGTCCTGCTCGAGCACCGGCTGGACCCGGCCGTCGGCGATCTCGTCGAGCTCGAGGTTGGACGCGTGCCGGGCGCAGTGGAACCGGCAGTCACGCGACGGGTCGATGATGCCGCGGTCGGAGCGGCGCCAGATGTCCGGCAACGGCTCGGTCACGGCGTCACCGAGCCGGGCGGCCGGATTGCCCCGGTGGTAGGGACAGACGTAGACGCCCGACGGGGTCACCAGGGTGCGCAGCTCCGTCACACCGCAGCGGTGGTACTCCTTGGGCTGCACCGGACCGGCGCGGCGCTGAACGGAGTCGATCGTCGACGAGTTCACGACCTCGAAGCCGTCACCGGCCAGCCGGCGTGCCGCATCGATCTGCGCGTTCACCTCCCGCAGGATCTCCGGGCTCAGGTCGATGAGGTGATGCTCGTCGTCGAATTGGGCCTTCACCTCGAAGAAGTCGCAACCGATGTCGCGCGCCAGCTCCGCGGCGGCCAGGATCTCGCCGTGATTGCCCTCGATCACGCCGTCCGGCCCGCTCCTGACGATCACCAGGTAGGAGTAGCCGAGCGCGCCCTTCTTCACCTCGGCCAGCTTGCGCATGTTGTCGATCACCCGGTCGAAAGCGCTGCCGCCCCGGCGGTCAGGGCGCACCAGCCGGAAGGTCTCCGGGGTGGCGGCATCGACCGAGACCCGGACCCAGTCCGCGTACGCGGCGAGCTCGTCGAGGTTGTGGTCGATCATCGTGCCGTTGGTGACCACGCCGACCGCGATGCCGGCCTCACCGAGCGTGGTGATGACCCGGCGCGTGCCGCGATGCGCCAGCGGTTCCCCACCGCCGATCAGGATGACCGCGCGCACATCGAGCTCCACCAGCTCTCCGGCGAGTTCGGCGAGCCGCTCCGGCGAGAAACGTCCCTGGTTCAGCAACTTGCCGCTGATGCATTCAGGACAGGCCAGGTCGCAGAAAGTGGTGGGGTCGAGGTCGACTACGAGCGGGCCGGCCGACCGCCGGCCGGTCGCGACCCGGGCGACCACCGGAAAGATGCTGGGCTGGTAGAGCTTGGCCACCAGGTCCATCCGGTCAATGGTCACGCGCTTGCCGCCCTTCACAGAAATGAATCCGCATAAACAGTCGCGGAACTGAGAGTCATCCGGCGACCCAACCCTAGAGACCGCCGGAGAACCGGCGTAGCGGTTCCGAAAAGTTGCGGTCAGCGGCGGGGAATTGCCGGAATCCGGGTGGCGGCCGGTTACGATCCCTCGCGAAAACGCGTTTGACAGGAGGCGAATACAACCGCTTGACCTGGGTATACCCCGCATCTTTCCCGGTCAGGAATGTCGGAGGATTGCCAAACGACCGACATTTCGGCTGTTGTACACGATGCCACGGAGATTGCCGGGAGTAGGGGTCGTCAATAGTTTCCGGGCGCATATCCCCCGGCAATAACTGCCATACGCTCACACCGTGGAACTGGACCCGAAGACGCAACGGTGGACACTCACCCGGCTGCCTCCCGGCACCGAGATCCTCGCCGTCGAGGAGCTACGCGGCGGCTGGTCCTCCCTCGTCCGCGGCCTGCACACCAGCGACGGGGACTACGTCCTGCGCAGCATGACGCGCCCCGAACTGGCCGAGCGCGCTCACGACATGCTGACCCGGGAGACGCTCGTCCTGCGCATGCTGGAATCGGCCGGCTTCCCCGCGCCGCGCACGCTCGGCACCGACCTGTCCGGTGACCAGTGCGGATGGCCGTCACTGCTGATGACACGGTTGCCGGGCCGAGTCGAGATCGGCGACGACGGCGCGGCGGGCACGCGGGCGCTCGCGCTGGCCCGCCGGCTCGCCGCGATCCACCGGCTCCGGTCACCGTCGCCGCTGCCGGAATACGTTCCGTGGGCCTGGCCCGGCGAGATCAAATACCCCGAGCACACCGTCCACGCCGAACTGTGGCGCCGAGCCGAAGACCTGATCACGAGGAATCCGCCGCGCTACCCGGGCCGGTTCCTGCACCGCGACTTCCACCCGGGCAACGTCCTCTTCGACGACACGGGCGCCCTCACCGGCGTCATCGACTGGACGGAGTCCTCGCACGGACCGGCCGACCTGGACGTCGCCCACTGCGCGACGATGCTGGCGCTGCTGCACGGCGACGCGCTCTCCGACGCGTTCGTGGACGCCTACCGCGCGGCCGGCGGGCAGGTCGCGACGGATCGCGCCACCCACCTCTACTGGCGGCTGCTGGACGCCCTGTCATTCGCACCCGACGCGCCCAACGCCGGGGAGGCGTGGCGCGGACTCGGCCGCCACGACCTGACCCCCGACGTGCTCGCCCGCGCGCTCGAACGCCACCTCGGCCATCTGATCCGCACGTTCGGTTGAACAGGATCACCCCAGCGGTCCCACGAGTCCGTTCCGGGCAGCGCTCCCGCTCAGATCACCCGCCAGGCCGCGAGCGAGGCTCTCCGGCGTACGCTACGGGCCGACCAGCGGCGGGAGCGGTGATACCGCCACCGGAGTCGACTGGTCCCACGCGCCGCCGTTACCCAACTGACCGACGATGTTGAGGCCCCAGCAGTAGGTTCTGGTGTCGCTGCCCAGGCCGCAGGTGTATTGGAGACCGGCGTCGATCTGGGTGAAGGTCACCCCGTTGGGGGCGGCCACCGGCACCGGAGTCAGCTGGTTCTCCGTGTCGCCGTTGCCCAGCTGACCGGTGGCGCCGCCGCCCCAGCAGTAGGTCTTGGTGTCGCTGCCCAGCCCGCACGTGTGAGCCCAGCCGGCGGTGAGTTGCGTGAAGCTCACCCCATTCGGGGCGGTGACCGCCACCGGAGTCGGATGGTCCGCGGTGTCGCCGGTTCCCAACTGCCCGTTGTAGTTGCTGCCCCAGCAGTAGGTTGTGGTGTCGCTGCCCAGCCCGCACGTGTGGTCGGTGCCAGCGGTGAGATAGGTGAAGCTCACCCCGTTGGGGGCGGCCACCGCCACCGGAGTCAACTGGTCCTCCGTGCCGCCGTTACCCAGCGGACCCCACCGGCCGAGGCCCCAGCAGTAGGTTGTGGTGTCGCTGCCCAGCCCGCATGTGTGGTTGGCGCCGGCGGTGAGCTGGGTGAAGCTCACTCCGCCCGGGGCGGCCACCGGCACCGAAGTCAACTGGTCCTCCGTGCCGCCGTTGCCCAGCTGACCGTAGTCGCCGGCGCCCCAGCAGTAGGTTGTGGTGTCGCTGCCCAGCCCGCACGTGTGACTGATACCGGCGGTCAGCTGGGTGAAGCTCACCCCGCCCGGGGCGAGCACCGGCACCGGAGTCAACTGGTCCTCCGTGCCGCCGTTACCCAGCTTGCCGTCCCAGCCGCTGCCCCAGCAGTAAGTTGTGGTGTCGCTGCCCAGCCCGCACGTGTGGTACCAGCCGGCGGTGAGCTGCGTGAAGCTCACCCCGTCCGGGGTGGTGACCGGCACTGGAGTCGGATGGTCCGCGGTGTCGCCGTTGCCCAGCTGACCGTAGTAGCCGGCGCCCCAGCAGTAGGTCTTGGCGTCGCTGTCCAGCCCACACGTGTGGTCCTCGCCGGCAGTCACCTGCACGAGCTGCGCGCTGGGTCCAGGTGTAGGTCCCGGGTCAGGAGCTTCGACCTTGAGCGTGAGGTTCGCGGTCGTGGTCCGGCGTTTGGTGTCGGTGAACCGCACGGTGATGGTGGTGGTGCCCGCTTCTGTTGCGGTGCCGGTGATCAGCCCGGCGGTGCTCAGTGACAGGCCGGTCGGCAGGGTGCCGGCGGCGACCGACCAGGTGCCGGCGCGTTTGTCCGATGTGGCCAGCTGTGCACGGTAGGCGGTGTCGAGTTCCGCGGCCGGCAGTGAGCGGGTGGCGATGACCGGCGGGCCATCGACCACGGTGAGGGCCATCTGGCGGTCGGTGTGCTGCGGCACGTAGTCGGTGAACCGGACTTTGAAGCGCCGGCTGCCGACCGCGGTGGGCGTGCCGGAGATCAATCCGCTCGCCGAGAGCCGCAGCCCCGCGGGCAGCGTCCCGGACGCCAGCTTCCAGCTGCCCCGGCGGCCCGCGGTGAGCTTCAACCGTGCCTGGTAGGGACGACCGGTAGCGGCCGCCGGAAGCGTCTTGGTGGCGATGACCGCCTTCTTGGGCGGGGCGGGCACGTAGAGCAGCCGGTTGGGCGAACCGACGGTGTCGCGTACCTTGCCCGTCGTGGCCTGCCGGACCAGCGCGTCCCGGACCGCCCCCGGCGACAGCCCGGGGTTCGCGGCGAGCAGCAGCGCGGCGGCCCCCGCGACGTGCGGGGAAGCCATGGAGGTACCGCTCTTGGTGGCGGTCGCCGTGTTGCTGTACACGCCCGCTGACGTGATGTCGACCCCGGGCGCGAAGATGTCGACGCAGCTGCCGTAGTCGGAGAAGGACGCTCGCCGGTCACGGTAGTCGGTCGCGGCGACCGTGATGGCGGGCTTCAGCCCGGACGGGCTGCCGTAGCAGGCGTTCTCGTCCTCATTGCCCGCGGCGACGACGTAGGTGATGCCGCTGTCGATGGAGTTCTTGACCGCGGCGTCGATGGCGGCGCTGTAGGAGCCGCCCAGGCTCATGTTCGCCACTGCCGGATGGATCGCGTTCTCGGTCACCCAGTCGATGCCGGCGACGACGTCGCTGTTCCAGCCGCTGCCCTCGCAGTCGAGCACCCGGACGGAGACCAGGCGGGCGCTCTTGGCGACGCCGTACCGGGCCCCGCCGATGCTGCCCGCCACGTGCGTGCCGTGGCCGTCACAGTCGGCGGCGTTCGCGTCGTCGTCGACGAAGTCGTAGCCGGAACTCGCCCGTCCGCCGAACTCGCGGTGCGAGGTCCGGATACCTGTGTCGATGACGTACGCCCGCACGCCGGCTCCGCCGCT
Organism: Actinoplanes hulinensis; assembly: GCF_019429605.1. Classification (NCBI taxonomy): domain Bacteria; kingdom Bacillati; phylum Actinomycetota; class Actinomycetes; order Micromonosporales; family Micromonosporaceae; genus Actinoplanes; species Actinoplanes hulinensis. Next base: position 402,439 of record NZ_JAHXZI010000003.1, on the reverse strand, counting down.
CGACGGCGTGTAGGTGCCGGACAGTTTCGACGATCGTGCGTCGATCCGGTCGAGCGACCACGGCGCTTTGCGCTGGGTCGCCGAAAGCCGGACGCGCCGGTCGCGCTCCACGACCGCCACCGACGGGTCCGCCGCGAGCCGGCGTGCCTGACTTGCCGACAGCGAGGCGGTGAAGCCCGGCGTGCCCGCGCCGAACACCCGGTCGACCCGGCCGCCCGCCAGCGCGCGGGCCGCCCCGGAGACACCCTGCGCAAAGGCCCGGTCGCGGCGCAGCATCACGATGTAACGCCCCGGCGCTGTCCCACCGGCGTCCTGGGCGGAAGCGAACACCGCCGCGGCCGGGGCTGCCGCCGTTCCGAGCAGGGTGACGGCCACCGCCGATCCCAGCACCTGAGAGATGCGGAATCCGAACCGACCGGGACGATGCGACATCGATGGCCACCTCAACCTGAACACGGGATGTGAGCGCGTGACGGAGACACCGCGAAAGATGCCCCCAGGGGGATGCACCCACGATGTCCGCGGTCCGGCGCCTTCCCGGTACACGTCCGGGAGCAACCCCGTTGCCGCGGCCCCGGACAGAGGCAGACGAAAACGACCCGCCACCCGTGCGTAGTGGGTGGCGGGTCGTGGGGAGGGTCTCAGGCGGGGATGGGGCGGCGGCCTACCGAGAGGACGTCGAGGAGGAGGGCCGCCGTGGCGACGACGCCGAGCAGGGCCAGGCCGAGGGCGTACGACTGGAAGTGGCCGTAGATGGCGCCCATGAGCAGCGGCGGGATGAAGCCGCCGAGGCCGCCGGCCGCGCCGACGATGCCGGTGACCGCGCCGACCTGGTTGGCCGGGGCCAGCTGGGCGACCAGGGCGAAGGTGGCGCCGGAGCCGGCGCCGAGGGCGGCGGCCATCATCAGGAAGGCGATGGTGCCGAGCGGGGCCAGGCCGGGGGTGAAGGACTGCACGATCGCGCCGGCCACGACGACGCCCAGGGAGACGGCCAGGACGCGGCTGGGGGCGACCCGGTCGGAGAGCCAGCCGCCGACGGGGCGCATCACGACCGCGAGGAGGACGAAGCCGGCCATCCGGTTCGCGGCGTCGGCCTGGGTGAGGCCGTAGGCGGTCTTCAGGTATGCGGGCAGGTAGACCGAGAAGGCGACGTACCCGCCGAAGGCGACCGCGTACAGGGCGGAGGCCTGCCAGGTGACGCGCAGGCGCAGGGCCGAGCCGAGGCGGGCGCCCAGGGAGGTGGTGGGGACCACCCGGTCGGGGGCGTCGCGCAGCACCAGCCAGGAGACGCCGGCGTAGACGGCCAGGACGGTGGCGGTGATGACGAACGGGGTGGCGGTGCCGTTGGCGTCGACCAGCTTGACGGTGGTGAGGGCGCTGATCGCGGTGCCGCCCATGCCGACGCCGAAGACGCCGACCGCGAAGCCGCGGCGGGACGGCGGGAACCAGGCGTTGACGAACGGGACGCCGACCGCGAAGGCGGTGCCGCCGATGCCCAGGAAGAAGCCGCCGACCAGGAGCGAGACGAGGGCGTCGTGGCCGAACAGGCCCAGGTAGAGGACCGGGACGATGGTGGTCAGGGAGATCAGCGGGAACATGATCCGGCCGCCGTAGCGGTCGGTGAGCGCGCCGACCGGGATGCGGCCGACGGAGCCGACCACGACCGGTACGGCCACCAGCAGCGCCTGCTGGAAGGGGGTGAGGTCGAGCGCCGCCTGGAACTTGGTGGCGAGGGGGCTGAGCAGCGCCCAGGCCCAGAAGTTGACGGCGAAGCCGATCGTCGCCAGGGCGAGCATCAGCCCTGCCGAGCGGTGGCGGGCCTGGGGTGCGCTCATGATCCAACTCCATTGTCCGGTGTTCCGACAACACCAGACTTCCGGTCCGTAACCACGCCGGACAGGGACCTTGGACCCGTTCACAGGGGGCCCTGATCCCCGGGACCGTCAGCTCAGCGGAGCACGGCGACCAGGAAGTCGGAGCCCGGGCCGAAGGGCCGGAGGTCCCAGGTGCCCAGCAGCAGATCGGGGGTGAGGCCGGCGGTGGCCGCGTCGGCGAGGAACTCGTCGAACTCGTAGCCGCGCCCGGCCCCGAAGCCGATCACGGCCCGGCCGCCGTCGGCCAGGTGGGCGCTGAAGCGGCGCAGGATCTCCACCCGGCTGGACGGGCCGGCGAACGTCATCACGTTGCCGGCGCAGACGATCACGTCGTACCGGTCCGGGAGGTCGAGTTCGCTGAGGTCGCCGACCTGCCAGCGGGGGCCGGGATGCTGCGCCTGCGCTTCGGCGATCAGTTCCGGGTCCAGGTCGACGCCGGTGACGTCGTGGCCGGACGCGGCGAGGTGGCCGCCGACCCGGCCGGTGCCGCAGCCTGCGTCCAGGATCCGGGCGCCGCGCGGCACCATGGCGTCGATCATGCGGGCCTCGCCGGCCAGGTCGTCGCCGCGGGCCGCCATCTCGCGGAACCGGTCGATGTACCACCGGGAGTGGCCCGGGTTCTCCGCGATCTTCCGCAGCCAGAGGTTGTCGGTGCTGGTCATGGCGCGGTTGCTACCTCTTCTATCCGGCCGAGGGCGGCGATCGCGGCGGGGAAGCCGCGGGTGGTGACGGCGGCAAGCGCGACGGCGCGGACCTCGTCGAGGCTCGCGCCGTGCTGTGGTGCCTTGCGAACGGTGGAGCGTACCGCGTCCTCGCTCATGCTTTCACGGTAGGACGATCCGGCCGATCGGAAGGCTGAACGGCAGGCCGGACGGACGGCTGGGCCGACGGGCGGGCGGTGGAAACGGTCCGGACCACCGACGGGGCGGGCTGCGGCGCGGGGGCGGGACCCCGGCGGCCGCGGTAGACGACGTACGGCCGCCACAGGTAGGCCAGCGGCGCCGACCAGACGTGCACGAGCCGGGTGAACGGCCACATGGCCAGGAACAGGAACCCGCCGATGGCGTGCAGCTGGAACACCAGTGGCGCGTCGGCCATCAGTGACGGGTCGGGCTGGAGGTAGAAGATCTGCCGGAACCAGACAGCGAGTGTCTCCCGGTAGTCGTAGCCCTCGCCGAACAGGTTGATCACGACGGTCCCGCTCATCCCGAGCACGACCATGGCGGCAAGCGCCGCGTACAGCACCTTGTCCATGGTCGTGGTGACCCGCCGGATCCGGCCACTGACGAACCGCCGGGCGATCAGCAGCGACAGGCCGGCGACCAGCATCACGCCGGTGATCACGCCGCCGGTGACGGACACCAGGTGGTAGGTGTGCTCGGAGACGCCGACAGCCCGGGTGAGCGAGGCCGGGACGAGCAGGCCCATCGCGTGGCCGCCGATCACCCCGAAGGCGCCCAGGTGGAACAGCGGCGAGCCGAGCCGCAGCAGCCGGTTCTCGAGGATCTGGCTGGTGTGGGTGGTCCAGCCGAACTGGTCGTGCCGCCACCGCCAGATGTGCCCGCCGATGAACATGCCGATGCACACGTAGGGGACGACGATCCAGACAAGGGTGCTCACTTGCACACCTCCGCGTAGGGAGCGAGGTTGGGGCCCATGCCCACCGCGTCGAGACCGACCGTCTCGACCGGCGGGCCGTCGAAGGCCAGGGCGGTGAGGGCTTCCCGGTCCGCGTCGGTGAGCTGCGGCAACAGCTCACCGACGACATCAAGGACCATGGCGTACGGCGTACGCGTCTCGTGCAGTGCGGCCCGCAGCAGTTCGATGCCCTGGCGGTGCTGGCGCAGCGGGGCCTCGCCGTCGCCAGGCCCGGCGGTGGCCGCGAATTCGAGCACGATCGGCAGCAGGTCGGGCAGTTCCCCGTCGGCGAGCCGAAGCCCGTGCGCCCGGTAGCGCTGTTTGAGCATGAGCAGTGCCATGCCCCGCTTGCGGGTGTCGCCGTGCAGGTAGTAGGTCAGGTAGAGCCCGGAGCGGCGGCGCAGGTCGAAGGTCTGCACGTAGTGCCGCTGCACCTCGATCGGGCTCGTGGTGAGCAGCCAGTCGACGAAGCTCTCCAGGCCGTCGACACCGGCCGCGGCGGCGCGCAGTTCGTCGCCGGCCGCGAGCAGTTCGTCGTCGGGGTAGGTGAGCAGCAGTGACGTGAGCTGGAAGATCCGTGAGCGGTCCATGGGTCAGGGCCTCCGCGTGCTGAGGATGACCGGCACCGGGCCGCCGCCCATGCCGGGGCCGCCCTCGCCGTCGAGGGAGCAGCCGCCGAGGTCCTCCAGCGCGGCCGCGGTCTTGGCGTGGGCGGCTGGGATGACGTACCGCTCGTCGTATTTGGCGATGGCGAGCAGCCGGTACATGGCCTCGACCTGGTCGGCGGTCATGCCGATGCCGTCCAGCAGTTCGTCCGCGACGGTGCCGTCGAGGGTGCGGGCCCGCATGTAGGCGCGCATGGCGGCCAGTTTCATCAGCACTCCCCCGGCCACCGCGGTGTCGCCGGCGGTGAACAGCGACGCCAGGTATTCGACGGGGATCCGCAGGTCCTCGATGGTGTGGAAGATGTCGTCGGCGTCGGTGTCGTCGCGGCCGGCGGCGCCCGCCGCGTCCAGCACCGGCGACAGCGGCGGCACGTACCAGACCATCGGCAGGGTGCGGTATTCCGGGTGCAGCGGCAGGGCGATCCGGTACTCGCTGATCAGCTTCCAGACCGGGGAGGCCATGGCCGCCTCGATCCACTCCTCCGGGTGGCCGGCTTCGCGGGCGGCCTGCTGCACGGCCGGGTCGAAGGGGTCGAGGAAGACGCCGCGCTGGGCGTCCAGCAGCTCCTCCTCGGGCACGGTCGCCGCGGCGAGGACGGCATCCTCGTCGTACCACAGAATGCCGAGGTAGCGGAGGCGGCCGACGCAGGTCTCCGAGCAGATGGTGGGCTGACCGGCCTCGATGCGCGGGAAGCAGAAGGTGCACTTCTCGGCCTTGCCGGTGGCATGGTTGACGTAGACCTTCTTGTACGGGCACGCCGACACGCACATCCGCCAGCCGCGGCAGCGGTCCTGGTCGACCAGGACGATGCCGTCCTCCTCGCGCTTGTACATGGCGCCGGACGGACAGGCCGACACGCACGCCGGGTTGAGGCAGTGCTCGCAGATCCGCGGCAGGTGGAACATGAAGGTCTTCTCGAACTCGAACTTGACCTTGTCGGCCAGGCCGCGCAGGTTCGGGTCCTGGTCCATGGTGCCGCCGCCGAGCGAGTCCTCCCAGTTGGCACCCCACTCGATCGACATGGGCTCGCCGGTCAGTTTGGAGTAGGGCTTCTTGACCGGGGTGTCGGTGAGCCCGCCCGGCGCGCTGACCAGGATGTCCTTGTCGAAGGTGGCCGGCTCGTAGTAGTCGTCGATGGTCGGCAGGTCCGGGTTGGCGAAGATCTTTCCCAAGCGGGCGAGACGGCCGCCGGAGCGGAGCACCAGACGGCCCTTGCCGTCGAGTTTCCAGCCGCCCTTCCAACGTTCCTGGTCCTCGTAGTGCTTGGGGTAGCCGATGCCCGGCTTGGTCTCGACGTTGTTGAACCAGACGTACTCGGTGCCCTCCCGGTTGGTCCACGTCTGCTTGCACGTGACCGAGCAGGTGTGGCAGCCGATGCACTTGTCCAGGTTCATCACCATGGCGACCTGCGCTCTGATGCGCATCAGTACTCCACCTCCTGCGTGCGGCGGCGGATCACGGTGATCTCGTCGCGCTGGCTGCCGATCGGGCCGTAGTAGTTGAAGGCGTAGGTGAGCTGGGCGTGCCCGCCGGCCAGGTGGGTGGGCTTGACCAGCAGCCGGGTCATCGAGTTGTGGTAGCCGCCGCGCCGCTTCGACTTCTCGGCCTTGGGAACGTTCACCGTGCGCTCCGGCGAGTGGTACTGGAAGACGGTGCCCTCGGGCATCCGGTGGCTGACCACGGCACGGGCCACCACCAGGCCGTTGCGGTTGTGGGCCTCGATCCACTCGTTGTCGCGTACCCCGATCTTGGCGGCGTCCTGGACGCTCATCCAGATGACCGGGCCGCCGCGGGACAGGGCGAGCATCAGCTCGTTGTCGTGGTACATCGAGTGGATCGACCACTTGGCGTGCGGGGTCAGGAACCGGACGGTCACTCCCCCGTCGACGGCGTCGCCGGGCTTGCCGAAGTGGCGGGCCATGTTCAGCGGCGGCCGGAAGGCGGGCAGTTGCTCGCCCAGCTCGGCGACCCAGTCGTGTTCGACGAAGAAGTGCTGGCGGCCGGTGATGGTGTGCCACGGCTTGAGCCGCTCGACGTTGATGGTGAACGGCGAGTAGCGGCGGCCGCCCTTCTCCGAGCCGGACCACTCCGGGCTGGTGAAGACCGGCTGCGGCGCCTCCTGGGTCTCGGAGTAGGTGACCCGGTCGTTCTCGTGGCCCTCGATCAGGTCGGTGAACCGCTGGCCGGTGCGCTTCTCCAGCTCCTGGAAGCCGGCGTGCGCGACCCGGCCGTTGGTGGTGCCGGAGAAGGCGAGGATCGCCTCGCACATCCGGTCGGCGGTGGCCAGCGAGGGCCGCCCGTCGATCACCCCGTTCTGGTGCTTCAGGTAGTCGACCTCCGGCTTCACGTCGACCGTGATCGCCTTGGTGGTGGTGCCGAGCTTCTCCATGAGCGGGCCGACCGTACGCATCTTCTTACCGATGAGCGTGTAGTCGCGCTCGATCTCGATGAGCTTCGGCATGGTCTTTCCGGGGACCGGGTCGCACTCGCCGAACTTCCAGTCACGGACCCGGCCGCTGGGCATCGCCAGCTCGTCCGGGGTGTCGTGCTGCAACGGTGCCGCGAGCACGTCGGTGCGGGTGCCGAGATGAACGACAGCCAGCTCGCTGACCTTGTCGGCCAGGGCGAGGAACGTGTCGTAGTCGGTGTGCGCGTCGGCGGGCGGCTCGACGGCCGGGCTGAACGCGTGCACGAACGGGTGCATGTCGGTGGTCGAGATGTCGTGCTTCTCGTACCAGGTGGCGGCCGGCAGGACCACGTCGGCGTGCAGGCCGGTGTTGGTCATCCGGAAGTCGATCGCGGTGAGCAGGTCGAGCTTGCCGACCGGGGCCTCGTCACGCCACATCACGTCGCGGGGCCGGTTCTCCGGGTCGCATTCGGTCGCGGTCTCCAGAGAGGAGACACCGAGCAGGTGGCGCATGAAGTACTCGTTGCCCTTGCCGGACGAGCCGAGCAGGTTGGCCCGCCACAGGGTGAGGCAGCGGGGGAAGTTGGCCGGGTCGTCCGGGTCCTCCGCGACCGTCTTCAGCCTTCCGGCCTGGAGTTCCTCGATCACGTAGTCCTGGACGCCGACGCCCTTCTCCATGGCGGAGGCAGCGATGTCGAGCGGGTTCCGGTTGAAGAACGGGTGCCCCGGGCTCCAGCCCATCCGCTGCGCGGCGGCCACCGTGTCGGCGAACGCCATCCCCGCGAACCGCCCGGTGCCCAGCGGGGACGCCAGCTCGTCGGCCGGGACCCGCTCGTAGCGCCACTGGTCGGTGTGCAGATACCAGAACGGGGTCGACGCCTGGTGCCGCATCGGCCGCTGCCAGTCGAAGGCGAAGCTCATGTGCTGCTGGCCGGTGACCGGGCGGGCCTTCTCCTGCCCGACGTAGTGCGCCCAGCCGCCGCCGTTCACACCCTGGCAGCCGGTGAGCGTGACCAGCGAGATGAACGCTCGGTACGTCATGTCGGAGTGGAACCACTGGTTCGCGCCGGCCCCGAGGACGATCATCGACCGGCCGCGGCTGCGCTCGGCGTTGCGGGCGAACTCCCGGCCGATCTTGATCGCGAGCCGGGCCGGAACCCCGGTGATCTTCTCCTGCCAGGCCGGCGTGTTCGGGCTGTCGGCGTCGTCGTAGCCGGTCGGCCACTCGCCCGGCAGGTCGCCGCGGCGGACCCCGTACTGGGCCATGACCAGGTCGAACACGGTGGTGACCAGGTGCTCCCCGACCCGCCGGACCGGGACGCCGCGGCGGATCGTGGACCCGCCCTCGGTGTCGCCGATGTCGAAGCGGGCCAGTTCGACCTCGGCGGCGTCGTCGGACACCAGTCCCAGGGAGGGGACGACGTCACCGAGGTCGAGGTTCCAGCGGCCCGGCTCGGCGTACCGGAAGCCCAGCGAGCCGTTCGGGACGACCAGCTCACCGGTGTTCGAGTCGACCAGCACCGTCTTGTGCTCGCCCTCGGTGTGGCCCAGGTCCGCGGCGGTCAGGAAACGGTCCGCCTTACCGTCCACGATCGTCACCAGGAACGGCAGGTCGGTGAAACTACGGGCGTAGTCGGTGAAGTAGTCCACCTGCCGGTCGCGGAAGAACTCGGTCAGGACCACGTGGCCCATCGCCATGGCCAGCGCGCCGTCGGTGCCCGGGTGCGGTGCCAGCCAGTCGTCGGCGAACTTCACGTTGTCGGCGTAGTCCGGCGACACCGCCACGACCTTGGTGCCCTTGTAGCGGGCCTCGGCCAGGAAGTGCGCGTCCGGCGTACGGGTCACCGGAATGTTGGAACCCCACATCATCAGGTAGGTGGCGTTCCACCAGTCGCCGGCCTCCGGCACGTCGGTCTGGTCGCCCCAGATCTGCGGCGAGGCGATCGGCAGGTCGGCGTACCAGTCGTAGAAGCTCAGCAGGGTGCCGCCGAGCAGCGCGTGGTAGCGGGTGCCGGCCGCGAACGACGCCATCGACATGGCCGGGATCGGCGAGAACCCGACCACCCGGTCCGGCCCGAACGTCTTCACCGTGTAGACGTGCGCGGCCGCCATCAGCTCGATCGCCTCGTCCCAGGACGCCCGCACGAAACCGCCGCGCCCCCGCTGCCCCTTGTAGGCCATCGCCTTCAGCGGCGTCTCCACGATCTCGGCCCACGCGGCCACCGGGTCACCCAGCCGCTGCCGCGCCTCCCGGAACATCTCGGCCAGAACACCACGGAGGTACGGGTGACGCACCCGCGACGGCGAGTACTCGTACCAGGAGAAGGAGGCCCCACGAGGGCAGCCGCGCGGCTCGTAGTCGGGCGCGTCCGGTCCCGTCGTCGGATAGTCGGTGGCCTGGTGCTCCCAGGTGATCAGCCCGTCCTTGACGAACACGTTCCACGAGCAGGACCCGGTGCAGTTGACGCCGTGGGTGGAACGCACCACCTTGTCGTAACGCCACCGGTCGCGGTAGAACGAGTCCCACTCGTTGCCGTCGACCTGGTGCAACGTGCGCCCGTGGTCACCGATCGTCTCTCGGGTCAGAAAGCGGCGCGCGCCCAGAAGTGGGCCGGTCCCGGGGTCCAGTGACACGGTCATCGTCCTTCGTGGTGGTTCTGCCCGGCGGTCGCCCGGCACACCCTCAGCCTTTCCGAGCAAAGCCTGATTGACCTGAGCCACCGGTCCCGCAACGGCCGGGACCAAGGTCCCGGACTCGCGGGACCCGGGTCCCACGTATTCAATGGCGACATGACAAGCCCTGATCTCGCCGCGGTGGCCCGCCGCGCCGGGGTCTCGGCCGCGACCGCCTCCCGGGTGCTGTCCGGCCGCGGCCCCGCCTCCACGGCCAGCCGGGACGCGGTGCGCCGGGCCGCCACCGAACTCGGGTACGTGCCACACCCGGTGGCCCGCCGCCTGGCCCGCGGCGCCGGCACCCGCATCCTGTTCGCCGTCCGCGACCGCCGGGCCGGCATCCTGCACGACCCGTACGTCACCCGGGCCGCCGCCGCGATGGCCGCCGCCGTCGACCCGGACGGGCTCGGTGTCACCCTGCGCCGGCTGCCGCTGGCCGCGACCGCCGCCCTGGAGACGATCGCCGCCGACCGCAGCGTCGCCGCCGTGGTGCTCGCCGGCCACGACCGGGACCTGCTCGAACACCTGCCGACCGGGTTGCGCGGCCGGACCGCGGCCATCGGCGCGGGCGGTACGGACGTGGACAGCGCGGCCGGGATCGGCGCCCTGCTGCGCCACCTGCACGACACCGGAAGGCGGCGGATCGCCCTGGTCAGCGGTCCACGGTGGCTGGCCGCGTCCGGGGCGCCGCTGCGCGCCTACACCGAGCTGACCCGGGCCGCCGGGCTGCCGTCGCGGGTGGTGGCCGGGGACTTCACGGCCGAACGGGGCCGGGCCGCCGCCGTCACGGTGCTGCGCCGCTGGCCGGACACCGACGCGATCGCCACGGTCAGCGACGCCACCGCCCTCGGGGTGCTGCTGGGGCTGGCCGCGGCCGGGATCCGGGTGCCGCAGGACATCGCGGTCACCGGGTTCGACGACATTCCGCTCGTGTCCGCGTACCCCGGCTTGTCGACCGCCACCCACCCGGTCGAGCCGATCGCTCAGGCCGCGGCCCGCGCGGCTCTCGGCGCCCCCGCGCCGCAACGTCTCTTCCCCAGCCACCCCGTCCTGCGGGCCACCGCCTGAGACTTGCGGTGAAAGCGTTTCCACCGGCTAGCGTCGGCGGCGTGCCAGAGATCCGCCCCTACCGGCCCGGCGACCGCCGTGCCCTCTACGACATCTGTGTCCGCACCGCCGACGCCGGCGGCGACGCCCGCGGCCACTACACGACCGACGAGCTGATGGGCGACCTGTTCGCCGCGCCCTACGCCCACCTGGAACCGCACCTGGCCTTCGTCGCCGACGACGGCGGGGAGGCGGTCGGCTACGTGGTCGGCACGCCGGACACCGCCCGGTTCGCGGAGCGTTACCGGGACGAGTGGATTCCGCTGCTCGGCGACCGCTACCCGGTGCCTCCGCCCCCGCCGCGCACCCCCGAACAGGACATGCACTGGCTGCATCACCACCCGGAACGGATGCTGGTGGCCGGCCTCGACGGCTTTCCCGCCCACCTGCACATCGACCTGCTGCCGCCCTATCAGGGCCGCGGGCTCGGCCGCCGTCTCATCGAAACCTTCATCGGCACGGTCGACGCGCCCGGTGTCCACGTCGGCATGGTGACCGCCAACGTGAAGGCGCGCGGCTTCTACGACCGGCTCGGCTTCGCGGTGCTCCCGGTCCCCGATCCCGGCCCGCTCACCTATCTCGGCCTCAAGATCTGAAACCCCTTCATCGGTACGGGGCGGAGCGCCCACAACCGCAACGACGGCCGTTCCGCCCGCTCCGCGCGAGCATCTGCCGGGCCGGGCCGTAGCGCGCCCACCGGCGCGACTGCATGGCTTCCCAACGCTCGCGCGCGCACGATAGCGTGGTCCGACCGTTCCATTGTGATCACTGCGAGGCCGGCCTCATGAGCAGACCCGTCCAGATCCAGTTGCCGACCGGCGAGATCGTCTGGGCCCGGCTCGAGAACGCAGGCTCCGGGCCGTCCGACGTGTCATCGGTCAACAAGGTGCTCCAGGTCGATGTGGACGAGTTCCGCAACACCATCCGGGGCGTCTCGCACAGCCTGCGCGCCGCCATCGACGACCTGGTGCCGGATCAGGTGCAGATCGAGTTCGGCCTGGAGCTGGCCGTGAAAACCGGCAAGATCACCAGCATGCTGGCCGAGGCGGGCGGCAAGGCCACCGTCAAGGTGGCTCTGACCTGGTCCGGGAAGTCCCCCACCGAGGCCGCCGTCACTCCCCTGCCGACGGTCGAGGACGAGGACGAGGACGGCTGAGCGTTGACGGCCGCCCGGGCCGAACCTCGGAAACCCGCCAAGCGGCGCCCGGTCCATGAGAGAGGGGCCTACTTGAACCCGCGGCAGCGGAGAGTTTGCCGAAGCGGCGGCACCATCGGTGCCGCCGCTTCCGATTCTCGCCTCGATGACCAGCGGCGACACCAGGCCCGACAGTTCGTCGGCCGCGACGTACGGCCCGGCCTCGTCGACGTCGCAGTACACCGGCGCGAAGAACGTGTGCGAGACGTATGCCCTAAAATGAGCACCTTGCTGGACGTCCAAGCCTGAGATGACGATGTCGAACTATCACCCGCGCACCTCGCTCCCCGAAACAGAGAATCACCTCGGCCGATCTCGCCGCAGCCTTGAAGATCTATCCCAAGAGCGTCGAACGATGGATCACAGGCCGGACGCCTACCGCCGGCATCGGTACGCGGTCGCTGCGAAGCTCGGTGTCGACGAGGCCTACCTGTGGCCCGACGCGCTGTCACGCTGTGAGGCCGCATCTACTGTGTTGTCGTCAACGACGATCTAACCGCGATGCTTGATTCACCACGGCCGGAGGGCAGATGTCTATTGGTCAAGAAGTCGACTTCCATGATCTTATCGACGGCTGGACGGAGTCGGAGAAGCGGCTCTATAGGTCGTTTCTTCTTGGCGAAGAGTTGGATCTTGGAGGAGTTCCACCCTCCGCTCACGGCTCTGATGGTGAGCGAGCGTGGAAGCCGTCCGAAATCATTCGATCGGAAGTTTTGGCATCTCTTTTGCTACATGGACCAGGGCAAGCCACTGGACACCCAAGGAGACTTCTCTTAAGTGGCGCTAAAATCGCCGGAAAGCTCGACCTTGGATGCGGCGAAGTGGCGGCCTTCAGCTTTCGCAACTGCCACTTTACTGATGCTCCGTTCTTGAATGATGCGACCGCCGACTTCGTTGGGTTTCAACATTGCTCGATGCCTGGACTCTCCGCGTCACGCTTGATCTGCAATGGACCTGTTTGGTTGAGCACTTCAATTGTCACTGGCAGCGTCAATCTTGAAACTGCCAGAATTGCAGGTGACCTGACCCTTATGGGCACCAAAATATCAGCTCGACAACAAGTTGCGATCAGTGCTCGCCAAATGGAGGTGCAGGGATCGCTATTGGCGAACGATTTCAGGTGCGATGGGTCCGTCGACCTGGTGGGAGTCAAAATTTCTGGTTCTTTGCAGCTTAATGGGTCGATGTTGAAGTCCCCGAAGTCTTATTGCTTGAACATCGACCACGGCCGCATTGGTCTAGGATTCCTGGGCATGGACTCGACCTTTGAGGGAGTCTTGCGAGCTCATCATGCATGGATCGGATGCCAGTTCAATCTAGCCCGGTCGTCAATTTTAAACAAAGGGAAAACGGCCTTCTCGGCGGACCATCTATCTGTTGACGGCGCGCTGCTCCTGAACGGCGGCTTTTTTGCTGACGGTGGCGTAGATTTGCACGGAGCTCAGCTTTCCTGCACGTTGAATCTATACTCGGCGCATATTAGACTTCATGGCGGTGTTGCCCTCAAAGCCAACGAGATTAAGGTTGGAAATGATATCAATGCGATCAAGAGTCACATTGAAGGGCGCGTTAGATTTACCAGCGCTGACGTTTCTGGCGTGCTCGCGCTCAACGAGGCCAATATAACCGCAAGCGGGAGCATGGCTCTCGATTTCTCGCGCTCACACATCGCTGGCGGAGTAATTGGAAGTAAGGACCTAGTTGTCGCTGGAGGCGTTTCTTTCGCCGATGCAGTTGTTGACTCACAGATTGATATCAGTGAAGCTTCGGTGGCTCATCCGAAGCGGAAGGCCCTTGACATGTCGGGATTGAACCTGCAAGGGGATGCGATACTCAACCGCGCAGACGTTGATGGAATGGTCGACATGGTGGCCGCGAATATTTCAGGAGATGTGCGATTCGCTGACGCGAAGCTCCGAGGCGTTCCGGCTGAAAAAGCGTCGCGGGGTGTGCAGCTCGATGGTCGGCGAAGTGGCGAATGGAGAGGTCTCTCAATTCGATGCGTGGGAGCCACAATCGGCGGCGAGCTAGATCTTCGCGATGCGGAAATTGGTCAGACGCTCACTCTTGCAGCTAGCGTGGTTCGCAGGGGAGCGTATCTTGGAGGATCTCTGCTTTCTAGCGAAAATGATGTATCTTTCGACGCGCGTGACCTCCAAGCTAATCTGTTGGACATCAGGTTTCGGCAAACCCCTGCGGGCGGCGTTTTGCTCGATTCGGCTGATGTTGAGACGCTAGTCGACGGGAGGACTAGTTGGTCGCGAACCAATCCCAACAGCATCGAAGGCATGACATATACCTTTCTTGACACCGAACTCCCCGTAAAAGAACGTCTGGCCATTATGGCACTCGGAGGAAAAGGGCCTTCGGGGCAGCCATTCGAGCAGCTTGCTAAATGCTTAATGGCAAGCGGACAAGACGACAGTGCATCTCTAACCAGATGGGAGTACGCGCGAATTTCGCACAATTCCGGTGGCCCTTTAATGAAGGCCTGGGGTTGGATCCAAAATGTTGTCATCGGATACGGATATGCTCCGGCTCGCGCATTGGCTTTCTTCCTGGCATTTTGGGTTTCCGCGGCTCTCTGGTTCCGGTTTGGTACCGGGCATTGCGCGAACCCTGGCATGACAGAACTCGCCGTCTGTGCGATTAAAGTCGACGAGCACCCTACGTGGGATCCTTGGATCTATGCGCTTGACTTGTTGATCCCAATTATCGACCTAGGGCACGATAAGGCGTGGGATCCCGTGGGGGCGGATAAGGTGGTGGCGGCGGGACTAACGGTTAGCGGTTGGGTGCTTACGACAACGATCGCGGCGGCTGGGGCCCGCGCCTTGAGAAAGTCCTAGAAACAACGCATGAGCGACCGATCGGGCACTCAGGAAAGCATGTCCACCACCGGCGGAGAGCACCCGGAACCTCTATCGCAGTCCTTATCGGGAAGCGACTTAAGTTGAAATTGTCGGTGCTCCGATGGGCTGATCAGCGCCGGGCTCGCGGAGGTCACCGGCGGGACTCGCGCCGCTCAAAGTCCCGCCAGGTTCGGCCGCGTTCACCCGGTTTCTGTAGACGGTGCAGACCACGATGCAGGGGTAGGCGTCGGTGACCGAGAGAAGGTGCGGTTGCGGGTACAGGGGGTGTCATGACCCCTACGCCCGCGCCGAGTCCGGGTCTGCGTCTGGAGTAGAAGTTCGTGCAAGTCACTGGTAGGTGAGGGCCGAACCGCGCAAGCTCAGTCATATCGATCGTTACCTGAGGTCTTGGAGGGCACGATGGCGTTGCGACGGCTTGGTAAGGATCCGCAGAGCCCTAACAATGGCTCTCCCACGGTCTACCTGGACGAGGAGTCGGGAAACTACATCCTGCAAGGATGGCGTGTGACGGATGCTGACCGCCTGGCGCAGATGAGCATCCCGGCTCACGAGACGGTGATCGAGTTCCCGAGACGCATGATGCGGTTCTTCCCGGAGGTGGACGGTGGCGACGGCGGAGCCAACGTTTGAGGAGTTGTTCCGCTCGGCTCGACGCAGTGCCTACCACCTGGAGATGCGGGACGCTTACGGGCTGGATGAGAGCTTCCACGAGTGGACCACGGGTAACAAATTCGATCCGGCGCAGCGCTGGTCCTGGTGGACCGACTTGGTGTCCGCGTCGGTCGCCCAGGGCGTGCAGGTCCACCGTGCTCGCATCGTCTCCGAGCCGATCTCTGTGTACGTGCGCTACGAGTACGAGTTGACCGACGGGCACAACATCAAAGCGGGTGAGTCGGTCCGGTGGCTCCCTCGCCGCCTTGCCTCTGACTTGGCGCTGCCGGGCAACGACTTCTGGATCTTCGATGACGCTTCGGTGCTGTTCAACCACTTCGCGGGAGACGGCACGATGACCGGCGAGGAGTTGGTTACCGATCCGAGAGTGGTGGAGCTGTGTACATCTGCGTTCGCTGCGGTATGGGCACGTGCTGTCCCTCATGAGGAGTACCGGCCGGCCTGACGACGGCACCGACGCGAGTAGTTCAGCGTGACGACGTCGTCCAGTGTTCAGCAGGCTCGAGAGGCGTTGGGCAAGCGCCTGCGGGAGATTCGGATGGAATCCGGTCTAACCGCGCGTGAGTTGGCCTTTCGGGCAAGCTGGCACGAGAGCAAGTGCAGCCGAATCGAGAACGGCCGTACCGGGCCGTCGGACGGCGATCTACGTGCGTACGCGATCCATTGTGGTGCTGAGGACCAGATAGCGGACCTGATCGCCACGGCTCGCAACATTGATGGTGCCTACGTCGAGTGGCGGCGTATGGAACGGTCAGGCCTGCGGCGTGCTCAGGAGTCAGTCATCCCGTTATGGGAACGGACACGGCATTTCCGGGCCTATTCGTCGTGGCTGATTCCGGGACCGCTCCAGACGCCCGGGTACATCGAGGCCCTGTTGAAATCGATTCGGGACCGGCGGGACCTCCCCGACGACCTAGACGAGGCTGTCCGCGTGCGGGTTGACAAGCAGCGTGTCTTGTATAACGGATCACGGCGCTTCGCGATGATCGTGGAGGAAAGCGCCCTTCGGCACCGGATCGGAGGCTCCGCCACGATGGCCGGCCAGCTTGGCCATATCTTGCTCCTAGCGACGCTGCCAAACATCAGCATTGGTGTCATCCCGCTCGATGCGGACCGCACCGCGCTATGGCCGGTCGAGGATTTCTGGATCTTCGACGATACCCAGGTGAATGTGGAGCTGGTGTCCGCGTTCCTCACCATCACTCAACCGCACGAGGTCGGCATGTACGCCCGAACCTTCGCCGAACTGACCGACCTCGCTGTCTACGGCGCAGACGCTCGTGTATTGATCACATCGGCCGTCGACGCTCTCCAATAGACGTGCAAGTCCGTGCACGTTCGTTGAGGTGGATCACCCAAGGATTTTAGTGTTGCCGTCAGATGCCAGAATCCTTTTCGTGGAGGTGATCCATGGCTGTAATCCTGGCTGCCGTAGCGGCTCTCCTGCTGGGGTTCATCGGTGGCTTGATGGCTGCCAGGGTCAAGCTTTGTTGCGGGAGCTGCGGCCGGAGCCTGGAATGCCCCGAACACGGTATGACGACGGTTAGCGGAGTCAGAGCATGACGGCTGAACCCGTGCCGGTTTGGCCTGAAATCGTCCAGGAACCCGAACATATGGCGATGCGCCCAAGTTGGGACTGTCGTGTATGTGGTGCGGCTTGGCCGTGCGCTCCGGCCAAGGTGGCATTGTTCGAGGAGTACCGCCACTTCCCTTCGCTGCTAATCCTGTTCCTGATGTCGACCTACCAGGAAGCACGAGAACATCTCGGCTATCTGAATCAGCCTGCCGAACTTTTCGAGCGCATCGTGGGTTGGGCTCAAGGTCGGCGGTGCTGATGACCGGTGATATTCAGTTACAGCAGGCCATTCCTCCACTGCGATTCCCTTCCGGAAGTCGGCGCAACGCAACCTGTCGCTGTGGCGAGACAATTGTGACAAGCTGTTTCGGATGGGTGCACAAATCGAGCGCCTGGATCCGCGCCTCACGATGCGAGGAGGCCAAACCGGCATAGCGAATCGTTGAATGATGAGGCTCTCCACCTGCGGCGAAGAGCTTCGTCGTTCTTCGGAATCAGACGGCTGGCTTTGGGCCTTGTTCGTGCTCGCACCCATGCCGTTGCTGCGGTGGCTCGATCGCTGTGCCGGTGGGTTGGACGCTCCGCTAGACGACCAAGGCAGGGCAGGGTGCCGCGAGTCCGGAAGCTGCGGCAATCGAATACCTGATGGGACTGGGGCTCGGCGACTCTGGATAGCGACCTTCCGCTCCTGGACGATGCCGGGCAAGACGAGTTGGTGCGGCAGTGGTGAGATTTGCAGGCACCGATGGCGGGTTCAAGTAGGCAGCCACTACCTCCACATCACCCCAGTCGGTGGTCGCCGGCCCCGCGGCGTGGCGAGTCAGGCCGGACCACCGGATCGGCCCGGCGGGCGCGCTGCGGCCCGGACTCGGCAGGTGATCGCGGGGAACTGGCGGAGCGGGCGCCGTGCGGTTGAGGGCGGCGTCGCGCGTACCGGAAAGAATGGTCACGGTGGGTGAGCGGCGGCGCCCACCGTGACCAGGCGGGTCAGTCGCCGGAGAGGTCTCGGCGGATGGACCAGGCGGCGATCGGCAGCGAGGCGGCCGTCCAGATGGAGACCCAGAGCAGGCCGCGGGTGGAGCCGCTGGCGGCGGCCAGGAAGGCGCTGAAGATCATGTCGCCTTCGAGCTGGTAGATGATGCCTTCGACGAAGAGCAGCCAGCCCAGCCAGCCGGCGATGAGCCACAGCGGTCTGCGGACGACTGTCGCGTTGGCCACGCCGAAGACCGCCAGCAGTGGGGAGACCAGCAGGGTGTGCAGGTAGCGGTCGGACTCGCCGGAGGCGACGACCGCGATGCCGCTGACCGCGACCAGGACGACGCCGAGGATCATCGCCACCATGGACTGTGCGGCCAGGATCTTGAGGCGGTTGGGTTCGCCCAGGAAGAGCAGCATGGCGGTGCGGTGCTGGTAGTGCTGGCAGGTGACCATGACGGCGATGCCGAAGGTGCCGATGCCGGCCATCAGGGCCCAGAACTCGTCGCTCAGGTAGCCGGCGCAGGCGGCCACGATGCCGAGGCCGATCAGGGCTAGCACCGAGGCGCGGACGGTGGCGGTGCGGTAGAGCTCGCTGCGCAGTACGGCGATCATCGGGCCTCCGCCACGCTCAGGAAGACGTCTTCGAGGTGCTGGGTCTCGGCGACGAGTTCGTAGATCGGGATCCGGTGTTCGAGGGCGATGTCGCCGGCCTGTTCGGGGCTGAGGGCGGCCACGTAGAGGGCGTGCCCGTCGGTGGTGACCGTGGCGCCGGCCTGCTCGTACGCCGTGGCGAGCCGTTCGTGGTCGCCGCCGCGGACGCGCAGCTGGGTGCCGGCGCGCAGTTCGTCGAGGGGGCCGGCGCGCAGCATCCGGCCCTCGCCGATGATGACCACGTCGTCGACGAGCAGTTCCAGTTCGCTGAGCAGGTGGCTGGAGATGAGCACGGTGCCGCCGGCGTAGGCGTGGTCGCGCAGCAGCCCGCGCAGCCAGGCCATGCCGGGCGGGTCGAGGCCGTTGGCGGGTTCGTCGAGGATCAGCACCGACGGTTCGCCGAGCAGGGCGGTCGCCACGGAGAGGCGCTGGCGCATGCCGAGCGAGTACTCGCCGGAGCGTTTACCGCCCGCGTCCTCGAGGCCGACGTAGTCGAGCAGCGCCATCACCCGTTCCCGGGAGGCGCCGCTCAGTTTCGCCTGGGTCATCATGTGGGCGTAGCCGGTCTGGCCGGGGTGGCTCAGTCCCTGTTCGAGGACGGCGCCGACCTGCCGCAGCGGGTTCTTCAGGTCCCGGTAGCGGCTGCCGTTGATCAGGGCCTGGCCGCGGGTGGGCCGGGTGAGGCCGAGCAGCATCCGCAGCGTGGTGCTCTTGCCGGAGCCGTTGAGCCCGAGCAGGCCGGTCACCCGGCCCGGGGCGGCGGTGAACGTCACGTCGCGGACGGCGTCCACCCGGCCGTAGGTCTTCGTCAACTCACGGGTTTCGATCATCGCGAAGATTATTAAGCCCCGTGTCAAGTCACCTAGCGTCACGAATTAGTAACGACTGCTCTCAGGAAGGCGTCGACGATGTCGTCCAGGGTGGGCAGAGCCCCCTCCGTGCCGGGGATCCGCGCGATCGTCGTGGTGTCGCGGATGGCGGCCAGCGCGAGCAGCAGCGCCTCCCGGAAGCCGGGGGTGCGAGCGTAGCCGGGCAGGGCCTGCTCCGCGACCCCGACGATCCGGTGGGTGACGGCGGTGAGCGTCGAGGCGGTCATGGCGGCGGTGCCGGGATGAGTCCGGGCCAGCACCAGCAACTCGGCCACCACGGCCAGCACCGGCGACGAGTAGCTGTCCCACATCCGGCGCAGCAGCAGCTCGGCACGCTGCCGTTCGGTGGCGCCCTC
The DNA here is from genome assembly GCF_019429605.1 of Actinoplanes hulinensis. Classification (NCBI taxonomy): domain Bacteria; kingdom Bacillati; phylum Actinomycetota; class Actinomycetes; order Micromonosporales; family Micromonosporaceae; genus Actinoplanes; species Actinoplanes hulinensis. Next base: position 382,904 of record NZ_JAHXZI010000003.1, on the reverse strand, counting down.
GACCGGGCGGGACGCCTCGTCGAGCAGCCGGGTGGCGAGCCGGTTGATGGCCCCGTCGATCAGTGCCGTCTTGGTCGGGAAGTAGTGCTGTTGCAGGCCCTGGCTGACCCCGGCGAGGTGGGCGACGCCGCGCGTGGTGGTGGCCGCGAACCCGACCGTGGCCAGGCTTTCCAGGGTCGCGTCGAGGAGCGCCCCGACGGCCTGCTCGCGGCGCTCGGCGCGGGATGCCATACCGGGATCCTATCTTTTCAAGTCACGTGACTTGCTTTAACCTCCCGGGCAGACTCGTCGAGGAGGAACCCATGGGCGCCGGACTGTCCCGCCTGAGCACCATCTACCGCCAGGGCGCCCTCGGGCGGCGGCCGGCCGTACCGGCCGACTTCGCCGAACTGGAACGCCGCGCCGAGCGGGCCAGCAGCGCCAAAGCGTGGGCGTACGTGGCGGGCGGCGCCGGTGAGGGCCGGACCATGCGGCGCAACCGGGCCGCCTTCGAACGCTGGGCCATCGTGCCGCGGATGCTGTCCGGCCATGTCGAGCGGGATCTGTCGGTGGAGTTGCCCGGCGGCCGGCACGACACGCCGGTGCTGCTCGCCCCGGTCGGCGCCGGCGCGCTGATGGGCGCCGACAGCGACCTGAGGATCGCCCGGGCGGCGGCCGCCACCGGCACCGCCTACGTCTTCTCCAACCAGGGCTGCAACCCGATGGAGGACTGCGCCGCCGCGATGGGTGACGCGTCCCGCTGGTTCCAGCTCTACTGGAGCAAGGACGAGCAGCTCGTGGACAGCCTGATCGCGCGGGCCGAGGCGGCCGGGGCGGCGGCGCTGGTCGTCACCCTCGACACCACCGTCCTGGGATGGCGGCCGCAGGACCTGAACCTGGGCTCGCTGCCGTTCAGCCGCGGTCAGGGCATCGCGCAGTACACCTCGGACCCCCGGTTCCGGGAGATCGTCGCCGGGCGGCCCCCGCAACCGGCCGCGGAGGTGACGCTCGGCGCGATCCGCACCCTGCTCGCGATGACCCGCAACCACCCCGGCGCGTTCTGGAGCAACCTGCGGTCACCGGCGCCGCGGGCGGCGGTCGAAACGTTCCTCGACATCTACTCCAACCCCGGCCTGAGCTGGGAACATCTGGCCACGCTGCGGGGCCGGACCCGGCTGCCGATCGTGCTCAAGGGCATCCTGCACCCGGACGACGCGCGGCGTGCCTTCGACGCGGGCGTGGACGCGATCGTCGTGTCGAACCACGGCGGCCGGCAGATCGACAACGCGGTCGCCTCGCTGGACGCGCTGGTCACCATCCGGGCGGCGCTCGGACCGTCGCCGACGCTGCTGCTGGACAGCGGCATCCGCACCGGCGCCGACGTCTTCACGGCGCTGGCGCTGGGCGCGAACGCGGTGCTGCTGGGCCGCCCCTACATGTACGGGCTCGCGCTCGCCGGCCAGAGCGGTGTCGAGGACGTGATCCGCAACGTGATCGCCGAACTCGAGCTGACGATGGCACTGGCCGGCATCCCGGACATCGCGTCGATCACCCGGGACTGCCTGGTCGAAGCGTGACCCCGGACCTCCGGATCGTCCCGGCGCTGGCCGCCACGAACGCGGCCAGCGTCACCGGGATCCACAGCGCGGCGGTCAGGCCGACCACGCTGGCCGCCGCGCCGATGACGATCGGGCCGATCAGGAAGCCGACGTAGCCGATGCTCACCACGGTCGACAGGGCGCGCCCGGCCCGCGCCGGATCGATGGCGGCGGCGGCCGAGAAGAACTGCGGCGCCACACAGGACAGGCCCAGCCCGAGCAGGCCGAACCCGGCCACCCCGGCCAGCGGGCTCCCGGCCAGCAGCCCCGCGCCCAGCCCGGCCGCGGCGATCACCCCGCTGGCCCGAACCAGGACGACCGGCCCGAACCGGGCGGCCAGCCGGTCCCCGAAGACCCGGCCGACGGTCATCATGATCGCGAAGGCGGCGTAGCCGTAGGCCGCGAACGCCTCCGCACTGCCCAGCTCGTCGCGCAGGTAGACGGCGCTCCAGTCGGCCGCCGCGCCCTCGCCGACCAGGGTGCACAGCACCACCGCACCGAAGAACAGCAGCCACGGGTCGCGGCTCCTCTCCTCCACCCGGGTCGCGGGCGCCGGGGTGGACGGCAGCACCCAGCGGGCCGACCACGCCGCCCCGGCCAGCACCACGAGGCCGACCGCCAGCAGGGTGGCGCCCACACCGATGCCGAGGTGGGCGAAGAGGCCGCCGAGCAGCGCGCCGGTGAACCCGCCGATGCTGTAGACGGCGTGGAACGACGTCATCACCGGCCGCTCCATGGCGCGCTCGACCTCGGCGGCATTCGCGTTCATCGCGATGTTGAGCGTGCCGTGCCCGGCGCCGAACGCGAACAGCGCGATCGACAGGGTCACCAGGCCGCCCGCGAACCCGGGTGGGATCAGCAGCAGGCCCTCCAGGATCGCGGCCGGCACGAGCACCCGGGAACTGCCGAACCGGTCGGTGAGCCGGCCGATCAGCGCCATGCCGGCGATGCAGCCCGCCGCGAAGGCCAGCAGCGCGATGCTGAGCCGGCCGTCGGTCAGCCCGAGCCTCTCCTTGACCGCCGGGATCCGCGCGGTCCACACCCCGAGAGCCACCCCGAACAGCAGAAAGACGAGGGAGGTGGCGATCCGGCCACGGCGCACGAGATCCATGGTCAGCACAGTAGAGGCACCCCCTGACAGAATCGTCGTATGTCGATCATTCGATCACTGGCTTCGCTGCTGCTGTTGACCGGATGTGCCGCCCGGACACCGGAGCCGCAGCCGGACCCGGAGCCGGCCACGCCCTGCCCGGCGGTGATCGACCACGTGGCCGAACCGCCCACGGGTTACCGCGTGGTCGGCGGCGACATCGCGCTGCCCGACGAGGACGAGGTTCACGAGCCCAGCGAGTCCGGGCAGGAGGGGCCGGCCCGGTTGTTCGCCAAGTTCGGCCTGCTGGTGCGGGCCGGCACGACCACCGAGCTGAGCCTTCCCCCGGAGTGGAGCGACCGCGCGCGGATCGGCTGGGGGCAACAGGAGCCGGCCATGTCGCAGACGGTCACCGGCTGCCCGCCCGGGTGGGGTGACGGCGCGTGGTCGGTCTTCGCGGGCGGCGTCTACGTGATCGAGCCGGACTGCGTACCGATCCGGGTCGGACGGGATGCCACGGCCGAGGTGTCCATCGGGACCCCGTGCAGTCGGCCCGGCGGATAGAGGCCATCCGCCCCTGACCGCCGGGGATACCGCCGAGAACGCTCGACGGTATGGTTCAGACACTCCTCAGCCTGGTCGGACTGACCCTCATCGGCGCGGCCGCGATCCTGGTCCTCCAGGGACTCCTGGGCCGTCGCCAGGTGACCCGCGAGCTTGAACACCAGCGCATCCGCTTCCCCGCCGACGGCCTGCCGGCCGCGCTCACCGGGTACGCCGGACGGCCCGTGCGCACCGGCGCCGAGGCCCGCGCCTACTCCGAGATGATCGGCGAGCACGTCCGGTCGGCGACGGGCGGCCGCACCTACGCCGAGGTGACCGCCGAGGCGCAGCGCAACGCCGGCGACGAGAAGCTGGGCCGGCTGCGGCAGACGGCGTTCATGGGCGAGACGCTGCGCGGGGCGCTGCTCGGCGCCTATCAGGCCTGGCAGGTCACCCTGCTGGTGATCGGCCTGGGCGTCCTGTGCGCCGCCATCGGAACGGGTTTTCTGGCCATGGCACTGCAATGAGCCCTTCTTGTACGATCGTACTTGTACGTTCGTACAAGAGTGGATCGAGGGCTCACCGTGCACTACGTCCTCCTGGGCGGCGCCATCGCCGCCGAACTCATCGCCACCAGCCTCATGAAGGCGACCGACGGATTCACCCGGCTCTGGCCGACACTGGCCGTCCTCGCCGGATACGTCATCTCCTTCGTCCTGCTCGCCCAAGCCGTCAAGGGCATCGAAGTCGGTGTCGCCTACGCCATCTGGTCGGCGGTCGGCACGGCCGCGATCGTCGCCATCGGCGCGGTCTTCCTGGGCGAGCCGCTCACCACCGTTAAAGTGGCGGGCATCGCTCTCATCATCGCCGGAGTCGTCATGCTCAACCTCAACGGCAGCGGGGCCCATTGACCGCGCCGCGCCGCCCGCAGCGGGCCCGTGACCCCGAGGCCCGCCGGGCCGCTCTCGCCGCCGCCAGCATGGAGGTCATCGCGGAGAACGGCGTCGGCCGGACCACGCACCGGGCCGTCGCGGCCCGCGCCGGGCTCCCGCTCGGCGCGACCACCTACTACTACCCGACCCTGGACGATCTGATCGCGGCCGGGCTGCGGCACGCCCTCGACGGCCTGCGGTCCGACCTGCTCGCCTGGGACGAGCGGCTGCGCGACGCGACCGACATCGCGCAGACCCTCACCGACCTGGTCCGGGAGTATCTCGCCGACCGGCGCCAGGTCCGCATCGAGTACGAGCTGTGCGTGGCCGCCGCCCGGGACACCGCCCTGCGGCCACTCGCCGAAGCCTGGATGGAGGGCCTTCCGGAGATCGTGGCGGCCACCTTCGGCGCCGAGGCGTCCCGCAACATCTGCGCCCTGCTCGACGGTTTCATCCTGGAGGCGCTGGTCACCGGCCGCGAGCTGGACGCGCCCCGCCTCACCTCGGCCATCCGCAGACTGGCCGCATAGCTGTCACATTCCACGGGATCCACATCGTCCTTCCCACATGAGACTCTTCTCGATCGGTGAAGGGCCACCACTGGTCCTGCTGCACGGTCTGGGCTCCACCCGGGCCGCCTGGACGCCGGTGCTGGACCGGCTCGCCGCCACCCACACCGTCCACGCCGTCGACCTGCCGGGATGCGGCGACACGCCACCGCTGCCGCCCGGTGTCGCGCCGACCCCCCGACGACTGGCCGAGGCGGTGGCCCTCGTGCTCGACCGGCACGGCATCGACACTCCGCACGTCGCCGGGCACTCGCTCGGCGGCTGGGTCGCCCTGGAACTCGCCGCGCTGCGCCCGGTCGCCTCGATCACCCTGATGTCCCCGGCCGGCCTGTGGCGGCGGCGCACCCCGGCCTACTGCACGGTCAGCCTGCTGCTCACCTGGGCCGGCTGCCGGTACGCCCACCGCCCACTGACCGCCCTGGCCGGATCGGCGTGGGGCCGCCGCCTGCTGCTGTGGCAGTTCCACGCGAGCCCCGGCCGGATCAGCCCTCAGGTCGCCCGGCGGGGCATCGCCGACCTGGGCCGCGGCCCCGGCTTCCGGTCCACACTGCGGGCCACCCGGCGGATCCGCTACCGGGCCACCGAGCCGCTGACCATGCCGGTCACGCTGGCCTTCGGCATGCAGGACCGGCTGCTGCTGGCCGGACAGTCCCGGCACACCGGCGAGTTGCCGGCACACACCCGCCGGGCCGACCTGCCCGGCGCCGGTCACGTACCGATGGACGACACCCCCAGCCTGGTCGTCGCGGCGATCCTGGACACGACCGGCGCCCGGCGATGACCGCCGACGCCTGGACCGCGGCCCGCCCCCGCCTGGTCCGGGTTGCCTACGCCATCCTCGGTTCGGTCGCCGAGGCCGAGGACGTGGTGTCCGAGTGCTGGTTCCGGCTGGCCCGCGCCGGACCGGTGCACGACGTCGAGGCGTGGGCCGTGGTGACGGTGGCCCGGGCCGCGACCGACGTGCTGCGGTCCGCCCGGATGCGGCGGGAGACCTACCCCGGGCCGTGGCTGCCGGAACCGGTGGTGACCGCGGACCCGGCTGACCGGATCACCCTCGACGACCAGGTCGGCTACGCGCTGCTGGTGGTGCTGGAGTCGCTGACCCCGCCGGAGCGCACCGCATGGGTGCTGCACGACCTGTTCGGGCTGACCTTCGACGAGGTGGCCACAGTGGTGGGGCGTACTCCCGCGGCGGTTCGTCAGCTCGCGGTCCGGGCGCGGCGGCACGTGCGTGCCCGTACCCCTCGCCATGGCACGGACCCGGAACGGCACCGCCGCGTGGTGGAACGCTTCCTCGCTGCCGCCGCCGGCGGCGGCCTCGGCGACCTGGTCGCCATGCTCGACCCGGACGCCGTGGTGACCAGCGACGGCGGCGGCCGCCCCAAGACCGCGCGCCGGCCGGTACACGGCGCCGACCGGGCCGCCCGATTCCTGCTGGCACTGGCCGCAAAGGCCGAACCCCTCACCCCGGTCACCGTGAACGGCCTGCTCGGGATGGCCGCCCACCGTGACGGCCGGCTCGACACGGTGATCGCCTTCACGGTCGCCGGCGACCGGATCCGGCGGATCGACCTGATCCGCGCCCCGGAGAAGTTGGTCGGCCTTCAGGGATGAACCCTTTCCGGTACGCCGTCCCACGCCGATCTTGAACGGCCCGCCGGATCAGCGCGCCACTCACCGGCCGGCGCCGGGGATCAGGAGGTCTGGGAGCCGTCGAACAGGGTGCACGCGCCGGTGGCGGTGCCGACGCGGATGCCGTACAAGTCGAAGACGCCGACCGTGATCTCCTCGGAGTAGCGATACGGATTGCCGGAGATCGTGTGCACGTATCCCGTGTCGCTCCAGGTGCCATCGGCGGCTCTGATCACCCGATGCTCGATGTCCCACCCGCCGCCGAGTATCTCGTTGCGGTAGGTGGGCACGTTCGGCGCCTGCTGCTTGATCGTCGCGATGTGATAGGAGACCCGTGACGCCGATCCTCCGCCCGACGAATCGCCTACGGTGCCGTTGACGCCGTCGACGACGGCGGTCACGGTACCGGCCGCCGGGTCGCAGGTGAGCGTGACGCTGGTCCGCTGGTCGTGGTCGCAGGTGGCCTCCCGGGTGGTCAGGGTGGCACCGGTCGCCGCGTCCTTGAACGTCACGGTCAGCTGCTCGCGATAGAAGAGGGCGGTCACCGGATCGAAGGTGCCGGTGTAACCGGCCGCGCTGACGTCGCCCGAACTCGTGGACGTGGTGGTCACCCTGAAGGGCTGCGCCAGCGGCGCCAGGACCGACCTGGCGGTGGCCGTCACCCGTACGCCGGTGCGGCGCTGGAATTCGACGGTCACCTGCTTGGCCGGGCCCGGTACGAACAGCGAGCCGGAAGCCGAGGTGGTGATCGCGCCGGTCGCGGCATCACAGGTGATGTTCGCCCGCAGCGGCGTCGCGGCCGAGGCGGCCGTCGCCGGCACCAACAGTCCGACGACCATCGCCGACACGGCGAGGCCGGACAACACTCGCGTCCTCAACATCGATCCCCCGTGGATCCCCTATGGACGGATTGGGACACCGACGATATCAGACATCGATGATGTTCGAACGGACGGCGAGCCGCCGCCGAAACACGGTCACGCGGACGGGTGGCGCGGGCCTACGCAGGCGTGCCGGGGCCCTGGGGACCTCGACCAGGCGATCCGCGAACTCGAGCACGTCGTCAACCTCGACCGCCAAGCCGGACATCTCGACTCGGCGCCGACACCCGTGCCGCGGGGGCGCCGCGCGAATGGGCTCCAGCGGTCATGGATGGCGGCCACCGGTGGCGGCGACGGCGAGGGGCGCTGCGGTCATCAGGGCGGCGCACTCGTCCGCAGGCAGGGGTTTGGCCATGAGATAGCCCTGGCCGTAGCGGTAGCCCATGTCCCGCAGCCGCTCCAGCTGGGCCTGGCTCTCGATGCCCTCGGCGACCGCCTTGAGATCGAGGTGTTCGGCCAGCTGGGCGACCGCCGCGGCGACCGCGAGCCGGCCCCGGTCGGCGCCGTCGGCGATCCCATCGACGAACGACTTGTCCAGTTTCAGCACGTCGACCGGGAAAGCGCGCAGCAGGCTCAGCGACGACTGGCCGGTGCCGAAGTCGTCGAGGGCCAGCCGCACCCCCATCTCGTGCAGGTCGTGCAGCGTCTCGGTGACCTGTGGTCCGTCGGCCACCGACGACTCGGTGACCTCGATGATCAGGTTGTGCGGGGTGAGCCCGGTGTCGCTGAGCACGGCGGCGACCTCGTCGACGAAGCCGGCCTCGCGCAGCTGGCGGACCGCCACGTTGACGTTGATCGCCTCGACCGCTCCATCCTTCAAGGAGTCCCGCCAGCGGGCCAGCTGCGTGCAGGCCTCGCGCAGCACCCAGGTGCCCAGCGGCACGATCAGGCCGGAGCGCTCGGCGACCGGGATGAAGTCGGCGGGCGAGACGAAGCCGCGTTCCGGGTGCTGCCAGCGGACCAGCGCCTCGGCGCCGTGCATCCGGCCGGTGGCCAGGTCGTACACCGGCTGGTAGAGAAGCCGCAGCTGGCCGCCCTGGATGGCGTCGTGCAGCTCGCCGGCGAGCCGGGCGTGGCCGGTCATGTCCTGCCGCATCCGCGGCTCGAACCGCACCCAGGACGCCTTGCCGGCGTCCTTGGCCACGTACATCGCGATGTCGGCGTTGCGCAGCACCTCGTCGGCGGTCTCGCCCGGTTCGGCGACCACCACGCCGATGCTGGCGTGCAGCAGGAACCGCTGTGCCTCGACCGGCAGCGGCCGTCCGACGGCGTGCTGGAAGCGGGTGGCGGCGGCCTCGATCCCGGCCGGGTCGCCGGACGGCAGGAGCACCGCGAACTCGTCGCCGCCGAGCCGGGCCACGAACCCGCGGTCGCCGTCGGCGCAGCGCCGGAGCCGTTCGGCGAGCCGGGCCAGCAGCTGGTCGGCGGCGGCCGGCCCGAGCGTGTCGTTGACCATCTTGAAGTCGTCGATGTCGATCAGCAGCACGGTGGCGGGCCGCCCACCGGCCAGGCGGTCCGTCAGGGCCAGGGTGAACCCGGTGCGGTTCGGCAGGCCGGTCAGGTGGTCGCTGAGCGCCAGGCGTTCCAGTTCGCTCTGCTGGTGGCGGACACCACGCAGCGCGAGCCTGTTCTCCCGCAGGCTGAGCAGCTGGCGGGCGACCATGATGGCGGCGATCAGCACCGCCCCGATGATCACGGCGCGGCCGCGCATGTCCAGGTCGCGGGCGGAGACGACGATGACCAGCACGGCGGTGCCGGTGACCGCGACGAACTGGAGCGGGCCGCCGATCGACCAGCGCGGCCGTTTCGGCGGCTGCACGTCCAGGACCAGGCTCTGCCGGTAGGCGGCCACGCAGATGCCCAACCCGACCAGCGGGTAGCCGAGCACCGACAGCAGTAGCATGCCGGTCTCGGTGCCGCCCAGGATCAGCATCACGGCGACCAGGCCGGCCAGCGGCCCGATGGTCAGAACGGCCAGCGCCACCGGGTCGACACGGCCCTCCGGGCTGACCGCCGCCTTGCCGAACACCACCAGCGCCAGCAGGCAGCCGACGCCGACCGCGGCGGCCGTGATCAGGGTGCCGGCCGAGGTGCCGTCGGGAACGGCGTCCAGCACCACGTAGGTGAAGAACACCGTGCCGGCGACGGCCACCGCGATGCCGTCGAGCAGCAGCCGGGCCCAGTCCAGCCGGGTCCGTGGGGCCAGCGGGACGTGCCGGAACGCCAGCATCGCCAGGCCGAGGCCGATCAGCGTGGGGATCGCCTCGTAGAGCGGCATGCCGGGGGTGCCGACGCCGCCGTGGAGCATGTTGGCGACAGTGCTGAGCACCAGGCTGGCCGCGGTGAGCGCCCAGAGTGCCCAGAATCCGCGTACCGGGGGTGTCGGGGCGGCCAGGCGGCTCACCCGCCAGCAGGCGAAAGCGGCCGCGGAGAGCACGACGGTGCCGCCCAGGTTTCCCCAGACGCGATTATCGGCGTCACGCACGGCGAGCCAGGCGAGCACGGCCACGATCGTGGTCAGACCCACGATCAGGGGTACGCGCAGTGCCCGGTCCGATCCGCTCATCTCGGTTGTCGTTTCGGCATCCGGGCCGATCTCCTGAGCCGTCCGGCCCCGGGCTTGCGCCGGTTCGACATGATCGTCACCGTGGCCCTGATGTCGATCAGGCTCGCCGCCGGCCACCGCGGCTCGCTCTGACTTCCACAGAAAATACGAAATAACAGTTGATCTTCGTACAACTGATCGACTAACTTGCCTATGTGATTGCTGTGCGAATTGCCACCGCCGTACTTGCCGGCGTTTCGATGATGGGCCTGGCCGCTTGCGGCGACGACAAGGCCGCCACCACCACCGCCGAGCCGGCCAAGCCGGCCGCCACCTCGGCCCTGCCCGAGGCTGAGGCCGCCGCGCCCGCCGCGGCCGCCCCCGCCGACAAGGTGATCTGCGAGGACGCCAACAAGGCGGCCGAGTCGTTCAAGAAGGCGCTGCTCACCATCATGAGCACCACCGGCGGCGACGTCCCGAAGAAGGACGCCGCGCTGATGCTGAGCGACTTCGCCGCCAACCTGGAGAAGGCGGCCGAGGGCTCGGACACCGCCGTCGCCACCGCCCTCAAGACCAACGCCGCCGAGGCCGCGAAGGCCGCCAAGGCCGACGACCCGGTCAACGCCGCGGACACCCCGGAGTCCGCGAAGGCCGCCAAGGAGTTCAACGCCGCCTGCAAGGCCGTCGGCGTCAAGACCAACCTCTGATCCGTCCGCTGACGATGTCCCGGCGTGCCTGCGCACGCCGGGACATCGGCGTCTCAGGGGTTCGAGAACAGCGGGGTGCTCAGGTAACGCTCACCGGTGTCCGGCAGCACGACCACGATCGTCTTGCCCACGTTCTCCGCCCGCCAGGCCAGCTCGCGCGCCGCGTGCAGGGCCGCGCCGCTGGAGACGCCGGCCAGGATGCCCTCGGTCCGGGCCAGCTGACGCCCGGCCTCCCGGGCCTGTTCCACGTCGACCTTGACCACCTCGTCGTAGATGGTCGGGTCCAGCACCTCGGGCACGAACCCGGCGCCGATGCCCTGGATGCCGTGCGGACCCGACCGGCCGCCGGACAGCACCGGCGACTCCGTCGGCTCGACCGCGTAGACGCGCAGCTCGGGCCGCTTCTCCTTGAGCACCTGGCCGACGCCGGTGAGGGTGCCGCCGGTGCCGACACCGCCGACGAACAGGTCCACCTGGCCGTCGGTGTCGTTCCAGATCTCCAGGGCCGTGGTACGCCGGTGCATGTCCGGGTTCGCCGGATTGTCGAACTGCATCGGCAGCCAGGCCCGCTGCTCCTCGGCGATCTCCAGCGCCTTGGCCACCGCGCCCTTCATGCCCTCGGCCGCCGGGGTGAGAACCAGCTTCGCACCGTACGCCACGAGCAGCGCCCGCCGTTCCGCGCTCATGCTGTCCGGCATGGTGAGGGTCAGCCGGTAGCCGCGGGCGGCCGCCACCAGAGCCAGCCCGATACCGGTGTTGCCGCTGGTCGCCTCCACGATGGCGGAGCCGGGGCGCAGCTCCTCGGTGGCCTCGGCGGCCTCGACCATGGCGAGGGCGATCCGGTCCTTGACGCTGCCACCGGGGTTGGCGGACTCGAGCTTGGCGATCAGCTTCGCCGGCAGTCCCGGCTCGAAACGGGTCAGCCGCACCATCGGGGTCCGGCCGATCAACTCGGTGACGTCGTTGTAGATCATTTCCTCGCTCCTGCGTTCTGTGGGAAAGAGTCGGGGACGATTTCTGCGGCCGGGGCCCGCATCCGGGCGCCGGCGGGAACGTCGGAGACGATCAGGGCCATGGCGCCGATCTCGGCGTCCTCCCCGATCCGGACGGGGCCGAGCACCGTGGCGCCCACCCCCAGAGTCACCCGATCCCCCACCTCCGGGTGACGACGGCTGCCCTTGGCGTCCCGCCGCCAGCCACGCCCACCGAGGGTGACCTGGTGGTACATGGTCACGTCGTCACCGATCCGGGCGGTCTCGCCGACCACGACACCGGCGCCGTGGTCGATGAACAACCGCCGCCCGACGACCGCACCCGGATGGATCTCGATACCGGTGACGAAACGCATCACCTGCGACAGCAGGCGCGGCAGGAACGGGATACGGGCGCGGTGCAGCAGATGCGCCACACGGTGGCCCCAGAGCGCCCACAGACCCGGGTAGAGGAACACCTCGGCGACGCGGACACCGTACAGGGCGGGATCGCGCCGGCAGTAGGCGCGGATGTCTTCCAGCAAGGGGGATCCTCGGTCGGAGCGTGAGTGGCGGGCGTTGCGCGTCAGCGGCAGGGACAGCGCTCGTCGAAGGCCCGGCGCACGTGCGGGCCCGCCATCGGCACGGCGAACCGGTATCCGGCCATCCGCCGCTGGGCCTCCCGCTCACTCATGGCGGCAAGGCTAGCCGATCGCCCGAGCCCGCCGGCAGAGCCGAAGGTAGCGGCGAGGGTGACCTTCGACCCTGGGCGAAGAGCCTTACGGCGCCTAGCGTCGACGCCGTGAGCAGCACCTCGACGCGCCCGGCCCGCCGCACGATCCGGCAGTTCCTGCCGCCCCAGCACGGCGCGTGGGCGATGCTGCTGCTGCCCTACCTGGCCGGGCTGCTCGTCGCCGGGTTCCGCTGGCCGGACGTGCCGCTGCTGATCGCCTGGCTGGCCGGCTACCTGCTGTCGTACTACGTGTTCCTGGCGGTCAAGTCGCGCCGCCCCGGCCGCTACCTGCCCCAGTTCCGGCTGTACGGGCTGGTCGCGGTCCCGGCCGGCGTGATCGTGCTGGCCGCCGAGCCGCGGCTGCTGTGGTTCGCGCCGGTCTACGCCGTCCTGCTGGCGGCCAACGCCTGGTATGCCTGGCGCCGCCGGGAACGGGCCCTGCTCAACGATCTGGCCTCGGTCGCGCAGAGCTGCCTCATCATCGGAGTCGTCACGGTGATCGCCAGCGGCCGCCCCGCCGACACGTGGGCCGCGTTCGTGCTCGTGCTGCTCTACCTCACCGGCACGGTCCTCTACGTGAAGACGATGATCCGCGAGCGCGGCAACGACACGTACCGGACGGCCTCTGCCGGATATCACCTGGCCGCGCTCGCCGCGGCGGCCGTGATCAGCATCCCGGCCGCGCTGGTCTTCGCGCTCCTGCTGGTCCGCGCGTGGGTGCTGCCCGGCCGGTCGCTGACACCGAAGCAGGTCGGGTTCGTGGAGATCGGCGCGAGCGTGCTGGTGCTGGCAGCTGTGGCTCCATAGAACCTAATGTGGTCTCGGTCCGCGTTTCGCTTCCAGCTCCTTCTTCTTGTACGCGTGTCCTCGCCCCCGCCATATCAGGGCCGCCCCGTCCGCTCGGCGCGATCTTGCTGCCCTACTCCGGCCTGCGCCGCGCCCGCCGGGCTGAGATCGGTTGGATACCCCCGCATGTGCTGCCGCTCGCGCCGGGCGGGTGGTTGCGGTGGTGCTTGCCAGGCCACCGGGGCAGTGCCCCGGCCGTCACGCCGGTTGCGCCGGGCGGGTGGTTGCGGCTGCGGCATCACCCCGACTCGCCAGCGATCTTGGGCGACTGTGGCTGTCGGGCCAATCTTGATTCCTGTTTGCCATCCGGCGGTCGATCATTACCCAAGATCTATCGCCCTCGCCCGCACGGACGCGGCGGTGGCATCCGGTCGACCGGAGCCGCGCTTCGCCATCGGCGAGCTGCCCGCGGTCCAGGCGGACCCGGTGCTGGTCCGGCAGCTGATCGACAACCTGGTCGGGAACGCCATCAAATACACGGCACCGGGGGTGGTCCCCGCTCTGCGGATCACCGCGGTGCAGGACGAGACGATGGTCACCGTACGCATCGTCGACAACGGCATCGGCATCCCCGAGGGCCAGCACGAGGCGATCTTCGGCAACTTCCACCGGGCGCATGTCAGTGGCGGCTATCAGGGCACCGGGCTGGGGCTCGCGATCTGCCGGCGCATCGTGGAAAGGCACGGCGGCACCATCACCGCCACCGACGATCCCGCGGGCGGCACCTGCTTCACCTTCACGCTGCCGAACGGCCACGCAGCCGTCCCCACGGCGGCTGCCGCACTAGGACAGTAGTGTCCGCACGCCGGACACATAGGTGCGCCGGTCGGTGCCGCCGAGCAGCACCTTCTGCAGGATGTAGCCCTGCACCAGCCCGAAGAACGCCGCGCCGGCCCCGGTGACGTCGGCGTCCGGCGGCAGCTGCCCGGCCGCCCGGGCCCGCTCGGCGATCAGCACGGCCCGCTCCCGGACCCGCCCGTAGATCTCCGCGACCAGCGCGCCGACCTCGGGATCGTGCACCGCCTCGCCCCACACCTGCACGGCGATCCGAACCGTGCCGTCGTCGTCGGCCGCGGCGTCGACCAGCTCCAGCAGGCGTTCCAGGATCTCCGGGATCGGCGGCACCGGGTCGATCGCGAGCAGCTCGTCGAGCAGCCCGGTGGCCTGCGAGATCTTCTGCCCCGCGATGGCCGTGATCAGCTCGTTCTTGCTCTTGAAGTAGCGGTAGAAGGCCCCGACCGAGAGATCGGCCTCCTTGATCACATCCTGCATGGACGTCTGGTGGAACCCGTTGCGCACGAAACACCGGGCCGCGGCGTCGAGGATCTGCTGACGGCGGGCGGCGAGGTGGGCTTCGGAGACGCGGGGCACCCTGAAACCTTAAAGGGCCGACACCTGCCGGACCGGTTCCGGGCGGGTGGTGTGGGCGCGGCGGGTGAGCAGGCCCAGGGTGAGGGTGCTGCCGACCATGACGGCGCCGGCCAGCAGGAACGGCACGCCCAGGCCCAACTGGTGGGCGATCGCGCCGCCACCGATCGCGCCCAGCGGCAGCGAGCCGAAGCCGATCAGCCGGTAGATGCTGGTGACCCGGCCCATCAGGGCGTCCGGGGTGATGCTCTGCCGCAGCGAACGGCCGACGATCGAGAAGGACACCCCGCAGAACCCGGCGAGGAACTGGAAGGCGCCGATCAGCCACACCGAGCCGGTGAGCGCGATACCGGCCGTCGCCAGCCCGGCCACCAGGCTCGCGGCGATCATCGTGGGGACCCGGCCCAGCAGCCGGACGGTGTGCGCCACCGCGGCCGCTCCGGCCAGCCCGCCGACGCCCGCGCAGGTCAGCAGCAGGCCGTAGGTGCCGCCGCTGAGGTGCAGCTTCTCGACCACGTAGAGGACCAGGGTGGCGTTGGCGGCGGCCACCCCGAGGTTCATGGCGGCCGCCCACACCGCCTGGGTGCGCAGGGTCGGCTCCCGCAGCAGGTAGGTGAGCCCTTCCCGGGCCTCGGCGGTCAGCGACTGCCGCACCGCGGGCCGGGCGACCCGGCCGGGCACCCGCAGCCGGGTCAGGAAACCCCAGCTGGCGGCTAGCGTGCCGGCGATCGCCACGAACGGGGCGAGCGGGTTCCACGCGAACAGGACGCCACCGACGGCGGGGCCGGCGAAGTCCTCGCCGACCGACTGGGAGGCGGTCAGCCCGGCGTTGAGCTTCTCCAGCCCGGCGTCCTGGACCACGACCGGGGTGAGCGCCTGCACCGCGGTGTCCGCCGCGAGTTCGGCGGTGCCCAGCAGGAACGCCGCGACCAGCAGCAGCGGCAGGGTGGCCTGGTCGACGGCGACCGCGGCGACCAGCACGAGCATGAGCGCCAGCCGGATCAGCTGGGTCCGGCGCAGCAGCCGCACCCGGTCGAACCGGTCCACCACGGCGCCGACGTGGAACCCGAACAGCAGGTGCGCCGCGGAGAGGGCGGCCGCGACGGCGGCGACGCTCACCGGATTCCTCGTCACGTGCACGGCCAGCAGGGGCATGGCCGCGTAGCGGATGCCGTCGCCGAGGCTGGACGCCGCACCGGAGGCGAACAGGTAGGTGGACGGCCGCCACCTCATGATGCGATCCAGACGGGCGAGGGAGCGTACCCGGAGAAGGGGTTGATGTTGATCGTGCCGGTGTTGTTGACGGCGTAGCGGCGCAGCACCGCCACCGCCGTGTTCTCCACGATGAACACGCCGTTGACCGACGGGGTGACGGTGCTGGTGACGGTGGCGTGCTCGTCGGTGAACGCGACCGGCAGCGGATCCGGTTCGAACAGCTCCTGCACGATGTACGGGTGATCGCCCGCCCCACCACGCACTCCGGTGGCGAGGACCTCGGCCCACACCTCGGGTGACACCTCGCGGCCGACGGTGACGCCCTTGCCGGCGTGGCCGCGGACCGGTTTCACGATGAGCCGGTCCTTCTCCCGTTCGGCCCACGGCAGCAGGTCCACCTCCCGGCCGTCGTAGATGGTCCGGCGGGGTTCGATGATCCGCGTCCACGGCACGTGCTCGGCCAGCCGGGCCCGCAGCGACGGCGCGATCCCGGTCGCGGCGGAGAGCACCGCGAGCGCCGCCTTGGACGCCAGCACCTCGGCCCGGTAGCCGGTGAACAGGCCGACCTTCCCGCTGTCGGCGATCCGGAACAGCGTGTCGAGGACGGCGAACTCGTCGTCGGCGCCCGGTTCCGGCGACTCGAAGTAGCGGTAGATGACGCTGACCTCGCGTCCCTCGTGCCGCACGCCGTCGTCGGAGAGCTCCAGGTCCTCCAGCGCGCAGTGCACCGACGGAATGCCGTGCCGGCGCAGTTCGCGGGCGAACAGCTCGTACTGCCAGTCGACCGGCCCGGCGGCCTGCTCGTGCCGCCAGTAGCAGATGGCCACCATGCCGTCGAACTCGCCGAAGCTCTTGGTGAGCCCGGAGAGCAGGCCGTGCATGGCCACGGCGGGCCGGGCCAGGCTCGCCTCCGGCGGCAGGAACGCGGTCTGCGCGCGGGTGATGATGTCGTGCAGGCCGAACAGGCCGGCCGGCGAGTCGCCGTTGATCTCGATGACGACGGTGCGGCCGCCCGAGGAGATGACGTCCGGGCGGGCCACCGTGGACCAGTTCTGGTGCGGCTGACGGGTGAGGAACCGCAGCTCGGGCGGGGTGGCGCGGCACAGTCCGGCCATCCGGAGCACGTCGCCGTCGCAGATGTCGCGCAGCACCGCGTCGAGTCCTTCGAAGACGGTCTGGCAGGCCTGTTCGAGGCGGCGCACCCGCTCGGCGCTCTCGATCGGCGGTTGGAAGATCAACCGCTCCTTCGCGTACGGGGCGGACAGTTCCCGCAGCTCGGCGGTGGCGTCCCGGAACCGTTCGGCGGTCGGCGCGACGAAGCCGGTCATGACCCCTCCGTGAATTTGCGGATCAGCGCGTGGGTGGCGTCGGGTGCGTCCCAGATGGCCTGGTGGCTGGCGCCCGGCACGACGTGCAGCTCGCCGGTCCCGGCGGGCAGGCTGTCGACGGTCTCGGCGGCCACCTCGTACGGGATGAGCGGGTCGTACTCGCCGACCAGCACCATCACCGGTCGGCGGGCGGCGGCCAGGTCGGGCCGCAGGTCCAGGCCGGACAGCTGGGAGATGAACCCGGCGTTGATCTCGGGCGTGCTGATCCGGTTGCGGACCGCCCGCTGGTAGTCGTCGTCCGGGGCGCGGCGGATGGCGAGCGGCCCGCACACCTCGGCCCATTCGCGTTCCGCTTCCGGCGAGTGGTCGGTGAGCGAGCGGCGCATCACGTCGGCGGCCCGGTCGCCGCCGAGGACCCGGTGCCGTTCGACGATCTCGTCGTGGCTGGCCTGCCGGGCGCCGGTGCCGATCAGAATGGCGCCGGCGAGGGTTTCCGGGTGGCGGGACAGGAACCGCTGCACCACGAAACCACCGAACGAGGTGCCGAGCAGGTACGGGTTCGGCAGTCCGAGGGTGTCGATGAGCGCGGCCAGGTCGTCGGCCCACACGTCGAGGTTCCAGTCGGCCGGTTCGCCGCGGTCGCTGCGGCCGTGCCCGCGCAGGTCGGGGACGATGACGTGGGCGTAGTCGACGGCCGGCCGCATGGTCAGGCGCAGCATGCCGCCGTCGATGCCGGGGCCACCGTGGACGGCGATGATGTCGGGCCGCCGCTGCCCGTCGGAGTATTCGTCGCCCAGCGTGGTCACGTGCAGGCGTACGTCTCCGGCCCGAACTCGCATGTGCTGTCCTTCCTCAGTCGGTGCGGGCGACGCTGAGCGCCAGGCCACGCGGGTACATCGTGGAGTCGGTGTCGGCGGTCACCCGACCTGACACATCCTCCAGCCGGAACCGCCGGAACACCTCCACGGCGGTGGTGAGCTGCGCCTTCGCCAGGTGGGTGCCGACGCACCAGCGTGGTCCGCCGCCGAACGGCAGGTACGCGCCGGCCGGCAGCCGTGCGCCCGCCCAGCGCTGCGGGCGGAACTGTTCCGGATCGGGGAAGTGGCGCTCGTCGCGGTGGATCGCGTACGGGCTGATCATCAGGGCCGCGCCGGCCGGGAACCGCCACGGGCCGCTGACCTGTTCGGCGTGGGTGGCGCGGTGCATGAGCCAGGTCGGCGGGCGCAGTCGCAGCACCTCGTCGACGATGTGCGACGGCTCGCCGGTGGGCGCGTGGACGGCCAGGGCGTGCAGCAGCCAGGCGCTGGCGGCGGCCGGCACCAGGCGGGAGGCGATGGTGGCCGACACCAGGATGCGGACCAGCGGGTCGGTGGGCACGCCGGCGTCGCGCAGGATCGCGATCAGGCCGCCGTCCGGTGGCCGGTTCACCAGCGCCCGCAGGGCCGTGTCCAATCGGTGCTGGGCCCGGTTGGCGCGCCGGCGGCGGGCGGTGAACCGGTCGAGGAACCAGGGCAGTTCGAACGACGAGCGGACGATCGGGTTGAGGGCGCCGAGCAGGTCCGCGACCAGGGCGGAGAGGCCGTCGCGGGTGTGCCGGGCGGTGCCGGGGCCGACGCAGAGGCGCAGGAACGCGTCGGTGCTCAGGTGCACGAGCGGCGGCATCGGGCGGTCGGTGCGGCCGGCGGTCGCCCAGGTGTCCATGAGGGTGGTGAGCTCACCGTCGTACCAGCGGAGGTGTTCTTCGACCAGGCCGCCGGAGAGGGCCGACAGCATGGTGCGGCGGGCGTGCATCCAGCTGTCGAGGGCGTCCTCGCCGCGGCGGCTGTCGGTGGGGCGCCAGGCGCGGTCGCGGTCCATCAGGAAGTCGCGGTTGGTGCGGCGCAGCACGTCGTGGGCGATCTCGCCGTCGCTGATCAATACGGTTCCGGGGCTGAGCTCGACCACCGGCCCGTAGCGGCGGGCGGCGCGCAGCACGAAACCGGCGCGGTCCCGGTCGTAGTCCTCCAGCAGGTCGGCGCGGGACAGGCCGGCCTGCACCGGCGGTGCGACGCTCACCGGCCACCTCCCTTCCGGGTGTTACGAGGGGGCCGGAACCGTTCGGGTGGTTCCGGCCCCCGTCATCGATCAGTGCCAGGGGTACGCGCCCGCGAGGGCCTTACGCGCGAAGCGCGCCTTGATTCGCTGGATCATGCAGAACACCTCCACTCTTCGTCGACAGTGATTTCCGTGGCGGTACGGACCACCAGGTCTGTGGGGACGTCGCGCAGGCTGCTCACACCGAGCTGCCTCGCCACGTCCAGGAGTTCCTGCCGGAGCACGTCGATCACGCGGAACACGCCGTCCTCGCCGTCGGCCGCCAGGCCCCAGACGTACGGGCGGCCGATGCACACGGCCGTGGCGCCCAGCGCGAGCGCCTTGATCACATCGGCGCCGCTGCGGATGCCGCCGTCCATCAGTACGGGTATCCGCCCGGCCGCGGCGGCGACGATCGCGGGCAGCGTGTCGATCGCCGCGACCGTGTCGTCGAGCTGCCGGCCACCGTGGTTGGACACGATGACCGCGGACACCCCGCGGGCCACCAGCTCGGCGGCGTCGGCCGGGTGCAGGACCCCTTTGACGACCACCGGCAGCCCGGTCCGCTCCTGGATGAAGTCGAGCTGCTCCCAGGTGAGCGGCCAGCGCGGCAGCCGGGTGTCGGGTGGCACCCAGCCGTCGGAGAAGCCGCTCTCCCGGTGGATGCCGAACCGCACCTCCGGCGGGGTGGCGAACCCGGCCCGCAGCATGGCGAGCCGCCGCGACGGATGGCTGTTGTCGACGGTGACGACCAGGGCGCGGGCGTCCAGGGACTCGGCGAGCCGGATCGTACGGGTGACGTCGTCCCGGCTTCCGTAGCAGTACAACTGGAACCAGAACGGCCCCTGCTCGGCGATGTCGGTGAGGCTGTGATGGCTGTCGTTGCTGACGATCGGCAGCACCCCGGCCCGGTTCGCGGCCCGGGAGACCGGCAGTTCGGCCTCCGGGTGGAACAGCCGCAGCGGGCTGGTCGGCGCCAGCAGCACCGGCAGTGTGGACGGGAAGCCCAGCACGTCGGCGCCGGTGTCCGGGTCGGCCACCCCGTTGAGCGGGCGCGGCCGCAGTTTCCAGCGGCGCAGTGCGGCCTCGTTGTGGCGGACGCCGTCGTCGCGGCCCGCGCCGCCGGCCAGGTAGGCCCAGCGTGCGTCGTCGAGGGCGGTCCGGGCGGCGCGCTCGAAGTCGTCGAGGTTCAGCAGGCGGTCGGTGATCATGAGGCGACCGCCTCGGCCAGCGTGCGGATCCCGGCGGTGTCGGGTTCGAGCCCGTAACGCGACATCAGCCGGGTCACGTCGCGCAGCACGTAGGTGCGCAGCAGCCAGCGGTCGCGGGCGTCGTAGCGGGCCGCGAACGAGTCCCGGCCGTGCAGGCAGCGGCTGTTGGAGAAGGCCACCAGGCTGCCGGGGCCGAGCCGCACCTGATGCGCGACGCTTTCCGCGGACTCCAGGAAATCGGTGACCGCGGCCCGGCGATGCGGATTCTCCGCGACGATGGAGCTGTGCCACCGAATCGTCGGCCAATCGTAGGAGCCACCGATCGGGACGACGTCGTCGATGATGCTGGCCTGCGAGAAACTTTCCGGGGCGGCAATCCGGAAACGCTGCTCGCGCAATTCGCGAACAGTCTCCGGACGGCATTCCCGAATGGCGTCGGCGATCCGGACGAGGCGCGTGGCCGGCCGCGGCTCCGGACTGCGGACCCCGTACAGGACCACGAAATCCGGGCGGATGTCGTGGAACGCCACCTCGGTGTGCAGCGACAGGTCCACCGCCGAGGATGCGTTCGACTGGGTCGCCGCGCCCTCCGGACGGGGCCGGACGTCGTGGACGAGGTCGCCGTCCTTCTCCGCCCGGTACCCGTACTCGTGGCCGAGCCGCCGGGTCACCATGCCCAGCCAGGTCCAGCCCAGCACGGGTGCCGCGGGCTCGTCGGCCGGCAGGCCGTGGACGACGACCGCGTCGGCGGCGCCGTCCCGCAACCGGTCCAGCGCGTCACGGACCCGCTCCGGCAAAAGCGTGTCGTTCAGCGCGGCGAGCCGGAAATACTCGTCGGTGTCCCGGCGGTCGGGGTTCCCGGAAACGCGGCCGACGACCTGTTCCCGTGCCCGCCGGGCCATTTCCGCGGCCTCGGAAACGGAGATCGATTCCGTCAGCACACCGCTCGGCGATGCGGTCACGCCCTCCACCTCCCTCGCATTTCCGTTTTCCCGTTGCCGAGAACGTTACGGATTCGAGGAATGGCGGGGCAATATCGGACGACACGGATAGGGGTTCTTGATCGGAACCCCTATCCGTCGTTCCGGATTCTTGTCAGGGGCGCATCTCGTAGGCGCCCACCAGGGCGAGGACCTGGTCCCAGACCGCGGCGTCGCGCTTGTCGTCGGCGACCGGCCGGCGGACGTGGGCCAGCGCCCAGGCGGCCTGCGCCTCGGTGGTGGCGGCCTTGCCGTGCAGCTCGGTGGCGTAGGCCGAGAAGTCCCGGACCAGGATCGAGAAGATCTCGTCCAGCAGGGTCTCGTCCACCCCGGCCGGACCGGCCTGCTCCAGAATCAGCTGTCCGTAGACGATCAGCGCGAACAGGTGGCCGACCGCGAGCAGGAAGTCCAGGTCCTTCTGCTGCTCCTCGCTCGGGGCGTGCTCACGCAGCAGCGCGCAGAACCCGTCTGCCTGCTCCCGGAACCGGGCGACGTTCGGGATCGTGGCGGCGGCGTCGTACGCGGTCCGCCAGTCGTGGAAGCGGATGGCGCCGAGCCCGCGCGCCGGGCCCTGCCGGAACAGGAACTCGTCGTCGGCCGGGTCGTGCCGCGTCGCGACGGGCTCGTAGGTGGCCGCGTTGAACAGGTAGTTCGGCATGAACTTGAGGATCAGCGCCAGGTTGACGTGCACCGTGCCCTCGAGTTTCGGCAGGCCGCGGATGTCCATGGCGGCCTTGTCGAAGTAGGTGTCCGCCTCGAAGCCCTTGGCCGCGATGACGTCCCACATCAGGTCGATGACCTTCTCGCCCTCGGTGGTGACCTTCATCTTCGTCATCGGGTTGAACAGCAGATAACGGCGGTCGTCCGGGCCTGCGCTGCGGAAGTAGTCGACGGCGCGGTCGCTGAACAGCTTCATGGCGACCAGGCGGGCGTACGCGTCGGCGAGCTCACGGCGCACGTGCGGGAACGCGGTGACCGGCCGGCCGTACAGCATCCGCCGGTGGGCGTGGGTGACCGCCTCGTACATGGCGTGCTCGCAGATGCCGATGGCGGCCGTGCACAGGTTGAACTTGCCGACGTTGACGGTGTTCAGCGCGGCGTCGAAGGCGGCCTTGCCGGTGTGCAGCACGTCCTCTTCACGGACCGGGTAGTCCTTGAGCTCGAACGTGCTCACGTACATCTGCTTGTTCACGACGTTCTTGATCAGGTGGTAGTTCTCGTGCCGGCTGTCGGCGGCGAAGAACACGTACCCGTCCGGGCCCTCGACGTCGGAGCGGCGGCCGAAGACCGACACCAGCCCGGCCACGTTGCCGTTGCCGATGTAGTACTTGGCGCCGCTCGCCGTGAAGCCTCCGTCACCGGTCGGCGTGAGGATCATGTCGGTGGCGTAGATGTCGGCGCCGTGGCTGCGCTCGGACAGCGCGAACGCCATCACGTGACCCTCGTCGAGCAGCTCGGCGGCCCGCTTCCGCTGGACCTCGTTGGAGCTCTGCCACACCGGGCCGAGACCGAGAACGGTCACCTGCCACGTGTACCAGTAGTCGAGCCCGTAGAAGCCGAGGACCTCGCTGAGCGCGGCGTTGCGGGCGGTGTCCCAGCGCTTGCCCGGGTCGCCGGCCGCGTCGGCGGACGGGGTCAGGAACGTCGCGAACAGGCCCTCACGTGCCGAGAACTCCAGGAAGTCGTCGTACCAGCTCCGGTCGATGTAGCTCTTGACCAGCGTTTTCTTGCCGCGTTCCTCGAAGAAGGCGACCAGCGCGCGCAGCAGCCGGCGGCTCTCGTCGTCGAGGTGCGCGGGATCGTAGGTGTTGGGGTTGAGGAGCACAGGGGTTCCTTTCAGAGTGCTCGGAGCGTGTGGAGGACGTCGTCGAGCCAGTCGAGCAGCATCCGCTCGTAGGCGATACCGCCGCGCAGGACCACGTGCTGGAGCCGCTGCCCGACATCCAACGCGTCCGGATCCGGAAAATCCCGCTTTTCGCCATTCAGGTACGTCGCGAGCAGCGACTCGTGCTCGGCCCGGTACCGCGTCACCTCGGCGAGCAGCTCGGCCCGCCCGGCCGCGTCGGTGAACGCGGCGCCCCGGATCTTCACGGCCAGTTCGTGCCGCACCGCCTCCGGCTGCACCGGCGCCCGCAGCCACTCGGCGAGCGTCCGCCGGCCGAGGCCGGTGACCGAGAAGCTGCGCTTGTCGGGCCGGCCGTCCTGGCCGATCTCCTCGGCCACCACCCAGCCGTCCGACTCCATCCGCCTCAGCACGCGGTAGATCTGCTGGTGCGTCGCGGTCCAGAACCGGCCGATCGAACGCTCGAACCGCCCGGCCAGCTCATATCCGGACCCGGGCCGCTCGAGCAGGGAGACCAGGATCGCGTGTTCCAGCGCCATGCCCGCATCTTGCTATGCAACTCGTTTCATAGCAAGCGGCCCCTTCGGGCCGAGAAGATCCCCGGCCCGACCTTGTGAGATCTACCGAGATATAAGCGTTTCGATATCTTGTGCCTGGTGGAATATTCCTGTTCTCCTACGGGCCGGCCGTGAATCGGCCTCGACCCTAGGAGCCCCCTCATGAGACTCAGAACGGTGACGGCAGGACCTGCCCTAGCTGTTTTCGTCGCGGCGACGGTGGCGCTCAGCGCCCTGCCGGCGCCGGCTTCGACCGGCGTGCGATCGTCCGGCTCATCCGTGCCGGCGACCAGCGCTGCCCTGCTGGCAGCCCCGCCGACCGTCAACGTCGCCAATGTCAACGCCCACCTGCAGCAACTGCAGACCTTCGCCACCAACAACGGCGGCAACCGGGCCACCGGCACGGCGGGGCACACCGCGACGACGACATATCTGCAGCAGAAGCTGCAGGCGGCCGGTTTCACCGTCACCGTGCAGACCTGCACCACCTGCAACGGCTCCGCGAAGAACATCATCGCCGACTGGCCGGGCGGCGACACCGGCAACACCTACATGTTCGGAGCCCACTCCGACGGCGTGTCGGCCGGCCCGGGCATCAACGACGACGGCTCCGGCACGGCCACACTCCTCGAAGCCGCGCTCCAACTGGCCGCGAACAACCCGACCATGACCAAACACCTCCGGTTCGGCTGGTGGGCCGGTGAGGAACAGGGACTGATCGGCTCCAAGTTCTACGTCAACTCGCTGACCACGGCCCAGAAGAGCGCGATCAAGGCGTACGGCACCTTCGACATGATCGCCTCCACCAACGGCGGCTACTTCGTGACCGGCACCGACGCCATCGCCGTGAAGCTGCGCGAGTACTTCACCTCGATCAACGTACCCACCGAGACGTCGACCGAGTGCTGCAGCGACGACGGCTCGTTCCGCAACGCCGGCATCCCCTCGTCGATCAACTCCACCGGGGCCGGCTACACGAAGACCAGCGCCCAGGTGACCAAGTGGGGCGGCACCGCCGGGAAGGCCTACGACCCCTGCTACCACAAGGCCTGCGACACCTACCCGTCGAACATCAACACCACCTCGCTGGGCCGCTGGGCCAACGCCGAGCTGTACGCCCTGTGGACCCTCACCACGGGCACCTCGACGGCCAACGACTTCTCGGTGTCGCTCAGCCCGAACGCGGGCTCGGTGAACCCCGGCTCCTCAGCCACGGCCACCGTGAACACCGCCACCACCTCCGGCAACGCGCAGACCGTCGCGCTGACGAGTTCCGGTGCTCCGGCCGGTGTCTCGGTGAGCTTCAGCCCGGCGTCGGTCACCTCCGGTGGATCATCGACCATGACCGTCGCGACCACCACGGCCGCCGCCGCCGGTTCGTACACCATCACGGTGACGGGAGCGGGCTCGGCGACCCACAGCGCTTCGTACACGCTGACGATCAACGGAACCGGTGGGTGCACCGGCGCCGGCCAGAAGCTCGGCAACCCCGGCTTCGAAACAGCGACGACACCGTGGACCGCTTCCACCGGAGTCATCGGCGCGAACACCGGTGACGGAGCACCGCGAACCGGCACCCGTGACGCGTGGCTCAACGGCAACGGCTCGACGAACACCGAAACCCTGTCCCAGTCGGTGACCCTTCCCACCGGCTGCGGCACCTACACGCTGTCGTTCCACCTGAAGATCATCACAGCGGAGACGACCACCACCACCCAGTACGACAAACTGACCGTGAAGGCCGGCACCACCACGTTGCAGGTGTTCTCCAACCTCAACGCCAGCGCGTACACCCTGCGCTCGTACAACCTGGCCGCTTTCGCCGGGCAGACCGTCACCCTCACCTTCACCGGGGTCGAGGACTCCTCGCTGAAGACGTCGTTCGTCATCGACGACACCGCGCTCACCGTCAGCTGACAGCAACCGGACGATGCCGTGAGGCAGGCCGCCCTACGGCATCGCCCGGCTCCTCGGCAACCGGCCGGGTGCCGAGGGCTGGACAGTCGGCCCCGGCGGGATCGCACGGATTGGCGCTGGTCAGCTAGCCTGCAGCCATGAAATTGATCAACGAGTCCGCTCGGTGAGAAGTCGGCGCATCAGCTCCCGTCAGGTCGTGCTGACGGCCACGTTCCTGTCGCTGGCGGCCGGCGGCGCCGCGGCCTGCGACAGCTCCTCGCCGGAGGACGAGTGGGAGTCGGCGGACACCTCCGGTTACACCTACGACACCGCTGCCGAGGCGGAGGATTTCGAGCCGCCGGTGACCACGGCACCCACGACGGCTCCGGTCAAGCCGGCGACCAAGACGGTCACGACCGCGCCCACCGACGAGCCGATGGACCAGGAGGTGTTCTACTGCGCCGACGAGGAGGGCATGGTCGTCGAGGAGGAGTCCTGCGCCGAGGAGGACAGCGGCCTCTACTTCATCTGGTACTCCCGCACGTACTCGCGCGGCTACCCGGTCGGCACCTACCTCGACGGCGGCGACTACTTCCCGGCCGGTGACCGGGCGAGCCGGCGGGCGTTCAAGCTGCCCGCCACGGGCGCGGTGTCCAACGGCACGGTGAAGACCAACGTCCTCGGCCGCTCCAGCGGGGGCTCCACGACCACCGGCGGCGGCACCTCCTCCGGAGGCTGAGCCCGCCGAGTCCCGCACCTCGTCAGCCGGTCCTGACCCGCTGCCTGGTCAGTCGCGGAACTCCCGGTCGTTGACGGTCCGGAGATCGTCGTACCGTTCACGAAACCGAAACAGCCCGCGCCGGGCCGGGTCATGAAGGCCCTGTACCTGTCCGGCAGGGTCACCGCCATCGCGCGTTCGACGGCCGCGATCTCGTCCGCGGTGACGGTCAGGCCCTCGATGAGGCTGGACCCGTTACCGGGCCTGTTCTGCGGCCGCCTCCCGGCAGAAGGGTTCCGCGAGCGCCTCGAACTCCGTCAGTTCCATGCGCGGATCGTACGGTTCCGCGATCTTTCCAAACCGGGCGTCCGTGGGAGAGACTGCGGACATGGGTGAGGTGTATCCGATGCCGACAGTCGGTGACGTTTTCACCGACGTACGCGGCGACGGCCGGACGATGCGCGTCAGCTACCACGAGAACCGTCAGGTGGTCGTGGTGTCGTTGTGGGCGGGCGCCATGTGCCGCGGCTCGTTCCAGCTGGCCGCCGACGAAGTGGGCCACCTCACCGCGCTGCTGGCACAGGTCGCTCCCGCGACTGCCGAGGTCCCGTCGCCGTCGCTGTCGCCAGCGCCGGATCGGACCGGCGACGTCTCCATGCCGGCACTCCCGACGGCCCCGACTCCGCGGGTCGCCTGAGCCTCTGCCCCGCGACGAGCGCGGGGACGGGTTCAGCGGCGGCCGGCGGAAAGGGCGACGAGGAACTGGCCGCCGCCCGGTTCGACGGTCGTGGTCACCGGGAGGCCGGGCACGAGGCGGGTGAAGCGGTCGGCCAGCCAGTCCGCCGCCTCCTGGGCGTCCTTGCGGCTCGGACAGCGGGCCACCAGTTCCCGGCCGCCCTTGCGTTCCAGGCGCTCGGCGACGGTGAGCAGCGGGGCGGGCTCGATCACGTTGAGCCGGTCCGGCCAGGCGATGACGATCTTGACCGCGCCTTTGCGGGAGTTGCAGGCCCGGTGGGCGAGCCGCTCGGCCAGTTTGGCTTTCCGGTCGGCGGTCCGGGCATCGACGCTGGGGCCCCGCGGATCGTTCACCGACATGCCGGCGTCGACCTGCTCGTCACACACCCAGCAGCGCCATGCGTCGCGCTTCGCCACTTCGTCAAGGGAGCTCATCGGTCCCGAACCTACCCGCCACCGGGGAGGCGGACGGCCGCGGGGTCAGGTGGCCGCGCTGATCACGGGCCGCGGGCCGCCGGCGCACCCGGCCTCAATGATCATTGCGCTGACCTGCGGGAACGACCATGTTGCAAGCGTGAAGACCGTGCGTCGGTAGATCGCGTCAACGGTGGACAGCTCACCGTTCCTGCCGGTTCGGTCCGGCGGCCCCAGAGTGCATCGCGTTCGATCGCGCCCTTACAAAGCGGCGTGCGGTGTTCTATCGATTGCTCGGTGACCACCGCACGGCTCGGCTCGGTGCCGCACTCGCGGTAGCCGCTGCGGCAGGGTGCCCGGTGGAGCCCGTGCGGTGGCGGCCACAGCTGCTCCAAAGGCTGAGGTTCAGCGGGACCCTATGATTTCGATCATGGAAATCACGGGTGCCCCGCGGCTGGTCCGGCTGTCGTCGATTCTGCTGGGCGTGCTGGCGGTGACCGGCCTGTTTCTCGTCATCGTCGCGGTGGTGGAACTGCGATGGTGGGGCACTTCCGCGCCGGAGAAGCTGACGGCGATCTTCGCTGACATCGTCGATCAGGACGGGCCGACGCCGCCACTGATGCTGCGCGGTCACGGCGGTGCGATCGAGCTGCTCGTGATGGGTGCGGTCGGCGTGGCATGTGGTGTTCTCGTGTCGCTTGTTCTGCGCGGCCGTCGTTGGGCTCGCACCACGATTCTGGTCACCACCTCGACTCTGGCCCTGTGGGGATTGTTCTCCGTCGGCGCCGACGGCGGCGCCCTGACCGGATTCCCGGCCTATTTCGACGAGCTGGCCAGCGATAGATTCGCCGCGCGCATTCCCGAGATTGACGCGCTGCTCTACCCCGACTGGTATTCGTGGACGGAAGACATCGCTCAGGGCCTCCTCCTGACCCTGTCACTGACCTGCCTGGTGGTTCTCGCCTGGACCGTCATCCGGCACGGCGACTATTTCACGACCAAGAAAGCGGATCAGGCCGGGCCGGATGTGTGGCAGGAGACGCTCAGCCGCATCCACCAGAAGGGCACCGGACGATAGGCGGGGGAGCCAGGGGGACTTCGACGAACCTGTTTGCGAATTCTACTGAGCTTTGGGGTCAGGGTCCGGGTGGTGCCAGTCCGCTGGTGTCGAGGAATTCATGGGCGAGGTTGGCCATGCCGCGATTGAGGCTGGACCACATGCTCTCGACCGAGTTGAGCTCGGGCGCGCAGCCGGGCAGCCGGTAGACGCGCAGCCAGGGCCGGACGGCGATCAGGCCGAGTATCCTGGTCGACTTATGCGCGGGCAGCCCGTCCCAGAGCAGCACGATCGGCGCCGGGCAACAGCCGGCCGGCGAGCCATTCATCGATGCCAGCCTGTCTCAGGTCGGCGAGGCTGCGCCCGGATTCGGCGAGGATTGCCAAGACTGCGGCCGCGGCCCGGACGCGGTTGCGGATGGGAGCGGCTTATCCGTCGGGGTCACCCGCCTTTGCGGGCTGGTCCGGCTGGCCGGTAGATTCACTGGCACAGCTCCCGGGTATCCAGTCGCTGGCCGCCATCGGGGGCATGGCCGTCCGGTGGCGGGGCGGCGATGGTTCGACAGGCGGTCCCGGTGCGAGTCGTTCGGCGGGATCCGTCCAGCAGCCGCAGCGGTGTTGATCGGCTTCGTCGCTGTTTGGCCGTCAGCTCCAACGCACACGGGGCCTGAGCGCTGCCTAATCTTGAACAGACCCCGACGCGAACCACCGGCTTTCGGCTCTGTCGTGTTACCAGCTGTAGAGGAATGCAACGCATGATCAGTGTGCAAGAGTTCGCCCGGCGACTCACCGATCTCGGCCCCAACACCGTGACCAGCCACGACATCGAGGACCTGGCCGATGCGGCGGGCGTGCGCATCGACCCCGGTCGTGGTATCGACGCCGGCCAGGCTCAGCAGATCCTGGACCTGGCATCGCCGTCGGCGCCCGTCAGCGCAGCCGCGATGGTGGCGTCGCCCTGGCCGCCGCCGGAGGACGTGCGTCCAGCCGTTGCTCCGGTGGTGTTCTCCAGTCCCGGCGCCGTTGATGCCCCATCCGACCCGCCGGCGCGCCCCCGTCGATCCGGGCAGGCACGTTCCGAGCAGTCCCGCTCACGGCGATCCCGGTGAGCACGAGCCGCGTAGGTTGACGCCAGGCGTTCGAGTCAGGGCCAGTGAGCCTTACTCAGCGGTCCGGGTGCATGCCAGAACCAGTCCGGCATGCCGGTCGTCTTCTTCATCATGTCCTTCACGGTTTCTCTCACCCTCGGCCCGGCCGTGTCGCCGCCCGTTGCAGAAAGGAGCCGGCGGCCCCCGAACCGTTCCCGGGCCGGGATCTGCCCGGCCCGCAGACCGCTGTCGACGGCTACCGGCCGCGATCGACGCCCTACCCACCCGTGCGGAGACGCAGACACTTTCTGAAAGACTCGGTTAGTCTCGCGGGCAAGAGCACGACGTTGCCGGCGTCTAGGCTAGGTATCCGTCGAGGATCAAGATCGAGCGGGTGATCGCCCGCTCGACACGTAGAAGGCCCGCCCCCGACGCGGCAAACGATGAGGGCGGACCACCTACCACGTGCGGCCCCGTTCTAGCTGTCCGGCTAGGAGGGGCCGCTCCCCTTCAGAACACCTGCGAGTGTCGCGATGGCGGTCAGCAGAGCGGCGAGGGCGCTGATCAACGCCGCCACCGCCGCCGGGTTCTGCCACCACCGACGATTTCCCTGAGGGCCGTCCGTCACGGTTCTTCTCCTTTCCGGTCCTCGACCAGCTCGAGGACCTTCCAGCTGGAAAGGTCCCGGATCCTGGTCGACCGCCAAGGAGTTCCGCGAGACACCATATCGACCACCTCCGCCAACCCCACCGCGTGGCCAAATCGAACGCATGTTCGATAGTATGCCTGCGCGTTTCAGCAGCTCAAGCGAGTCATGGGGTGCGCAGCGCTTCGAGGGAGGAGCCCGCGTCCGGGTCCAGGCGGCCCTGGCCGCGCAGCACGCCCTGGAACCCGGTGTCGCCGACGACACCGGTGTGGAGCAGCTACCGCCACTGCGCCGCCGGCGGCGTCCGCCCAGGCGTCTGCGCCGGTCCGCGATGTCGGCTTCGGCGGCCTGGTCGACGTTGTAGATCGCCCACAGGTACGCCTGCCGGCGCTGATCGAGCGCCTGAGGGCGTGCTTGAACGCGTACTCGCCCTTGTCGACCCCATACCGGACGACGAGGATGAGCCGTTCCTGTGAACACTCCGTCAGTGTCGGCACATCGGTGGCTGGAGCCACCGGCACGGTCACGTCCAGGTTCTGTCGCGCGGATCATCGTGGCCGGGAACGGCACGTTCGCCCGGGCGCAGGAACACGCCTTGGCCGCCGCCGACGCGTGGCCCTAGGCTCCCCTGCGATGAAGATTTCCGCGCCACAGGCAGACGAACTGACCGGCAACTCCTGGTTCTCCGGGCACACCGACGGGGTCGAGCTGCACGAAGCGCCGGTCACCGTCGACGAGTTCGACGCGGAGGCCCGCTGCGAGGAGCGCGACGAACTCGAGACGGCCGTGTTCGGCGGCGGCCTGACCGTCGCCGGCACCCTCGACCTCGGCACCGACGTGCACGCCATCTACGTGGTGCGCGGCGCTCTCCGGGCCCGCCGGCTGGTCCTCGGCGACGCCGTACTGGTCGTCGACGGGGTGGTGGAGGTCGACGAGTGGCTGTTCGGCGGGGTGACCGAAGGGCTGTTCGAAGTGGCCGGCCACCAGGCCGAGTCGCCGACCGGCCCGGACGCCTTGCTGGCGCACGTGCGCGGGCCGGTGGTCGCGCTGTACGACCGGGCCCGGCGGGAGTTCGTGCTACGGAAGGGCGGCTCGCCACGCACGGTCGCCGACCTGGTGCCGCAGGTACGCGACGGCCTCGACCCCGACCTGCGGGAAGAGATCTCGATCGCCGCCAACCTCCGGGCCCGGCTGATCGCCGGAGACCCGATCTTCTGACGCGGTACTCCCGAGCTGCACAAGTCGGACACCAGCACGACTCGCTGACGCTGGGCTCGTTCTTCTTCGTGCACCGGGCACGCGCCACCCGCGGACGGCATCGCCCTGGAAACCTACGAGTTCCTGCATGCCACGTTCGGCGAATTCCTGGTCGCCCGGCTGATCCACGGCGTGGTGCGCCACCTGATCGCGCTGGAACAGGCGTCGGCCTTCCGCCCGGCGAGGCGGCCGACGACGATCTGCTGCACGCCCTGCTGTCGTTCGCGCCACTGGCGGGCCGCCGCCAGACGGTCGACTTCCTCCGCGGCATCGTCTCCGCGATGCCGTCCGCGATGCGCACGGAGTGGACCGATCTGCTGGTCCGCCTCTTCCGGCCGGCCATGTCACCCCGGCCGCCGCGCGCGTTCGGCGACTATCTCCCGCGTCACCGGTCCCTGTCGGTCTATTCGGCGAACCTGCTGCTCCTGGCGTTGTGCGCGGACGACATCCGGGTGTCCCGGCTCTTCGGCGGCGACGACACCCACAACGTCGAGGCGTGGCGGGACATGTGCCTGCGATGGAGGTCGGAGTCGGCCGCCGGTGGATGGCTCGGCATGCTCGACCTGATCCGGGTCGACCGGGTTCGCCGCGCGGGGCGGATCGACGTCTCGCTGTCGCTGGGCTCGCCCGACGAGCCGCCGCCGGTCGACCTGTCGTGGCTCCTGCGCATGGACAGCGACGGAGACGCGCGGGTCCGGATGCTGCGCGACCCGATCGGGCGGCTTCGCCAGGAGGCGCACTTCACCTGCGACTTCGAGGCCGACATCCTGCAGCACGTGCTCGACCCGCTCGTCGCCGCGGGACTGAAAGAGGCGGGCGCCGAGATGCGCGACTCGGCGGGTGGCTTCGCAAGCGCTCTCAACGTGCTGATGCGGCTCGGCGTCGCGGAGTCAATGGCGGCGGCCAACCGCATGGAGCTTTACCGTGAGGCTTTGGCCTGGCACGATCGGCACCCGGCCATCGCGCGCTCGCTGCTCGACCGGCTCACGACCGACGACGACGCTCATCCCGACTTGGTCGCCGAGATCCTGGATGAGATCTGGAATCCTTCGCCAGCCGCCTGATTTCTTCCAGTTCGGCGGCTATCACGATCCGCTCGCAGCACACGATCACTCTCAACTCGTCCAGCCCATTTGTGGCCAGAGCCGTTACCCGATGCGGCCGCCACGAACACCGTCCCGTTTGAGCTTGACGTGGCTGCGCCCGGCGTACGAGGGATCCAGCACCGGAAAGCAACGGCTGCCTCGCGGTATATCTGGGCGCGAACCTGCCCGGCCGAGCCCTGTACCGGCCTGTCAAGGCTCGCCGTCATCGAACTCGTCGGGAAACTCGGACAGCCGCGCAAGGATAGCCCGTTCAAGTACCGCGTCCTCGGGGAAGAGTTCGAAATATTCATCCTCCCTCGAATTGAGATACTCTAGATCGTTACGGTTTACAAGCAGATCCGTGAAGAACGGATCGAGGTCTCGAAAGCCGAAATACCTGAGCCCTTCGGCAGCTCGCCGAAACGTGACCTCCTCGAACGTTTCGACAGCCCACGCCAATCCTTCGGGGATTACATTGTTGTGAAGGTGCTGAATTCCTGCAAGCATCTTGGTGCCCTGAGAGGCAGTTTCAAAGGAATCATCGAGCCATACATCAATGGAATGATTCCAGACTGCATGCAAAGACGGTTCCATTATCTCAACTCCGGTACAGCGCCGCCGAGGGGGTCGCCAATCTATCGCACGCTACCGGTAGGCGCTGCCGCCTGACGCACTCAACTCGGCAGATCAACATGCCGGCCAGCGCGCCGGTCCGCTGCTGCGGCACTTTTACTCTAGAGGGGACCGCCCAGCCAGCGCGTGTGGAGATCGTGTGAGCAGCGTCGGGAAGTTTCGTGAAAACCTGTTGGGCCAGCTGGACCGCCGACAAGGCCACGGACATTCTTACCGCTGTGACCGCTGATCAATCGGGATCAAGCAACCAGGCCGCCGCAGGAATAGCTGCTGCCGTAACCGGCCATGTTGTCGCCGCCGCTCCTTTTCTGTATACCGTCTTCTACCTCGTACCCGACTCGGTGTTCATGGTGGCCTGGCTGACCGGAACACTCGAACTTGTGCTGTTCGTCGTCTGCATGGCGCTTGGCTTTGGTCTTCGACCGACCTCGCCGAACCTCGCGATGGGTGTTCTATCCGGATGGGTATTTGGGCTGATTGCGATCCCCTGCGGCGGTACAGCGGCGATCGGGTTTATCGCTGTGCTGGTTTAGGCACTCTCGCGTCGACGCTCTGGACGGTGTCCACGTCGGTGCGCTCGACGCTGCCCGCGCGGACTTTGATGTACTGGCCGGAGACCCCGAACGAGGCGGCCGGCGCCCCTCGGCGATGCCGACGGTGAGACCGCCGAGGACGGCCAGGGAGGGGAGCAGCAGTCAGCAGGCCCGGCCCCGGGAGGTACGCCCTTCGTCCGCGTTCGTTCTCGCTGTCCTATCGGCCGTCGGCGGTCAGGGGGTTGCGCCGCCGGGCCAGCCGTCGCCGCAGGTCGTTGAGGTAGTAGTCCTTCACCACGTCGCGCAGCCGCATGGGCAGGCGTGGGTAGACGACCTTGGTGGTGGCGAGGAACGCGTCGAGGGTCCGCTGCCTCCCGGGTGACCAGGTGTAGCCGAATCCGGCCCGGATCGGTTCCGGGAGCAGCCCGATGGTGACCAGGCGGTTGAGCGGCTTCGCGGGGCGCAGCAGGGCCGGGATGTTCCTCGGTTTCATGAGCGCGGCCGCGATCTCCCGGGCCTGGTCGCTGACCTGGAGCGTGGTGACGGTGCGGTGCCAGTACGCGTCGAAGGTGGCGCGGTCGGTGGGCCAGGCGTCCTCGGGGCAGCCGATCGAGGTGGCGAGCACCGCGTACTGGCGGTAGCACTCGTCCAGTTCGGCCGGGCCGAGCGGCCCGAAGATCCGCTGGTAGAGCAGGATCGCGGTGTCGTAGAGGGTGGCGTTGACCCAGACCTGGAGGTCGGGGTCGTCGGCGTGGTAGCCGGGGCCGGTCACCCTGCGGTGCATCCCGGCCACGGCGCGGCTGATGGCCCGGCCCTCGTCGACGGTGCCGAAGAGCACGCCGAAGATGTAGCTCATCGTGGTGCGCAGCCGGTCGAGGGGGCGTTCGGCGAAGTTGCTGTGGTCGTACACGCCCGCGGCGACGCCCGGGTGTGCGATCTGCAGGAGTGTGGCGCGGCCGCCACCGGCGAGCAGGAGCCCCTCCCGGGCCACCCGCCGAATGACAGCGGCGTCGTCGAAGAGACCGTCGTCCATGTCGAGACGGTAAACCATGATTAACTTGCTGTGAAGAGTGCCGAGCTTATGGCGCGATTATTCGTCTACAGCAACCGCCATGTCGGTTAACTTAGCTCCTGGATGATGTCCGCAGTCGGCGCCGGGCGGGCCGCCGCGAAGCCGGTACCGGCCCACAGGTTGAGCGCCCCGGCGTCGCCCTGATCGGCGGCCGCCGCCCGGATCGGCGCGGTCAGATGGTGTACGGCCGGATAGCCGATCGGGGCGACGGCCGAGTACTCGTCGGTGAACCGGTTGCGCAGCGCCCGCGCCGGCTGGCCGGTGAACGCCCGGGTCACCACGGTCTCGTGGGCGCCCGCGGAGAGCATGGCGGCGCGCTGCGCCGGCCGGGTGCCGGCCTCCTCGGCCAGCAGGAACACGGTGCCCGCCTGGACCGCGGCCGCGCCAGCGGACAGCAGCCCGCGCACGTCCGACGCGGATCCGGTGCCGCCGGCCACGATCACCGGCACATCCGTCACCGACCGGATCGCGGCCAGGATCTCCGGGGCCGTCGTGGCGCCCCGGTAGGTGGCCGGTGCGGTCGTGGAGGCGTGGCCGCCCGCCGTACCGGCCTGGGCGATCAGCAGGTCGGGGGCCACGGCCAGGGCCGGTGCGGCTTCCGCCGCGGACGTCACGGTCACCGCGACGAGGCTTCCGGCGGCCTGCAACGCGGCCACCACATTCCGATCCGGTACGCCGAACGTGAAGCTGACCAGTGGAGGCGCGTACGCGGTGGCGAGGTCCACCTTGGCGTCGAAGTGGTCGTCGTCGCGCAGGCGCAGCGGGGGCAGGTCCACCCCGTACCGGTCGGCCTCGGCCTGGAGCAGTCGACGGTAGCGCTCCAGTGCGGCGACGTCGGACGGCGGGCGCGACGGGACGAAGATGTTCAGCCCGTACCCGGTCCCCGCGGACCGCACCGCGCGCAGCTCGTCCTCCACCGCCTCCGGGGTCTTGTAGCCCGCGGCCAGCAGACCGAGGGCGCCGGCCCGCCCGGCGGCGATCACCAGAGCGGGGGTGGACGGGCCGCCGGCCATCGGGGCGACCAGCAGGGACGGGATCGGTGCACGCATCCGCCGACCCTATTACGCCTGCTCAATACCAGGTGAACGCCTGCCGGAAGGCTTCCGCCGCGGCATCGTCGGCGCTCACCGTGAACGTGGTCATCGCACCCCGGTAGCCGGGACGCGGTGGCGTCACGGTGTACGGGTCGCCGGACCCCGGCTCGTCCTTCAACTCGATCAGGATGGTCTCCACCGGTGGACCGTCCCGGTTCACCAGTTCGTCGGTGACCGCCGCCGCGGTGTACGGGCGGTCCCCGGCGCCGTCGGACACCACGACGAGATTCACGTGCCGGGTCCGGGGCATCGTCTCCCGGATCCAGCGGTGCACGCCGGCGACCGCCGTCCCGGCCGGCGAGTCACCGCCCGGCGCGATCCGGTCGATCGTGGCGCCGACCAGCGGATACACGTCGCGCGCCGGTTCGGTGGCGACGAGTTGCCGGTATCCGGGATCGGGTGGGCGCCGCCCGCCGGAGAAGGACCACAGACCGAGACGGTCGCCCGTACCGAGCGCCGCCATCCCGGGACGTGAGGTCCGCCGGACGCGGTCCATCCGGCCCGTCATCGACCCCGACGCGTCCACCACCAGGACGGCGGTCACCGGCGGGCGCACCAGGGGCCATTGGGCGGCCACCGCCACCAGGACCATGTCCCGGACGTCCGGCAGGAGCCGGTCCGGGTTCGGGTTGGCGAACACGGGCCGCAGGAAGTCGTAGAACGCGCTCGCGAGATCCTCCTGGCCGGCCCCCACCGAGGCGAGCGTGATGAACGGCAGGTCGGCCTCGATGCCGTTGGACACCAGCGCGGTCGTGTGCCAGCGCCGGGCCGGCAGCCAGCCGCACCACCCCTCGTTGACGGCCCGGACCAGCCGGGGTTCGGTGATCACCACGGTGACGCCGTCGTCCCGCTCCTGCTCGCACAGCGGCGCGGGCCCGTGCTGCTCGACGTCGGCCACGTTCGCGAGCATGTCCGCGACCCGGGTCCAGTTCGCGGCGTCCCCGGAGTCGCGTGCGGACAGCTCCTGCACCCCGGCGGCCCCGGCGGCCAGGCCGGTCAGCACGGAGAGCCCGGCCGCCGAGCGTCCCGGGTCCGGCAGGATCAGCCGTAGCGGGCCGAGACGGCCGCCGGTGTCGCGCCGCCAGCGGCCGGGGTCGCTCAGGTACCCGGCGATCTTCGGCCATCCGGCCCCGTCCAGATGAGGCCTCGCGCGTTCGGGGAAGGCCATGACCAGCCCGCCCTCGCCCAGAAGCGGGTACCTGATCGTGACCCCGGGCGGGGCGGACCGGATGGCGGCGTACGACTCGGGGATCCACACGTCCGCACCGTCCGGGGGCCCGGCCAGCGGATCGGGGCCTGCGTCGCGCACCAGGATCCGGTCGCACACCGCGTTCTCCGACCGGTTGAACCGCTGCGCCGCCTCGGCGACCGTGGCGGCGGCGGACTCGGCCACCGCCACCTGGACGGACACCCGGCAGGCGGCGTCCGCGACCTTCGCCGCCAGGGTCCGCGCCGCCCCGGGGACGACCGTCGCACCGGTCACCAGCAGCAGCGCCACCGCGGCCAGGGCGGTCACCGTGGTGGTGCTCCGGCGTACCGGTGAAGGTGGTGACATGGCGGACGCCGGCGGCGGATCGCCGGAGAGATACGACCGCAGCCTCTCGTGCCGGAACCGGTAGGCCGGGCCGTCCTGGCGCAGGACCTGGCGGCGGTGCGCGTCCTCGAGGAAACGGGTCAGGCGCCACGGCAGGCGACCGCGCGCGGCCAGCCACGAACGGGCCGCCGTGTAGGCGACCCACGGGGCGCCCGAGCCGAAGGCCGCCAGCACCGTCACCGGCAGTCCCGCCAGCACGGCCGCGATGGCGGGACTGCCGCCGAACAGGGCGACCACGGCGGCCGTCACCGCGCCCACAGCGAAGCCCGCGCCGAGCGTGGTCATCAGCAGCGTCTCCCGTTCGCTGCGCAGCGACGAACGGAACGTGGCGGCGACCGCCTGATCCGGATCGGTCACGTCGGGGACGCTCAGCCAACGGCCGACACCGATCGGCACACCGATCGCGAGAGCGCCGCCCAGGCCGGTGGTCAGGGTCCTGGCCAGCACCCGCGGCACGAGCGGAAGCCAGCCATGCCCCGGCTCCCAGCGTTCGACGGCGTCGAGGATCGCGATCACGGCGGCCGCCGGAAGGCTGAAAGCGGACGCCGTCACGCAGCCGTGCGCGATCCGCCGCGGCAGGGTGACGGCCCGGCGGCCGAACCGGTACGGGACGATCCGCCGGCCCGCCGCCAGACCGTTGCTGACGATTCCGAACATGGTGCCGCCGACCACGCCGAGCAGGCCCAGCGAACCGAGCAGCTCGGTCGGGGACGCGCCGGTGACGGCCAGCGCCACCGACCCGCCGACCGCGAAGACCGTGCCTGCGGCCAGGCCGTCGCGCAGCGCGGCGGCCAGGACCGCGAGACCACCGGACGGTTCACCCCCGCGGACGGTACGGGCGGCGCGCAGCCCCGCGAGGACGCCCAGGGCCAGGCCGGTGATCGTCGCGTACCCGATGGCCGGCCCGAACCGGTAGCCGGTCAGGGCCGCGAAGCCCGCCCCCACGGCCGCGCCCAGCCCGGTCGGCGGTATCGCGACGACCCCGGTGAGGACCGCCGGACGGACCAGCGAGGCCAGCATCCACCAGCGCAACTGTGGTCCGGCGGCGAGCAGGGCGAGCCTGCGGCGGTCACGCTCCGCCGGGTACGCGGTACGCAGGAACTCGCCGAGCAGATGGGTGTCCACGGTGTCTCCGGCCATCCGCAGCAGCTCCGACGGGTCGGTGGCCGGCGCCCGGTAGACCGCCCGGGCCAGGGAGATCATCAGCGGGTTGGTGAGAGTGACGGCCAGAGCGCCGCCGGGATCGTCGCGCAGGCGTTCCGCGACCGGAAGCCAGCGCGTGCTGCCGTGGACGTCGCTGTCGGTGAGAAAGGCGATCGCGTCGTCCGGCGGGACCGGCGCGATCCGGACCACCGCCGCCCTGCCGAGCGGGCCCCGGGCCGTGACCGCCCGCTCGTACTCGGCGTCGCGGCAGGTCAGGACCAGGCCGGGCAGGCTAGCCGCGATCCGGTTCAGCTCGTCGAAGGCGAGAGCCGGATCCGGAAGCTCGTCGAGACCGTCCAGGATCGGCAGGACACGACCCTCCGCCACCAGGTCCGGTGGCGTGCCCGGATAGTCCCCGGCGACCCGGCGGGCGATCCAGTCGTCCAACGGCTCACGGGTGTCCCAGGCGGGCAGGGCCAGCAGCACCGGAATCGGGTCGCCCGGTTCGGCCAGGTCGACGGCGGCGACCGTGAACAGTGTCATCAGGCTCGACTTGCCGGAGCCGGGCGCGCCCAGCACCACCAGCTGGCCGGGGCGGGTCTCGCGGACCAGCTCCACCAGGCGGTACGCGGCCGGGGCGTCCCGGTCCAGGCTTCCGGCACGTGGCGCCGGCACGCCGGCCACGGCCGGCGTCGCGGGGGTCCAGGTGAGGCGCAGCGCTCGCGGTTGCTCCAGACGGCGTACGCCGATCTCGTGCCGCCACTGCCTGCGCACCCGATCGGCCAGCCGGTCCGCGGCATCGTCCGCCGGGTCCGGGGTGGTGGGTGCGCCGCGCCGCAGGCCGAGCACGCCGAGGACCAAGGCGACGATCAGGCTGCCGACGCTCGCCAGCTGATCCGCCGTGGACAGCGCGCCCTCGTGCCGGGCCAGGAGGACGGCGAGGCAGGCCGCGACGGCGACACCGCCGGCGACCTGCGCGAGGCGCCGTCGTGGCTCCGTCGGTGGCACCGGGCCACGGTAGCGGCGGGGCGGCGGGCACCGGTATCCATCGCAAGCGGTACAGCGACGCTCGCCGGGCTCCGGGCAGGTGCGGCCCCGCGAAGGCTTCCGAGGTCAGATCCGAACCACGTCCGGGCTGTCAGCAGAAGCGCTACCCACGGCCAACAGCGGGCGCCGGTCATCGCCCGGGGGTGGCGGCCTCCAGCGGGATGCGGATCGTCTCGATCCAGGATGGCGGGTCGTCGCCGCATTCGCCGATCACTCCGGCGATGACCCGGACCTGGCCGGGCTGGGCATCCGGCCACGGGGTGTAGCCGTCGGTCAGGACGATGACGATGTGTGGAAGTTCCGGCCCCTTCAGCGCCTGTTCGATGCCGACCCGCATGTCGGTGCCGCCGCCGCCCGCCAGGACGACGTCACCGACCGTGGCGGCCCGGCGCACCGCGTGCACGTCGGCGTCACAGGCCAGCACGGCGACCCGGTTGCGGCCGATGCCGACCGCCCGCAGCACCCCGGCGACCTCACCGAGCACCGCACGGAGTTCGTCGTCGCCCATCGAACCGGAGGTGTCGACGACCACCGCCACCCGCGGCATCGGACGGCGCAGGCTGGGCAGCACCACGCGGGGAACGGCCGCCCCACGCCGGGACGGGCGCTGATAGGTGTAGTCGACCGCCCCGGAAGCCCAGGACGCGGCCTCCCGGACGGCGCCGGTGAGAGCCCGCCGCCAGTCGACGGTGGGTTCCAGGATCTCGTCCGCCCAGCGACGCCACCCCGCCGGGATCCGGCCCCGGGCCTTGGCCTGAGCCCGCAGCTCCTGCGCGGTCTGCCGGCGGATCGCGGCCGCCTCGACCGGGCTGACCCGGGCGGCGTCCGACAACTCCCACGGCTGCGGGCGGCCGTGCGCTCCGGAGCCGCACTCGTGGTGCCGATGACCCGCCGGGATCCCGGGCACATACTGCTCGAACAGCTGCCCCTCGGGAAGGCCGAACATCTCCGGCCGCATGGCGCCCGACGGCAGCGACGACAGATCGTCGTTGATCTCGCAGTCCTGGGCGATGTTGACCCGCTGATGATCATGCCGGTACTCGGGAACGAGCAGCGCGGCCCGCGCGTGATGGTCCCGCAGCAGGTGGGCGACCTCGTGCACCCAGACGGCGGCGAGCTCGTGGACCGGCGTGGCCTCGACGAACCCGGGATTCACATAGCAGCGCCAGTGCCTGTCCACGCCCATCGTGGGGACGCCGAGGCTCGGCACCACGGTCAGGCTGTAGAGGGCGGACGCCAGATAGGGCTGGCTGCCTGCCGCTTTGAGCCGCGCGGCCAGCAG
Organism: Actinoplanes hulinensis; assembly: GCF_019429605.1. NCBI lineage: Bacteria > Bacillati > Actinomycetota > Actinomycetes > Micromonosporales > Micromonosporaceae > Actinoplanes > Actinoplanes hulinensis. The sequence continues at coordinate 342,010 of NZ_JAHXZI010000003.1, read as the reverse complement.
CTTCGTCCGGTCCAGCCGCCGGGCCGCCTCCCGCGCCGGTGCCGCCGCTTCCGAGTCGGTGTGGGCCGAGGCGACGGCGTCCTGGACGGGCGCCACCACTCCCGACTCGTCGAGCGCCGGAGCGACGGGGTTCGGGTCAGGCGCCACCGGTCAGCATCCCGGAAGCGGTGAGGACATCCAGGAAGGCGTCGATCGACGACGGGACCGGCCACTTCGGATCACGCATGCGGGCCAGGTCGAAGGCGGCCCGGGCGGCCACGTCCGGGACCCCGGCATCGACGGCCTTCGCGAGCACGGTCCAGCCCGCCTCCCAGCGGTCCCGGGTCACCGAGGCCTCGATGGCGGCCACGACCGCGGTCAGGAACGCCAGCTGGCGGTCACCGCGGTCGGGCAGCGCGAACGCGGCCGGGTTGGCGAGGACCCGCTCGGGGTCGGGCAGATCCAGCTCGTCGAGGTAGGTGGTCAGCTCCAGGCCGGGACCGTCACCGACCGCGCCGATGATCGCGGTGGCCAGCGCCTCCCGCCCGGTGCCGGCACAGAAATGGAAGACCAGCAGGCGCAGGGCCATGCCCCAGGTCCGCGGGGACGGCCAGGCGCCGCCGCGCGCCTCGGCGTCGGTGGGCAGGTGGTGGGTGAGACCGGGGCGGGCGGTCAGGAAGCCGGCGATCACACCGCGGGCCCGGGCCAGCGCGCTGGGCGCCCGGTCCAGCGACACGGCCGGTACGTCGATCCGCGGCCACACACCGGTCAGACCCCGGGCGACGACCCGCGGATCGTGCGCCCAGTGCAGGTGGACGAACCGGTTGGCCAGCGGCGGGCTGAGATGCCAGCCGTCGGCGGCGCTGGACGGCGGGTTCGCGGCGGCCACGATCCGCACCTCGTCGGGGAGGACCAGACTGCCGACCCGGCGCTCCAGCACCACCCGGAGCAGGGCGGCCTGCACGGCCGGCGGCGCCGACGACAGCTCGTCGAAGAAGAGCAGGCCGCGCCCGTGGCGGGCGAGCCGGACCGCCCAGTCGGGCGGCGCCATCGGCACACCCTGAACGGCCGGATCGTCGCCGACGATGGGCAGACCGGCGAAGTCGGACGGCTCGTGCACGCTGGCGATGACCGTCTCCATCGGCGCGTCCAGGCCTTCGGCGAGCTGGGCGAGGGTCGCCGACTTGCCGATGCCCGGCTCGCCCCAGAGCAGCACCGGAAGGTTCGCGGCGACGCACAGGGCCAGCGCGGCGGCCCGGTGGTCGGTGACCGGCTCGGTCCGGGTGACCCTGATCTGGCGCAGCAGCTCGTCGGCGGCGTCGAGCCCGGTCGTCATGCTTTCTTCCCCCTGAGGTAGGCCAGCGCGGCGGTGAGGCCGGGAGTCATGTCCCGGTTCGTGAGCGTCTTGAGGTACTTCAACGGCGAAACGCCCTGCACCGGCAGGCGCGGGTCGGCGCCGGCGTCGACCAGAGCGATGATCAGCTCGATCGGCCACCGCCGGGTCAGCGCCTCGAACAGCGGCGTGATGCCCTCCCGGTCGCGGGCGTCCACGTCGAGGCCGGCGGCCAGGAGCCGGGGCAGCACCGCGGGATCCCCGAACGCGCCGAGCAGGTGCACCAGGGTCCGGCCGCCGCCGTCGCACAGCCGCGGCTCGAGCCCGGCGTCGAGCAGTGCGGTCACCACACGCGGGCCGCCCGACTCCAGCCGCAGCCACAGGTCGCGGCGGTGCTCACGCAGGGCTCTCGGCAGCCACCTGGCCCGGCCGCGCCAGCCCAGGTCGGCTTTGAAGCAGCCGCCGATCTCCCCGCCGAACGCCTGGAGGGACAGCTCACGCTGCCGCTCGTCGTCGCTGTGCTCGGGCAGCTCGAGCCGGCCGGCGCGGACCGAAACCCAGTGCCAGACACCGCGGCAGCGGACCCGGAACACCCGCTCGTCGAGAAGCCCGGCGGGCACGAACGACGGGTCGGGATCTCCCGTCACCCCGGGTGCCAGCACGTCGCGAACCAGCGGATGCAGGTCGGCAGGGTCCAGGCGGCCGGCCTCGATCAGCGCCCGGTCGATCGGCGGGCGGAGCATGTCGGGCAGCAACCGCAGCTCGGCCCCGTTCGTCTCCGCCGGCCGGCTCGCCGGGACGGTGACCCGGATCCGGTCACCGGACGCCAGCAGGCACAGCTCGCTGACCCCCCAGCGCTCCTGCAACACCCACGACCGGCGGCCGAACTGTGCCGAGATCCGGCGCAGCTCGCGGGCGGCCAGCACCGGATCCAGGCTGCGCAGCAGCGAGAGGTGCCACCGGCGCCAGGCACGGAAGCCGTCCTCGTCGAGCTCCCAGCCGGCCGCGGTCCAGGCCTCGGCCAGGGCCGCGTCGCCGTCAGCGGGACCGGCGGCCCCGGTGTGCGGCAGCTCGCCGGCCCGGCGGGCATCCCAGAGGTACGGCGGGAGCGGGCAGATCGAACGCCCCTCGATGTCGCCGGCCCGCACCGCGTCGAGCGTCAGACGGTTCGCCCCGTTCGAGGTCTCGGGCGTCCGGACCATCAGGACCGTGGTGTCCGGCCTGACCGGCCCGTCGCCGGCCAGCAGGTAGCTCCGCCAGCCGACCAGATGGACGGTGCCGCCCATGGCCCGAGGGAGATGCCATCGCAGCAGGTCGGGCGCGAACCCGGCGAGCAGACCGGCGACCGGCCCGGGATCGTCGAAGGTGACGTCGATCAGGGCCGCCTCGCACGCCGCACGCCAGTCGCCACGCTCCCGGGCCGCGGTGCACTCGGCGATCATCCAGCTGGGAACCGCATACCGCCGGATGCGCTCCCCATCGGACAGCTCGAGCCGGTCACGGTGCAGGCTCACCGGAACGCCCCCACCCGATGACTCGTCCCGATCACGCCGGTTCCTCCCCCGTGCCGCAAAACCCCAGGTGGCGAGGCCGACCGGAGTCGAACCGGCGTCCTCCCGGTTGATGCCGGGCGCGACGACCTCTGCGCTACGACCTCGCCGCGCCGGAGCATACGCGAGCCCTACGACATTTCCGCCGGTCCGCGATCCGGCCCCGGCGTCAGGCGGGCGAGGCGGCCCACTCGGCCGGGTCGGTCAACGAGAGCTGAGGGTACGCGCCGGCCGCGTTCAGCGCCTGGAGCAGCTCAGCCGGAGCGGAGTGGACCAGCGCCTCGCACATCGGCGTCCAGCCCCGCCGGCTGACGGCGTTGATGTCGAGGCCTTCGGCGAGCAGCCGGGGCAGCAACTCCCCGTGGTCGAACAGGTGGATCCGGTGCAGCAGGGTCCGTCCCTGACCGTCGCGGATGTGCGGGTCGAGCCCCGCGTCGAGCATGTCGAGCACCACCCGGCTGCCGCCGTGCTCCATCCGCCGCCACAGGTCGCGCCGGTGCTCGAGAAGGCCGCGTGGCACGGCGCCCTCACCTCCGTACCATGCGGATTCGGCCCGGAAACATCCGGCGAGCGACCCGCCGAAGGCGCGGAGCGCCTGCTCCCGCAGCCGGTCGGCGTCGGTGTGCTCCAGCAGGTCGAGATCGTTGCCGCGAAGGCCGACCCAGTGCCACTCCCCACCACAGCGAACCCTGACCCGTACGTCGTGGGCGCACCGCCGAGGCGGTGCGGAATCCACCGGAGCATCCGGGAACAGCGCCGCCCGGACCAGCGGATGCACGTCCCGAACCGGGATCAGCCCCCGCGTGACCAGGCCGATCTCCACCGGCTGCCGCAGCAGAGCCGGATGCAGACATGGTCGCGCCGGCGTCATCCCCGGCTGGGGTGGGTCCAGCAGTGAACGGGTGATCCCGTTCCGCTCCCCCGCCACCTCGAGCCGGACGCACCGCGACGGCCGCTGGTGACCGTCCGCCCACACCGGAAACGACCAGCCCCGGAACAGTTCGGCGATCCACCGCAGCGTGCGCGCGGCCACCCAGGGGTCAGCCTCGTCCAGGACGGCCCGGCCGGCCCGCGGCCAGGATCGGGCGTCTGCCTGGTCGATCAACCACCCGGCCGAGGCCCACAGGTCGATCGCCCCGGCCCCGCGCGGCCTCGCGGCTCCACCCGCCGCACGCGGCTCGGCGGATCGGCGGGCGTCCCACAGGTGGGGCGGAAGCGGGAAGACCGGCCCCTCCTCCAGATCCCCGGCACGCGCCGCTTCGAGGGTGAGCCGCTGGGTCCCGGTCACCCACCGGGGCGAGCGCACCACGAGGACCCAGGTGTCGGGTGTGATCGGCCGGTCGGGGGCCAGGACGAACCGCATCCTGGGGGCCAGTGCGGCGTTTCCGCTGGACGACCGTGGCAGATGCCAGCGGAGCAGGTCGGGCGCGAACCCGGCGAGCAGGCCGGCGACCGGGCCGGCGTCGGTGAACGTGACATCGATCCGGGCCGCGGCGCAGGCGGCCCGCCAGTCGCCGCGCTCCCGGGCCTTCGTGCACTCGGCGATCATCCAGTCGGGGACCGCATAGCGACGGACGAGCCGCCAGTCTCCCAGAGCAGAAATCGGTCGACCCCCGTGTCGTTGCTGAGGTGGCGGAGCCGACCGGATTCGAACCGGCGTCCTCCTAAATGTCTTCCAGGCGCGACGACCTCTGCGCTACGACTCCGCCGCGACGGAGCATACGGCGGCCCACCGACACTTTTGGCGGGCGGCCCGGGCGCCGGGCACGTGACGGCCTTCGCCCGGGGCACGAACGTGGCCACGGGACCTGATCGGGCAAACGACGTCCGGGACGGGCTCCGCTTGGGAAGGATGAGCCCGAAGGAGGGAAGCCGTGAATTGGCTGAGCGTGCTGTTGCTCGCGGTGGTGATGATCGCCGGCCCGCAGATCATCACCGCCATCTTCCTCGCCTCCAGCCAGGAGGCGAGGCGCAGCTCGCTCGCCTACCTGGGTGGGGCCGGGCTCGCCGGGCTGATCGGGCTGACCGTCTGGCACTTCGCCTTTCACGTCGTGCGAGGTGCGGGAGGCGGCCAGGGCAAGCATGACGGCACTCGTCACCTGATCGATTGGGTGGTGCTGGCCGTGCTGCTGGCGCTGATGGTGATCATCTTCGTCCGCCGCAAGCGGAGCCGGCCGCCGAAGTGGATGAACACGTTGCAGGCGGCCAGCCCCCGCTTCGCCTTCGGCTTGGGTTTTCTGCTGTTCATCGCCATGCCCAGCGACGAGGCCACCATGGTGGCGGTCACCGGAAGCCTCGCCGGCCACGACAAACCCTGGTGGCACCTGCTGCCGTTCCTGGCTGTGACGCTGCTGTTGCTGGCGTTGCCGCTGATCATCCTGCTCGTGCTCGGTCAGCGCGCGGTGACGGTGCTGCCAAAGGTCCGGGACTGGGCCAACGAGCACTCGTGGCTGGTGAGCGAGGCAGTCATCCTGATCTTCGTGACGATCGTGGTGTCCGATCTGCTCAAATGACATCCTCTCCGCCCAAAGGACGGAGATTCCCTCCACGCTGCGCGTGGACCGCGCGGCGTCCGGGTGGGTTACCGCTTCACTGCGCGGTGCCGGGACGAGTCCCGGTCTTACCCGCGCTCCACGGTCGTTTCGGCTCTCCGCCTGTCCGGCGGCGAGCACGTTGTTTGATCAATCGACCCAGGAGCGCGACGACCCCTGCTCTACGACTCCGCCACGGGCGATCCTACGTTTCTCCTGAGGAAGGAGATCACGGCGAGCGCCTCCGCGGGCCGGGGTTCGGACCGCATCTGATCCTGGAAGTCGACGGCTTCGAGAAGGGTGAGGTCCTTGTAGTTGTACGCCCGGCAACCGGGATTCGCCCCGGCCGCGACCAGCGCCTTGATCAGGTCGAGCGGCCAGCCCAGGGCGACACCGGTGGCGAGCGGCGTGTTGCCCTCCCGGTCGAGGGCGTCGACGTCGGCCCCCGCCGCCAGCAGACGCGGCAGCAGACGCTCATGATCGAAGGACCGGAGCAGATGCATCAGGCCACGGCCCCGCCCGTCGCGCAGGCCGGGGTCCATCCCGGCGTCGAGCAGTTCGAAGACCACCCGGCTACCGCCGTGCACCATCCGAAGCCAAAGATCATCGCGTACGGCGTGCAGCCGTCGCGGCAGCCGCCCAGCATCGCCGGTCCACGCCCGTTCGACGGCGAAACACCCGGTCACCACCCCGCCGAAGGCCCGCATGGCCCGCTCCCGCCGCCGCTCGGCGTCGTCATGGGCGAGCAGACGGAGACGCCCGTCCCGGCTTTCCACCACATGCCACCGCCCGCCGCACCGCACCCGGGCCGCTTCCACCCGTGAGACAGAGGAGTGGGACGCCGCTCCGCCCCGCGGCAATAGCAGCGAACCGGCTCCCAGCGGGGCGGACGAGGAGGAATCGCGCCGCGGCGACAAGAGGGACGAGGTGAGCGAAGCGGCCCCCGGCGAGGTGGGCCAGGGGAAGGGAGCGGCCCCGGTCGCCGGGAACAACGCTGATCGTACGAGTGGGTGCAGTTGAAACGGTGTGAGCAGTCCATTCCAGACCAGGTCGAGGTCGACCGGCGAGCGCAGCAGCGCGGGATGCAGGCGCGGCAGCAGGCGGATCGGCGCCGATTGCTCCCACCAGTTCGCCTCGACCGCGGTGGCCCGGACAGCGTTCCCGTCGACGTCGATCCGCAACGCCCGCGACCTGTCGTACCACAACGCCCACGACGGCTTCCCGAACTGTTCGGCGAGCCGCCGTACCTCGATGCGCAGCCGCAGCGGATCGATGGCCGCGGCCGTGCGCCGGAGCCTGTCGACCGCCCGGCCGAAGTAGGGATCCGTGAAGTCGCCGTCCACGACGATCCCGGCCGCGTCCCACGCCGTGGGGGTGCCACGGTCCAGCAGGACCCGTTCGGCCTGCCCCGGCCGGTCGGTGCGAAGCCCCAGCTCGGCCCGTGGAAGCCGGTCCCCGTCCGGCCCGAACCGCGGAACCCGCCGCTCGTCACCGCCGACCGCGGCCCGCAGCTCACCGGCCTGCCGGGCGTCCCACTGCCAGGGCGCGAGCCGCACGACCCTGGGCTCGTCGAGGTCACCCATCCGGGCGGCGCCGAGCCGCAACCGCTGCGACCCGAGCACCGACGCGGGCGCGGTCAGCCGGAGCACGACGGTGTCGGGGCCGACCGGACCGTCCGGGGCCAGCACGTACTCGATGCCGGTGGCCAGCGTGGTGTGCCCGCCGAGCGCCCGTGGCAGGTGCCAGCGCACCAGATCGGGCGCGAACCCGGCGAGCAGCTCCTCCGGAAGGCGCTCCGGGCCGGGGACGACGTCGATCTCACCGGCCAGGCACGCGGCCTGCCAGTCGCCTTTCGCCCGTGCCGCGGCGCATTCCTCGATCATTCTCTCCGGTACGCCGTACGCCCGGATCCGTCGCCACTGTGGAAGGTCGGTCACGCTTTCTTGCGGACGTACTCGACGGCGGCCACGAACTCGGGTGGAAGGTCCTCGAAGTAGTGCAGCACGTCGTCGGCGTAGTCGATCACCGACATGTCGTCCTGGTTGGGCAGGTGCGGGTCGGCGCCCGCGTCCACCAGTGCCCGGATCAGGCCGGCCGGCCACCGGTGCACCACCGCGAGGTAGAGCGGTGTGCTGCCCTCCAGGTCCTTGGCGTTGACGTCGAGCCCTTCGGCGACCAGCCGGGGCAGCAGACGGGCGTGGTCGAAGGAGCGGACCCGGTGCATCAGGGTGCGGCCACGGCTGTCCCGCAGGTGCGGGTCCATACCGGCGTCGAGCAGTTCCAGGACGACCCGGGTCCCGCCGTGGATCATGCGCAGCCACAGGTCCTTGCGGTGGGCGCGGATCCGTTTCGGGAGGCGGCCGCCGGTGCCGCGCCAGGCCTGCTCGGCCGCGAAACAGCCGGTCACCGCGCCACCGAAGGCGCGCATGGCGCGTTCCCGCTGCCGCTCCTCCGCACTGTGCGCGGGCAGCTCGAACCGGCCGCCGGCCAGGCCGACCCGATGCCACTCCCCCTGGCAGCGCACCCGGATGATCTCCGCCTCCGCCGGCGAGCGAGACGATTCGCCCCATGAAGCGGCGGGCGAGAGTGCGGACGAAGCGGCCGGCGGGGCCGGGGAACGAGGCGGCGTGCCGGAGGCGGTCGTGGAGGAGTGGGCGGGGAACAGCGCGGCCCGCACGAGCGGATGCAGGTCGGCGGGCGTGAGCCGGCCCGCCCGCACCAGGTCGAGGTCGGGCGAATACCGGGTCAGGTCGCGGTGCAGGCGCGGGGCGTGCCGCATCGGGTCGGACCAGCCGCGGTCGGACTTCTTCCAGGCGACCCGGATCCGATCGTCGTCGACCTCGACCCGCAGGTACCACCGGAAGTCGGCCCACAGCGCCCAGGTGGCCTGCCCGTACTTCGCGGTGAGCTGCCGGGCGTCGAACGCCACCCGCAGCGGATCGACGCCCGTAAGGTCTTCCTGGCGCGCCCAGCCGTTCCCATCCGCGTCGGTGACCAGGAGCCCGGCCGTGGTGAACGCCGCGGCCAGGGTGGGCGCCAGCCGCACCCGCTCGGCCAGCGCCGGCGCGTCGTCCCACGTGCCGAACTCGGCATCGGGCAACGGCTCGCCGGCCGAGGTGAACCCGGGCATCCGCTCCGCCGAGCCGCCCAGCGCGAACCGCAACTCACCGGCGTGGCGGGCGTCCCAGAGGTAGGTGGGCAGCGGAAGGTAGCTCTCCTGCCCGAGGTGGGCGCCGCGCACCGCCTTCAGGGTGAGCCGCTGCGATCCGATCAGCGACACCGGCGAGTCGACCACCAGGGTGAGCGTGTCCTGATCGACCGGACCGTTCGGAACCAGGACGTACTGTCGCTGGGGCGCGAACGTCGTATAGCCCCCGAGTGCCCGGGGCAGATGCCAGCGCAGCAGGTCGGGTGCGAGATGGCGGGCCAGCTCGGCGCCCTCGTCGTCGAGGTCGACGTCGATCCGGGCGGCCGCACAGGCGGCCCGCCAGTCGCCGCGCTCACGCGCCTCGGTGGACTCGGCGATCATCCACTCCGGTAGGGCGTAGCGGCGGATCCGCGCCCACTCGGTCAGGGTGCCGCTCATCGCGCCGCCTCCGCCGCGCGCGGCCGGCCCGGAAACGAGCCGGACGGCCCGCTCATCGGGTCACCGGAGCGCGGTGGGCGCGGCGGGACGCGCTTTGACGTGGCTGCTCGGTCACCGGTAGACGCTCACGATCGCGTTGATGTCCTCGTGTGGTGGGGTGGTGGTCTTCGGGGCCTGCCGTCGCATGCGCCGGGGGACGCCGCCGTTGAGGCCCAGGTGGTCGAGGTGGGCGCCGGCGGCGAGCAGGAGCCGGGCGCCGCGGCCGGTGACGCCGGTGAACCGCACGTCGAGCCGTTTCAGGGCGCTGCCGGGCAGGGCCTCGGCGAGCAGGGCCGCGCCGGTGTCGCCGACCTCGTTGGCGCGGCCGCCGAGGGCACGCTCGGACGGTGGCCGGGCCAGGTCGAGGGCGGTCCACGCGCGCAGGTGCGCGGCGAGCGGGGCGATGTCGGTGATGCCGTTGCCACCCAGGCCGAGGGTCATCGCGGACCCCGACAGGTTTTCCGCCAGGGCGGCGGCGCCGGAATCGCCGAGGTGGTTGACGGCGAGGAACAGCTCGCGGACGCCGCCCTCGCGGACGAGTCTGGTGAGGACGCCGACCGCGTCGGGGCCGAGGCCGTTGCCGCCGAGGAAGAGGCGCTGCATGCCGGGCGGCCGGGCGGCGAGGGCGTCGGCGAGCGGTTCCAGACCGGCGGCGGTCAGGCCGGTGTTGACCAGGTCGAGCGTACGCAAGGTGGTGTTCTCGGAGAGTGCGGCCGCGAGCCGCGCCACCCCCTGGTCGCCGATCGGGTTGCGTTTGAGCCAGAGGGCGCGGACCGTGCCGTCGGCGGCGAGCTGGTCGGCGAGGGCGCCGGCGCCGTCCGCGTCGATCCGGTTGCAGCCGAGGTAGAGGGTGCTGATCCGGTGGCCGGGGGCGAGCGCTCCGGCGACCGCGCGGGCGCCGTCGGCGCCGAGCCCGTTGGTGCCGAGCAGCAGGTGGGTGCGGTGTGGGGAGGCGGCCGCGACGGTGGTGACGCGGGCCGCCTGCTCCGGGCCGAGGCCCTGTTTGCACAGGTCGACGCGGCCGTCGGGGCGGAGCAGGCCGCGGGCGAACTCCTCGGGCTCGGCGATCGGCTCGGGTGCGGCGAGGCGGCCCAGGATGCCGTCGAAGTCGCCCGGATCGGCCAGGCCGCGATCCGGGTCGTTGATGGCCGGGCATCGAATGATCATGCCGACGCCTCCCCGCGGTGGTGGTCAGGCGGCGAAGCCGGCCGGATTCGAACCGGCGTCCTCCTGCTCGATGCCAAGGCGCGACGACCTCTGCGCTACAACTTCGCCGCGCCGGAGCATACGCGACCCCACCGACATTTCCGAGCAGGGCTCAGGCGCGCAGGCGTTCCAGGCCGTCGAGCACAAGGTCCAGAGTGAACTCGAACTCGACCCGGCTGTCGCACCAGCCGAGTTCGGCCTCGTGCGTCTCGCCGGCGACCATGGCGGTCAGGTGCGGCAGGACGTCGGCGACCGCGCTCAGGTCGTCGTCGGCGCCGGCCTGGGCGTTGAACACCTCCTGGACGAAGCCGAGCGGCATGCTCCCGAAGGCGTGCAGCGCCCGGTGCGCCAGCCGGTACGTGAATCCGCCCTCGACGAGTGTGCCGAGGATGGCGTCGTAGTAGGTGTACACACCGAACGGCACCGACTGTCGCGAGTTGAGCAGCCCCGGCCCCCACGGGTGGCGCAGCATCACCTCCCGCGCGGCGAGGAACCGGCCGCGCAGCCGGGCCCGCCAGTCCGCGCCGCCGGCTCGGCCGACCGCGTCGAGCACCTCGGCGACCAGGGTTTCGGCGACGCCGTCCAGGAGGGCGTCCTTGCCGCGCAGATGGTGGTAGAGCGACATGGCCTCGACGCCGAGGTCGGCCCCGATCCGGCGCATCGTCACCGCGGCGAGCCCGTCGGTGTCGGCGATCGTGACGGCGGCCGCGAGTACGCGTTCGCGGCTGAGTGGTTCCTTGCGCACGGCGGCTACCTTACACAGTAAGACCAGCCTTACGACGTAAGGGAAGAATCATGCCCTCGCAGCGCACCGCCCGGACCACCGGAGCCCTCTACCTCGGCCTGGCCATCAGCGGAATGATCGGATTCCTGCTGCTCCGCCCCCGCCTCGACGACGGGGCGGCCGTCGCCGGCCACCCGACGCTGACCCACCTCGTGGTCCTCTTCGAACTGCTCATCGTGCTCAGCCAGGCGCTCACAGCGGCCTGGATCTACCGGCTCTTCCGCACCGCCGACCCGGTGAGCGCGGCCGGCGTCGCGGCGTTCGGCCTGGCCAACGCGGTCGTGATCCTGATCAGCGCGGCGATGCTGGGCGCCGCGGCCACGACCGGCCCGGCGACCACCAAGACCCTCTTCCTGATCAGCTCGAACCTCTGGTGGGCCGGTGCGATCTTCTTCGGGCTCTGGCTGGTCCCGATGGGCACGGCCGTGCTGAACACCGGCTGGATGCCCCGCGCGCTGGGCTGGGTGCTGATCGCCGGCGGCGCCGGCTACGTGCTCAGCGCCCTGGTCAAGGCGGTGGCCCCGGACGCCGCCGCGGCCGCCGACCTGCTGACCGTCCCGGCCTCGATCGGCGAGTTCTGGATCATCGGCTACCTGCTGATCATCGGCACCAGGCAGGGGCAGAGCGAGGAACAGCGTCAGAGCGGCGGTTCCCCGAAGGCCAACCTGATCCGGTGAAAGTCGCGCAGCCGCGGCTCGGTGGCGCCGGACACCCAGCGGCTGACCGTCTTGGTGGACACCTCGAGGCGCCGGGCCGCCGCCTCCAGCGTCAGCCCCTCGGCCCGCAGCCGCGCCGCGAACCAGGCGGCGAACGACGCCGGCGCCGGCACGGCCACCCGGGCCCCGTGGGCGGGCGGCCGCGGCGCCTTCGTCACGGTGGGGGCGGACGGCGCGGCCGACGAGCTGAGCACGTCGATCTCGGCGCCGGACGGGAAGATCCGCAGCGACACCTGGATGGCGGGGCTCACCCCGGCGGCTTCGAGCAGCACGTCGGCGACGCGTTCGCAGAGGTTGCGCACGTCCTCGTCGGACACCGGCGTACCGGTGAGCTGCCGCCGCAGGAAGGCCCGGACGTCGGGCAGCGCCGACGGGCGGGCCGGGAACGCCTGCGCGACCACGGTGAGCGGGAGGATCTCGACATCCGGGGACGGCACGGAACTGATGGTACGGAAACCCGCGATACCCGAACGAGTGACAACGGATCCGGTGGTTCCGCCCCTACGCTGAACCGATGCTGCACGTCCTCTGGATGAACGGCGGGCTCAGTTGCGACGGCGAGTCGGTGGCGATCACCGCGGCCACCCAGCCGAGCATCGAGGATCTGGTCCTGGGCGCGCTGCCCGGAGTGCCGCCGATCGAGTTGCACTGGCCGTACCTGGACTTCCAGAACGGGCCGCCGTTCATGGAGTGGTTCCACCGGGCGGCCCGCGGGGACCTGGAGCCGTTCGTCCTGGTGGTCGAGGGGTCGATCCCGGACGAGGGGAACAAGACGGCCGGATACTGGTCGGGGTTCGGCAACGATCCGCGGACCGGGCAGCCGATCACCGCGGCCGACTGGCTCGACCGGCTGGCCCCGCGGGCGTCCGCGATCCTGGCGGCGGGCACCTGCTCGTCGTACGGCGGGATCCACGGCATGGCCGGGAACCCGACCGGGGCGATGGGTGTCCCGGACCACCTGGGGTGGAACTGGCGCTCCAAGGACGGGGTGCCGGTGGTGTGCGTGCCCGGCTGCCCCACCCTGCCGGACAACCTCACCGAGACGCTCATGCACCTGGTGACGCACGTGGCCGGCGACGGCCCGCCCCTGGAGCTGGACGAGGAGCTGCGGCCTCTCCGGCTGTTCGAGTCGACCGTGCACTCGGGCTGCGACCGGGCCTCCTTCTACGACCAGAGCGACTTCGCGGCCGGGCAGGGCTCTCCGTCGTGCCTCGTGAAGGTCGGCTGCTGGGGCCAGGTGGTGCGGTGCAACGTGGCGAAGCGGGGCTGGATCAACGGGGTGGGCGGCTGCCCCAACGTGGGCGGCATCTGCATCGGCTGCACGATGCCCGGGTTCCCGGACAAGTTCCGGCCGTTCGCCGAGGACCCGCCGGCGCCGGTGTTCGTCCCGCTGGAGCAGACGCTGCGGGGCTACACGCTGCGGGTCGCGGGCGAATGACCGGTCACCCGAAAGACGCAAGCGCCGTGACAACCCCCGGACAGAACTGTCCGGTCAAGGCTGTGAGCAGGGAGAACACGACCCGGTGGGCCGGTCAGAGGTGGGTGGACAGCCTTGGGTCTGGCCGCGTGGCGCCGGGCTCGGGCAGCGTCAGGACCACGCCGTAGTCCGGCGTCTCACGGATCCCCCTAGGAGCGACACAGTGTTCTGGCGACGAATCTCCGCGCACCGGGCCCTGGCGGCACACAATTCCGGCCGGTGGGCCGGTGTCCACGTGCTCGACCGGCGCTCACCGAGGCGGCCGTCGTCGTGTGCCGTTCCCGGCCAGTTCCGGAAGCCGGTCTACCGCGAGCCGGAGAGCACCTGGTGGGACGCGCAGGAGCACGACGAACCGGTCACCGTGGTGGTGCTGTCCGCCGGTGACGCGGCCTGGGTGCTGGACGGGCTCGCCGGTCTCGCCGAGGGGCGGCGGCTGCTGCTGGTGGTGGTCGGCTGGGCCGACGCCGACATCCTGATCACCGGCCTGTCCCGGCTGCTCCCCCGGCGCCGGATGATGGTCCTGCCGGCCCACCACGGCGAGGACTGGCTGCGCGGCAACGCCGCGATAGTGGCCGGCTCACTGCGCGAGGGTGTGCTGCCGATCCTGGTCGCCCACACCGCCGACCTGCACGCCGTCGCGGCCGATCTCAGCGGCCGGCTGCACGCCGACCGGGTCCTGCGGGTCCGGCACACGCCGTTCGGCGCCGGCCTGCTGCCGGTCTGGCACCGTCGGGAAGCGTTGCATCGGTACGTGGAAATGTGATCTACGCCGCCCGCACCCACGCATACCAGTCCGGTAGGCGCTCGCCTCGGGTGGCGGAGACCGTCAGGATCGTCGCGCCCGGATTGACGGCGGCGATGTGCCGGCGGCAGGCGCCCACGTCGAAGTCGACGTACGGCAGCAGGTCGGTCTTGTTGATGACGACCAGGTCGGCCACCGCGAACATGTAGGGGTACTTGAGCGGCTTGTCCGCCCCCTCGGTGACCGACACGATCACCACGCGCGCGTGCTCACCGAGGTCGAACAGCGACGGGCAGATCAGGTTGCCGACGTTCTCCACGAACAGCAGCGAGCCGGGCGGCGGGTCGAGGTCGTGCAGCGCACGCCGGGTCATCGCGGCGTCCAGGTGACAGCCGGCCCCGGTGTTGACCTGCACCACCGGGGCGCCGGCCGCACGGATCCGCTCGGCGTCGAGCGGGGTCCGCTGGTCGCCCTCGATCACCGCGACCGGGCGCCGCAGCTCCCGTACGGTCCGCTCCAGCAGGGTGGTCTTGCCCGAGCCCGGTGAGCTCATCAGGTTGATCGCCCGGATCCCGCGGGCGGTCAGCAGTTCCCGGTTGGCCCGCGCCAGGTCGTCGTTGCGGGCCAGCACCCGCTCCTCGAGGGTGACCGTGACGACCGGCCCGTCGTCGAAGCACATTCTCAGGCCACCTCCATCGACACGATGTGCAGCTCCCGGCCGGTGGTGACGGTGACGTCGGCGCTGCCGCACGGGCACAGCGGGATCATGTCGGGCAGCCGCTGATCGGTGCGGCAGGCGCGGCAGAACACCACGGCCGGGCGCAGGTCGAGGTCGAGGGCGGCGCCGTGCGCGGCGGTGCCGGTGGCGGCCAGGTCCCAGCAGAGCCGCATGGCATCCGGCAGGACCGCGGTGAGCGCTCCGATCCGGACGGTGACCCGCCGCACCGGCCGTCCGGCGGCGCGTGTGCAGACCGTGTCGATGATGTTCTCGGCAATCGCCAGCTCGTGCATGGCGTTTCGTCTCCCGCGTTGATGACGCTGTACCCCGGTCAGGTGGCGCGGATTGACAGTCTTGCACGGCCGGGAGAACGCTGTTAGCGGCGTCACACCAAAGTGAAACCCGAGAGGCGACATGAGTTCTGACCCGGGCGAACTGGTCGACATGGCCTGGGATCCGATCACTCGGATCGTCGGCAGCCTCGGCATCTACACGAAGATCGACTTCAAACAGCGGGTGGTGGCCGAGTGCCGCTCGACCAGCTCGATCTTCCGCGGCTACTCGGTCTTCATGAAGGGCAAGGACCCCCGCGACGCGCACTTCATCACCAGCCGGATCTGCGGGATCTGCGGCGACAACCACGCCACCTGCTCCTGCTACGCGCAGAACATGGCCTACGGGGTGAAGCCGCCGGCGCTGGCCGAGTGGATCGTCAACCTGGGCGAGGCGGCCGAGTTCATGTTCGACCACAACATCTTTCAGGAGAACCTGGTCGGGGTGGACTACTGCGAGCGGATGGTCGCCGAGACCAACCCGGGCGTGCTGGAGCTGGCCAACCGGACCGCCGCACCGCACGCCGGCGAGCACGGCTTCCGCACGGTCGGCGACATCATGCGCTCGCTGAACCCGTTCACCGGCGAGTTCTACCGGGAGGCGCTCCAGGTCAGCCGCCTGACCCGGGAGATGTTCTGCCTGATGGAGGGCCGCCACCCGCATCCGTCCACGCTGTTCCCCGGCGGGGTCGGCACGCAGGCCAGCAGCCAGCTGATCACCGACTACCTGACCCGGCTGATGCGCTACGTCGAGTTCATGAAGAGGTCCGTGCCGATGCACGACGACCTGTTCGGCTTCTTCTACACGGCGCTGCCCGGCTACGAGCACGTCGGCGAGCGCCGGGTGCTGCTGGCCTGCTGGGGATCCTTTCAAGATCCAGAACACTGCGATTTCCGGTACGCCGACATGGCCGCGTGGGGACGGAGGATGTTCGTCACGCCCGGCATCGTGGTCGACGGAAAACTGGTCACCACCGACCTCGTGAAGATCAACCTGGGGATCCGGATCCTGCTCGGCTCGTCCTATTACGACGACTGGGAGGACCAGGAGATGTTCGTGACGGCCGACCCCCTGGGCAATCCGGTGGACCGCCGCCACCCGTGGAACCAGCACACCAACCCGCGCCCGCAGAAACGCGACCTGGACGGGAAGTACAGCTGGGTGATGTCGCCGCGCTGGTTCAACGGCAAGGAATACCTCGCCCTCGACACCGGCGGCGGCCCGCTGGCCCGGCTCTGGAGCACCGCGCTGGCCGGCACCGTCGACTTCGGCTACGTGCGCGCCACCGGCGACAGTGTCCGGATCAGCCTGCCCAGGACCGCGCTGAAAGGGCCGGTCGAGTTCGAGTGGCGGATCCCCCGCTGGAGCAACACCCTGGAACGCAACCGGGCCAGAACCTACTTCCAGGCGTACGCGGCCGCCTGCGCCCTGCACTTCGCGGAGCGGGCCCTCGCCGAGATCCGGGCCGGGCGGACCCGCACGTGGGAGCCCTACGAGGTGCCCGACGAGGGGATCGGCTGCGGCTTCTCCGAGGCGGTCCGCGGCGCCCTGTCGCACCACATGGTCATCCGGGACGGGCGGATCGCCAACTACCACCCCTACCCGCCCACCCCGTGGAACGGCAGCCCCCGCGACAGCTTCGGCACCCCCGGACCCTACGAGGACGCCGTCCAGGGCCAGCCGATCTTCGAGGAGAACGGCCGCGACGACTTCAAAGGCATCGACATCATGCGCACGGTCCGCAGCTTCGACCCCTGCCTGCCCTGCGGCGTGCACATGTACCTGGGCGGCGGAAAGAAGATCGAGGTGCTGCACTCCCCCACCCAGTCCGCCGGGGCGGGCCTGTCATGAGCGAGCTTGCGAGCGAATCATCAGGCTCAGTCATCAACTCATTGCGACGCCGGAGCGCAGCGGAGGTGGCGCAATGAGCCTGGACAGCGTGCGGGAGGTCGCCGACACCGTCCTCTACGAGGGCTACCTGCTCTACCCGTACCGGGCGGGGGCCGCCAAGAACCGCTCCCGCTGGCAGTTCGGGGTGCTCGGGCCGCCGCACGCCGCGCCGGCCGCGTTCGCCGAACCGCCGCAGATGTCGATGCAGTGCCTGCTCACTCCGGACGGGGCCGGCTGGGTCACGGTCCGCCTGCGGTTCCTCCAGCTCCAGTCCCGCGAGGTGCAGCGGCGGCACGACGACGGCGGCCACGAACCGGCCGAACGCCTCCGGGTCGGCGGCACCACCCTGCTGAGCTGGGACGAGGCCGTGGAACGGGAGATCACCCTGCCGGACCTGCCGGTGCACGGCGACGCCGAGTTCCCGGTCATCGTGCCCGGCGGCGAGGACGTCGAACCGGTCCACGACGGCGACGGCCGGCCGGTGGGGCGGGTGGTCCGCCGCCGGTGGCCGCTGACCGCCCTCGTCCGCACCTCGGTACAGGCCGACGACGGGCTGCTGCGGCTCACCGTCTCCGTCACGAACGAGCACGCGGAGCCCGTACCGGAAAGGGAGAGCGCGACCCGGCACTCGCTGATCGCCGCGCACCTGATGGTCCAGGCACACGATGCGGAGTTCGTGTCGGTGCGCGAGCCGATCCCGGCGGCGCGCCGCTGCCGGCAGGACCGCTGCTGGCCGGTGCTGGCCGGACCGCCCGGGGAGACCCGGCTGCTGCTCGGCGCCCCGATCATCCTGTACGACCACCCGCGCCTGGCCGGGCGCAGTCCCGGCGACCTGTTCGACGGATGTGAGATCGACGAACTGCTGACGATGAGGGTGCGAACCATGACCGACCACGAGAAGGCCGAGGCCCGCGCCACCGACCCGCGCGCCGCCGCGATCGTCGACCGCTGCGACGCACTCGACGACGACACGCTGCTCAGCCTGCACGGCACCCGCATCGACGCCGGGACGATCACGCACGGCACCCTGGTCCGGCTGCGCCCGGCCCGCCGCGCCGACGCACAGGACCTGTTCCTGGCCGGGCGGATCGCCCTGGTCAACGAGGTGATCACGGACGTCGACGGCGGCACCCACGTGGCCGTCGTCCTGCTCGACGACCCGGCCGCCGACCTGCACGACGGCTACGGCCGCTACCTGTACTTCGCCCCGGACGAGCTGGAGCCGGTGTCGTGATCCTGATCGCCGGCATCGGCAACGTGTTCCTGGGCGACGACGGGTTCGGGCCGGAGGTGGCGCGGCGGCTGGCCGCCGATCCGCTGCTGCCGGACGGGGTGCGCGCCGCCGACTACGGCATCCGTGGCCTGCACCTGGCCCACGACGTCGACGGCCACGACACGCTGATCCTCGTCGACGCCCTGCCCCCGGGCGTTCCGGGCGCCATCGAGGTCCTCGAAGTGGACCCGGCCGACGTCGGCTCGGGCGGCTTCGACGGCCACGCCATGGACCCACTCGCCGTGCTGGCCGCGGTGGCCCGGCTCGGCGGCGCCCTGCCCCGCACCTACGTGGTGGGTTGCCGGGTCGTCACCGTCGACGAGCGCATCGGCCTCTCCGCCCCGGTCGCCGCCGCCGTCCCCAAGGCCGTCGCCACGGTCCACGCCCTACTGGCCGGCCCCCAGCGCTGTCTCACCGGCCTTGAGACAGCGCTGGGAGCCGGCCGGGGTCTGCCGGGAGCGGGGTGACCGGGGTGTGTCTCGGGATCCCCGGGCGGGTGGTGGAGATCCTGGCGGGCGCGGCCGGGCAGCTGGCCACCGTCGACGTGGTCGGGGCGCGGCGCCCGGTCAACATCGGCATGCTGGAGACGCCACCGGAGCCCGGCGACTGGGTGCTGATCCATCTCGGGTTCGCCGTGGAGATCATCGACGCGGAGCGGGCCGGGCAGGCGCTGCGCGGCCTGGAGCTGGCCGGGCAGGCCCGGACGGTCCGCCGCCGGTTCGCGGTGTCCGGGCTGGTGCAGGGCGTCGGCTTCCGGCCGTTCGCGTACACCACGGCCACCCGGCTGGGCCTGGCCGGATCGGTGACGAACACCGCCGACGGGGTGGCCGTCGAGGTGGAGGGCTGCCCGGACGCGGTCCACGAGTACGGCATGCGGCTGCGCGAGGGCCCACCGCTCGCCGTGATCACCGCGGTCGAGGAGCTGGAGCAGGAGGTCCGCGGCACGGCCGGGTTCCGGATCGAGGCGTCCACGTCCGGCCCGGCCCGCACCCTGGCCGCGCCGGACGTGGCGATCTGCGACGACTGCCTCGGCGAGCTGCGTGATCCGGGCGGGCGGCGCCACCGGCACCCGTTCATCAGTTGCGTCAACTGCGGGCCCCGCTACACGATCATCACGGGGCTGCCGTACGACCGGGCGGCCACCACGATGGCCCGGTTCCCGATGTGCGAACGGTGCCGGGCCGAGTACGAGGATCCGGCCGACCGGCGGTTCCACGCCCAGCCGATCGCCTGCCACGGCTGCGGCCCCCGCCTGGAGCTGATCCTCGGGCCGATGACGATGACCGGCGCCGACGCCCTGTCCGAGGCCCGCGCGCTGCTGGCCGCCGGGCGGATCGTGGCGGTCAAGGGGCTCGGCGGCTACCACCTGGTGTGCGACGCCCGCGACGCGGACACGGTCGCCGAACTGCGCCGCCGCAAACGGCGGGGCGGGAAACCGTTCGCCGTGATGGTGGCGGGCGCGCGTACGGCGTACAAGATCGGGGTTTTCACCGACCGTGACCGTGACCTGCTCGCCGGAGCCCGCCGCCCGATCGTGCTGGTCCCGCGCCGGCCCGGCGACGGGCTCGCCGGCCAGGTGGCGCCGGACAGCCCGGACCTCGGCGTGATGCTGCCCCACACGCCGCTGCACGTGCTGCTGTTCGGGCTGCCGGACGACCCGCCGGGTCCGGACGTGCTCGTGATGACCTCGGGAAACGTGGCCGGCGAGCCGATCGTGACCGATGACGCGGAGGCGCTGCGGCGGCTCGCCGGGCTGGCCGACGCGTGGCTGCGGCACGACCGGGAGATCCGGGTGCCGTGCGACGACTCGGTGGTGCGCGGCGACGTGATCCTGCGGCGGGCCCGCGGTTACGCGCCGATGCCGGTGACGCTGCCGTTCCCGGTCGGGCCGTCGCTGGCGGCCGGCGCCGACGCGAAGAACACGTGCGCGGTCGCGTCCGGACGGTCGGCGTGGGTGAGCCAGCACATCGGCGACATGGACGACCTGTCCACGGTCGAGACTCTGCACACGCTCGCGGCGCATCTCGGCGAGATCACCGGGGTCGAGCCGGAGTCGCTGGTCACCGACGAGCATCCGGGCTACCGGTCGGGATGCTGGGCGCGGGCCAACGCGGGCGGCCGCCCGGTGCGGACCGTGCAGCACCATCACGCGCACATCGCCGCGGTGATGGCCGAACACGGTCTCGGCGCGGACGAGCGGGTCATCGGGATCGCGTTCGACGGCACCGGCTACGGCACCGATCGTGCGATCTGGGGTGGCGAGATCCTCATCGCGGGCTATGCCGGCTTCGAGCGGGCCGGGCACGTCGGTTACGTACCGCTGGCCGGTGGGGACGCGAGCATACGCCGTACCTACCGGATGGCCCTGTCGCACCTGCGGTCGGCCGGGGTGCCGTGGGATCCGGCGCTGCCGCCGGTGGCCGCCTGCCCGGAGGCGGAACGGGAGATCCTCGCCCATCAGCTGCGTACCGGGCTGGCGTGTGTGCCGACGTCCAGTGTGGGCCGCCTGTTCGACGCGGTGGCGGCGATCGCCGGGGTGCGGCAGAACGTGACGTACGAGGGCGAGGCGGCACTGGTCCTGGAGGGGCTCAGCCGGCAGGCGTGCGGGACGGCGTACCCCTGGAAGATCGGCGAGGCGGGCGTCGCCGATCCCGGCCCGCTGATCCGCGCGGTCGCGTCCGACGTGCTGGCCGGGGTGCCGGCCACCCTGATCGGCGCCCGGTTCCACGCCGCCGTGATCGACCTGATCGTCACCCAGGCGCAGCGGTGCCGGGAGCGGACCGGCCTCGGCGTGGCGGCGCTCGGCGGCGGCGTCTTCCAGAACACGGTCGTGCTCACCGGCGCGGTCCGTGAGCTGCGCGAGCGCGGCTTCACCGTGCTGTGGCCCCGGCTGCTGCCGCCGAACGACGGTGGCATCGCCCTCGGTCAGCTGGTCGTCGCGGGCGCCCGCTGATGTGCCTCGCGGTGCCCGGGCGGGTGGTGCGCGTGAGCGTGGTCGACGGCACGCCGATGGCCGAGGTCGACTTCGGCGGCGTGCGCAAGGACGTGTGCCTGCAATACGTGCCGGACGCGGCACCCGGCGAATACCTGATCGTGCACGTCGGTTTCGCCATCCAACGGCTCGACGAGGAGTCGGCGCGCCGCACCCTCGACGAGTTCACCCGGCTGGGTCTCCTGGAAGAGGAGTTCGGTGAAGTACCTTGACGAGTTCAGCGACCCGGACCTGGCCCGCAGCCTGCTGCGGCAGATCCACGCCGCGACCACCCGGCCGTGGGCGCTCATGGAGGTGTGCGGCGGGCAGACCCACTCGATCATCCGGCACGGCATCGACCAGCTGCTGCCGGACGGCGTCGAGATGATCCACGGGCCGGGCTGCCCGGTCTGCGTCACCCCGCTGTCGGTGATCGACAAGGCGCTGGCCATCGCCGCCCGGCCGGGGGTGATCTTCTGCTCGTTCGGCGACATGCTGCGGGTGCCGGGCAGCGGGCGGGACCTGTTCGAGGTGCGCGGCGCGGGCGCCGACGTCCGGGTCGTCTACTCGCCGCTGGACGCGCTCGGCATCGCCCGCGACAACCCGGACCGGGAGGTGGTGTTCTTCGGCATCGGGTTCGAGACGACCGCACCGGCCAACGCGCTCACCGTGCACCAGGCGCGCCGGCTCGGGATCCGCAACTTCTCGCTGCTGGTGTCGCACGTGCTGGTGCCACCCGCCATCTCGGCCATCATGGAGTCGCCGCGGTGCCGGGTGCAGGGGTTCCTGGCGGCCGGGCACGTGTGCAGCGTGATGGGCACGTCCGAGTACCCGTCGCTGTCACGGAAGTACGGCGTGCCGATCGTGGTCACCGGGTTCGAGCCGCTCGACGTGCTGGAGGGCATCCGGCAGGCGATCGTGCAGCTCGAACAGGGTCGCCACGAGACCCTCAACGCCTACCCGCGGGCGGTCCCCGAGACCGGGAACCCGGTGGCCCGGGAGATGCTCGCCGACGTCTTCGAGGTGACCGACCGGGCGTGGCGGGGCATCGGCACGATCCCGGGCAGCGGCTGGCGGCTCACCGACCGGTACCGGGACTTCGACGCCGAGCACCGGTTCGACGTGACCGGGGTGCATGCCGCCGAGTCGGCGCTGTGCCGGTCCGGGGAGGTGCTCCAGGGGCTGATCAAACCGCACGAGTGCGCGGCGTTCGGCCGGGTGTGCACACCGCGGCAGCCGCTCGGCGCGACCATGGTGTCGTCCGAGGGGGCCTGCGCGGCGTACTACACGTACCGGAGGGTCACCGGATGATCGACTTCGAGGGCTGGTCCTGCCCGGTGCCGTTGCGCGACACCCCCAACGTGGTCGCCGGGCACGGCGGCGGGGGCGCGATGTCCGCGGACCTCGTCCGGCATCTGCTCATTCCGGGGTACGGCGACGCCGGCGGCACCGCCGACCGGGACTGCGCGGTCGTCGAGGCGGGCGGGGCGCGACTGGCGTTCACCACCGACGCGTACGTGGTCCAGCCGATGTTCTTCCCCGGCGGCTCGATCGGCGACCTGGCCGTCAACGGCACCGTCAACGACCTGGCGATGGCCGGGGCAACGCCGCTCTACCTGTCGGCCGCGTTCATCCTGGAGGAGGGCACGCCGCTCGCCGACCTCGGCCGGATCACGGCGGCCATGGGCGCGGCGGCCACCGCGGCCGGGGTTCGGCTGGTCACCGGCGACACCAAGGTGGTCGGCAACGGCAACGGCGACGGGGTGTATCTGACCACCAGCGGGGTGGGTGTCGTGGCGGACGGGGTGGAGATCGAGCCGCGCAGGGCCACGGTCGGCGACGCCGTACTCGTCAGCGGGGATCTCGGCCGGCACGGGGTGGCGGTGCTCAGCTGCCGGGAGGGCCTGGAGTTCGGGACCACTGTCGCCAGCGACACGGCGCCGCTGCACGGGCTGGTCGCCGCCATGCTGGCCACCGGCGCCGACCTGCACGTGCTGCGCGATCCGACCCGGGGCGGGCTGGCCGCGGCGCTCAACGAGATCGCGGCGACCGCGCGGGTCGGGGTGGAGCTGACCGAACGGGACCTGCCGGTGCCCGACGGCGTGGCCGACGCCTGCCACCTGCTCGGCCTCGACCCGTTGCAGGTCGCCAACGAGGGGCGGCTGGTGGCGTTCGTCCGCCCGGATCAGGCCGGCGACGTGCTGGCGGCGATGCGGGCCCACCCGTACGGGACGGGCGCGCGCCGAATCGGGACGTGCGTGGCCGGGCATCCCGGGATGGTGGTGGCGCGGACCGCGCTGGGCGGTACCCGGGTGATCTCGATGCCGATCGGCGAACAGCTTCCCCGGATCTGCTGACCCTCATGAGCGATGCCGGGGCCACCCTGTTCGCCCGCTACGCGTTCCCACCGAACGAGCTGGGCTACTGCGGGCCGGACGGGGTGGCGCCCGCCGAGCTGGGACGGCGGGCCCGCGACTTCGAGGGCGCGTGGGCGTACCTCTGCTTCATCGCCGGGGCGGCGGGCATCGCCGATCCGCTCGACGAACGGGTGGTGGCGGCCTATTGGCTGGGCGGGACGCTGCTGGACCTCGTGGACGGCGACCGGCTGGCCGCGGTACTCCGCTCCCGGTTCGCCGGGCAGTACCACGGGTCGCGGGCCATGGCCCACCACAGCTTCCACGTCTTCGAGGTCTACCCGTGGCTGTCGCTGCTGCGCCGTACCGGCAGCTCACACGCGGTGTCGGTGCTGGACCGCTGCCGGATCCGCACCGGAACCGTCCTCTCCGTGCGCGGCTCCCGGGCCGTCGTCCGCTCGCCCGCCCTGGCGTGGCGGGACGGGACGCTCGCCGTCGGCGGCCTCCGCAGCGAACAGGCGCGGTGGGAGCGGTCGTTGCTGCCGGAGCTGGCCGTCGGTGACCGGGTCACCCTGCACTGGGACTGGGTCTGCGACGTGGTCACGCAGGCGGACGACGCCCGCCTGCGCGCCCAGCTCCGCGGCTGGCTCTGACCGGGTCAGGCGCGGGCGGCGATCTTGGCGAGGGGCAGGCCCGGGGCGAGGGCGCCGTACTCCAGGGAACGGTCCTCGCCGAGACGGGCGGCCACGAAGGCGTCCGCGATCTCGGCCGGCGCCTCCCGGATCAGCACGGCACCCTGCAACCCCAGCGCGAGCGCCTCCACCACCCGCCGCGCCGACGCGGCCGCCGACGACGGATCTGCCGCGACCTCCGCGACCAGCTTCCGCGTCGCCGCCACATGCGCGTCATAGGCCGGGTGTACGCCCAGAGCGCTCGCCAGCTCACGATCCACCGCCCCGACCGACTCCGGCTCCCGGGCCATCGCACGCAGCACGTCCAGGGCGATCACGTTGCCGGAGCCCTCCCAGACGGCCATCACCGGCTGCTCCCGGTAGCGCCGGGCCAGCGGGAACGCCTCGGTGTACCCGTTGCCGCCGAGACATTCGAGCGCCTCGTAGGCGTGGTTCGGCCCGCGCTTGCACACCCAGTACTTGCCGACCGCCGTGGCCAGCCGCCGGAACGCCACCGATTCGGCGTCGTCGCTGTCGTAGGCGGACGCCAGCCGCATCGCCGTCCAGGTCGCCGCCTCCGCCTCCAGCTGGAGGTCGGCGATCACCGAGGTCATCGCCGGCTGGTCGATCAGCACCGCCCCGAACGCGCTGCGGTGCCGGGCGTGCCAGGCCGCCTCGCTGACCGACTGCCGCATGCCTGCCGCGCTGCCCAGCACACAGTCCAGCCGGGTCTGGGCGACCATCTCGATGATGGTCCGCACGCCGCGGCCCTCCTCGCCGAGCAGCCAGCCGACGGTGCCGTCCAGCTCGATCTCCGACGACGCGTTGGACCGGTTGCCGAGCTTGTCCTTGAGGCGCTGGATCCGGAAGACGTTGCGGTCGCCGCCGGGCAGCACCCGCGGCACCAGGAAGCAGGACAGGCCGCCGGGCGCCTGGGCGAGCACCAGGAAGGCGTCCGACTGCGGGGCCGAGCAGAACCACTTGTGCCCGGTCAGCCGCCACGTCCCGTCGCCCGCGTCGACGGCCCGGGTGCTGTTCGCCCGTACGTCCGAGCCGCCCTGCTTCTCGGTCATCGCCATGCCGAAGATCGCCGACGTCTTGCCGGCGCGCAGCTCCGGGTCGTAGTCGCGGGAGTAGACCCGGGGCAGCCACTCGCCGGCCAGCTCGGGCGTGAACCGCAGCGACGGCACCACCGCGTGGGTCATGCTCACCGGGCAGGCGTGCCCCGGCTCGATCTGCGCGAACAGCATGAACGTGGCGGCCCGGGCGACGTGCGCGCCGGGTCGCGGCTCGGCCCAGCAGCTGGTGTGCGCGCCGTTCTCGATCGCGGCGCCGATGATCCGGTGGTAGCCGGGGTGGAAGTCGACCGCGTCCACCCGGTGCCCCCACCGGTCGTGGCTGGAGAACACCGGCGGGTGCGTGTTCGCCAGTTCCGCGTCCCGCTGGAAGTCGCCCCGCCCGACCAGCGCGCCGACCCCGGTCAGGTGATCGGTGGCCCAGCCGGCGCCGTAGCGGCCGACCGCCTCGGTGAGCGCCGGATGGGTCAGGTACTCGTTCAGATCCGCCCGTGGCGGGGCCTGGTTCACGACGTCGTGGGTCACGGCTTCTCCTCCAGCAGGAAGGCGAGGTGTTCGCGGGCGGCGTCGGCGGCCGCGGTCCGGGCCGCGCGCAGCGCCACCTGGTCGCGTTCGAGCCGGCCGGGCAGCGGGTCGCTGAGCCGCGGGGTCAGCGCGATCGTGCTGAGCCCGTGCGACCACCCGTCCCGGACCTGCTGCAACGTCTCCCGGTAGCGGTGCGGGCGGCCCCGGTAGGCGGCGGCCAGCTCCGGGTTGAGCCGCCGCAGGTACCGCTCGACCACCACGTCCGCGGCGCCGTAACCGGGCTGGGTGCCGGGCGGCCGGGTGGCCAGGATGATCGCGTGGGTGGCGCCCCGGGCGGCGGCGCTGACCACCGGCACCGCCTCGACGATGCCGCCGTCCAGCCAGCGCCGGCCCCGCCACTGGACCGGGTCACCGGCGAGCAGCGGCAGCAGCCCGGACGCGTGCAGGCTGTTGACCAGGTCGTCCCGGTCGGCGAAGTCGGACAGCGCCTCGGCGCGGCCGGTGTCCACGTCGGTGGCGACCATGGCGAGGCGGCCCGCCCAGTCGGTGCCGGACGCCGAGCCGATGTCCAGCAGGTCGTCGACGTGCGAGACGATGCGCAGGCCGTCGATCACCGGGCGGCCGCGGGCGATCCGGCGGACGTCGATGAACTCGGGCGACGCGAAGACCTCGGCGTACGACTCGGCCATCGCGTTGGCGGCGCCGACGGCCAGTGCGGCGGCGTTCACCGCGCCGGCCGAGGTGCCGACGATCATGTCGACGTGCTCGAGGACGCCCTCCTGCTCGATGACGGCGGCCATCGCGGCGGAGACGATGCCGCGCATGCCGCCACCCTCGATGACCAGGGCCACCGTGGCGCCGTCGTCGGTGTCGCCGGTGCGGCGCCGCTCCTTGAGCACCTCCTGGATGGTGGGGGTGCCGATGCGGCCCAGCCGTACGCTCGCCCTGTCGGTGGCCTTCGCCGCCCGCTCGGCCTGCGCGGCCGTGCCCTCAGTCCGCTCCGGCTTCCGCTCCGGGGCCACGATCGTCCCCTGCGCGACCGCGACCAGGGTCTCGGTGCCGTCGTCGGCGATCGCGACCAGCTCACAGCGGCAGGCGGCGCGGCGGCCCTCGGCGCGCATCACCATGCCGTTGGCGCGCAGCGTGCGGCCACGTGCCGGGGCTATGTAGTCGATGGTGAGGCCGGAGGTGACCACGTCCGGGCCGAGGGCCGCGCCGCCGGCGAAGGCCAGCGCGCAGTCCGCGGCGTACGCCACGATCCCGCCGTGCACGGCGCCGTGATGGTTGGTGATCTCCGGGCGGATGTCGAGCTCGACGACGGCGCCCTCTCCGCTGAAGGAGATCAGCCGGGTGCCGAGCATCCGGGTGACGGACTGATCGGCCAGCACCCGCTGCGCGGTCCTCAGGGCGGTGGTCGGGCTCATCGCATTCCTCCAGACATCATCGGTACGCCGAGCGCGCGGAAGCAGAACGAGCGGATCCCGTCGACGACCGCGGCCTGGGTGTCGTCGGACGGCTCCGGGCTGTCCGGGCGGATCCAGCCGACCAGGGCCTCGGAGATCGCGCCCATCACCGCCGAGGAGGCGAGCCGCGGGTCCTGCGGGACGAACTCGCCACCGGCCAGCCCGTCGGAGATGATCTGCTCGCCGATGTCGGTGTAGGACCGCCGGTAGGCCAGCCGCTCCGCCTCGACCACCGGGCTGACCGGCTCGAACAGCAGGGCCCAGGCCATCCGCCGGCCGTGCAGGGCACGGGTCGAGAAGATCCGGATCAGCTCGTCGATCCGCTCCGAGGCCCGCTGTCCGGCGTCCGAGACGGCGAGGCGGACCAGGTCGATCTCGTGCGTGGCGGCGCTGCGGAACACCTCGGCGAGCAGCCGGTCGCGGCCGTCGAAGTACGAGTACACCGATCCGACGCTGGCCTGACAGCGGGCGGCGATCGCGGCGACGGTGGCCGCCTTGAAGCCGTCCGCCGCGACGAGCGCCCGCGCGGCGCGCAGGAACCCGTCCCGCTTGTCCTCGGCGTTCTTCCTGGTCAATGCGGTTTGCCGGTATGGCATCCGGAGGCCCCCAAGCTATGAATCCGGATTCAATGCAAGGCAAGAAGTGAACCACGATTCAAAAGAAGGCCGCAAGCGGCCCCGGTCAGGCCGGGCGGGACTGGTAGGTGAGGACCAGCAGCAGCTCGAAGCGGGCGCGCGGGTCGTCCAGGTCGTCGCCGAGCAGCTCACGGAGGCGGTTGAGGCGGTAGCTGACGGTCTGCGGGTGCACGAACAGCTCGGCCGCGACCGCCGAACGCGAACCCCAGTGGCGCAGCCAGCTCTCCAGGGTGACCAGGAACGCCTCCCGCTGGCCGGCCCGCAGCCCGGCCAGCGGCGCGAGCCGCCGGGCGGTCAGCACCGGCAGCGCGGCCGGCTCCCCGCGCAGCGCCAGGACCGCGAAGTGGTCGTCGGCGAAGACCGGCTCGGCGCCGGGCGTGACCAGTTCGGCGGTCCGCTCGGCGAGCCGGACCGCCTGCGGCGCCTCGGTCCAGTGCAGGGCCGGGCCGACCACCGCCTCCCGGCCGTGCAGCGCCCCGGTGAGCGCCGCCCGCTCGGACCGGGGACCGGCGCGCAGCAGCAGCACCGCGTCCCGGCCGCGCTCGGCGACCACCCCGTCCGCGCCGAACCGGAACCGGGCGTCGCGGGCCTGGTCGGGCGGCAGCAGCACCGGGACCACGGTGTCCACCCCAGGCCAGCCGATCCCGGCGGCGGCCTCCCGCACCACCTCGGGCGAACTGCCGCCGGTGAGCAGCAGGTCGGCCACCTGGCGGCGGCGCCGGTCGCCCTCGCCGGCCTGTTCGCGCAGCTGGCGGGCCAGACCGTCGGTGCAGGCGGTGGCCAGCTCGTCGATGAACGCGCTGGTGGCGTCGGACAGGTCGATCACCTCGGCGACGCTGACCGGCCGCAACTCGCCGAGCGCCTCGGTGGCGGTGCGCAGCAGCAGGCGGGAGGCGATCCGCAGGGAGGCGAGCAGGGTCTCCGGGCCGCGGTTCTCCCGGGCCTCGGCCGCGCCCAGGGCCACGAAGACCTCGCGGATCCGTGGCGGCAGCGCCGGCTCCCGGGTGCCGGCCAGGTCGAGGAACCGGTCCAGGGCCACCTTCACGGCGGTGCGCACGTCGCGTTCGAACTTCTCCCCGGCCCCGGCGCCGGGACTCTCCCGGACCGCGGTGGCGATGGCCCGGACGGCGGCGGGCAGGCGCGGCCGCATGGCGACGGCCAGATCGGTGGGCAGGTTCTGCCAGGGGGTGTTCATCGCCACCGATTTTGTCACCCGGTGCTAAAGCAGCGATGGATTCTTGCTGGTTCGCCGATGATGCTTCGTCCGGGGCTCGGGACGACGATGGTCCCGTAACTCCCCCGCACGGATCGGACCCCGCCTGTGAAACACCGTCTGTCCCGCCAGCACGTGGTCGACATGTGCCGGACGATGCTCGACCGCGGCTATCTCAAGGCGACCGAGGGCAACGTCTCGGTCCGGATCCCGGGTCACCAGCTCTATGCCGTGACGCCGAGCAACTACGACTACGACAGGATGCGGGTGGAGGACATCTGCATCGTCGACTTCGACGGCAAGCACGTGCCCGACCCCGGTGGCGCCGGCGGCCTGGTCCCGTCGATCGAGTGCGGCATGCACGCCAACGTCTACCGCGAGCGGCCGGACGTGAATGCGATCGTCCACACCCACCAGCCGTATGCGTCTGCCCTCGCCTTCCTGCGCAAGCCGATCCCCGCGCTCACCGACGAGCAGGTCCGCTTCCTCGGCAAGGAGGTGGCGATCATCGACTACGCGCCCTCCGGCACCGGCTTCCTGGCGAAGAACGTGCAGAAGAAGGTGGCCAGCGGCGACAACGCGTTCATCATCGCCAACCACGGCGTGGTGGCGCTGGGCACCGACCCGGACCGCGCGGTGTTCAACATGGCGCTGCTGGAGAAGGTGTCGATCGCCTACCTGATGGCGCTCACCTCGGAGGCCGGCAAGGTCTACACGATTCCGGACACGATCCGGGAGATCGCCTTCAGCAAGCTGAAGAAGGACGAGAAGCGGATCGCGGCGCAGATCACCGAGGCGGTCGAGCCGGTCCGGGTGCCGGAGGACGAGGAGCTGCCGTCCGCCGAGACCGAGGCCCCCGAGCGGTACGAGACGTCCGCGGACCTCGGCTACTCGATCAGTGAGTACCTCGACGTCGACGACACCCTGCGCCGGCTGAAGGCTCTCGTGGCCCAGCCGATGCGCGGGCTGCGCCACGACGCCCTGCTCGACACGCTGAACTACTTCGAGACCAAGTGCACCGCCAGCAAGGAGATCACCGAGCGGGCCAAGAAGCGGATCCCCGGCGGCGTCCAGCACAACCTGGCGTTCAACTACCCGTTCCCGCTGGCGGTCGACAAGGCCGAGGGCGCCTACCTGACCGACCGCGACGGCAACGTCTACATCGACTTCCTCCAGGCCGGCGGCCCGACCATCCTGGGCAGCAACTACGCCCCGGTCAACGAGCGGGTGGCCGAGGTGATCCGGGAGTCCGGTCCGGTCACCGGCCTCTTCCACGAGTACGAGCTGAAGCTCGCCGACATCATCCACCAGTACATGCCGCACATCGAGATGTACCGGTCGCTGGGCTCCGGCACCGAGGCGGTCATGGCGGCGGTGCGCGCGGCCCGGGCGTACACCAAGAAGAAGATGGTCATCAAGGTCGGCGGCGCCTACCACGGCTGGTCCGACACGATGGTCTACGGCCTGCGCGTCCCCGGCTCGTTCCGGATGAACGCCAAGGGCATCCCGTGGGGCGCCACCGGCCGCACCCGGGAGGCGTTCCCGCACGACCTGGGCCTGCTCAAGCGCAAGCTGATCGAGAACAGGCTGCGCGGCGGCACCGCCGCGGTCGTGGTGGAGCCGCTCGGCCCGGAGTCCGGCACCCGCCCGGTCCCGAAGGGCTACAACGCCGCCGTCCGCAAGCTGTGCGACGAGTTCGGCGCGCTGCTGATCTTCGACGAGGTGGTCACCGGCTTCCGGACCGGCCTGGGCGGCGCCGCCGGCTACTTCGGCGTGACGCCCGACCTGACCGTCCTCGGCAAGGCCGTCTCCGGCGGCTACCCGATGGCCGGCGGGGTCGGCGGCCGGGCCGACGTCATGGCGGTCTTCGGCTCCGGGCTGGACGGCAAGCACGGCGCCCACATCCAGGTCGGCGGCACCCTCTCGGCGAACCCGCTGTCCTGCGCGGCCGGCTACTTCGCCATTCAGGAGATGGCCCGCACCAACGCGCCGGTGATCGCCGGCAGGGCCGGTGACCGGCTGACCCGGGGCCTGCAGCGCCTGATCGACAAGTACGGCCTGCCGTACGTGGCCTACAACCAGGGCTCGATCGTGCACCTGCAGTCCAGCGGCGTGCTGATGCTGGACATGCGCAATCCGGTCAAGCTGTTCAAGGAGAACAAGGGCCGCAAGCAGGTGATGGAGCACATGGGCGCCGCCTACGCCGCCCACGGCATCATCACGCTGGCCGGCTCGCGGATGTACACGTCGATGGCCGACACCGACGAGGTCATCGACGACGCCCTCGCCCGGTTCGACCAGGTCTTCGCGCTGGTCGAGGGAGTGTAGGTGGCCATCCCGCCGCAGATCCTGGCGATCGACCTCGGGACCTCGGGGATGAAGGCCGCGCTCGTCGCGGCCGACGGGACGGTGACCGGCTGGGCCGAGCGGCCGGTCCCGCTGGTCGTCCTGCCCGGCGGCGGCGCCGAACAGGACCCGGTCGCCTGGTGGGACGCCCTCGCCGAGGTGGTCGCCGACCTGGGTCGCGACTTCCCGGATCATCTGCGCGCGGTGACCACCATCTGCTCGTCGACGCAGGGCGAGGGCACCATCGCGGTGGACGCGGCCGGGGAGCCGCTCACCCGGTGCATCAGCTGGCTCGACATGCGCGGGGCCACCCACCTGCGGCGGCAGTTCGGCGGGTTCCCGGCGGTCGACGGCATCTCGGTGCGCCGGATCGCCCGCTGGCTGCGGCTCACCGGCGGCATGCCGTCGGTGACCGGCAAGGACCCGGCCGCCCACATGCTGCTGATCCGCGACGCCATGCCGGATGTGTACGCGAGGACGAAGACCTTCCTCAACGTCCTCGACTGGATCAACCTGAAGCTCACCGGCCGCACGGTGGCGACCGTCGACTCGATCCTCACCTCATGGGTCACCGACAACCGGAAGGCCCCCGCCATCCGGTACGCCCCCGCGCTGGTCGCCGCCAGCGGGATCGACGCGGACAAGTTCCCGCCGATCGTGGCATGCACCGAGGTGATCGGCACGCTATCCCCCCTGGCTGCCGATCACCTCGGCCTCCCCCGATCGGTGCGGGTCGTGGCGGGCGCCATCGACAACACGGCCGCCGCCATCGGGGCGGGCACCATCCGGGACAACGAGCCCCACCTCTACCTGGGCACGTCGTCCTGGATCGCCGCGCACGTACCGCGAAAGAAGACCGACGTGCTCACCGGCATCGCGTCGATCCCGTGCGCCATCCCGGACCGCTACCTGATGACCGCGCTCCAGGCGACCGCCGGCGCCAACCTCACCTGGCTGCGCGACAAGATCGTGGAGTACGACGACCCGATCGTCAGCGCCGGCCACGTGAGCCGCGACGAGGGCACCATCTTCGACGCCTTCGACAAGATCATCCCGACGGTGCCGGCCGGCGCGAACGGCGTCCTCTACACCCCCTGGCTGTACGGGGAACGCGCACCGGTCGACGACCCGAACCTGCGCGCCGCGTTCCTCAACATCTCCCTCGACACCACCCGCTCCGACCTGCTGCGGGCCGTCTTCGAGGGCGTCGCGCTGAACACCCGGTGGCTGGCCAAGGCCGTCGACCGGTTCCTCGGCGCGCCGGTCTCGTCGATGGTCATCACCGGCGGCGCGGCCCGCTCCGGCTCGTGGTGCCAGATCTTCGCCGACGTGCTCGGCCACGAGATCCGCCGGGACGCCAACCCGGTGACCGTGAACGCCCGGGGCGCCGGCTGGATCGGCGCGGTCGGCGCCGGGATGATCGCGTTCGACGACATTCCGGCGCTGAGCCGCAACGATCACGTCTTCACTCCCGGGCCGGATCACGCCCGCTACGGCGAGATCTACGACATCTACCAGGAGCTGCACAAACGCCTTGCGCCGGTCTACAAGCGGCTCAACCGCCCGGCCGGCTGACCTCCGGAGTGACGGCCCGCCGCCACGGGCCGTCACTCCGGTCAACAGCGTCACCGGTTAGCGACGGGTCACGGGTAGGAGGTGGGCGGCGGGCCACCGTACGGCGGGCCACTGGGCGGCGGGCCACCGTACGGCGGACCGCTGGGCGGCGGGCCACCGGGCGACGGGGCCTGCGGGCCGGGCGGGTTGATCGCCGCGTCCAGGCCGTCCAGGATCTCCTCGATCTGCGGCCGCAGGACGCGCCAGTCGCGGCCCGAGGCGAGCGCCTCGTTCTCCGCGTCGACGGCCGCCGTGAGATCGCGCAGCAGCACCGCGATCCCGGTGGCCCGGGCCTGGCGGGCGGCGTCCGAGGGCTGGGTGGACAGCCGGCCCCAGCCGGCGATCAGCGCGGCCAGGTCGGCGCGGACCCGCGGCCAGGTGTTCGCCCGCTGAACCGGATCGGCGGAGGCCAGCACGGGCGTCAGCCGCGCCTCGGTGACCATGCGGGTCTCGGCGGACAGGGTGCCCGCCTCCGCGTCCCAGGTCGCCGTCCGCCGGGAGCGGCTGATCAGCAGCACGGCGGCCAGCCCGGCGAACAGCAGGAACAGCAGGATCCAGCCCCAGACGCCACCGGAGTCGTCCTCGGCGGCGATCGGCACTACCTCAGCCGACGACGAGGTGGCCGCCGGCGTCGGCGTGGTGGCCTCCGTTGTCGGCGTGGTGGTCTTGGGCGGCACCACGGTCACCGTCACCTCCACCTTGGTGGTGGACGGCTTCTCCGGTGTCTCCTCAGTCTCCTGCGGCTGCTGGCCGGTCCTGGTCGGTTCCGGTTCGCCGGTCGGTTCCGGCTTCTCGGTGGTCCTGGTCGGTTCCGGCTTCTCGGTACGGGTCCGCGTCGGTTCCGGCGAATCAGCGGGCTCCTCGTCGACGGTCCGCTCGATCGACGGCAGGGTGGACGGCAACGTCCGGTTCTCCCCCTCGCCGCCGCACGCCGCCGTCGCCAGCAGGCAGAGAAGGACGGCCGTCACGGCGGCCGGCCGGTGTGCCCGTTGCATCATTTGTCCACTCCCCAGTTCGGACTTCCGGTCAGGCGACGATCCGCATCTCGCGGCTGGTGTTGTTGAAGCGGCGGCCACCGTTCTCGGTGACCGTGACGATGTCCTCGATCCGTACGCCGAACCGGCCGGGCAGGTAGATCCCCGGCTCGATGGAGAAGCACATTCCGGGTACGAGCGGCCGCGTCTCACCCTCGACCAGGTACGGCGGCTCGTGGGTGGTCAGGCCGATGCCGTGGCCGGTGCGGTGGATGAACCGCGGCCCGTACCCGGCGTCCTCGATCACCGTGCGGGCCACCCGGTCGATGTCCTCGCAGGTCGCACCGGGACGGACGGCCTGGAAGGCGGTCTGCTGGGCGTGCCGCACCACGTCGTGGATCTCGCGTTCCACACCGGTCGGCTCGCCGACGTGCACGGTACGGGTGGTGTCCGAGCCGTACCCGTCCTTGAGCCCGCCGAAGTCCAGGACCACCATGTCGCCCTCGACGATCACCCGGTCGCCCATCTCGTGGTGCGGGTCGGCGCCGTTCGGGCCGGACCCGACGACGGTGAAGTCGACCTGGCTGTGGCCGTGTTCGCGGAGCAGCCCGGCCAGTTCGGTGCCGACCGCGTGCTCGGTCCGGCCGGCGAACCGGGCCGAGACGATCTCCTCGTACGCGGCGTCGGCGGCCGCCCCGGCTCCGGCCAGCCGTTCGATCTCGTCGGCGTCCTTGACGGCCCGCAGCATCGGCAGGGTTCCGGTCATCGACGTGAACCACGATGCCGGCACCTCGTGTTGCAGGGCCAGCAGGTGCAGGGCCCAGGCCGAGTCGGAGATGGCGTAGCGGCCGTCGGCGGCGAGCAGCCGGGCGGCGGCCGCGTACGGGTCGGCGCCGTCACGCCAGTCGGTGATCGTCACCGCGCCCACACCCGGGGCCGCCTCGGCGTCGGCGCGTTCCAGGGTGGGGACGATCAGGCGCGGCTCGTGGTCACGGTCGAGCACCAGCATGGTGATCCGCTCGGTGATGGCGGTGGGCCGGTAGCCGGTGAAGTACACGAGATCGGGGCCCGGCGTGACCAGCAGGCCGGTGAGCCCGGCGTCGGCGGCCTGGGCTACCGCCCGTTCCATCCGGGCGGTGAAGTCCTTCGTGGTGAACGGTCGTGGCGTCATGCCGGGGCACCTCCGGGGGTCGCGACCGGGCGGGTCGGGATCGTGTGGCTGGTCGCGGCAGCCGCGGCGGCCAGTTGCACGGCGCCGGCCGGGTCACCGCGGTGCCGTCCCATCAGGACGGCGAGCGCGACACCGGCCGCCGACAGCAGCGTCAGCAGCAGCGCCGCACCGGAGAGGCCGGCGGCCAGGGCGTCTCCGGCGGATTCCCCGGCGGTGGCGTGCGAGTCGCTCACCGCGGTGAATACGGTGGAGGCGGCCGCCACCGCGAGCGAGCCGCCGACGTACCGGGCCATGTTGGAGATGCCGGAGGCCTGGCCGACCTCGTCGGCCGAGACCGCCGAGGTGGAGGCCGACGAGGCCGGCCCGTTGGCGAAGCCGAGGCCGACCGACAGAACCATCAGCGGGATCACGAAGGTCGCGTAGCTCCAGCCCGCGGTCACCAGGATCAGGACGCCGGCGCCGGCCACCGCCAGGGCGAAGCCGAGGGCGACGGCCTGCCGCGAGCCGATCCGCACGGCCAGCGGGGTGATCAACGGAGTCACCGCGATCATGGCGGCCGCCGCCGGCAGGGTGGCCAGACCCGCCTCCAGGGCCGTCATCCCGAATCCGGCCGGGTCCTGGAAGTAGAGGCTGAGCAGGTACATCAGCGCGTTGATGATGCCGGCCACGAGCAGGATGGCGATGGTCGACCCGATCAGCACCCGATTGCGGAGCAGCCGCAGGTCGACGAGCGGGGCGGTGGCCCGGCGCTCGGCGGCGACGAATCCCGCTCCGCCGAGGACCGACAGCACCAGGCAGCCGATGGTGGGGGCGGACATCCAGCCCCAGTCGCCGCCCTCGCTGAGCGCCAGCACCAGCGGCACCAGAGCGACCGCGACCAGTACGGTGCCGAGCACGTCGATCGAGCGCGGCCGGTCCGGGTCCCGTGATTCGGCGACCCCGGCCAGGGTGACCGGGATGCAGGCCGCGGCGATCGCCGCGTCGATCCAGAACAGTCCCTGCCATCCGGTCGTGCCGACCAGGACCCCGCCGACGAGCGGGCCGACGGCCGCGCCGATGGCCGACGCCGCGCCCCACAGGGTGATGGCCCTCATCTGCCCGGTGCCGGACGATCCGACCGACAGCAGGCTCATCCCGCACGCCAGGATGGTGGACCCGGCGGCGCCCTGGATCATCCGGCCGCCGATCACCCCGGCCGCTCCGCTGGACAGTGCGATCAGGGCGCAGGACAGTACGAAGAGGACCAGGCCGCCGAGGAAGATCCGGCGGCGGCCGAACACGTCGCCGAGCGCGCCGGAGGTGACGATGACGGCGGCGCCGACCAGCATGTAGCCGGTGACTGCCCACTGGAGCAGGTCGATCGGGGCGCCGACGTCCTCGCTGATCGCCGGCAGCAGAATCGTGACGGCGGAGGTGTTCGCGTTCACCACCAGCGCCGAGACGCAGGCGGCGAACAGGACTCCGCGGCCCGCCGCCCGGCCGGCGTCGGCAGCCGGGGCTTCGTGACCTGTCGCGGACATCGGGGTCCCTTCGGATCGGTGCCACGTCTGCCGCCAATCTCCCGTCCGGGCGCGCTGCCCGGCATCGCTCGCGCCGGATGAATCTCATCCCGCAGCGGTGAAGCGACCGCGAGGGCGCCGCACCTACCTTGCTGCGAATGAGTGACTCGTCGATCTCCGACCGGGAACTGCAGCAGTTTCTTCTTTTCCTGGGCAGCGCACTCACCGCCGCCGGCGAGGCGGTCAACCAGATCGAGGAGCATCTGTTGCGGGTGGCCCGGGCCTACGGCGCGAGTCACGCCCGGTTCAGCGTGCTGCCGACGTACGTCGTCATGTCGCTGGAGCCGGGCCGCCCGGCGACCCTGGAGCCGACCAGCGCGCTGCGTGGCGGGCTCCGCCTGGACCAGACCGCGGCCGTCTACGAGGTGTTG
The DNA here is from genome assembly GCF_019429605.1 of Actinoplanes hulinensis. Lineage (NCBI taxonomy): Bacteria > Bacillati > Actinomycetota > Actinomycetes > Micromonosporales > Micromonosporaceae > Actinoplanes > Actinoplanes hulinensis. The sequence goes on along the minus strand of NZ_JAHXZI010000003.1, from coordinate 304,910 downwards.
CGCGAGGCCGAGCAGGGCCTGACCTCGCCGGCCGAGGGCAGTCGCCGGATCCAGGAGATCGTGACGATGGGGCCCCGGTTCCGGCCGGCCCTGCAGATCCTGGGGTACGCCGTGCTGACCGCCGGGATCTGCCTGATCCTCCAGCCGACGTGGGTGGACCTGCTGCTGGCGGTGCTCTTCGGCATGCTGGTGGGCGGCTTCAAGCTGATCGGCGCCCGCTGGGCCAGCCTACAGATGATCATGCCGGTGGCGGCTGCGTTCGTGGTGGCGTCGCTGACCTTCATGATCGCCGGAAGCACCTGGCTGGATGCCGATCTGCGCGCCATGGTGGCCCCGCTGGCCACCTTCCTGCCCGGCGCCATGCTGACCATGGCGGTCGTCGAGGTGTCGGCGGCCGAGATGGTGACCGGGGCGAGCCGCCTGGTGGCCGGCATCCTCCAGCTGCTGCTGCTCGCGTTCGGGATCATCGGCGCCGCCCAACTGGTCGGGCTGCCCCGCGCCGAGCACCTGGTGAACGCGCCGCAGAACTCGATCGGCGCGTGGGCGCCGTGGCTGGGCGCGCTGGTCGTCGGGATCGGCAACTACCTGGTGCTGTCCGGCCCGCCCCGGACGCTCGGCTGGCTCTGCCTGGTCCTCTACTCCGGCTGGATCGCCCAGTACTTCGGCGGCCTTGCGTTCGGCGGCTACCTGAGCGGCTTCCTCGGGGCGGTGGTGCTGACCGTCGTGGCCTACCTGGTGGAACGGGTCCCGTCCGGGCCGCCCGCCCTGGTCTCGTTCCTGCCCGGTTTCTGGCTGCTGGTCCCGGGCGCGCTGAGCCTGATCGGGATCACCGAGTACCTGACCCCGGACTCGGTACGCGGCGCCGAGGACCTGGTCGGCGCGCTCGGCTCGATGCTGGCCGTCGCCCTGGGAGTGCTCTGCGGCCATCCGATCTATCGCGGGCTCGCCCGGGCTCTGGGCGCCTGGAACCTCCGCGAGGAGCGCACGTGACGGCCCCCGGCTCACCCGTGCGGGATGACCGCGAACCGTTCCCCAGGGGTGAGGTGAGGACCGGCCGTTCCGGCCGATGATCCGCGGAAACCCCTCGATCGGAGGCAGCGTTGAGCGCAATGGACGTGCCCGCCACGGAGCCGGTGGGCGACAAGGGTGCGAAGCCGAGGACGGCCCGCAACATCCAATACATCTCCTGGGTTGCCCTGGCGCTGATGACCACGAGCTCCGTGGCCAGCCTGCGTCCGTCACCCACGATGGCCGTCTACGGGCTGGCCAGCATCTTCCTCTACATCGTCCCGGCGATCGTCTTCCTGCTGCCGACCGCGCTGGTCTCGGCGGAGCTTGCCTCCGGCTGGGAGGGCGGCGTCTACAAGTGGGTCAGCGAGGGCATCAACAAACCGGCCGGGTTCCTGGCGGTGTGGTGCCAGTTCGCCATGACGATCTTCTACTACCCGAGCCTGCTCGGGTTCGTGGCGAGCACGCTGGCGTACGTCATCAATCCGGACCTGGCCTCCAGCGGCGTCTGGACCGCGATCGTCATCATGGTCTGCTACTGGACCGGCGTGTGGGTCTCGTCCCGCGGCACCGGCGGCGTGGCCGGCCTGGCCAGCGGCGGCCTCATCATCGGCACCCTGATCCCCGGGGCGCTGCTGGTCGTCCTCGGCATCGCGTTCCTCGGCCAGGGCAACGAGTCGGCCGCGCCGATGACCGCCGACAACCTGATCCCGGCCTGGGCCGGTCTGTCCAGCCTGGTGCTGATCGTGAACAACTTCCTGTCGTACTCCGGCATGGAGATGAACGCGGTGCACGTCGGCTCGCTGAAGCAGCCCGGCAGGGAGTTCCCGAAGGCCATGTTCCTGTCCATGGGCCTGGTCCTGCTGATCTTCATCCTGCCCGCGCTGGCGATCAGCTGGATCGTGCCGGCCGAGCAGCTGTCGCTGACCGCCGGTGTGATGCAGGCGTTCGACGCGGTGTTCGCCGCGTTCGACTCGCAGTGGCTCACCCCGATCCTCGGGGTCATGCTGGTGGCCGCCTCGCTCGGCGGCATGCTCACCTGGCTGGCCGGCCCCTCCAAGGGCCTGCTGCTGATCTCCAAGCAGGAGGGCTACCTGCCGCCGTTCCTGCAGCGGCTGAACAAGCACGGCGTGCAGCAGAACATCCTGGTCACCCAGGGTCTGGTCACCACGGTCATCGCGCTGGCCTACGCGTTCATCCCGGACGTCTCCAGCGCGTACTGGATCTTCTCGGTGATCACCACGCAGGTCTACCTGATCATGTACCTGCTGATGTTCGTGGCCGCCGTCCGCCTGCGCCGCAGCCACCCGGAGCACCCCCGCGGCTACCGCGCCCCGATGCTCACCGGCCTCTGCGGCGTCGGCTTCGCCGCCTCGCTTGCCGCCCTCCTCATCGGTTTCGTCCCGCCGTCGCAGTTCGGCTCCGGCAGCGTCGGCGTCTACCTGGCCGTCGTCGCCGGCGGTGCGCTCGGCCTCGGCCTGCTCGTCCCGTTCCTCTTCTACCGGCTGCGCAAACCCTCCTGGAAGGAAGTCCCCGCATGATCAAGGAACACAAGGCGCTGACCGTCTCCGTCGTGGTGCTCGTCGTCCTGGCCGGGTTCGGGCTGATCAACCGTTACCGGCGGCGGGAGTTCCACGCATGATGCGGGACACCAGGGTGGTCGCCTGGATCTCCATCGGGGTGCTCGTGGTGATGGCCGGGATCGGCGTGCTCAGCCACAGCGGCGCCAAGCAGACCGCGGCGGCCCAGGAGAAGGCGGACCAGCTGGTCGCCGAGCTCACCGCGGCCGGGCTGCGGGCGCCGGCCACCGGCCAGATCGTCCAGGTGCTCGGCGACGACGGCGGCGCGGTCTGCCTCGACCCGGGTGACGCGCTGCGCCGCGGGATCCTCTACGGCCAGCTCACCAACGGCGCGGCCGGCCCGGGACAGCGACCGGTGATCGCCGGCAACAACGTCCTCCAGGGCCAGTTGATCATCATGAAGGTCTACTGCCCCGACCACCTGGAGGAGTTCCAGGAGATCGTCGACGACCTCAAGCTCGCGGAGGTGGACACGTGAGGGAGAAGATCGATTCCCTGATGGGGCGGGCCCGCACCGACCTCGGGGAGCTGGTCGCCATCCCGTCGGTGGCCGATCCACGCCAGTACCCGCCGGAGGAGTGCCTGCGCGCGGCGAACTGGGTGGTCGACCGCTTCGCCGAGGCCGGCTTCACCGGCCTCGGCCTGCACGAGACCAGCGACGGCAGCAGAGCGGTCTTCGGGGTACGCCCGGCCGCCGACCCGGACGCGCCGACGGTCCTGCTGTACGCCCACTACGACGTGCAGCCCCCGCTGGACGAGGCGGCCTGGCACACCCCGCCGTTCGAGCTGACCGAGTCCGGCGGCCGCTGGTACGGCCGGGGCGCCGCCGACTGCAAGGGCAACATCGTCATGCACCTGACCGCGCTGCGGGCGCTCGGCGACGACATCGGGGTCAACCTGAAACTGATCGTCGAGGGTTCCGAGGAGCAGGGCACCGGCGGCCTGGAGGACTTCGTGGTCCGCAATCCGGAGCTGCTGCGCGCCGACGCCATCCTGGTCTGCGACACCGGCAACGCGGCGGTCGGGGTGCCGGCCGCCACGGTGACGCTGCGCGGCCTGGCGAACGTGGTGGTGAGCGTGGAGGCGCTGGCCGGGGAGCTGCACTCGGGCATGTTCGGCGGCCCCGCCCCGGACGCGCTCGCGGCGCTCGTCCACATCCTGGCCACGTTGCGCGACGCCGACGGCAACACCACGGTCACCGGGCTGGACAACGGCCAGACGTGGAGCGGGGCGCCGTACCCGGCGGAGCAGTTCCGCTCGGACGCCGGGCTGGTCGAGGGCGCGTCGCTGCTCGGCGACGGCACGGTCTCGGACATGGTCTGGGCCCGGCCGGCGGTCACCGTGCTCGGTATCGACTGCCCGCCCGTGGTGGGCTCGGCGGCGGCCATCCAGTCGCACGCCCGGGCCCGGCTCAACCTGCGGGTGCCACCCGGCACGGACGCCGTCAAGGCGCAGGACGCGCTCGTCGCGCACCTGCAGGCGGCCGCGCCGTGGGGGGTTCGGGTGACGGTCGAGCGGGAGGCGCTCGGGCAGCCGTTCGAGGCCCGGTCCGGCGGCCCGGCCTACCGGGCGCTGGCCGCGGCGATGCGGGAGGCGTACGGCCGGGAGATGGCGTACCTGGGGCAGGGCGGGTCGATCCCGCTGTGCAACGTGTTCGCCGAGACCTACCCGGAGGCCGAGATCGTCCTGATGGGGGTGGAGGAGCCGCTCGCCCTGATCCACGCCCCGAACGAGAGCGTCGACCCGGGTGAGATCGCCCGGCTGGCCCACGCCGAGGCGCTGTTCCTGAGCGGTTATCGCAAGTAGACGAGCAAAGCAGCGGGCCGGGTGCGACGCGCACCCGGCCCGCTGTGCGTTCTCAGGCCGCGGCCCGGGAGCGCAGCCCCGCGATCGCGCCGACGACCAGGCAGATGCCGGCGAAGACCAGGGTGGTCGCGCCGATCAGCAGGAAGGTGGCCAGACCCAGGCCGGGCCAGACCAGGATGGCGATCGCGGCGAGCAGCACGAACACGCCGAGCGCGATCCGCCAGCCGACGCCCGGCTCGTGCCGGCCGAACGCCACCACGATCTCGCCGAGGCCGTCCAGGATCCAGCCGATCGCGACGATCAGCAGCAGCAGGCTCAGCGAGTCGGTGGGGTTCTGCACGCAGAGCACACCGACCAGGGTGACCAGCACGCCGAAGGCGCCGGCCAGGATCCGTTGCAGCGCCGGGGTCTCCCGGGAGATGATCGCCAGGACCGTCCGGGACACCCCCATCACCAGCAGGTTCAGCCCGAACAGGAAGGCGGCCACCCGCAGGGTGGCCTCCGGCCAGGCGAACGCGACCACGCCGATCACCGCCACCACGATGCCGGCGATCAGCCGTAGCCAGTAGCTCATCAGGGTCCTCCTCACTCGTTCCGGTCACGGCTGTCGTCGCCGCTGTCCCAGTTACGGGGCCGCCAGTTCTCGACCACCTTGGCCACTGCGGTGACCAGGAACAACGAGCCGGTCAGCGCCTCCACGACGGCGATCGTGCGGGCCGGATCGGCGACTGGGACCAGATCGCCGTATCCGGTGGTGGTCATGGTCACGAAGCTGAAGAACAGCGCGTCGGACATGCCCGGGTCGCCGTTGTCACCGAACAACGGCCCCGGCTGGATCACGCCCAGGCACTGGTACGCGAACCCGAACGCCATCCCGATCAGCAGATAGGCGGCCAGCGCCCCCAACAGGGTCTGCTGGTCGACACCGCGCTGGGTGCTGAGATGCCGCACGATGGCGAACGGGGCCAGCAGATAGAGGGCGCTGGCCGCCAGGAACGTCCAGCCGATCAGCGGTGAGTCATGCGACAGCCCCAGATTGAGCAGCGCCGCGACCAGAGCCAGCAGGAACACTCCGGCCGCGGCGTACCGCATGCCGCTGCGGGCCCTGGAGACCCGCAGCGCCTGCCACACCGTGATGGTCTGCACGAGCAGCAGCAAGGCCAACTGCCAGCGGTCCCGGACCAGCAGCGCCATCACGTAGGTGCTGATGATCAGGATCAGCACCAGCCCGTAGCCGGTCCGTGGCCGGAGCTCGATCATATTGGCCGTTCCGGCTCCTCGGACGCCGGCAACCGCCGCACCTCGATCAGGCGCAGCCCGAGACCGTGGATCCGGGAGATCAGCCCCACCACGGCGGACTGATCCGGCAGCGAACCGTGCAGGACCGTCTCGGGCGGTTCCACGCTCACCGTCAGATCCTGCAGCTCTGTAAGAAGTTCATCGGGAATCACCCCGGAAACCCTGACCTGATAAGTCGGCTCAGGCATCGTCCCTCCTTTTCCATCCCCTCCGGACCAGCCTGTCGATGCGCTCGGCCGGGCGCGTCATTCCTCACGGATGACGGTCACGGTCAAGCGGCGGTCTCCGACTCGGATCCGCGCACCCGGGCATGGAAAAGTCCGAGCTTGAACAACCGCTCGAGCCGCCGCACCGTGAACGGGTGCGACATCGGCAGCTGGGCCAGCTCGACCCAGAAACCGCGCAGCGACTGCCCCTGACGGACCAGCTCGTCCAGGTCGGTGGTGTGCTCGGTGTGCCGGCCGGAGGCGAGCAGCACCAGTCCGGACGCGCCGGACGGGCACAGGTGGGCGCCGTGCCGGTCGCACGAGTACTCCCGCAGCCGCGACAGCGTCGGGCCGAGCACCGGGATGCGTTCCGAGTAGGCGACCGACAGCTGGTACCAGAGGCCGACGTGGTGCAGCCGGATGTGGCCCAGCTCGTGGCCGAGGATGAACCGCAGCCCGTCCCGGTTGCTCTCGTACAGGTTCACGAACAGTTCGTTGGCGAGCACCACGTAGTCGTGACCGGTGGCCTGGGCGGCGAAGGCGTTCAGGGTGCCGTTGCCGTTGGCCAGGAACAGCTGCGGCCGGCGGCGCAATCCGAGCTTCCGGGCGAAATCGTCCATAGTCTCGTAAAGGCTGCCGTATTGTTTGGGCGAGAGCTGGACCGCGGTGCCGCGGATCGACGCCCGCTGCGTCTCACGGATCACGACGAGCGCCGGCACGAGGAGCAGCAGTCCGATGAAGGCGGATCGGATGGTCACCGCCCAGCCGCTGTCCTGGAGTCGTTCGGGTAGAAACGGCAGCGTGATCGCCGCCTGCACGATGGCCCAGATGATGATGATGTTCAGCACCACCATGAAGACGTAGAACGGCAGCTCGGCGGGATGCCGGAGCCTGGGGGGTACGGCGCCCTGCCGTGATGACGTCGACACTGAGGTCCTCCTGTCCTGTGTCCTGCTGTTCATCCCGGATGACCGGTGACGATCCACCGCGCTGACACGCCCCGCCTCATCCCGCCGGAATGAGGACCGGCGACCGCGCCACGACGACGCTTCGGAACACACCTGTACGCGAAGGGAGTTCCGCCATGTCATCGACCCGGCGCAATCTCGCTCGGCTCGCCTTCTGCGCCGCCACGGCGGCCGTGGTCCTGGTGCTCGCCGTCGCCGGCCTGCGCGCCAGCTTCAACCTGCTCCTGGCCGCCGTCCTCGGCAGCGCCGTCGGCCTGTCCGCGGCCTGGTGGTTCCTCACCCATCGCGGCGTGCAGCGGTGGCTGGCCGGCGTGGTGGTGGTGCTGGCCCCGCTCACCGTCACCGTCTTCTACGCCCAGCAGCGGCTGCTCTGGGTGGTGATCCTGTTCGGTGCGCTGTGGGCGGCGGCGGTCGCGGCCGGGCGGCGGGCGCTGGCCGAGCCGGGTGACGGTCCGGAGGAGTTCGAGACACCGGCGCCGCGTCACCCGTACCTGATCATGAATCCTCGCTCGGGTGGCGGGAAGGTGGGGCGGTTCCGCCTGGCCGAACGGGCCCGCGAGCTCGGCGCGCGAGTGCATGTCATCGATGAACCGAACGCGGACGTCGCGGAACTGGCCCGGCAGGCGCTGCGCGACGGCGCGGACCTGCTCGGCGTCGCCGGCGGCGACGGCACCCAGGCGCTGGTCGCCGGAATCGCGGCCGAGCACGGCGTGCCGTTCCTGGTGATCTCGGCGGGCACCCGCAACCACTTCGCGCTGGATCTGGGCCTGGACCGGGAGGACCCGTCGACCTGCCTGGACGCGCTCACCGACGGGGTGGAGGTACACATCGACCTGGGCCGCATCGGCGACCGGACGTTCGTCAACAACGCCTCGTTCGGGGCCTACGCCACCGTGGTGCAGAGTCCCGCCTACCGCGACGACAAGGTCGGCACCACCCTGGACCTGCTGCCGGCGACGCTGGCCGGGCAGAACGGCCCGCAACTGGAGCTGCGCGTCGACGGGGTGACGGTCACCGGGCCGCAGGCGGTGCTGGTCAGCAACAACCCCTACGCCACCGCCGACATCGCCGGGCTGGGCCACCGCCCCCGGCTCGACCAGGGCGCCCTCGGCGTCCTGGCGGTCACCGTACGCGGCACGGCCGACGCGGCCCGGCTCGTCGGCGGCCGCGGCCGGTCCCGGTCGGTGCTGATCCGGACGAGCACCACGGCGGTGGTGGAGGCGGCCGCGCCCGAGGTGCCGGTCGGCGTCGACGGCGAGTCGATCCTGATGCCCACGCCGGTGGTCTGCGAGATCCGGCCGACCGCGCTGCGCGTCCGGGTGCCCCGCCGCCGGCCCGGGGTCCCGCCGATGCTGCCCGAGATGGACTGGACACGACTGCGGCGGCTGGCCTGGGCCGGCCGCCGCGATCAGACCCCGCGCCACTCCCCTGATCAGTAGTCGGCGGACGCGGCCGTCTCGAGGTCGTGCAGGACCTTGGCCTCCTCGGCGGCCATCAGGCCGATCCCGACCAGATCCAGCGGGCTGATGAACCCGTCGGACAGCCGGAAGCCGCCGGCCCGGGCGATGGCGTCACGCAGCGGCACCGCCCAGTGGTGCTCGATCAGCAGCAGCGCCGCGGCGCTGTCGTTCGGGATGTCGCCGAGCACGTCCCAGGCCCGCGGTTCGTCGAGGACCGCCACCCCGTCGATGACCGCCTCGGCGCCCCGCTCGGCGCCGGCGATCAGACCCTCCTCACCGTCGAGGCCGAGGCCGATCAGGGCGCCGACCTTGCTGCCCAGCTCGATCGCCTCCTCCCGGGTGAGATTGCTGAGGTGCTCCACCTCCACCTCGCCGTCGGCGTCCTTGTGGACCGCGAGCGCGTCGATCACGCGGATGGTGTCGCTCTGCCGGAGCCGTTCCAGCTCGGCGATGATCTCGCCGTGGAAGTTCGGGTGTCTGAAGCCCAGCACGATCAGCTGGACAGGTCCGATGGACATCGTTTCTTCCGCTCCTCCACTCGACCTTTCAGGCGTGGTCACGCCCGATTTCGATACTCCGGCCGGGCGGTCCGGGGCCGCCTCATCCGGTACGGGTGAGGACGCGACCGGCCCGCACCGGGTCCACTGGGGCCAGACCTGAGCATCGAGGAAGGGAAACAACGACATGGCAACCCTCGTCGCCATCGGCTACGACGACGAAACCACCGCGACCGCCGCGTCGCTGGAGGCACACCGCCTGGCCAAGGACCTGATCATCCAGCCTGACGCGATCGCCGCGATCATCCGCGACAAGGAGGGCAAGTTCCACGTCACGACCAGCCATCACGAGGTGGCGGCCGGCACCACCTGGGGCATGTTCTGGGGCTTCTTCTTCGGGCTGCTGTTCTTCATCCCGGTGCTGGGCATGGCGGTCGGCGCCGGTCTGGGCGCGCTGACCGGCAAGCTCGGCAAGAACGCGATCAACAAGGAGTTCCAGCAGCAGGTCCGGGATCTCCTCCAGCCGGGCACCTCGGCGCTGTTCCTGGTCGTCGAGAAGGTCACCCCGGACAAGGCGATCCAGGCGCTGTCCCAGTTCGGCGGCACCGTGCTCAAGTCGTCGCTGTCCAAGGAGGCCGAGGCCGAGCTCCAGGACGCCCTGCACGGCACCGAGCGTTCCGCCTGACATGCACAGAACATCGGGGCTCGTCACGTTCGCGACGGCCCTCTGTGTCCTCGCCGCCGGCGCTGGTTGCGCCGGCGGCGGGGCCACGGGCGCCTCGGCCGAACCGGCGGTCTGCGACAGCTTCGCGGCCGCCCAGAACACCGTGACCCACATCAAACAGGCCAACGTCTCGGAGAACGGGCTGACCGCGCTGCGCCCGTACGTCTCCGAGCTCATCCAACAGCTCACCCAGCTCGCCGTCGACGCGAAGGCGCAGTTCAGCCAGCAGGCCGACCAGCTGCGGGCGGCCGTCGACGTCCTGTCCGCCAGCGTGGACACGGCACGGGACAACCCCGACCTGGCGAACCTCGGCGCCGTACGCCAGGCGGTCGACGGGGTCCGGGACACCGCCCGGGCGCTCGCCGACTCGCTGAAGAACACCTGTTGACGTGCTCCTGCGCCGCCTCGACGACCTCCAGCGGCGCCGGCCCGTCCTGGGCTTCTGCCACGCGGTGATCTGCAAGTACCTGGACGACTTCGGTCTCCGGGAGGCCGCGCTCATCACGTACTACGGCTTCCTCAGCCTCTTCCCCATCCTGCTGCTGGGAGTGGCCGTGGTGTCGCGGGTGCTGGCCTCCCGGCCCGAACTGCGCCAGGAGCTGGTGGCGGCGATCGTGCCGCCGGGACTCCAGCCGGGCATCGAGACGTCGATGGCGGACCTGTCCACGTCGCGTACCGCCCTGATCGCCGGCGCGGCCGGGCTGGTGTTCTCCGGGCTCGGGGTGGTGCTCTCCGCGTACGAGACGCTGAACCACCTGGCGGCCGTCCCGATCCGGCGGCGCGCCGGCGTCGTCTCCCGCTACCTGCGCGCGGTGGCCGGCCTGATCGTCATCCTGATCGGCGCGGTGGCCGCCGGCGCCCTGAACGTCGCCTCGGCCGGCGCCGTGCCCGAGCTCGCCGGCGAGGCCGCCGTCGTCTTCCTCACCCTGATCGTGCTGACCCGGCTGCTGCTGATGCGCCGGGCGCCCCTGCGTTCCGTGTGGCCGGCCGCTGCGATCGGCGCGGTGGCGGTGACCACCGCGCTGGCCGTCGCGGCCGCGGTGCTGCCCGGCCTGGTCCAGCGGGCCGGCCGGATCTACGGAGCCTTCGCCGGCGCGGCCGGCGTCTTCACCGTGCTCTACCTGCTCAGCAACGCACTGGTGATCGCCGCCGAGGTGGCCGCGGTCCGGCACGCCCGCCTCTGGCCGCGGGCCCTGGATCCGGCCCGGCCGACCGAGGCGGACGCCCGGGCCATGACCCTGCTGGCCCGCGAGCAGGAGCGGCTGCCGGCCGCCCGGATCGACTACGAGCTCGGCTGAGTCCTGGGCAGAAAGAACGCCGCCACCAGGCCGATCAGCCCGGCGCCGGCGACCGCCGTCATCGCCCACACGTACGCCCGCCCCGGCGCCGCGCCGTCCACCCCGGCCACCAGGATGGTGCCGGTCAGTGCCGCGCCCAGCGACGAGCCCAGGTTGGAGACGCTGCGGGACAGCCCGGAGATCTCACCCTGGAGGTCCTCGCCGAAGCTCGACTGGACCACGTTGACCGACGGGGTGAGCATCCCGCCCAGGCCGAGACCGATCACGAACAGGCCGGGCACCATGGCCCACACCGAGCCGGACGAGCGGCCCAGCGTGAGCAGCAGTGCGATGCCGGCGATGGTGACCACGAAACCCGCCATGATCAGGGTGCGCTGCGGGCGGCGCTTGGCCATCGGCTCGGCACCCAGCGAGGAGATCAGCACACCGGCCGTGGTGGCGGTGAACACCCCGCCGGTCTCGATGGCGTTGAAGCCGCGGACCACCTGGAGGTAGGTCGACACCACGAACGACGTGCCCATCACCATGAGCCACTGCGTGTTCTGGGTGATCAGGCCGAGGTTGGAGGCCCGGTTGCGGAACAGCCGCAGGCTCAGCAGCGGTTCCCGGCCGGACCGCTCCCGCCGCCGGACGGCGACGAAGAACCAGGTCAGCACGAGCGCGCCGGCGGCCAGCAGGGCGATGCACAGGCGGATGTCGTCGTCGGTGGCGAGGATGCCGAGCACGATCAGGATCAGGCCGGCCGCGGAGAGCACCGCGCCGCCCACGTCGAAGGGCCGGGACCGGTCGGCGGGCAGCGGGTCCTCGACGGCCCGGCGGCTGAGCAGGACGATCACCAGGACGACCGCGGCCTGGGCCACGAACGCGGCGCGCCAGCTCACGGCGTACGCGATGAAACCGCCGATGAGCGGGCCGGCGACGGCGCCGACACCACCCATCGCGCTGATCGCGCCGAAGGCGCGGGCCCGGGCGCTGACGCCCTGGAAGAGCAGGGTGGTGAGGATGTAGACCGGTGGGATCAGCAGCGCCGTGCCGACGCCCTCGAACACCGAGTAGCCGATGATCAGTACCGGCAGGCTGGGCGCGAGCGAGCTGATCAGCGCTCCGGCGCCGAACAGCAGCAGCCCCAGGATGAGACACCATTTGCGGCCGAAGACGTCGGTGAGCTTGCCGCCGGGGATCATCAGTGCGGCCATCACCAGCAGGAACAGGGTGATGGCCAGCTGCACGCCGTGGACGTCGGTGCCCAGGTCACGGCTGATGTCGCTGATCATCACGTTCATGTTGGAGCCGGCGAAGGAGCAGATGAACTGCGCCAGCGCGAAGGCGATCAGCGCCTTTCGCAACCCGGCCGGGAACCGCGCGGCCCTGGACTTCTCTGGGGTCATGGGACCGAGCCTGCTCGACCGCGACCGAACAGGCATCCTCCCGAACGCATGAGGAAACTAGGAACGCAGGTCGCGGCTCCAGCGGGGACCGACCTCGAGCCACTCCTGCTGCCAGGCCCGGGCCCGGTGCCGGTTCAGCAGGATCTGGCCGATCTTGCGCATCCCGTTCAGCGCCGCCGCGGCCAGGACGATCATCACCACCGCGACCAGGCCGGCCTTGGCGACCGGATTGTGGTCGGACGGCGCCTCACGCTGCTGACCACTACGGGTCACCCAGATCGTCACCTTGTCACCGACCCGCTGCGTGGGCGCCACCCCGATCTCGCCGGCGTGGCGGCCGCCGTCCGGCGCGGTCCACCGCGCGCGGGCCGTGCCGGGGGTGGGCACCGCGGTTCCGGCCGCGTCCCCGCTCAGCGACGGCGGCACGGTGACCAGCTCGGCCGACACCTGGAAGGCGTTGCGCCGGTCACGCATCGCCTCGGCGGCCGCGGACTCGTAGGCGCCGCCGGCCGCCCACCAGGCCAGCACCGGTCCGCCCAACAGGAACAGCACGAAAAGGCCCAGCAGCATGCCGGCCTCGACCCGGTCCGAGGCCCGCCACAAGGGGTTGTTCTTCCGGACGAACATCTGTCACCCTCCCTGCCACTCCGGCCGATCATCCGTTGCCACCGGGCCGGGACGGTTCACCCGCACCGGATGAGGATGAGCACGCCCCGGTTCGGCGACGCTTGGGCCATGACCAGATCGATCTGGGTACGGATGCGGCAGAAGGACGAGGAGGCCACCGCCTCCGGTATCTACGGGTTGATCGTCAGTGCGGCGGTGATGGTTACCTCGCACGCCGAAACCGTCATCCAGGTCGAGATCGCCGTCCTGGTCACGCTGACCATCTACTGGCTTGCGGAGCGATTCGCACGCATCGTGGCCGAGCGCATCCACGAGGGACAGCGGCCCCCCTGGCACACGGTACGCCGGCAGCTGACCACCGGCTGGGAGATGATCACCGCGAGCGGCATGCCGCTGATCGTGCTGATCGCGGTTCGCCTGGGCGGCGCGGAGCTCTCCACCGCCGTGCTGGCGGGACTGCTCTGCACCACCGTGCTGCTCTGCATCTCCGGCTGGCTGATGGGCTCGAACGGCCGGCTGAAGCCGATGGAACGGGTGGCCGCCGCACTGGTCGCCGGTTCGTTCGGCGCCGTCCTCGTCATCCTGAAGACACTCCTGCACTGACCCGCACGTGCACCACCCGGCCGACATGCCAGCCGTCCGGGCCGAGATTGCGCTCCCGGACCACGATCTCGCCGCGATCCGCGCTGATCATGCTCCACGAGCAGGACGATCCGCGGACCCGGTGGCTGGTCGTGGTCCCGGCCACCACGAAGACCTGGTGGCCGAGCACCCGGACGTCCGGGACGTGGGTGTGGCCGGCGAGCACCAGGTCGACACGGGCCGCGCGGGCCGCGGCCAGCAGATGGCGCCGGCCGAGCAGGGCGGCGGTCCCGGTGGCCAGCGGCGGGTGGTGCAGCGCGAGCACCCGCACGTCGCCCTGGGGCGCCGCGCCCAGGACGCGGACCACCTCACCGGCCTGGCGGGAGGTGACCCGCCCGTTCTTCCACCGCCACCGCGGCATCGACTGCAGGCCCAGGGCGGTGATTCCGGGGACCTTCCGGACCGGTTCCAGGTCCCCGTCGATCCAGCTCTTCCAGCGATCGTACGGCGTGAGCACACGCCGCCAGTCGGCCAACGGCACGTCGTGGTTGCCGGTGACCGCCAGCACCGGTCCGGGCAGCCGGTCGAGCAGCTCACGTACCTTCCGGAACTCCCGCTCCCGGGCCCGCATGGTGAGGTCCCCGGTGACCACCGTGAGGGCCGGCCGCACCGCCTCCACGTCGGCCGCGATACTCGCCACCGCGACCGGGTCGTGCGCCCCGAGATGCAGATCGGACAGGTGCGCGATGATCACCGGCGGCCTCATCGGACGGCGTCCCGTTCGATCGGGCAGGCCAGGCAGCGGGGCCCGGACCGGCCCCGGCCGAGTTCGCCGCCGGCCACGGTGATCACTTCGATCCCCTGGCGGCGCAGGTAGGTGTTGGTGGTGACGTTGCGCTCGTAGCCGACGATCACCCCGGGCTCCAGGACCAGGAAGTCGCTGCCGTCGTCCCACTGCTCCCGCTGCGCGGCCCGCAGCTCCCCGCCGGTCTCCAGCACGTACGGCTTGTCGATGCCGAGGGTCTCGGCGAGGGTGGTGAACAGGTCGGCGTTGCGGTCCACCCGCAGCCCGTCCGGTCCCTCACCGGGCTCCACCGTCCACGACCGCAGCGGCCCGTCCAGGTAGGGGTACATCACGAAGGTGTCGCGGTTGACCATCGTCATGAGCGTGTCGAGGTGCTCGACGCCAGACGAGCGCGGCAGCTCGACGGCGATCACCCGGGTCGCCGTGCCGCCGGCGAACAGTCCGCGGGCCAGGTTCTCCACGCCCATCGCGGTGGACCGCTCGCCCACCCCGGCCATCACGGTGCCGCGGCCGAGCACGTGGATGTCGCCGCCCTCCACGGTGGCCGGCTGGTGCGGGCGGTCGTCGCCGCCGTACCAGACGGTGATGTCGGCGAGGGCGAACATCGGGTGGAAGCGGTAGACGGCGGCGCAGTGCACCGTCTCGCGCAGCCGGGCCGGCGAGGCCATCGGGTTGATGCTGACCCCGTCGTGGATCCAGGCCGAGTTGTCCCGCTGGAACAGGTGGCCGGGCAGCGGGTCGAGCACGAAGTCGTCGGCGTTCATCAGCTCCCAGCGGAGGCTGTTCACGGTGAACCCGGCCAGCTCGCTCTTGAGCACCCCGCCGATCAGGTAGTCGGCCAGGCGGTCGCTGTCGGCCTGCTCGGCCAGCCGCCGCAGGGGGCCGGCCAGCGTCGGCCCGGCGGTGTCGCCGGTGATGACCCGGTCGAGGATCCAGGAGCGCGCCCGGGGGATGGCCAGCACGTCGGTGAGCAGGCTGCCGAGATAGTGCACCCGGACACCGTGGCCGCGCAGCGTCGCGGCGAAGGCGTCGTGCTCCTCCCGTGCCCGCCGGGCCCACCGGATGTCCCCGCGCAGCAGGTCGGTGTCGCCGGGGCGCAGCCGGCCGAGCTCGACACCGGGGCGGTGGAGGATCACCTGCCGTAATCGGCCGATCTCGGAGCCGACGTGGAAGGACATGTGCTACCCCCGGGATCTACGGTTCGGACAGCCGTGCCGGAAGCCTCTGGCAAACCGGCTGGTCGGGGCATCACTCCGGCCGGATGAACATCGAATGTACGCCTCGCGGGTCACGGTCCGGCGGGCTCGAAACGTCCCAGTTCGTCCTGCCCCTTCTGGATGATGCCGTAGCTGGACTCGGGCACCGGCTGCCAGGCGCCCTCCATCTCGCCGAGCGGCTCGGAGACGATCAGCCGGGTCTCCTCGGACAGCCCGCGCAGGGTCGCGACCTCCGGGTGCAGCGCCCGCAGCGCGGTCATGTCGGTGCTGTAGTAGAGCGAGCGACTGCGGCCCTCGCTGGAGTACCGGAAGGTCCAGATCCGGTCGCCGTCGGTGGTGCCGACGGTCATCTGGAGCGGGTCCGGCACCCCGTGCCGGTGGGCCACCGACTCGATCAGCCCGGCCATCCGCTCCACGGCGGCGACCGGGCGGTCCCGCAGCCCGTACGTGATGGCCAGGTGGAACATCACCTCGGAGTCGGTGGAGCCGGCCATCCACGGGTACAGCTCGGGGTCGACGGCGAGCACCAGGTCCCGTTTGAGCCGGGCGAACTCCCGGATCGACCCGTTGTGCACCCACAGCCAGTTCTGGAACCGGAACGGGTGGCAGTTGCTCTGCTGCACCGGGGTGCCGGTGCTGGCCCGGATGTGCGCCAGGAACAGCGGCGAGCTGGTGGCGTGAGCGAGTTCCCGCAGGTTGACGTCGCTCCACGCCGGGCCGACCGCCCGGAACAGCGCCGGCTCGCCGACGGCGTCCACCGGGTACCAGCCGACGCCCACACCGTCGCCGTTGGTGGTCTCCACCCCCTCGCGCGAATGCTGACTCTGGTCGATCAGCGAGTAGCGGGGCCGGTAGAGCAGGTCTTCGAGTCGGATGGGCGTACCGGAGTAGGCCAGCCAACGGCACATGACAAGTCCTCCAGGGTCGGTGGCGGCCATCCTGGCCGTACCGCCCGGGTGCCGGGCTCACCCCTCGCGGATGAGGTCCGCCGACTTCCGGCAGCCGACCTGCTCCAGCCAGCCGACCAGCACCCGGTGCACGGCGTCGGCGCCGGCCAGTTCGGCCGGGACGGTCAGGGTCCGCGGGTGGATGAGCATCGGCCGGCTCTGCGCCCCGCCCATCCCGCCGTGACAGCCGATCAGCTCCTCGAACGCGGCGACCTCCTGCGACACCGGGTCGAACAGACTGTTGATCAGCAGGTCGCCGGTGTTCGCGAGGCCGTCGTGGCGGCGCAGGTCGTCGGCGGCCCGCGGGCCGAACCCGAGCAGCGGGTCCAGCCCCTCGACGTGGTCGTCGGCGAGCCGTCGCCGGCCGGCCCGGCCCAGCACGATCGGCCCGTCGGCGCGGGAACGGACCATCACCCAGCCGATCCCGGGATGACCGGTGAGCCCGGCCAGCAGCGCGGGATAGCGTTCCTCGATCTCCTCGAGCGGAACCCGGCCGGGCACCCGGGCGAAGTAGACCAGCGCCAGGTTGCCGCCCGCCGCGACCACGATCTCCTCACCGGCCGGCCGCCCGGGAACCTCGTCGTACCGTGGGGTGTCGCGGCTCAGCCCGGCCCGCAGCACCTTGGCCCGGCCCTTCTGCTCGTTCTCCTCCGGGACTGCCACCCCGCCCACCGCGGTCAGCCGTCTGATCAGCTCCTCCAGGCGGACGCCGTAACGCTGCTCGAAGGTGGCGCCCTGGCTCTGCCCGTGATCGGAGAGCACCACCAGGTGGTACGGCCGGGGCGCGGCCGCCGCCACCTCCTCCAGGGTGGCGAGCACCCCGTCGATGCCCTCCAGCGCGGCCAGTGACTCCGGCCGGGCCGGGCCGGCGTGGTGGGCGATCTCGTCGTAGTCGACGAAGTCGCAGAACACCACCGGGGCGCCGCGCATCATCTGCTCGGCGAGGACGGCCAGATTCAGGTGCCGCAGCAGCACGTTGGTGGCGCCGCGCAGCAGCACGTACCGCCAGTCCCGGCGCATCCGCGGGATCACCTGGCGCACCCGTTGCCGCCGGGCCTGGTGCAGCTCCTTGACGATCTCACCGACGGTCAGCACCAGCGACCGGGTCAGACCGAACGGGTCGAGCAGGTACGCGCTCAGGTAACGGGCCGGGCCGTTCTGCTTGGCCGGGACCGTGCTCATGGTGAGCAGCGAGGTCGGGGCGTCGCCGGAGAAGACGTTGCTGACGCTGACCCCGCCCTCGGCCAGCAGCCCGCGACCGTCCGAGCAGCGGGACTCGACCATGGCGCTGTCGGCCGGCTGGTTGGTCACCACGAGGCGGCCGGTGGTCTTCTCGTACCAGCGGAAGGCCGGAACCTGATCGCTCGCGCCGTGCAGCAGCCCCGCCTGGCTGGCCGGCGTGGTCGCCGGAAGCTGGGCGTGCCATTCGGTCAGCGTGTGGCTGCCGGTGCTCAGCCACCGGCCCAGCGTGGGCAGGTTCCCGGCGTGGATCGCCCACCGGGCCAGCGGGGCGGACAGCCCGTCGATCTGGATGAACAGGACGCCCGGGGTCTCGGTCGGCGGCACACTGCGCCGGAAGTGCCGGTTCACCCGCAGCAGGTGCTGGGTGGCCACCCCCGGCTGGCCCGCGGTGATCACCCAGAGCCCGATGCTCATCAGGACCGCGCCGAGCCAGGAGGCCCAGAAGGCGGGCCAGAACCCGTCCACGTGCACGCCCGGGGTGAGCCACAGGGCCAGGTAGACCAGCAGCGACTGGGCCACGAGCCAGCCGAGCACCACGCCCGGCCACCCGATCGCGGACAGCACACGGACCAGCGCCGGGCGCAGGGCGGCGCCGAGCAGACCGACCAGGATCGCGGCGGTCAGGACGGCGAGGCCGTTGTCGGCCGAGATCCCGGGCAGGACCCCGATCACGACACCGACCACCGCCGTGCCGAGCAGTATGGTCACCAACACGCGCACCATGGGTGTCAGTGTCGGCGTGGCTCATGGGGGCGGCCCCATCCGTACCGGATGAGGCTGACCGGCCGCCCGCGCCCCGACCATGAGCGGGTGACAGAGCCCGACCGCGCCTTCACTCCCGGACGGATTCTCGCCGCCGTGCCGGACCGGCTGCGGCCCCGTGCGGCACTGCTGCTCGGCCATCAGACCGCTGTCGTGCTGCTGCGCACCGCCGGCGAGCTGGTCCGGGTGCAGATCTTCGACCGGTCGATGACGCTGGCCGCGCAGGCCTTCACGTCGATCTTCCCATTGCTGATCATGTTAGGCGCGTTGTTCGGCGGCCAGGCCCGGGATCACCTCGAATCCCTGGTACGGCTGCCGGCATCCAGCACCCGCCTGATCGACGAGGCGCTCGCCGGCAGCCGCAGCAACGCGTTCGGGGTGTTCGGCAGCCTCATCGTGATCCTGTCGGCGACCGGGCTGGCCCGGGCGCTGGTTCGCGCGTACCGGGCGACCTGGGCGGTGCCCGGCCGCCGGGTCGGCGCGCGGGCCACCGCCTGGCAGATCGGCAGCGTGCTGATTCTGGCCGCCTTCCTGGTCGTGGTACGCCTCCTCAGTGGCCTGGCCGGGCGGGCGCTGACCCCGGTGATCGCGGGCACGATCCTGACGCTGCTCGCCGACGTCGCGCTGGCCGCGCTGCTGCCGCGCATCCTGCTCGGCCCGGCGGTGGGCCGGCTCCGGCTGCTGCTGACCGGCGTCGTCTTCGGCGCGATCATGCTCGCCGTCCGGCCCGCCGGGCACCTCTACCTGCCCCGCGCGCTGGAGTCCAGTTCCCAGCGGTACGGCACGATCGGCCTGGCGTTCACCTACATCGGCTGGCTGTACGTGCTGTCGTTCTGCCTGCTGCTGTCCGCGGTGGCCGGCGGAATCCTCGCCGACCTCGGGGCGGAGCGCTTCACCCGAGCGACCGGCCGGGCCGGCCGCTGGTCAGGACGACTTACGCAGGTAAAGGGCCAGTCCGACCTCGGCCAGACCGGTCAGCAGGCTGCCGGCGCCGGTCAGCAGGACCAGGGTGCCGAGCGACAGCGACGGCGTGAGCACGAAGACGATTCCGATGATCATGGACAGCGCCCCGACGATGATCAGGGCGGCCCGCATCGGACCGTGCGCGGTGGCCGCGCCGATCAGCAGGGCCAGGCCGCTGAGGATCCAGGTGGTCGCGAAGATGACCGCGAGGACGGCCAGGCCGGTCACCAGGTTCCGCAGGCAGACTAGACCGCCGATCAGCACGATGACGCCGACGATCCCGGACAGCACACTCCGGGCCACACCGGCGCCGGTCGGCAGGAAGGCGCCGATGATCTGGGCCAGCCCACCGAAGAAGAGCCAGATGCCGGTGAGCGCGACCATGATCCGCAGGGAGATGTCCGGCCAGATGAGTACGGTGAGGCCGAGCGCGATCGCGAGCAGGCCGGTGATCAGCAGCGTCCACCAGGGGAACGGCTGCCGGCGTACCTCGACGATGGGGTCGGGCCAGGTTTGTTCCACGTCGGTCATGGGGTGAGCGTGGGAGACGGCCGCCGCCACGGCATCACCCGACACGGATGAGGGTTCTCAGAGCAGTCCGGCCTGCCGGGCCAGCACCACCGCCTCACGGCGACGACCGGCGCCCAGCTTGCGGTAGATGGACCGCATGTGCGCCTTCACCGTGTTGACCGAGATGCTCAGGTTGACGGCGATCTCCCCGGCCGTGAGCACGGTCGGCAGGTATTGCAGGACGTCGAGCTCACGCTCGCTGAGCGGCCCGGCCGCCTGTCCCGCGCCGAGCATCGGGATCTCACCGGTGATCTCGCCGAGGACGCCGTCGCCGGCCGAGCCGCGCAGCTCGGTCAGCCACTGCTGGCGCTCGGCCAGCACCAGCACCCGGTGCGCGTCGTAGCGGCGGAACGGCCGCCGGATCCGCTCCGGTTCGGCGGCGGCCAGCGCGCGGGCCAGCGCCTCGCTGGACACGGCGCTGCGGCCCTGGGTGTCGGCGGCGAGGGCGGACAGCAGCCAGGCGCCGACCGCGGCGATCCGGTCGGCCCCGCCCCGGACCCGGGCGAGCAGCGGTTCGGCGGCGGTCAGGTTGCCGGTGGCGAGGTAGGCGCGGGCCAGGCAGACCTGTTCGGCGGCGATCAGGTCGGACTGTCCGGCGTACCGGATCAGGACGCCGGCGGCGTCGCCGAGCGCGAGCCGGATCTCCGCCCCGGCCAGGGCGATCAGCCGGTCCGCGAAGGGCGCCACCATCGGCGGCCCGGCCTCGGCGCGGATCTGCGCGAGCAGGGTACGGGCGCCGGCCGCCTCGCCCCGGTCCAGCGTGAGGCGGACCCGGACCAGTCCGGCCAGCACCGAAATGGCGGCCTCCGGGACCTCACCGAGGGCGTGCAGTCCCTGCCGCAGCGCCTCCTCGGCCTCCGGCTCCCGGCCCCGCTCCGCCTCGATCAGCGCCCGGGCCAGGTAGGCCGGCGCGACCGTGGACCGGTGCTCCGCGTCGATACGGCGGGCCAGCGCGATCGCCGTCTCGGCGTGCTCCTCGGCCTCGCCCGGTGAACCCTGCAGGAACGCCAGGCAGGCCAGCATGGCGAACGCGTTGACCTCGATGTACGGCGTGCCGGCGGTCCGGGCCGCGGTGGCCGCCGCCCACAGGTACCGGTCGGCGTGGTCGAGACGGCCGGTCCACAGCCAGGCGGCGCCCTTGTTGTTCAGCGCCGCGGCCCGGTACTGCGACAGCGACGGCGCCTGCTCCCAGGTCAGCCGGGACAGCTGAGCGAGCAGGGCGGTGGAGGCGCTGGCCAGGCGCGGCATGTCGCCGTGCCATCGGATGACGGCGCCGGTCTCCAGCACGGCGAGCGCCGTCTCGGTCTCCGCCCGCAGCGGCGACGCCGGCCGCTGGGCGATCAGCGCGCGGGCGTGCGCCATCCGGCGGGCCACGGCCGCCAGCTCGCCCCGGGCGAACGACAGGACGACCGCGCAGACCGCCATCTCCGGGCTGGTCGGCAGCAGGGCCGGCGGGATGCGGCCGAGCAGTTCCAGGAACTGGGGACGGTCCGCCGAGGTGTAGAGCGGCACGCCGCGCTCGACGACCAGGGCGGCCAGCAGATTCCAGTCCTCGGCGGCCGCCGCGTGGGTGAGCGAGGTCAGCGCGTCACCCTGGCCGGCGTGCCAGCGGGCCACGGCGCGATGCAGCCGGGCGGGCGCGTCCGGCCACAGCTCGCCGAGCCGGTGGCGCAGCGCGGCGCGGACCATCGGGTGGTACCGGAACCACCGGCCGCCGGCCGGTTCCAGGAACAGCTTCTCCCGGACCAGCTTCTCCAGCATGCGATGGCCGCCGGCGCCCCCGGTCAGGGCATCCGCCAGCTCGCCGCAGATCCGGTCCGGCACGCTGGTCCGCAGCAGGAAGGTCCGGACCTCGGCGGGCTGTGCGTCCAGCACCTCCCGGCTCAGGTACTCCCCCACCGCGTCCTCGCCGCCGTTCGCGGTGCCGGCGGCCAGCCGCAGGCCGGCGCCCCAGCCCTCGGCGCGGCGCACCAGCTCCGCGAGCCGCTCCGGCGGCAGCGCCCGGCCGAGCAGGGCGAGCAGCTCGGTGGCCTCCTCCAGACCGAAGCCGAGCTCGGCGGCGCGGATCTCGGTGAGGTCGCCGCTCATCCGCAGCCGGTGCAGGCTCAGGTCCGGCTCGCGACGGCTGAGCAACACGAAGCGCAACCGCTTGGGGGTGGCGCCGAGTAGTCCGGCCAGGCTGGTGAGCACCCGGGGGTCGGCGACCTCGTGCAGGTCGTCGAGCACCACGACGACCGGCACCTCGGCCGCGGTCACCGCCTCGGCGAAGGCCCGGCGCGGGTCGGCCCCGGTGCCGTCGCCGTCGCCGTCGCCGTCGCCGTCGCCGTCGCCGGTGACGGTCACCCCGGCGGTGGCCAGCGACCGGTTGAGATCGGCCCAGAAGGCGTACGGGTCGTCGTGCCGCTCGTCGAGGGTGAGCCACGCGACCGGCCCGGAGAGAGAACGGGCGGTCGCCCAGGTGGCGGTGAGCACGGTCTTGCCCCAGCCGGGCCCGGCGCAGATCAGGGTGACGGCCCGGCGGACCCCCACGTCCAGGGCCTCGACGAGACGTCCCCGCCAGACCAGGCCGGTGGGCAGGCGGGGCGGAAGGTTGTGGTTTACCGCTATCGGAACGGTCGAACGGGTAGTGGCCTGATCTCGCATATCGCCCCCAGTCGCTCGGAACGCACGGTGAACCGGACCGCTCGCGAAGCGGTCGTCCCCGAACTGACCCGGCCATCGGATTCCCGCCGATCGAGCGCGGGCCCCCACACGCGCTCAGCGGCCGGGAACGAATCAGGTGGGTCCCAGCTGTCCGGGGCCTACCGAAACACACGGCGTACACATCGGGCAACCATGCGTATTCGCGCCAGGAGCGGAAGAAAGCCGTTTCCGCAGCGTGCAAGTTGCACGTGCGCTGCGGATCTCATCCGCCGCGTGCGAGGCGCGAGACCGCCACCGGCAAGCACTCTGAGCTTCCGGAACACCATCCGGATTCACAGGAGGGACTCGACGATGACACTTGATCACCGCGGCGATCCGGTACGCAGGGAGGCGCCGACCAGGGAATCGCCCGCGCCGGAAGCCGA
Organism: Actinoplanes hulinensis; assembly: GCF_019429605.1. NCBI lineage: Bacteria > Bacillati > Actinomycetota > Actinomycetes > Micromonosporales > Micromonosporaceae > Actinoplanes > Actinoplanes hulinensis. Next base: position 281,893 of record NZ_JAHXZI010000003.1, on the reverse strand, counting down.
CACCTGGATCGGGCTGGTGGTGTTCGCCGGGGTCATGCTGCTCGCGCTGGGTGTCTTCCAGGTCATGGAGGGCTTCACGGCGCTGCTGCACGGCGAGGCGTACCTGGTGAACGCGGAGGGCATGCTGATCGAGCCGAACCCGGTGATGTGGGGCTGGACGCATCTGTTCTTCGGTCTGGTCAGTGGGGCGGCCGGGGTCGGCGTCCTGCTCGGGCAGACGTGGGCGCGCGTCGTCGGCGTGGCCTTCACCGCCTTCGGCGCGATGGTCCACTTCCTCTTCCTGGCCGCCGCGCCGTTCTGGTCCGGCATCCTGATCTGCATGCAGGTGCTGGTCATCTATGCCCTCTGCGCGCACGGCGGCGAGGTCCGCCGCGCCCGGCACGAGTAGACCCGTTCAGATCAACCGCAGGGCGCGCGCCCGGCGTACCGCTTCGTTACGCCGGGACGCGGAGAGTTTCCGCAGGATGCTGCGAACGTGGGTCTTCACCGTGTTGACCGAGACGTACATCGAGGCGGCGATCTCCTCGGTCGGCAGCATCTCGGCCATGCCGCGCAGCACGTCCAGCTCCCGCTTGCTGAGCTGCTCCACCACGACCGGGTCGGTGACCGGGCCGTCGGCGGTGGCCGCGCCCGGACTCAGCGCCCGGTACTGCACGATCAGCCGGTCGTCGTCGCGCAGCAGCCGCCGCAGTTCGCTCCACACCTGGTGCACCGGCCGCCGGTACGATTCCGGCCCGGCCACCCGCAGCGCCCGCCGCAACGCCTCGCGCGCTCCCACGGTGTCGTCCTGGCCGTCCGCCAGCATGGCCAGCAGCAGCCACGCGTCCAGCGCGACCGGCGCGGGGACCCCGGCCGCGTCGGCGACCGTCCGGGCCACCTCGTGCGCCGCCCCCGCCTGCCCCTGGGCCAGCAGCAGCGCGGCCCGGGCCACCGCCACGTCCGCGGCGGGCGAGTCGGTCCAGCCGTCGAGCAGGCCACTCGCCTCGTTCACCCGGCCGCCCGCGATCAGCAGGCGGGACAGGTTCACGGCGATCTCCCGGCTCAGCCAGCGCGGCGTCCCGGAGACACCCTCGCGGGCCGCGGCCAGCACGTTGGACGCCTGCCGCAGCTCCCCACGGGTCTGTAGCCGGCGGGCCCGGACCAGAGCGTACGCGGCCGGGCCGGGCCCGGTCGTGCCGTTGGCGCAGAGGTGCTGCGCGGCCCGCAGCCGGCGGTCGGCGGTCTCGATGTCGTAGCGCTCCAGCGCCACCCAGGCCAGCGCCACCTCGGCGGCGGCCGGCCAGCGGTCCTTGCCGAGCCCACGCCGGGTGGCCAGCTCGATCGCCTGGCGGGCGCTCGCCTCGGCCCGGGCCAGCCGGCCGCGGTGTGCCTCGATCAGCGCCAGGTTCTCCAGGGAGGAGATCCGCACCGGCTCGGCGCCGGCCGCGGTCACGGCGGCCGCCTCGGCCAGCACCGTGGCCGCCTCGTCGACGTCGCCGCTGCCGCTGCGGGCCAGGCCCTCGGCGGCGAGCAGCAGCATCCGCAACTCGGGGTGCCGGGCCAGCCGGTCGGCGGGCGCCACCGACAGGAAGGTGCGGGCGACCGGCGCCAGATGGGCGACCTGCTCCGGGTCGGCCCCGTCGGCGAGCAGCAGCAGCCGCATCAGGAAGCAGGAGGCGGTCAGGCCGGCGCCGCCGTCGGCGCCCCGCACGCTGAGCAGCTTGCTCGCGTGGGTGAACTGCTCGGCGGCCCGCGCGTGGTCGCCGTCGCCGTGCGCCATGGCGGCCCGGATCATCAGCGTCTCGGGTTCTTCGAGGTGTGCGGGCATGCCCGCGAACAGCGCGCCCAGCCGGCCGCCACCGCCCTCGATGACCAGCGCGCCGAGGGCGAAGTCCTCGATCACCATGGTGGCCGCGCCGGCCCAGTCCCCGGCCTGGGCGGCGTGCCCGACCGCCTCGGCCAGCTGCCCGTGCGCGACCAGCCAGGCGGCGGCCCGCCGGTGCAGCACCGCCACCTCCTCCGGCTCGGTCCAGGCCAGCTGGGCGCGCAGCAGCTCGGCGAAGAGGCGGTGGTAGCGGTACACCTCGGCGCCCGCCCCGACCGGCTGGATGAAGGCGTTCTCCCGGGTGAGCGTGGCCAGCAGCCGGGCGGCGTCGGGCCGCTCGGTGACCGCGCCGGCCAGGTCCGGGGTGAAGGCGTCCAGCACACTGGTCTCCAGCAGGAAACGCCGCACCTGCGGAGGCTGGATCCGCAGCACCTCGCCGATGAAGTACTCGGCGATCGTGGACTCGTCCCCCGAGATGGTCTGCACGAGCCGGCCCGGGTCGGCGCTGCCCTGCATGGCGCAGGCGCAGAGCCGGATCCCGGCGGCCCAGCCCTCGGTGTGCTCGAGCAGCACCGCCGTGTCGTCCGCGCCCAGGTCGACGCCGTGCAGCCGGAGCAGGGTGGTGGCCTCGGCCGAGGTGAAGGCGAGATCGGCGGTACGCAGCTCGTGCAGCTCACCGGCGAGGCGGTACCGGTAGAGCGGTAGCGGCGGGTCCCAGCGTCCGGTGAGGACGACCCGCAGATTGTCCACATGGCTCAGCAGGAACTCCAGCCCGGACGCCCACTCCGGCCCGGGCAGCTGGGAGGCGCCGTCCAGGATCAGGACGATGTCGGTGGGGTGGTCCGCGACGGCCGCGGCCAGGCGGCCCAGGACGGCGCGGGTGACGGCGCCGTCGGCGATCGAGGGCACCTGCACCCCGCTCCGGCGCAGCCCCTCGGCGACGTACGTCCAGAAGGTCGACGCCTGCTCGTCACCCTCTTCGAGAGTGATCCAGGCGACCGGCCGATCACCGGCCTGGGCGCGCGCCCAGGCGGCCAGCAGCTGGGTCTTTCCGCTGCCGGCCACGCCGGTCACCAGGGTGACCGGGCCCGCGACCCCCTCGGTGACCCGGTCGAGGAGCCCCGGCCGGGACACCATGAACGGTGGCGCGGCCGGGACCACGAACTTGGAGGCGAGCAACGCGCTGGCCTGGTCCGATCCATATGTCCTGGGTGGATCCACGATCAGTTCTATCGACACGTGCTACCTCCAAGAGCCACCCCGTTTGATCTCTCGTTCAGACTTTCTCGCTCACCCGCTCAGCACATCGTTCGGATCGGATAATCCCGTGACCCTCAGTGTCGACGTCATTAACGGAACGTAAGCAGATGAAAATCCCACGGAAGAAGATCCACATACAGCCCGGATTCGGCCAGTTCGTCACCGTCCCTCGTGAACACCCGGCCGTCCAGGAGATCGGCCAGCTCCCAGGACCGTCCGGCGAGGTCCGGCCACGGCGCCTCCACCCGCCCCTGGGCCGGCCGGCCCCCGAAGTTGATCACGACGAGGTGCCGCCGCTCCCCGTCGCGCCACGACCAGGCCAGCAGGTCGTGGTGGGACGGGTTGTCCGGCCAGCCCCGCGCCTCCACGGTGTGCCAGTCGCCCCCGCGGACCGTGTCGGCGGCCGACAGCAGCCGCCGGTGGAAGTCGCGCGACTCCGGGTCGTCCGGCTCGTCCGGGAACCGGGCCAGGAAGACCGGCAGCCGGGTGCGCCGCCCGTCGAACTGGCCGTCGTGCCAGAGCGTGGCGCCCGGCAGGGTGGCGATCGCCACGGCCGCGGCCCGGCCCCGCCCGCCCGGCAGCGTCGCGGCGGCCCGCGGCTCGTCGTGGTTCTCCAGGAACCGCACCAGGCCGTCCTGGAAGTCGCGGCCCGCCGCCAGATGCTTGCGCAGCGACCCGGCGTCCTCGTGTGCCAGCCGGTCGTAGAGCCGCTTGTCGTAACAGAAGTCGAAACCCTGCTGTTGCAGGGTCCACTCCATGTCCCAGTACGCCTCGGCGATCAGCACGAGGCCCGGATGCCGGGCGCGGACCCGGGCGAAGACCTCCGGCCAGAACTCCTCCTCCGGCGCCGGCCCCACCCACCTCCCCCAGGTACGGGCGAACACCTCGTTGGTGAACAACATCGCCATGTCGCAGCGGATCCCGTCGCACTGGTCGCCGATGTCGCCCAGCACCATCGCCGTGGCGTCCCGCAGCCCCGGGTCGAACGCGTTGAGCTGGGCCACGTCCGGCCACGGCGGGAAGAACGGGTCCCGGCCGTGCGCCAGCACCTGCTCGCCCGCGCTGAACCAGCCCCGCGGGTCGGCGGCCAGGTCCTCGTCCGAGCCCCGGACGAACCACTCCGGATTCAGCGAGACCGCCGGGTGGTCGGGCGCCACGTGGTTGGGCACGTAGTCGAGGATCAGCCGGACTCCCCGCCCACGCAGAGCCGCCCGGGCCGCCGCGAGCCCGGCCGGCCCGCCCAGCCGCCCGTCGGTGCGGTAGCGGCGCACGCAGTACGGCGAGCCGACCACGTCCTCCGGCGCCAGGTCGGGCAGCGCCTCCCGGAACGACCGTTGCAGATCCTCGTTGTGCTGAGCCAGGGCCAGACCGGCGGGACTGCGCTCCCAGACGCCCATCAGCCACACCGCGTCGACCCCGGGCACCGCGATCTCGTCCCACACCTCGCCGGGCACGTCGGCGAGCGTGACCGGGCGGCCGTAGCGCCGGCTCAACCCGGTCAGCCACGGCCAGGTGCCGATCTCGTAGATCACCGGAGTGTCCGGCCACCTGCTCAACGGTCCTCCTCCTCCACCTGGGCCCGCCGCAGCACCCCGGCCATGCCCTCGAGGAGCAGGTCCGGGCCGGACAGGCCGGCGAAGACGTTCGGGAACACGGCCACCAGACCGGTCCAGCCGGTCTGATGGGTGGCTCCCAGGCCGGCCCCGTTGTCGCCGTGGAAGTACTCAGCGAAGGTGATCAGGGTCTTCCAGTGCTCCGTGGTGAAGACCTCCTGGCCACCGTAGCAGGGCCGGCGGCCGTCCGGGCCGGGCAGGAAAATCCTGGTCAACCGACCGGAGATCTCCCGCGCCACCTCGAACAGCGTCATCTTCACCCCGGAGCCGGTCGGGCACTCGACGGTGAACTCGTCGCCGTAGCCGACGTACAGATTCATCAGCGCCCGGACCATCAGGATGTTGGCCGGGAACCAGATCGGCCCGCGCCAGTTGGAGTTGCCGCCGAACATGCCGCTGTCCGACTCCGCCGGCTGGTACGACACCCCGAACGTCTGGTCACCGACCCGGAACTCGAACGGGTGCTCGGCGTGGTGCTTCGACAGCGACCGGATCCCGTACGGGCTGAGGAACTCCTCCTCGTCGAGCAGCCGGGTCAGGATCCGCCGCAGCCGCTGCTCGTCGAAGAGCGCCAGCAGGTGCTCGCCGTGCCGGCCCTGCATCCGGCCCCGGCTCAGCACCGAGGTGACACTGGGGTGCCGGTCCAGGAAGTCCTGGATGCCCTCGATGAGCTGCGGGTAGCGGGCGGTGGTGCCGCTGGAGTACACGGTCGCGGCGGCCAGCGGGAGCAGGCCGACCAGCGAGCGCACCCGCAGCCGCTGGGCGCCGCCGTCGGGCAGCCGAAGCAGGTCGTAGAAGAAGCCGTCCTCCTCGTCCCACATGGCCGCGCTGCCGTGCTCGCGGTTGACCGCCACCGCGATCCAGGCGAAATGCTCGAAGTACTGCTGCGCCTGCTCCAGGTAGACCGGGTCCCGCTGGGACAGCTCCAGCGCGATCGACAGCATGCTCTGGCAGTAGAGGGCCATCCACGCGGTGCCGTCGGCCTGGTCCAGGTAGCCGCCGGTGGGCAGCGGGGCGCTGCGGTCGAACACGCCGATGTTGTCCAGCCCGAGGAAGCCGCCCTGGAAGACGTTGTTGCCGTCGTGGTCCTTCTGGTTCACCCACCAGGTGAAGTTCCGCGCGAGCTTGTGGAAGATCGCCTCCAGCCAGTCGTGGTCGCCCCGGCCGTTGCGGGCCTTGTCCAGCTCGTAGACCAGGTAGGTTGCCCAGGCGTGCACCGGCGGGTTCACGTCGCTGAAGTTCCACTCGTACGCCGGGATCTGGCCGTTGGGATGCAGGTAGCGGCGGCTGAGCAGCAGATCGAGCTGGTCCTTGGCGAAGGACCGGTCGACCACCGCCAGCGCGATCGACTGGAACGCCAGGTCCCACGCCGCGAACCAGGGGTACTCCCACTTGTCCGGCATCGAGATGACGTCGTGGCAGATCATGTGGAACCAGTCGCCGTTGCGGGTCCCCCTGGCGTCCAGCGGGTCGCGGCCGTGCTCGGCGAGCCAGCGCTCCACGTCGTAGCCGAAGTACTGCTTGCTCCACAGCATGCCGGCCAGCGCCTGCCGGGCCACCTGCCGCTCGTCCTCGCCGAGCCGCGGGTCGAGCAGCACGTCGTAGAACTCGTCGGCCTCGGCCCGGCGCCGGTCCACCAGTTCGTCGAAGGCCGTCACGTCGCCGGCGGACGGCCGGTCGGACAGCCGGAACCGGACGGTGACCGAACCGCCGGCCGGCACCTCGGCGTCCACGTCGGCGGCCACCTTCGTGCCGGTGCCGTCCGGGTTCACCGCGCCGGTGTCGCCGTCCACCACGTACCGGTGGAAGGCGTCCTTGCCGTAGCGGCCGGTGCCGGTGGTCTCGTTCTCGGTGAACAGCAGCGGGTGGTCGCCGAGCACCTCGAACCGGCGGGCGCCGAGTTTGTGGTGGACCGCCTCGACGCCGCCGTCGACGGCCCGCAGCGCCGGTTTCGGCTCCGGCCGGTCCCACGACCAGGTGTTGCGGAACCACAGGGTGGGCAGCACGCGCAGCGGCGCGGGCTCCGGGCCCCGGTTGTGCACGGTGATCCGGCCGAGGACGTCCTCCGGGCCGTCCTTGGCGTACTCCACGACGACGTCGAAGTACCGGTCCTCCGCGAAGATCCCGGTGTCCAGCAGCTCGTACTCGTAGTCGCGCCGCCCGCGGTCGCGGTTGGTGACGATCAGATCCTCGTACGGGAACGGCTCCTGCGGGTATTTGTAGACCATCCGCTGGTAGGAGTGGGTGGGGGTGGCGTCGACGTAGAACCAGTACTCCTTGACGTCCTCGCCGTGGTTGCCCTCGGAGTTGGTCAGGCCGAAGAACCGCTCCTTGAGGATCGGGTCCCGGCCGTTCCACAGCGCGACGGCCAGGCAGAGCGACTGCCCGTCGTCGCAGAACCCGGCGATGCCGTCCTCGCCCCACCGGTACGCCCGGGACCGCGCGGCGTCGTGACTGAGATACCCCCAGGCGTCACCGCCCGGGCTGTAGTCCTCGCGGACCGTGCCCCACTGCCGCTCGCTGAGGTACGGTCCCCACTTCCGCCACGGCACGGCGTGGGTGTCGGCGTCGTGGAGGCGCCGCAGCTCGGCGCCCGTCTCGTTGATGGCCATACCGCCAGGCTCGGCCCCGAGGGGCCTCGGTCACTTCCCCCGCCGGGAGTGAAAAGCGGCCACCGCGTCCTCGATCGTCGGGTAGAAGTGCTCCGGGTCGATGGTGCGGGTCAGCTTGTACCGGTCGATCTTGGTCCGCACCGGGTCCTTCATCTCGGCGAACACCAGCGAGATCCCGCGTGCGTTGAGCTCCTCGTCGAGGTCCTCGAGCATGTCGGCCGCGGTGGTGTCGATGTCGGTGATCGGCTCGGCCGCCACCACGATCCACTGCGGCGCCGGCTCGGCGTGCGACAGGTGCCGGATCTCCTCGCGGAACGCGCGGGCGTTCGCGAAGATCAGCGGCGCGTCGAAGCGGAACAGCACCAGCCCCGGGAACCGCACGCCGTCCGGGTAGGAGCGCACGTCGTGGTAGCCGGCCACCCCGTCCGGGCGGCCCAGCTCGGTCGAGTACGGCCACCACAGCCGCCGGAAGACGTTGAGCACCGACAGCGCGACCGCGACCGCGATGCCGGGCAGCACACCCAGCAGCGCCACGCCCAGGAACGCGGCCAGCGCCAGGCTGAACTCCACCCGCCGCTGCCGCCACAGCCGCCGCATCCCGCCCAGGTCGGCCAGCGACAGCGAGGCGGCGATCACCACGGCCGCCAGCATCGGCTGCGGCAGGTTCCGCAGCAGCCCCGGCGCGAGGACCAGCAGCAGCGTGATGGCCGCCGCGCCGACCACGCCGGTCAACTGGCTACGGGCGCCGGACTGGAAGGCCACCGCGGTCCGTGAGCCGCTGGTGCTGACCGGGAAGCCCTGGAACAGTCCGGCCGCCAGGTTGGCCGCCCCGATGCCGGCCATCTCCTGGTTGCCGCGCACCTCCTGCCCGGTACGGGCGGCGAAGGCGGACGCCGTGGAGATGGTGTCGGTGACCGACACCAGGGTGATGCCGAGCGCGCCGGCCGCCAGGATGCCCAGATCCGACCAGTCGATGTGCGGGATGGTCAGCGGCGGGAAGCCCCGCGGCAGCGGCCCGACCACGTCGACGCCGTGGTCGGCCAGCCCGAACACCGACGTCGCCACGGTGGCGCCGAGGACCGCGACCAGAATGCCGGGGACCTTCGGCAGGAAGCGTTGCAGCAGCAGCATGACGGCCAGGCCGCCGGCGCCGATGACCAGCGCCACCGGCAGCGTCTCCCCGGCGGCGACACCGCGTACGAAGCCCACCGCCTCGTCGATCAGCCCGTCGGCGTCGACCGAGAACCCGAACAGCTTCGGCAGCTGCCCGATCAGGATGGTCAGGGCCAGGCCGTTGATGTATCCGATCTGGGTGGGATGCGACAGCAGGTCGGCCACGAATCCGAGTTTCGCGACCGCTGCCACCGTCATCATCACCCCGACCAGCAGGGCGAGCACCGAGGCCAGGGCCACCGCCTTGGCCGGGTCGCCGTCCGCGACGATCAGCGGCAGGACCACCGCGGCGATCATCGGGCCGAGAGACGAGTCCGGGCCGAGGACCAGGATCTTCGACGGCCCGAAGACCGCGTACGCCAGCAGGCACAGGATCGAGGTGTACAACCCGGTGATCGGCGGCAGGCCGGCCAGCTCGGCGTACGCCATGCCCTGCGGCACGAGCAGGGTGGTCAGCACGATCCCGGCCACCAGGTCCTTCGGCAGCCAGGCCGGTTTGTACCCGGCGGCGGCTCTCACTCCCGGCGCCCAGTCGCCGATCGCCATCTCGGGTCCTCTCCGTCCTCTCGTCCTCATATACGACGGACGCCACCCGATCTCGGGCGGCGTCCGGGTCGGGAAACCTTACTGCTGCTCGCCACCGTGCAGGGCGTCCTGGAGCTCGGCCTCGGTCTCCTTCGACAGCGACGACTTGAGCACCGTGCCACCGAACTTGCTGAGCGCCTCCACCGCCTTGTCCGGCGTGACCGCCTCGACCACCAGGAACAGCGCCGACGTGCCCGGCTGCAGCTCCTCGCGGATGCGCTCCTGGAACTCCTTGTTGATGGCGCCCTTGGTCAGCTTGCCGGTGAGGGCGCCGAGGCCGGCGCCGACCGCCATGCCGAGCACCGGGATGAAGAACAGCATCCCGAAGAGCAGACCCCAGAACATGCCCCACGTGGTCCCGCCCGCCACGGCGTGGTGGTTCGTGGTGACGTGGAACTTGCCCTCCTTGTCGCGGATGATCGTCGCGATCGCGTCCGGCTGGATGATCAAATCCTTGGCCAGCCGATTCGCCTCCAGCGACGCCGCCGTCGCCGTGGTCTCGTCGGAATAACCGATGGCTATCAGAATCGCCATGGTCCTCTCCTTCCGTACCCATGTGCTGTCACTGTCGTGCCGCCGCAACGGGGCACTGCGGCGTCCCGATCAGTCAGCCACGGAGCCCGTCGGCATTCCTCATTCCGAGCGGATGAAGTCAGCCGGGGTCACGTCGTGAAAGGTGACTGCTACCGACAGTCACCGGCGGAGGGGGCAGGCCATGCAGGAGCGATACGAGATCCGGGTCCGGGGTTTCCTCGGCCCCCTGCTACGCATGGCGCTGGGCGACCTGCGCTGGCGCACCCTCCCACGACAGAGCACGATCCGCGGCAGGCTCTCGGACGCCGACCTGGAGAAGCTGCTCACCCGTCTGGACCGGTCCGGCGTGGAGGTCGTCTGCCTCCGCCGTCTGACCGGGGTTTCATCCGCCACGGATGGCGTGGCGGCCACCGGTCCCGCCACATGATCGGACCACAACCGGACAACCCCGTTGACGAGGGAGAATAACCATGACCAACACAGAGCCGCGACAGGCGGAGAACTACGCGGCCGCCGGGCGGCGCCAGCCTACCGGCTGGGTGGGGATGGTGGTCTTCGCCGGCGTCATGCTGCTGATGCTCGGCGCATTTCAGGCGATCGAAGGGGTGGTCGCCCTGTTCCGTGAAGACTTCTTTCTGACCACCTCGAACGGCCTTGTCGTGCCGGTGAACTTCACCGCCTACGGCTGGACGCACATCGTGATCGGCCTGATCGCGGTCGGCACCGGGCTCGGCCTCCTCGCGGGCCAGATGTGGGCTCGCGTGGTCGGCGTCATCATCGCCGTGCTCAGCGCGCTGGCCAACCTGGCGTTCCTCCCGGCCTACCCGGTGTGGTCCAGCATCGTGATCGCCATCGACGTTCTGGTGATCTACGCCCTGACCGCGCACGGTCGTGAGATCAAGTACTGACGTTCGCCCGGCCGGGACCGATCGAGGAGGCGGTCCCGGCCGGAGCGGACCATGACCCGCCTGGTCGCCCGGCAGCCGCGGCTCTTGCCGCGGCTCGCCGCGCGTGACCACTACAACGGCCGAGGCGGCCAGGCGGGCCTACCGCGCGGGGTGATCGTTCTGCTCGGCACCGCCTGTCTCGTGGTGGTGGTGGCCGGCCTGCGCGGCGTGTCGGACCTCGTCGGACCGGTCTTCCTGGCACTCATGCTCGCGGTGACGGTCAGCCCGCTCACCGAGTGGATGCGCCGCCACCGCGCACCGTCCTGGGTGGCCATGACCGTCACCGTGCTGACCGTCTACGTGGGACTGTTCGCACTCGGCGGGGCGCTGCTGGTCTCGGTGTCCCAGCTGATCGACCTGCTTCCGCAGTACCAGGCCCAGTTCGCGGGCATCCGCGAGGACCTGGTCCAGACTCTCAGCTCGTTCGGCATCGAGGTCGAGCAGGTGCGGTCCGCGGTCTCCGGCGCCGACGCCGGCACCGTGCTGGACCTGGTCGGATCCCTCTTCGGCGGTCTGGCCTCGATCCTGTCCGACTCGATCTTCCTGCTGGCCGTGCTGCTGTTCATGTGCATCGACGCGGTGGAATTCCCGGCCCGGCTGCGGGGCACCGTCGCGGAACGCCCGCAGGTGGTCGGGGCACTGCGCTCGTTCGCCCAGGGCACCCGGCGCTACCTGCTGGTGTGCACGGTGTTCGGGCTGATCGTGGCGGTGTTCGACGTGGCGCTGCTGTGGTGGCTCGGCATCCCGCTGCCGCTGCTGTGGGGCCTGCTGTCGTTCATCACCAACTACATCCCGAACATCGGTTTCATCATCGGGTTGGTGCCACCGGCCCTGCTCGGCCTGCTCCAGGGCGGCCCCGACCTGATGCTGGCCGTGATCGCGCTCTACTGCGTGGTCAACTTCATCATCCAGTCGATCATCCAGCCCAAGATCGTGGGCGACGCGGTCGGCCTCTCCGCCACCGTCTCGTTCCTGTCGCTGATCTTCTGGGCCTGGGTGCTGGGCGCGCTCGGCGCACTGCTGGCCATCCCGCTGACCCTGCTCGCCAAGGGCCTGCTGGTGGACATCGACCCGTCGACCCGCTGGATCAACGACCTGCTCGCCGGCGGACCCCCCGGCGAGAAACGGACCCGTTCGGGACGGCCCCGTCCCTGACCCCCGAGGAGGAGAACCCCCATGACCACGTTCACGGTATGGAAGTTCGACGACCCGCAGCGTGCGGAACAGGCCGCCGGCATCCTCCGGCACGCCCGCGACGAGGGCCTCGTCAAGATCATCGACTACGCGGTGGTCAGCTGGCCGCAGGGCGCGGCCGCCCCGGAGACCCACCACGAGCACGAGAGCGGCCACCGGTACACCGGCTGGGGCGCCTTCTGGGGAATCGTGATCGGCGGCCTCTTCCTCGTCCCGGTCGCCGGCGCGGCGGTCGGCGCGGGCATCGGCGCCCTGGTCAAGGCCACCGAGGGCACCGGCATCGACCGCCAGCAGCTGGAGACCATCCGGGCCGAGATCACCGAGGGCACCTCGGCGCTGTTCCTGGTGACCGACCAGGGCAACCTGGACCGGCTCGGCGAACGATTCCACGGCCTGCACAAGCAGCTGATCGCCACCAACCTGACGGAGGGCGAGCGGGACATCCTCCTGGAGGCGTTCGGTGGCGCGACGCCCTGACCCGGCGTCGCGCGCGGAGACCGGGCGGGAGGCGCGCAAGCGCGTCCCGCCCGCCGCGCACGCCGCATACGAACCGGCCGCCGGCCGGCCGGACCCGGTCGGCGTGCTCACCGGCCAGGAGGGCGACCGGCTCGCGGAGCTGCTGCCGATCCGGCACGGGCGGATGATGGCGTCCCCGCTGGCCTTCTACCGCGGCACCGCGGAGCTGATGGCCCGGGACCTGGCCGCCGCACCCTCGACCGAGCTGGACACCCAGCTCTGCGGGGACGCGCACATCTTCAACTTCGGCCTCTACGCCTCCCCGGAACGGCGTCTCGTCTTCGACCTCAACGACTTCGACGAGACGCATCCGGGCCCGTTCGAATGGGACGTCAAACGCCTGGCCACCAGCCTCGCGCTGGCCGGCCGGGAGAACGGGTTCAAACGCCGGGACCGCGCCGCGATCGTGGAGGCGTCGGTGCGCTCCTACCGGGAGGCGATGACCCGCTTCGCGGCCATGCGAACGCTGGACCTCTGGTACGCCCGGGCCGACCTCGACGAGTTGCGCGAGCAGCTCGGCGACCAGCTCACCCGCACCCGCCAGGAACGGCTGGCCCGGGCCGGGGCGAAGGCACGCACCCGGACCAGCCTCCAGGCGTACCGGAAACTGACCGTCGAGGTGGACGGGCGCCGGCGGATCGTCGCCGACCCGCCGCTGCTGGTACCGGTCGGGGACCTGGTGCCGGACGTGACCCGCAAGCAGCTCGAGGCGCAGATCATCGACCTGATGGCCGGGTACCGCGACAGCCTCGCCGACGACCGGCGGCGGCTGTTCGACGCGTTCCAGTTCGTCGACATGGCCCGCAAGGTGGTCGGTGTCGGCAGCGTCGGCACCCGCTGCTGGATCGTGCTGCTGACCGGCCGGGACCCGGACGACCCGCTGCTGTTGCAGGTCAAGGAGGCCGGGCCGTCGGTGCTGCGCGGGCTGGTGCCGCGGCCCGGCGGGACGGACCTCGGCAACGAGGGCCGCCGGGTGGTGGCCGGTCAGCGGATCATGCAGGCGGCCAGCGACATCTTCCTGGGCTGGCACCGGGTCGAGGGGTTCGACGGCCGGACCCGCGACTTCTACGTACGCCAGCTGCGCGACTGGAAGGGCGGCGCCACGGTCCAGGAGATGGACACCCGGACACTGAAGGCGTACGGGGGTCTGTGCTCCTGGACCCTGGCCCGGGCGCACGCGTGCGGCGGGGACCGGATCGCGATCGCGGCGTACCTGGGTTCCCGCGACCGGTTCGACAAGGCCCTGGTGGCGTACGCCGAGTCGTACGCCGACCAGGTCGAGGCCGACCACGCGGCCTTCACCGCGGCGGTCCGTGACGGCCGGCTGGAGGCCGTCACGGACGTCTGAGCCGTACGTTGCGAACAGCCGCCGCCCGTCCTCAGCCGAGGGCCGGCGGCGGCGTCGGTTCCACCTGGGCGTGCCGGCGCGCGATCAGCGTGACCGCCACCTCGTACGCCGCCAGCAGCACCACGATCACCAGCAGCGACGTCCACGAGGACAGCACCAGGGCCAGCAGGATCGCCACGACGAGCCCACCCACCCGTACCGCGTCGAGATTCCGGGCGATGAAGCCGGGTCCCCGGGCCGCGACCACCACCGAACCGGCCCGGGCCCGCCGCCAGCCGGCCGCCGTCCACCGCGCCACCCAGTGGCGCGCCCACACCGCGAACCGGCCCGGACCGGCGAGGTACGCCAGCAGCGCGATCGCCGTACCGATCACGATGAGCTGCGTGCCCCGCTCCCGGAGCAGGCCGAGCACCGTGGTCATGGCCGCGTCCACCCCGTCGCGGTAGACCCCGGCCGGCACCGTCTCGATGATCTCCCGGCGCACCACGCGCAGCACCGCGGTGACCGTCACGGCCGCGACCACCAGCCAGAGCCCGAACTGCACCGCTGTCCGGCGGCGCCCCGGCGACACCACGAACGCGGCCAGCAGCAGCAGGATCGTCCCGGCCACGAACAGCGCCAGATACCGTTTCGCCGAGGCGACGGCCTGCTGGACCTCCCACAGGTGCCCGGCGCCGTCGATGGTGTACGTGGCGAAGTCGGCCGGCAACGTCACCCCGAGCGCCTCCTCGACCCGCAGCCGCAGATTCTCCGGGATGGCGCCACTGCTCAGGTCGGGCAGCGTGATCTGTTTGCCGAAGAGGGTCGGCAGCTGGTCGCTGAGCTGCCGCAGCACCTGGTTGATCAGGGGCAGCAGGTCGATCTGGATACCGTTCTCCCGGGCCGTGACGACACTGCTCTCCCCCTCGAGGACGTCGATCACCCGCTGGTGCAACTGCCGGTTCAGCTCCACCCAGATCACCTGGAAACGGTCGCTGCCCAGCACGTTCTGCACCGTCTTGCGGACCTGCTCGCGGATCTGCGCGGTGAGCGGCCCGGCCACGAACGCGGCCTGTTCGGGCAGCACGGTGCGCAGCCGCTGTTCCACGTCGAGCAGGCGGAAGACCTCGGTGGTGGAGTACTCGGCGACGGCCGCGTTCACCTTCGGGTCCTGCGGCAGCGGCGCGACGGTGGCCACCCACCGGTCGGTGTTCAGCGTGGTCGTCGCCCCCCACAGCCCGACGACGCTGGTCACCAGCGCGAAGGCGGCCACGGCGGCGAGCACGGCGGCCACGCCCCGGCGGATCGCGCCACCGCGCGACGGCCTTCGGCGCCGCTCCCCTTCGAGCTGGGCGCGCAGAGCGGTCACTTCCGCCCGGAGCCGCTCGATCTCCTCGGAGCCGGGTACGTCCACCCGCGCCGTTTCCTCCACACGCTCGTCCTCCGGGCCGGTACCGTCCGGGGAAGCGGTCGGTGGTGCTTCGCTCGGCGGAATGGTCATGGTCTGCTCCTCGCCGGCCGGAAAATCGACGGCCGGCGTTCTACCGGCCCCTGCCGACGGTTCCTCGCGCGCCCCTGAAGGCACCTCATCCGGCGTGGATGAACCCCTCCCCACGGCGTACCGGCGGTTCCGGTGCCCTCCGGAGTTCACCCTCGGCGGATGACGTGGCCCGGTCCGCGGCCCAGCACGCTGAACACGATGACATCGGGCGCGAACGAGCTGGGGGAAGCGATGAGCGGGAGGCTGACATGAGCGGAACGGAACTGGGCGAGATGGGCCCGGTCGACTACCTGTGCGTCGAGTTCCCCGAGGGGAGCCTGAACGGGACGGCGCTGCCGCTGCTGATGGACCTGGTGGACCGGCAGATCATCCGGGTGCTGGACATCCTCTTCGTCCGCAAGGAGCACGGCGGCGGCGTGACCGCCTTCGAACACAAGGAGATCGACCTGAGCGGCTTCGGCGTCTTCCAGGGCGCCGCGTCCGGCATGCTCGGCGGCGACGACCTGCACGACATCGCCGGCGTCCTGGAGGAGGGATCGGCCGCGGTGATCCTGGTGTACGAGAACCTGTGGGCGGCGCCGCTGGCCACCACCCTGCGCCGTAACGGGGCGCATCTGGTGGCGGGCGGGCGGATCCCGGTGCAGGCGCTGATGGCGGCCCTCGACGAGACCGAGGAGGCCGTGGCGGCCTCCCTCCAGGGAAGGTGATCGCGATGCCCGGACTGTTGCGTGGCATGGCACGGACCGCGGTGGTCGCCGGCACGGCGACCGCGGTGTCCAACCGGGTCTCCCGGAGGCAGGCGGGCCGGTGGGCCCAACAGGCGCCTCCTCCCCAGCAGCCGCAGTACTACGAGTCGGCACCTCCGCCGCCGCCTCCGCCGGTGGACGACACCTCGGCCCAGCTCGAACAGCTCCAGCGGCTGGGCGAGCTGAAGGCTCAGGGGGTGCTCACCGAGCAGGAGTTCCAGGAGCAGAAGGCCCGCATCCTGGGTCGCTGACCACCGGCCCGGACAGGCCCGCGCCGGTCACCGTGAGGCTTCGAGCCACGGTGGCCGGCGCGTCCCATGTTCATTGTGCCGTCGGCTCCGGGGTCGCCCGCACCACCGAGGTGCGGGCGACCTTGTCGTGCAGGGCCTGCCGCCGCCGGTCGATCAGCAGCCACAGCGCCCCGATCGGGAAGTACGCCAGCATCAGGCCACGGAGGAACGAGGCGATCCAGCCCGGCGTACGCCCGTCGGCACGCACCACGCGCAGGCCGAGGAACGCCATTCCTGGTGTCCGGCCGGCCAGCATCCAGAAGACGGCGCAGTAGAGCGCCAGCGCCGCGGGCAGCAGCACCAGGTAGGAGGTCACGACCAGCCGGGCCAGCTCCCACGCCCCGGAACCGACGATGGCGGCGACCACCCCGAAGACGAGCGTCGCCCCACCCGTGAACACGGCCACCACGACCGCGTCCACCGTGTACGCCAGGAACCGGCTCACCAGCCCGGCGTACTCGCTCATGTCGTCGGATCGATGAGCTGACCGCGACCTGTCATCCGCAGAGTGATCCGGTCCACGACGGCGTCACCGGCCGCCGCGCCCGCCCGCACGCGGCCCACCACGTCGCCGACCATGCTGTCGCGCTGCCCCCGCATCAGGGCCCGGATCCGGTCCGGCTCCCGTTCCAGCAGCTCCAGCACCCGGGCCAGCTGGATCTCCACGACCCGGTCGACGATCCGCGAGGTGGCCAGCGCGGTGATGGCGTTCTCGATCACCCGGTTGCGTTCGGAGGCGCCGAGCTCGGCGAGATCGGTGAGATCGTCGAGCCGGGCCTCCTTGATCCGCGCCCGGGCCTGGTCCCGGAGCCGGGTCAGTGTCTCGCCGGCCCGTTCCCCGGTGCGGATGGCCGCGCCGATCGCCACGTCGCCCAGTTGCAACAGCCCCGGCATGCCCATCACGCCACCGCGGCGGTGTGTCTCGCGGCCCGCCGCCGGAAGACCGCCTTACGGATCTCGGTAGGCAGGATCACGATCGAGCCGGCCACCAGGCAGATCAGCCACTGACCCAGGTCCAGGCTGGTGGTGTGCAGGATCTTCTGGAACAGGCCCAGCTCGGTGCCCAGCAGGATGGCGGCCGCCGACATCCCGGTGGTGATCAGGAACCGCCGGTCGTCGAAGGTCTCCAGGCTGAACACCGACCGGAGCTCACTGCGCGCGGTGAGGGAGAACGCCAGGTTGGCGATCGAGAAGGCGGTCAGGCCCATGGTGCGGCCCGGGTCCAGGCCGTACCTGTCGTCGGCCCACCAGATCACCGCGAGGGTGACCACGCCCATCACCAGGCCGATGAAGCTGAGCCAGCCCAGCGAGCTGCGGCTCAGCAGCGGCTCGTCGGACTTGCGCGGCTTGCGCTGCATGATGTCGGCCTCGGCCTTGCCGTAGCCGAGCCCCACGGCCTGGAACACCTGCGTGGTGAAGTTCAGCCAGAGGCTCTGCAACGGCAGGAACGGCACACCCGCGGCGATGTTGCCGATGCTGGCCGCCAGGAAGGTGACCACCATGCCGATCAGTACGCCGATCTGGAAGAAGATGTACTTCTTCAGGTTGGCGTAGAGGGCCCGGCCCAGCTCGACGGCCTTCACGATGGTGGCGAAGTCGTCGTCGGTGAGGATCATGGCGGCGGCCTCTTTGCTGACCTCGGTGCCGGTGATCCCCATCGCGATGCCGATGTCCGCCTTCTTCAGCGCCGGCGCGTCGTTCACGCCGTCGCCGGTCATCGCGACGATGTGGCCCTTGCGCTTGAGCACCTCGACGAGCCGTACCTTGTGCTCCGGGGTGACCCGGGCGATCACGCCGATCCCGTCGATCTCCCGGTCCACCTCCTCGTCGCTCATCGCTCCGAACTCGGCGCCGGTGATCGCCCGGCCGCGGATGCCCAGCTTGCCGGCGATGGCCGCGGCGGTGACCGCGTGGTCGCCGGTGATCATGCGGACCTCGATGCCGGCCGAGTGCGCCTGGGCGATCGCGGCCTGAGCCTGCGGGCGGGGCGGGTCGACGATGCCGATCAGCGACAGCGGGGTCAGCCCGTCGAGCAGGGTGAGCAGGTCGGCGCCCGGGTCGAAGGTCGCCGGGTCGAAGTCGCGGCGGGCGGTGGCCAGCACCCGCAGCCCCTGCCGGCCCAGGCGGGTGTTCTCGGCCAGATATTTCACGCCCATCTCGTCGGCCACGGTTGAGCGGGCCAGCACCTGGTCCGGCGCGCCCTTGACGAAGCAGCGGATCACCTCGGCGCCGTCCGGGCCGGTCATCCGGTGGAAGGTCGCCATCATCTTGTACGCCGCGTCGAACGGCAGCTCGGCCACCCGCGGGTACCGTTCCCGGGTGGTCGCCGAGTCGATGCCGCCCTTCTCGGCGAGCACCACCAGCGCGCCCTCGGTCGGGTCGCCGATCAGGTTGCCGTCGGTGACCACCGCGTCCGAGGCCAGCACCATCGGCAGCAGGTACTCCTCGAGATCGACGTCCCCCTCGCCGGCCACCCGCTTGATCACGCCGTCGATCGAGTAGCCGCCGCCGGAGACGGTGTAGCGGTGCCCCGGGATGGCCATCTCGATCGCGGTCATCTGGTTGAGCGTCAGCGTGCCGGTCTTGTCGGAGTTGATCGCCGAGGTGGAGCCGAGCGTCTCGGTCGAGCGCAGCCGCTTCACGATCGCGTTGGACTTGGCCAGCAACTGCGTGCCGAGCGACAGGATCGTGGTGACCACGGCGGGCAGACCGGTCGGGATGGCCGACACGGCGAACGCCACCGCCGCGGTGAACACCACGGTGAACTCGTTGCCCCGGGCCAGGTTGATGAGCACCGAGGCCACCAGGGCGAAGCCGGCGATCACCAGGATCTGGTTGGTGAGCTTGCTGAGCTGCCGGGTGAGCGGCGTCTCCGCGTCCTTCTCGGTCTGCAGCATGCCGGAGATCCGGCCCACCTCGGTGACCATGCCGGTCGCGGTGACCAGCAGTTCGCCCGTGCCGCGGGTGACGTTGGTGTTCATGTAGGCCATGTCGGACCGGTCGCCCAGCGGGGTGTCGGCCGACTTGACCGCGTCCACGTCCTTGGCCACCGGCAGGCTCTCACCGGTCAGCGCCGACTCGTCGATCTCCAGCGTGGCCGCGCGCAACAGTCGCCCGTCGGCCGGCACCACGTCGCCGGCCTCCATCACCACCACGTCGCCCGGGACCAGCTCCTCGGCCGGCACCTCGGCCAGCGCGCCGTCCCGGCGCACCTTGGCCTTGATGATCATCATTTTCTGCAGGGCGTCGATGGCGGCCGCCGCCTTGCCCTCCTGCTGCAGGCCGAGCGCCGCGTTCAGCAGCGTCAGGGCGATCAGCATGATGCCGGTGCCCCACTGCTTGAGCGGGTAGAGGCTGCCGATACCGGCGGCGAGCAGCACCAGTTGCATCGGGTCCGCGTACTGCCGGAGGAAGGCGCGCCACCACGGCTCCTTCTTCGCCTCGGCGAAACGGTTCGGTCCGTACCTCTCGCGCCGAATTACCACCTCCTCGGCGCTCAGGCCGCGCTGTCCGTCGACCTTCTCGGCCGCGAGGGCCTCCGGAACCGACAGCACGTGGAACGCGGGCTCCTCACCCGCGTCCGGTGGAGACGTCATGGTCGCCATAGTCATCCCTCCGGGGTGAAGATCCTCAGCGGTACGGACGGGGGTAGGGCCGGGGCGCCGGATGGGCGGGCACCGGCACGATCGCGGTCTTGGCGGTGCCCGCGACCAGTGAGCCGATCGCGACACCGAGAATGAAGTTGAGCCCGGCCGTGAACACCCGGGAGCCGAGCGACTCCTCGGTGACGAACGGCGCGAGCATCGCCACCACGGTGGCCAGGGCCATGACCCAGCCGAAGAACCGCATCGGCCGGGGCGTGGTGATGATCAGCACATGGATCAGGCCGGTCGCGGCGAGCGCGGCCAGCGCGGCGCCCAGGGCGTACCAGCCGGTGGAGGCGTCGCCCCAGACACCCTGGCCTTTCGGGGCGAGCACGTCGACGTTGAACAGGCCGCGGCCGAGCAGGACGCCGGCGATCGCGATGAGGGCCGCCACGGCCGCGGTGGCCGCGCCGCCGGCCCACAGTTTTCCAGCGTTCACGGTGGGACTCGGACGGGGGTCGGTCGGCGCGTTATAGCCGGTCATGTAGTCCTCCTCAAGGATGCGGGCTACCGTCCCGAGCGTCGCCACGGTGACTTCCCGGCACCTCATCCGGCATGGATGAACGTCCCGTCAAGATCAACTGATCGGCCGAATTCATCACATGGTTACCGGCCGGTCGCCGACGTAGCGTTGCTGGTCAGGCCCGAACCGGGCCGCCGCCGGCACGAGGAGTCCGATGTTCCACCGCACCACCGCCGACCCGTCCCTGCGCCGCGGCATCACCCAGCAACGCCTCGGCCGCCGCGACGCTCTCCGGATCGGTGGCCTGTCCGCGCTCGGCGGGGCGCTGGCCGCGTGCGGTGTCCCCGGCCAGACCCGGCCCGAGGCGGCCTCCGGCTCCGCGCTCGGCACCTTCTGGGAGGGCCGCAAGCAGAACGGCACGGTCGACTTCGCCAACTGGCCCCTCTACATGGACCCGTCGAAGCCGGAACTGACGAAGTTCACCAGGCGGACCGGCATCACGGTGAACTACGAAGAGGTCATCCAGGAGATGGGCCCCTGGTTCGCCAAGGTGCAGCCACAGCTCTCGGCCGGGAAGCCGATCGGCTACGACCTGATGGTGATCACCAACGGCATCCAGTTCGGCCGTTTCCGCTCAGCCGGCTTCCTGGCCCCGCTCGACCACACCCGCCTGCCGAGCTTCACCGCGAACGCCGCCGCGAAGTACACCGAGGAGTCGTTCGACCCGGCCAACGTGTTCAGCGTGCCGTGGGCCTCCGGGATCACCGGCATCGCCTACGACCCGGACAAGGTCGACGGCCCGATCACCAGCCTCGACGACCTGTGGAACCCCCGATACAGGGGCAAGGTCGGCATGATGTCCGACATCACCGAGCTGGCCAACTTCGGCATGCTGGCGGCCGGCATCACCCCCGGACGGTCCACCGAGGCCGACTGGCGCAAGGCCGCCGCCAAGCTCCGCCAGCAGAAGGACGCCGGCATCGTCCGCAACTACTACGAGCAGGACTACCTCGACGCCCTCGGCAAGGGCGAGATCTGGATCTCGCAGGCCTGGTCCGGGGACATCTTCCAGAAGAACATCTCCGACGGCACGAACTTGAAGTTCGTCATCCCGGACGAGGGCGGAACCATCTGGACCGACAACCTCGCGATCCCGGTGACCGCCGCCAACCCGGTCGACGCCCTCATGCTGATCGACTTCTTCTACGAGGTGGAGAACGCGGCGTCCCTGGCCGGGTACATCAACTACGTCTGCCCGGTCCCGGCCGCCCAGGAGCGGATCCGCAAGGACGCCGCCACCGGGTCCGGCGACGACCGCACCTACCTGGAGGCGGTCGCGAACAGCTCCCTGGTCTTCCCGAGCGACGCCGACTACGCCCGCCTGCACTACTACGCCGGCTTCAACACGGCCGAGGAACAGCAGACCTTCGCCAAGATCTTCGACCCCATCGTCCTGAGCTGACCCCACCAGGTCCGCGTTTCACTCCTTTGTGGTACGCGTGTCCTCGTGCCCGTCTCATCAGGACCGTTCCGTCCGGTCGGCGCGCGCCTACTGCCCACTCCGGCCTGTGCCGCGCCCGCCGGGCTCAGATCGGTTGGACACCCCCGCGTGTGCTGCCACTCGCTCCGGGTGGGTGGTCGCGATGGTGATCGCCAGGCGCCCGGGGCGTTGCTCGCGGCCGTCACGCCGGTCTCGCCAGGGTCGTCACCCCGACTCGCCGGCGATCTTGGGCAATGGCGGCTTTCGGGGCGATCTTGATTCCTGATTGCCGTCCGGCGGCGGATCATCGTCCGTGATCTATCTTTCCTGGAAAACCTTGGGTTATCGGATACCCGCGGACGGCTACGATCGCCCAAGATCGCGCCGTCCGACGACGCGGAGTTCCGGCCGACCGGGCCTTCGAAGGTGGGCGCACACGAAAGCCGCCACGTGGGCGGCCATCGCGGCGACAGGCCACGTAGGCGACCACGACACCGCCACCGTGCGCGCCCACCCACCCTCGCGAAAGCGCGCCCACCCGCACCGGGCGACCGGCGCTACGGCCACGAGCGGGCAACCCCCGTACCTGGCCGGCAAACCGCGGCCACCCGCCCAGCGCGACCGAGAGCAGGGCGGCGATGCGGCCGTGACCGGCGGCAGATCAGGACGTGGCGGTCGGCCCGGCCTGCCCGGGCACCGATCTCAGCCCGGCGGGCGCGGCACAGGCCGGAGCAGGCAGTAGGCGCGCGCCGACCGGACGGGACGGCCCTGACAAGGCGGGACGAGGACACGCGTACCGGAAAAGATCTTCAGGCGTTGAGGAGGCGGTGGGCCTCGGTGGCGACGGCGGGTGAGGTGACCGGCTCCCAGGCGGTGAAGAGGCCGGTGAAGTAGGCACGGTTCGCCGTGAGCAGCGACGGGTCCTGTTCCATGACGTCCAGCTCGTTGACGATCGTGAGGTCGACGAACGGGGTGACCTGGTCCTCGTTGAGACGGGTGACCTCGCCGGTGAAGCGGTCCGCCACCGTCCGGTTGGCAGCCAGGTCAGGCCACGTCCGGTCGCGGTCGCACGACCCGTACAGATAGACGAGCTCCTCGGCGGCGGGGCCGATCAGATCGCGCAGCGCCTCACGTTCGCCCCAGAAGAGCAGGGCCAGGTCGAAGCCGTCGGTGCCGTACACCGCGTGGGTCAGGCCGGCGGACTGCGTGGCCGTCGTGTGCCCGAGCGCGCCCAGCCGTTCCTGGACCCGGCACAGGTGGGCGTACAGTGTCCCGCCCGGATGCCGCACCGTCTCCGTCCCGTGTGAGCGCAGCCATGCCCGTACCTCTGCTTCGGTCTGCATGGAGAAGCACCCTAGTAAGGATGGTCCTCAATGCGCCATGAGCACGAAGTAAGCCGATAATCACACTATGGGAGCCTTGGACGCGGCTGCGGCACGGGTGGCGCCGGGGGGCAGGCGGCCGATTTCCGGAGGCGGCACCGAGCAGGAGACCCTGGGCCTGACCGTGTTCGAACGGCTTCATTCCCGGGGGGCGATCGCCGATCTCCGGGGCGCGTCGATCACCGACGGCGCGGTCGGCCCGGACGTGACAGGCGTCACCGTTCACGCCGAAAAGCTGACCGCCCAGGCCACGGTGCGTGACGGCCGCGATGTCGTGTGGTGGCCGGGACCCGCTTTCACCGGCAAGGACTCCGGCTGCGTGACGCCGACGATCTGACCCTGCGTAACGGCATGATCGTCGCCGGCGCCCAGCCGACGCGCCCGAGCCGACCCCGGCTGTCACAGATCCGGAAGTCCGGGTGTCTGGAGGTCGTCCCAACGCGACGGCGAAGGAGCCGACAATGGAAGCTCGTCTGGATCTGCTCAGCAACCCGGTGGCCGGCCGGATCATCAAGCACTTCACGGCGGCCGGCCTGGCGGTCAAGGACGCGGGCCTGCCGGCCGCGACCCGGGAGCTGGTGCTGCTGCGGGTCAGCCAGATCAACGGCTGCGCGTTCTGCGTCGACATGCACAGCAAGGACGCCGCGCACGCCGGGGAGACCGCGCAGCGCCTGCACCTGGTGGCGGCCTGGCGGGAGGCGACGGTGTTCACCGACGCCGAGCGGGCCGCGCTGGAGCTGGCCGAGGAGGGCACCCGGATCGCCGACGCGGCCGGTGGGGTCTCCGACGAGGTGTGGGAGAACGCCCGCAAGCACTACGACGAGGACCAGTTGGTCGCGTTGATCGCGACGATCGCGACGATCAACGCGTTCAACCGGTTCAACGTCATCGTGCAGCAGCCGGCCGGCTGGTACGAGCCCGGCATGCACCCGTGACAACCACACCATCGGCTGGCTGTGGGGCTGTTTGAAACCGTTTCGAACAGCCCTGACAGCCAGCCGGGTTCTTCAGACGGGCTGGAAGAGCTCGACCAGGTTGCCGGCCGGGTCACGCAGCAGGATCTGGCGGCCGCCGGGGCCGGAGACCGGGTCGCCCACGAAACTCAGGCCGGCCTCACCGAGGCGGGAGATCTCCGCGTCCAGGTCCTCGAAGACCAGGTGGATGCGGTTGCGGCCGGGGTCGGCGGAGCCCTCCGGGGTGGCCCGGGCGCCGGAGCTGGCCGGGCCGGAGAGCAGCAGGCGCAACGGGCCCCGGGCGACGTCGGCGAAGGCCGGGGCGCGGTCGGTGAGCACCTCGAATCCGAGGTGGGTGGTGTAGAAGTCGAGCGCGGCAGGCACGTCGTCGACCAGGTAGCGGACCGTGGCGTACTGATCGGAAGCGGTCATCGGAGCTGCTCCTTCAGAAGGTGGTGTACGCGGGTGTCGATCTCCGCGGCGGTCCGGGTGAAGGCCGCGTAGTCATCCCCCGGGTCGGGCAGGCTCCAGTGCCGCGCGCGGCCTCCGAAATCGGGGCAGTTCTCCCGGGCCCGGTCGCAGAGGGTGATGACGTGGTCGAAGCGGCGCCCGGTGAGCGTGTTGAGATGACGGGTCTCCGCCGGCGTGTCGTCGATGCCGAAGATCTCGCGCAGCACCCGGGCGGTGTGCGGATGAACCCGCGTTCTCGGCCGGACTCCGGCGCTCAGGACGGTCACCGCGCCGGACGTGCGGTGACGCAGCAGGGCCTCGGCGATCGGTGACCGGGCGCTGTTGCCGGTGCACACGAAGAGCACCGACGCGGGCCCGGCGACCAGGTCGGGGGCGGCCGTGGTCAGCGCCGGGTGCAGGGCGGACGCCGTGGCGGTGAGTTCGGTGGCACAGCGGGACAGGTC
Source organism: Actinoplanes hulinensis (assembly GCF_019429605.1). NCBI lineage: Bacteria > Bacillati > Actinomycetota > Actinomycetes > Micromonosporales > Micromonosporaceae > Actinoplanes > Actinoplanes hulinensis. The sequence goes on along the minus strand of NZ_JAHXZI010000003.1, from coordinate 256,955 downwards.
CAGGTGGTAGTAGGTGTCCCGGGCGTCGTGGGCGCTGCGGGTGGTGGTGACCAGGCCGCCGTCGCGCAGCAGCCGCAGATGGTAGGAGACCAGGTTCTGCGGTTGGCCGACCCGGGCGACCAGCTCCCGGACCCGCAGGTCGCCGCCGGCCAGCTCGGTGAGCAGCCGCCAGCGCAGCGGGTGCCCGGCGAGGCGCGGGAACGCGGGTACGTCCATGACCGCACGTTACATCAAACCGGTTTGATCCATCCATCGAAACCTGGCGTTCACATTCGTCTATGTCTTAATATCCCGAGAAAGTTTCGCGTCCACGGCGTACCCGAAGGGAACCCCCATGCGCCGACGCTCTACTCCCCTGATCCTCGCCGCCCTCCTCATCTCCTCCGCGGCGGTGGCCGCCGTGACCGGCCCACAGCCGGCCACTGCCGCTTTCGTCGCCGACGACTACTGCCTGGGTGAGTGCTCCGACATCCTGCCGCCCGGGCAGAACGGGGACGCCGACCTCGCCACGATCCTGGCCCACCAGGCGTTCGGCACCATGCCGGCGAACGCCGCGAACCAGCTCGCCCCCTACGCCAACCTCACCTACGGCTACACCGGCCTGACCCCGCAGCAGATCGGCACGTTCTTCAACGACGCCTCCTACGGCGTCCCGGCCGCCCAGGTGGCCAGCACGGTCACGCCGCGCTCGGACGTCACGATCGTCCGCGACAGGGCCCTCGGCATCCCGCACGTCACCGGCACCACCAGGGCCGGGACGATGTTCGGCGCCGGGTACGCCGGCGCACAGGACCGCCTGTTCCTGATGGACCTGATGCGCCACGTGGCGCGGGGCAGCCTGACCGGCTTCGCGGGCGGCGCCGCCGGGAACCGCGACCTGGAGCAGAGCGTCTGGCGCAACTCCCCCTACACCGAGGCCGACCTCCAGGCGCAGCTCACCGCGCTGCGCAACTCCGGCACGCGCGGAGCCCAGCTGTACGACGACGTCGGGCAGTACCTGGCCGGCGTCAACAAGTACATCGACGACTGCATGGCGGCCCGGGACTGCCCCGGCGAGTACGTCCTCACCGGCCACCTCGACTCGATCACCAACGCCGGCGGTCCCGAGGACTTCGTGATGACCGACCTGATCGCGGTCGCCGGGGTGATCGGCGGGCTGTTCGGCGGGGGCGGCGGCACCGAGATGCAGTCCGCGCTGGTCCGGGTAGCGGCCCGGGCGAAGTACGGCAACACCGTCGGCGACCAGGTGTGGCAGCAGTTCCGGTCGCAGAACGACCCGGAGGCGGTGCTCACCCTGCACGCGGGACAGTCGTTCCCGTACTCCTCGGGTGACCCGAACGCGGCCGGGGTGGCCATGCCGGACGCCGGCGCCACACCCGAGCCGCTGATCTACGACCGCACCGGATCCGCCGCCACCGGCGTGACCGGGGAGAGCGCGATCGCCGGGTCACTGGGCACGCTCACCGTCGACAGCGCACACCGGGGCATGTCGAACGCCGCCGTGGTCAGCGCCGCGCACTCGGCCACCGGGCACCCGGTCGCCGTCTTCGGCCCGCAGACCGGCTACTTCGCCCCGCAACTGCTCATGTTGCAGGAACTGAAGGGGCCGGGGATCAGCAGCCGGGGTGTCGCGTTCAGCGGCCTCAACCTCTACACGCTGCTGGGCCGCGGCCCGGACTACGCCTGGTCGGCCACCTCGTCGGTGCAGGACATCACCGACACGTACGCGATCCGGCTGTGCAACCCGGACGGCAGCGCGCCCACCACGGCGTCGTCGCACTACCTCTACCACGGCGCCTGCACCGCCATGGAGACGCTGAGCCGGACGAACTCGTGGGCGCCGACGACCGCCGACTCCACCCCGGCCGGGTCGTACCGGCTGACCATGCTGCGCACGAGGTACGGCCTGGTCACCTGGCGCGGCACGGTCGGCGGGACACCGGTGGCGTTCACCAGTCTGCGGTCCACCTACGGGCACGAGGCGGACTCGGCGATCGGCTTCCAGATGTTCAACGAGCCGGCCCAGATGGGTACGCCGGCCGCGTTCACGAACGCGGCGTCGACCATCGCCTTCGCGTTCAACTGGTTCTACGTCAACTCGTCGGACACCGCGATGTTCACCTCCGGCACCGAGCCGGTCCGCCCCGCCACGGCCGATCCGAACCTGCCCACCTGGGGTGACGCCGCGAACGAGTGGACCGGTTTCCGGCCGGCGAGCGCCCACGTCCAGGCGGTCAACCAGGACTACTTCGTGAGCTGGAACAACAAGCAGGCGGCCGGCTACTCGGCGGCCGACGGCAACTTCAGCTTCGGCGCGGTGCACCGCGGCGACCTGCTCGACGCGCCGCTCAGGGCCGGCGTCGCGGCCGGGACGAAGTACGACCGGGCGTCACTGCTCAAGGTGGTGGAGAAGGCCGGGCTCACCGACCTGCGCGGTTCCTCGGTGCTGCCCGACATCCTGCGGGTGATCGACACCGCCACCGTCACCGACAGCACCCAGGCGGCCGCGATCGCCAAGCTGCGCGCCTGGCTGACGAACGGCGCGCTGCGGAAGGAGACCGCCTCGGGCAGCAAGGCCTACACCGACGCGGACGCCATCCGGATCTTCGACGCCTGGTGGCCGAAGCTGGTCCAGGCGCAGTTCTCCAGCGGTCTGGGCACCGGGCTGTTCGACGCGCTGGTCGACACGCTCCAGATCAACGAGTCGCCGTCCGGGAAGCAGACCGGGCCGGTCTCCGACCTGCCGCATTCGGCCAACGCTGCCCAGGGCCACAAGGGCAGTTCCTTCCAGTACGGCTGGTGGGGCTGGGTCGACAAGGATCTGCGCGCCGTCCTCGGCGACAGCGTGCCGAACTGGTCCACGAGGTACTGCGGCGGCGGCACCGTCAGCGCCTGCCGCACCGCCCTGCTGACCAGCCTCTCCGCGGCGATCGCCGAGCCGGCCGCCACCACCTACCCGGCCGACGAGCACTGCGCGGCCGGCAACCAGTGGTGCGCGGACGCGATCCTGCAGTCCCCGCTCGGCGGCATCACGCACAACCTGATCGCCTGGCAGAACCGGCCCACCTACCAGCAGGTCGTCTCGTTCCCGGCGAAACGCGGTGACGTCATCACCAACCGGGCGGCCGGGAAGGCGGTCACCGCGTCGAGCGTCCAGTCCGGAAATGCGGCGGCCAACGCGGTCGACGGAAACCCGTCGACCCGCTGGGCCAGTTCCTGGTCCGACAGCCAATGGATCAGGGTCGATCTGGGTGCGTCACTTCCGGTGGGGCGCGTGCAGATCTTCTGGGAGTCGGCGTACGCGTCCGCGTACCGCATAGAGACATCGAACGATGGCAGCACCTGGACCCAGACCGGTGCCGTGGCCGGAGGCAACGGCGGCGCCGACAACGTCGCGCTGACCCCGGCCACCGCCCGCTACGTCCGCCTGACCGGCATCACGCGGGCGACCCAGTACGGACTGTCGATCTACGAGCTGGAGGTGTACTCACACTGAGGCCGAGATGCAGAACGGGTGGCCGGCCGGGTCGAGCAGCACCCGCCAGCGATCCGGCTGCGGCTGGAAGTCCGGCTTGGTGGCGCCCAGTTCGAGGATCGCCGCCTCGCCGGACTCCAGGTCGTCGACGCCCAGCTCCAGGTGCGACTGCTTCGGCACGTCGGAGTCCGGCCAGGTCGGTGGCACGTACTTGTCGACCTTGACGAAGCCGAGGCCGTTGCCGGGCTCGCCCAGGTAGACGAACTCGTCGGAGGAGAAGGCGACCTCCATGCCGAGCAGCGTGCTGTAGAAGCCGGCCAGGGCGGCCGGGTCGTCGCAGTCCAGGGAGAAGCCGACGTACTTGGCGAGGGCCATGATGGTGCTCCTTTCGTCGGTTCCCACCCTGCCAGCCATGACTGACATCCTGTGTCAGTCATCTGTGGCAGGCTTCCGGCATGCGCGCCAGCCGGTTGCTGTCCCTCGTCCTGCTCCTCCAGGACCGAGGCCGGCTCACCGCGCAGCAACTCGCCGAGGAGCTGGACGTGTCGGTGCGGACCGTCTACCGCGACATCGAGGCGCTCGGCGCGGCCGGGGTGCCGGTCTACGCCGAGCTGGGGGCCAACGGCGGCTACCAGCTGGTCGACGGGTACCGGACCCGGCTCACCGGGCTCACCCCGCAGGAGGCCGGCGCCATCCTGCTGGCCGGGGTGCCGGAGGCCGCCGCCGAACTCGGCCTGGGCGCGGTCCTGACCACCGCCGAGCTGAAACTGCGGGCGTCCCTGCCGGCCCGGCTCGCCCGGCACGTCGACGAGATCCGCGACCGGTTCCACCTCGACGCGGCCGGCTGGTTCCGGGAGACCGAGACCCACCCGCACCTGACGGCGCTGGCCGGGGCGGTGTGGAACCGGCGGCGGGCCCGGATGCGTTACCGCCGTCATCGGGCCCCGCACGAGGTGGACCGGCTGATCGACCCGCTCGGCATCGTGCTCAAGGCCGGGGTCTGGTATTTCGTGGCCCGGGTGGACGGGTCGGCGCGCACGTACCGGGTGGCGACGATCCTCGACCTGACCGTCCTCGACGAGACGTTCGAGCGGCCGGAGGGCTTCGACCTCGCTACGACGTGGGCGGAATGGGCCGTCGACTTCGAGCGCCGCCTGCACCGCGGCGTCGCCACGGTCCGGTTCTCCCCCGCCGGCCTGGAACGCATCCCGTATCTGATGACCCGCGCCATGGCCCGCGACGTGTCCTCGGGCCTGGGCTCGCCCGACCCGGACGGTTGGACCACGATCACCCTGCCCATCGAGTCGGTCCGGCACGCCCACGCCGAGTTCCTCCGCCTGGGCGCCGACGTCGAGGTCCTCGAACCGGCCGAGCTGCGGGACATGATGCGTGGCAGCGCCGCCGCCATGACCCGCCTCTACGGCTGATCGGTGCGCCGCAGCTCGGCGAGTCTCGCGGCCGCCTCGCCGTCGCCCGCGTCCGCCAGCGGGCGCAGGTAACGGATCGCCTGATCCACGTCGCCGCGCCGGGCGTACAGGCCGGCCAGCCGTCGGGCGACGCTGAGATCACCGCGGTCCGCTCGTGGGCGGAGCAGACCGATCGCCTCCTCGATGTCGCCCCGCTCGGCCAACAGGTCGGCCAGCCGTCCAGCGGGCTCCGTGTCATGCCCGGAGGCCCAGGGCCGTAGCAGGTCGATCGCCTCCCCGGCCCGCCCCCGCTCCGCCAGCAGACCCGCGAGCCTCAGGGTGGCCTGCACGTCGCCGAGCGCCGACCGCGCCCGCAGCTCGTCCACCCGGCCCTGCCGGGCCAGCAGTTCGGCCAGCCATCTGGCCGCTCCCACCTCGTCCGCGTCGGCGCGCCGGCGCAGTTCGCCCAGGCGTCCCTGCTCACAGAGCACCTTGGCGAGCCACGGCCCAGCTCTCAGGTCACCGGCGTCCACCAACGCCCGCAAGTCGTCGACACGCTGCTGCTGTGCGAGCACGGGCGCCCACTGCAACGAGGCGAGCACATCGCCGGCACCGTCGAGCAGGGGCCGCAACAGCTCCAGCGCCTCGTCATCCGCGCCCATGTCGAAAAGCAGGGCGGCCGCGCGCCGCGCCGCATGCCTGTCACTCGGGGCGAGGCCCCGCAGGATGCGAAGAGCCTCGTCCACCTCGCCGGCACGGGCCAGGGCATCGGCCAGGTGCCGGCTCGCGATCGGGTCGCCACCGTCCGAGCGGGCCCGCAACGCGCCGAGATCGCCCTGCTCCGCCAGGAACAGGGCGAGCGCCCCGGCGGCGGCCCGGTCACCGGCGTCGGCACGCGCCCGCACCTCGTCCACACCGCCCTGCCGGAGCAGCACGACGAGCAGCCAGTGGCCGGCATTCGCGTCACCCGCCTCCGCCCGGGCGCGCAGTTCGCCGGTGCGCTCGCCCAGCACCAGCAGGTCGACCAGCCGGTCAGCGGCGGCGGCGTCCCGGTCGGCGATGCCACGAAGGACGCCGATCGCTCCCTCCGGATCGCCGCGGCCGGCCAGTGATTCGGCCAGCGTCCGGGCCGCCGCCACGTCGCCGGCGGCGGCCCGCGCCCGGAGAACACCCAGGTGCACCGGGCCCGACAGGTGCTCCTGGAGCAGCACGTGCCGGAACTGGTGGATCGCGCCGGAGCGGCGCAGGACCCCGTTCCGGTAGGCCTCGGCCAGGAAGTGCTCCAGGCGCCACGGCAACCAGCCCTGCACCGCGAGGCGGACGTGGGCCAGCCGCCAGCGCGCCCAGGTCCAGCCACCGGCGGCAAAGGCAGCGGTCGAGCCGTAGAGCAACGCCGCCGTCACTCCGACCGGCACCGGCGGTGTGCCCGTCGCCACTGCCGTGGCGGCGAACACCGAGCCGGTCGCCAGGGCATGCCCGACCGCCGCCACCGCCGGCCCGTCCTCGCGCGGCGTCGCCGGCCCCCGCACGGTCATCCAGACGAACGCGAGCGTCGTGGCCACGAGACCGGCCAGCAGGGCGGCGGCGGTGTATGCCGTGATGAGCCCGATGAGATAGCCACCGCCGAGGCCGTAGACGAGCGAAACCCCGAGCGGCCTACGAAGCCGGGCCATACCCTCGTGCCGGCCCGAAAAGATCACCCGCAGCCATCCGAACGCACCACAAAGGAAGGCCAGGACCGCCCCGGCCACGGCGGCCGTAACGGAGAATCCGGCGGCCGCGGCGAGCACGCCGCCGACCGTCCCGACGGTCGCGGCCACCGCGATCGTCGTCTCCGTCCGCACACGCTCGGGCCGGACGGTGAGCAACCCCGGATCAAGCTGCCGCCGGCGCACGTCCCGGGTGCCCGCGGCGTACAGGTGATAGGCCAGGCAGCCCAGCCAGCGCCGTTGCCGTGCACCCGGGTAGGCGGCCGCCAGGAACGCGTCCATCAGGCGCCCGGCGATCTCCGGCCGGGTGCCGAGGGTCAGCAGCTCGGCCGGGTCGCCGCCCGGCTCCTGGTAGGCGGTTCGGGCCATCGACACCATCAGCGGTGTGGACAGCGTCCGCACCAGCGGATCCCCGTCATCGGCGGCGCGCAGGTGGGTGAAGACCGGCTCCCATCGGGGCCGCCCGGACTCGGGGTAGGAGAGGTAGGCCACCGCGGCGTCCACATCGACGGCCTCCAACTCGACCACCGCCGCGGTGGTCAGGACGTGGCCGGCGCGCTCGTACTCGCCGATGCGGGAGGTCAGGACCAGGGGGCGGCCCGCCGACGCGTGGTCGTCGAGTGCCCGCAGAGCCGGGCCGATCGCCGAGCCGGGCAGCTCGTCCAGGCCGTCCAGCAGCGGCAGGACCCGGTTCTGCTCGACCAGGCGGCGGGCCACCGTGAGCGGGTCGCCGTACCGGCTCAGCACCGGTCGATGATCCTCGGCGAGCCGGCGGGCGAGGAGACCGTCGAGCGGCCCGGCCGGATCCCAGTCGCTGATCGGCACCAGCAGCGGGAGCGGCTCGCCGTCGGCGCGGGTGCGGAGCAGGCCCAGGGTGAGCAGCAGGGCGAAGACGCTCTTGCCGGCGCCCGGTTCGCCGAGCACCACCAACTGTCGGCGGGGCAGCGCCCGGAACGCGGCGGCGATCTCGGTGTTCAGCTCGTCGGTGTGCCCGGTCAGCGGGAACTCACGCCAGTCACCGGCCGCGGCCGTTCCGAGGACCGCCTGCCGTCCCGCCGCCGGGCGGCCCGTCGACGACCAGCGGACCAGCACCGGGGCCGGGCGGGTCACCTCACGGCGGACCGCCTCGCCGGCCCACGCGTTCTCGATCGGGGCGAGCAGGTCGGCGACCACCCGGTCCAGGTCCGGGCCGGGTCCGGCGCGGTGGCGGGCCCGTTCGATCCACACGACGGCCGCGGCCAGCGTTGCGACGGCCGACCACACCGCCCACGGCCACCACCACCAGCTGTCCGGCGGGTTCACCGTGTTCGTGGCCATGTTCCCGCCGAGCGCGAGCGCGATCCCGGCCAGCAGGGCGGCGATCGGCGACGGTCTCACCATTTGAGTATCGATGCGCGGGCCGGTTTCGTCGTACCCCGTTGATAGCGTCCCGCGTATGCCGATCAAGCCAGTGCACGGTGGGGACCCGATGCCCCTGGAGAGTCCTGACGACGTGGCCACTCTCGTCGGGCATCTGGAGCGGCGGGACCGGGAGCCGGCCTGGCTCGGTGACCACTTCTCCTACCTGGCCGGCACGAGGCCGGACTGGTTCCGCCCGTTCCAGGAGACGGTGATCGTCGGCAACCATCTGCCGTACTGGGAGGTGGTCTACGACGACGCGTGCGTGCTGCTCGCCGGCGCCTCCGACCGTTGCGTGGAGACGCTCGCCGGGCGGCTGCGTGACCGCTGGTCCGGCTACGACATGTGGGCGCTCGCCGCGATCGGCACCGGCGCGGCCCGGGTCGTGATCGCCGACCTGGTGCGCGCGGGCGCAGACCGGCAGGATTTCGAGGATTCCGGGATCTGGGTGCCACCCACCGGCCCCGCGGAGTACAGGTTCACCCCTCAGCGCCGCGTCGTGGTGCTGGAGCCGGGTGACTTCCCCGGCGCCGACAATCCGGTCGGCCTGCCGGTCGAGCGGATCGTGCGCGACCCGGCCACCACCCCGGTGGTCTGGCACTACGCGTCGTTCCGGCTCGGCGAGATCCCCGGGCTGCCACCCTTCCCGGCCGAGCGGGCCCATCTGGTCGCGCCCGCGTCAGCCTGCCTATGGACGGTGTTCGCCGACATCGGCGCCGACGGCCGCTACTTCGGCGAGGAGGTGCGGTTCGAGTCCGGCGACGACGACCCGGACGAGGACTACGCGGACGACGACCCCGGCTTCGGTGCCGGCCGGGTGCTGCTGCGCCCCTACGGCCCCGACCTGATCTACAGCAACGGCAACATCCACTCCTCACCCGGCGTGGTCGGCACCGCGGGCGGCCCACCCATCGGCCTGTACCCGAACCCGTCCTGCCCCTCCTGCAAGCGCCTGATGTTCCACGCCCTCACCGTGGAGACCTACATCCGCGAACACGGTGACGGTTTCCGCAGCCTCTACCTCTGCGAGGACTGCCACAAGGTCGCCTCCACCGCCACGGGGTGGAACTAGGCACCTTTGTGGCCGAGGTCCGGCGTTTCGCGGGCAGAGTTGCGGCACGCCCGGACCGGCGGGGCGGGGTCGGAGAGAGCGTGAGTGGGCAGCTCAGCCCGGCGGGCGCGCCGCCGGGCCCGGCCCGGCAGATGATCGCGGTCTTCCCACGGCGGCTCGCCTCACCCGTACAAGAAGGAATGAAGCGTGAGAGGAGCCGCCGAGGGTGACCGATCGTCAGGTGAGAGTGCAGCTCAGGCCGGCCGGAGAGGCGGCGGGGCCGCTGCCGACGAAGCCGAACGTGGTGCTTGCGGAGGGTGACAGCGCGCCGTTGTGGGCGGCGTTGCGGACGGTGACCGCGGGTGTGCCGAGCACGCCGTTCCAGAGGGACGCGACCGTGGTGCCGGACGGGAAGGTCCAGTTCACGGTCCACGCGGTGCCGGCGGTGGTGCCGGTGTTCTTGACCGTGACCTCGGTCTGGAAGCCGCCGGTCCACGAGCCGATGGTCTTGAACGTGGCCGAGCAGCCCTGGTCACCGCCGTTTCCGCCACCGGTTCCGGTGGTGACGCTGCGGCCGGCCGAGGCTGCGGAGATGTTTCCGGCCGCGTCGCGGGCCTTGACGCTGAACGTGTACGCGGTGTTCGCGCTCAGTCCGGTGGCGGTGTACGAGGTGCCCGAGACGGTGGCCACGACGGTCCCGTTGCGCAGCACGTCGTAGGAGGTCACGCCGACGTTGTCGGTGGACGCCGTCCAGGTCAGGGCGACGCTGTTCGCGGTGATCGTGCCGGCGGTCGGCTGTCCGGGGGCGGTCGGCGCGGTGGTGTCGCCGTCCTCGCCGCCGTCACCGTAGCGCTGTCCGAGACTGATCCCCGTGGTGCTGCCGTCGCCGCCGAGCGGGACCTGGTGGTCGAGGCTCACGAACCGGCCGTCGTGCTGCCACAGCGCCGGCTTGAGCAGGGCGTATTTCTGCTCGTCCCAGGTCTTCCAGTCGTCGAGCAGCAGCCCGCCGGTGTCGCCGGAGTTGGGGTTGAGCACCCAGAACGTCTGGTGCAGCTTGTTTTCGGCGATCAGGTCACGCAGCGCGGTCATCCACTTGTCCTGGCGCGCGTCCTGGCCGAGGCGGCCGCCCCACTCGCCGATCAGCAGCGGCGCGGTGCCGTTCTCGTGCAGGTAGAACCAGTTGGGCCGCCACACGTCGTTGGTGAGGCTGGCCTTGTCGAACGGCTTGTCGAACCACGGCTGGTTGTAGACCAGCGGCCCGTAGTCGTGTGGTGAGTAGACGAGCTGATCCTGGTTCTGACCGAGATTGATCGGGTGTTCCTTGACGCCGCGGAGGTTGCCGCCCCACCAGTTGTAGTAGTAGTTCGGCGACAGGTCGGGGTCGGTGTTCGGGGAACTCCAGGTCTCGCCCTCGCGCGGGTAGACCTCGTTGCCCTCGACCAGGATCAGCACGTTCGGGTTGATCGCGAGGATCCGCTTGGCGGCCGTCTCGGCGGTGTTCTTCCAGTTGTCGACGTCGGTGGTCGCGTCCCACTTGGCGCGCGTGGTGTCGTTCGGGGTGCCGTGCGGCTCGTTCTTCAGGTCGAAGGCGACGACCGTGTCGTTGGTCCTCCAACGGGTGGCCGCCCACTCCCAGGCCTGGTAGTACAGCTCCGGGGTGATCGCGCCCTTGTACCAGACCGGGTGGATGTGACCGGAGTTGTCGGCCTCGGCGGAGTGCACGTCGAGCAGGACCTTGATGCCGTACTTCTCGCACAGGTCCAGCCAGAACTCGAAGATCTCCAGGCTGTCCATGCCGGTGAGCTCCGGGTTGGCGTAGGTGTTCACGTTCGGCGCGGCGGCCTGCCCGTTCTTCCACTCCAGCAGCAGCTGGGTGGAGATCGGGACGCGGACCAGGTTGATGCCGCGGTCGGCCATCGACTTGGTGATCTGGGTGACGTTGGCCGACCACAGGCCGTGGAATACCCGCTCGGAGGCGTTGAAGCCGAACCAGTTGGTTCCGGTCAGCCAGACAGGATTGCCGGCCGCGTCGACGATCTTGTTGCCGGATACGTGCAGCCAGTCCTCGGCCGGGGGCGCGGCCGAGGCGAGGTGCGGGGCGGCTGCGCCGCCGGTCAGCGCCAGCGCGGCGCCGAGCAGGGCGGCGGCGAACCGGCGCCCGCGGTGTGGTTTCGCGGTCACTCGATCACTCCAAGGGGATGGGGTTACGGGTCTGGGAGCGCTCCCATCCACAGTATTCAATCTCATTGTCGCCGCGTTCAAGAGGTAACCGGTTCCGGAAAGTGTCGGTGGTCGCTGCTACGGTCTGCGCCGTGACCATCCACGAATTCCTGACGACGTTCGCGGACCTCCCCGTCGTGCAGTCCGAGGACGGGCCCGATCCGGTCGACCCGGCCGCGGTGGCGTGGCGGCTCGAGCTGGACGATTTCGAGGGCTCCGAAGAGGATTTCGCCGCGGCCTTCGAGCGGATGCTGGCGCGCAGCGGCCCAACCGGCCCCACCGCGCTGATCATCGGGGAGTGGGGGTCCGCCTACGACACGGCCTTCCCGATGCGGGTGCTGATCGACAACGTCGCCCGGCTCACCGGGCTGCGCGCGCTGTTCCTCGGCGAGATGAGCTATGAGCAGTGCGAGATCTCGTGGATCCACCACAGTGACATCACCCCGCTGCTCACCGCGTTCCCGTCGCTGGAGCGGCTGTGGGTGCGCGGCTCCGACGGTCTGGAGTTGACCCCGGTGCGGCACGAGGGGCTGCGTGAGCTGGTCTTCCAGTCCGGTGGCCTGCCCGCCACCGTGATCCGGGCGATCGGCGCCAGCAACCTGCCCCACCTCACCCACCTGGAGCTGTGGCTGGGCGTGGCCAACTACGGCGGCGACGCCCGCGCCGACGATCTGGAGCCGATCCTGGCCGGCCGATCCCTGCCCGCGCTCACCCACCTGGGCCTGCGCAACGCGGAAATCGCCGAGGAGCTGGCCGCCGCGGTCGCCGCCGCGCCGATCGTCTCCCGGCTCACCAGCCTCGACCTGTCCCTCGGCGTCCTCGGTGACGCGGGCGCCGCGAGCCTGCTGGCCGGGCAGCCGCTCACCCACCTGGAGTCGCTGTCGCTGCACCACCACTTCATGTCGCCGGAGATGTCCCAGCGGGTCGTCGACGATCTGCCCGGCGTGACGGTCGACGTCTCCGACCCGCAGAAGGAGGAGCGCTGGGGCCGGTATACCGCGGTGGCGGAGTAGATGCCGCTCGCCCTCGTCGGCAACCCGTCGAACCGCCGGGTCGCGCTGTTCACCGCCGCCGCGCGCCGGGCCGGGCTGCCGGCGCCGACGGTCCATCCGTGGCGCGAGGTGCTGCTCTCCGGGAGCGTCCCCGGCTCCGGCACGCTGGTCCGGATCGACTCGCCGGGAGAGGACGCCGAGGTGGACCGCCTGCTCCGTGCCCTCGGCTCGGGCCGCCCGGCCACGACGGCCCGGCACGGCGAGATCCTGGGCATGGGCGCGGCCTTCACCGGGCTGGGGCTGGCCCTCGCCCGTGTCGCCGACGGTGGCGGGCTGCCGCTCAGCGATCCCGCGGACATCCTGACCATGACGGACAAGCGCCGCTGCCATGCGCTGCTGTCGGCCGCGGGGATCCCGGTGCCGCCCGCGCTCTCCGCGTCCGCGCCGGGATCCGGTTACAAGGCGCTGCGTGACGCGATGCGGGCGGCCGGGTGGGGGCGGGTCTTCGTGAAACCCGCCCACGGCTCCTCCGCCTCCGGGGTGATCGCCTTCGCCGCGGCCGGGCGGCGGGTCACGGCCGTCACCTCGGTCGAGCTGAGCGGTGGGTCCCTCTTCAACAATCTGGGGGTACGCCGTTATGACGACGAATCCTCCATCCGTACGATCGTCGACCTGCTGGCGCCGGACGGGCTGCACGTCGAGCAGTGGTTCCCCAAGGCGTCCCTCGGTGACCGGGTGCTCGACCTGCGAGTCGTGGTGATCGCCGGCCGGCCACGGCACGTGGTGGTGCGGACGAGCCGGTCGCCGATGACGAACCTGCACCTCGGCAACGCCCGCGGCGATGTCGGGGCGGTGCGGGCCGCCGCCGGTGAACGGTCCTGGGCGGCCGCCATGGAGACGTGCGTGCGGGTGGCGGCGTGCTTTCCCCGTACCCTGCATGTCGGTGTCGATCTGATGTTCCGGGTGGGTTGGCGTGATCATGCGGTGGCCGAGGTGAACGCGTTCGGCGACCTGCTGCCCGGTGTGCTCGCGGGCGGCCAGGACACGTATGACGCGCAGGTCGCCGCCCTCCTCGACGGCTGGGCGGGCGTCGCGTGCGTGAACTGATCGGCAGTCATGATCTGTTGTTCGTCACGTTGGACACGCTGCGGTTCGATGTGGCGCAGCGGTGCCTGGCCGGCGGGCGGACCCCGCAATTGGCGAAGGTGCTGCCCGGCGGCGTGTGGGAGCGGCGGCACAGTCCGGCGAGTTTCACCTATGCGGCGCATCACGCCTTCTTCGCGGGGTTCCTGCCGACACCGGCGACGCCGGGACAGCATGAGCGGCTGTTCGCGGCCCGGTTCGGCGGGAGTGAGACGAGTGGGCCGGGGACGTTCGTGTTCGACGCGGCGGATCTGCCGGCCGGGCTGGCCGCTGCCGGGTATCACACGGTCTGTTTGGGTGGGGTGGGGTTCTTCAATCCGGCGGCGCCGCTGGGCCGGGTGCTGCCCGGTTTGTTCGCCGAGTCGCACTGGGAGAAGGCTTTCGGGGTGACCGCACCGGACTGTGTCGGCGCGCAACTGGACCGCCTGGAGTCGATCATCGCGGGGCTGCCCGCCGGCCGGCCGCTGTTCACCTTTCTCAACGTCGCCGCGATGCACCAGCCGAACAAGCACTACGTCCAGGGCGCCGGCACCGACTCGGTGGAGACCCACGCGGCCGCCCTGGAGTATGTGGACGGTCGCCTCGACCGGCTGTTCGCGCTGGTCAGCGGGCGTGAGCGACCATGCTTGGTGATCATCTGCTCGGATCACGGCACGCTCTACGGCGAGGACGGTCACGTCGGTCACCGGGTCGCGCACGAGACGGTGTGGACGGTGCCGTACGCCGACTTCATCCTGGAGCCAACGTGAGCCTCGACGATTCGCCGTATCAGGGGTATCTGTACGCGTACCCGCACAAGACCGCGTACCGAAAACTCGACCCGCGGCCGTTGTTGAGCGACGTGTGGTCGGGCGAGCGGCAGGACTCCCTGTTCGGGTACGTGCACCTGCCGTTCTGCGAGATGCGCTGCGGCTTCTGCAACCTGTTCACCCGCGCCAACCCGCCGGACGAGCAGGTCACCGCCTACCTGACGCAGCTTCGCCGGCAGGCGGCCGCGGTCCGCGACAGCCTCTCCCCCGGCGCCGTGTTCTCCCGGCTGGCGATCGGCGGCGGCACCCCCACCTATCTGACCGCCCCGGAACTGTCTGAACTGTTCGGCATCGTCGGCGACGCCTTCGGCACGATCGCGGTCCCGCTGTCGGTGGAGACGTCCCCCGCCACCGCGACCCCCGACCGCCTCGCCGTCCTCGCCGAACACGGCACGACCCGGATCAGCATCGGCGTGCAGAGCTTCCTCGACACCGAGGCCCGCGCCGCCGGCCGGCCACAGCGCCTCGCCGAGGTGCGGGCCGCGCTGACGGCGATCCGGGAGGCGCGGATCCCGGTGCTCAACATCGACCTGATCTACGGCATCGACGGGCAGACCGCGGCCACCTGGCAGCATTCGCTCGACGAGGCGCTGCGCTGGCGGCCCGAGGAGCTGTACCTGTACCCGCTCTACGTGCGCCCGCTGACCGGACTGGGCCGGCGCGCCCACGCCCGCGCCGACTGGGACCGCCAGCGCCGGGAGCTGTACCGGCAGGCGGTCGAGGTGCTGACCGGCGCCGGCTACGTACGGCATTCGATGCGCCAGTTCCGCCGGGCCGGCGCGCCCGTCCCGGACGGCCCCGACTACTGCTGCCAGGACGACGGCATGATCGGGCTGGGCTGCGGGGCGCGCTCCTACACGACGGAGCTGCACTACTCGTTCGACTACGCGGTCGCCGTC
Source organism: Actinoplanes hulinensis (assembly GCF_019429605.1). NCBI lineage: Bacteria > Bacillati > Actinomycetota > Actinomycetes > Micromonosporales > Micromonosporaceae > Actinoplanes > Actinoplanes hulinensis. The sequence goes on along the minus strand of NZ_JAHXZI010000003.1, from coordinate 241,853 downwards.
TCCGAGGTCCGCGCGGTCATCGACGACTACCTTTCCAGACCACAGACCGATCTCCGGTACGCCGAGATCGGCTTCCGTCTGGACGCCGTCGAACAGCGGCGCCGCTGGCTGCTCAAGTCACTGCTGCGGGCCGAGGGGGTGGACGCCGCGGCCTACCTTTCCCGGTTCGGCACGACGCACACCGGCGACTTCCCGCAACTGGACGGCCTGGTGGACCGGGGCTGGCTGAACCCGGCCCGCACCCGGCTCACCGACGAAGGTCTGGCCTGGTCCGACGCCATCGGACCGTGGCTGGTGTCGGCCGGCGTCCGGGAAGCGATGGGAACCTACGTTCCACGATGACCGACCTCTACGTGCTCTACCGTGGGCCGCTGGCGAGCTGCAACTACGACTGCCCGTACTGCCCGTTCGCCAAGCGCGTCGACCCGCCCGAGGTGTTGCGCGCCGACCGGGCCGCCCTGGAGCGGTTCACCGGCTGGGTGGAGGCGACCACCGACCGGCGGCTGTCGGTGCTGTTCACGCCGTGGGGCGAGGGGCTCACCCGGTCCTGGTACCGGGACGCCGTCGTGCGCCTCTCCCACCTGCCACACGTCGCCCGGGTCGCGATCCAGACGAACCTGGCCGCCCGCACCGGCTGGCTGGCCGCGGCGCACCCCGGGGTCGCCGCACTGTGGACCACCTACCATCCGGGCGAGGTGACCCGCGAACGGTTCCTGGCCCGCTGCCGGGAACTCGACCGGCTCGGCATCCGCTACTCGGTCGGCGTCGTCGGCCTCCCCGGCCACTACGACGAGGCCGTCGCGCTGCGCTCGGCCCTGCCGTCCACGGTCTACCTGTGGGTGAACGCGGCCGACGGCCACGTCTACACCTCCGAGGAGGAGCGGCGCTGGACCGCGCTGGATCCCCGCTTCGGCGACAGCGTCCGCCCGCACGCGTCACTCGGCCTGCCGTGTCATGCCGGCGAGACCGCCATCTCGGTGCTCGGTGACGGCACCGTCCGCCGATGCCACTTCATCCCGGAGCCCATCGGCAACCTCTACGACGGTACGTGGCGCGCGGCCCTCCGACCGCGCCCGTGCACCAACGCCCTGTGCGACTGCCACATCGGCTACGTGCACCTCAAGCCACTGCGCCTCCGCGACGTCTACACCGAAGGCCTCCTCGAACGCATCCCCGCGGTCTGGCCCCTCCCCTGACAGCAACTCCCGCTACGCATTGATCGCCTCCAGCGGAGGTGGAGCCGTTCCGCACAAGCGGCCTGGCCACTGACGGTAGTCAATGAGCGAAAACCGCCAAGATTTCGCACCCACCGCCAAAACGGCCCCAGACCAGCGACATCCTGCCTGGTGCGACCCGTCCCGGTGCACCGCCGACCCGTCCACACAGGCCAACGGCTACCGATCCCGGGCCGGTGGCGAACACCGGTCCGCCGACCTGCCGTTGGCGGTACGGCCCACCGTGTGGCCGACATCGGATCGCATCGAAACGTTCCTGACCGAAGCGGTCGCCCCGTGGCGATGCGCGACCTACCTGCGCACAACCGCGGACGGCGAAGAGGTGGCCTCGATGCCGGTCGAGTCGGATCCGCTCCGGCTCGCACTCGACCGGCTGCACATCCCGCCGGACCAGGCGTGCTTCATCGGGGACACCGCCTCAGACATACGGGCCGGAAGAGCGGCAGGTGTACCCGTCTACGGTGCGGCCTGGGGCTACCAAGACGCGGCTGCATTGGCCGCTGCGGGCGCGGACGGGCTGTTCGCCGAGCCCGCTGACGTCGTCGGCCTGGTCCTGGGCGAGCGGTCTGTCACTGTAGGCTAGGATTCCAGCGCGACAGGTGTGACCGTGCGCTCCGGCAGCAGCCCGTGAGCGGCGGCATCACCGTAGAACGGAAGCAGGGCACAGGCATGGGAATGGTGGGGCGGCGAGCTAGCCGCGCTGAGCTGGGGAACGAGGACCGCGTCCTCGCCTGACCCCCTCGGCCCGGCTCGGCGTGACCAGACACCCGCTTCCCACCGCTGTTTTCCTGTGCGAACCGCCTGGACGGACACCGGCGAGGACTCCACACCACCCATCCACGCATGCGCGTGGTCGTCGGTGGTGTGGGGCGCCAGGTGCGTTCGCCACCTCATCACCTGTGAGGCTCTGCCATGCGTTCCGCCGACATCCGCAAGATCTACTTCGACTACTTCACCAGCCGCGGCCATACCCGCGTACCGTCCAGTTCGCTCGTCCCGGACGACCCGACCCTGCTTCTGGCCAACGCGGGTATGAACCAGTTCAAGCCGTACTTCCTCGGCGAGGTACCGCCGCCGTACCCGCGCGCCACGAGCGTGCAGAAATGCGCCCGAACCTCCGACATCGACAACGTCGGCCGGACCACCCGCCACGCCACGTTCTTCGAGATGCTCGGCAACTTCTCCTTCGGCGACTACTTCAAAGCCGACGCCATCCGGTACGCCTGGGAACTGCTCACCGAGCACTACCGCCTCGATCCCGAGAAGCTGTGGATCACCGTCTACCAGGACGACGACGAAGCCATCGAACTCTGGCGGCAGGTCGGTGTCCCCGCCGAACGGATCCAGCGCCTCGGCATGGACGACAACTTCTGGTCCATGGGCGTACCCGGGCCGTGCGGACCGTGCTCGGAGGTCTGCTACGACCGCGGGCCCGCGTTCGGTCCGGCCGGCGGCCCGGAGGCCAACGGCGAGCGGTACCTGGAGATCTGGAACCTCGTCTTCATGCAGAGCCTGCGCGGCGAAAGCGCCGGCGGCGGCAAGGGAGACTTCCCGATCCTCGGCGAACTGCCCAACAAGAGCATCGACACCGGCCTCGGCCTCGACCGCATCGCCGCGATCCTGCAAGGCGTGGACACCGTCTGCGAGACCGACCTGCTCGCTCCCACCCTGGCGACGGTCGAACGCCTGGCCGGACGCCGTTTTCCCGGTCGCAACGGCAGCGACGAATCGGTCTCCTTCCAGGTCGTCACCGAACACGCCCGCTCCACCGCGTTCCTGATCGCCGACGGCGTCCTTCCCTCCAACGAAGGCCGCGGCTACGTACTGCGCCGCCTGATGCGCCGGGCGATCCGCCATGCGCGTTCCCTCGGCATCGACCGGCCCGTCCTGGCCGAAGTCGTCGGCAGCGTCATCGACAACCTCGGCACCGACTGGCCCGACCTGCGCAACCAACGCGAGTTGATCACCGCCGTGGTCAGCCGGGAGGAGGAAACCTTCGGCGTGACCCTTCGCCAGGGCACCCGTCTACTCGACGCCGCCATCACGCGCACCCGCACCAGCGGCGGCACCCGACTCGCCGGAGAGACGGCGTTCGAACTGCACGACACGTACGGCTTCCCGATCGAACTCACCCTCGAAGCGGCCCAGGCCGCCGGCCTCACCGTCGACGAGGACCGCTACGCCACACTCCTGAACGAACAACGATGCCGGGCGAAGAAGAGCGGCAAGGCCCAGACCGCCGCCGCGATGCGCCGCCAAGACGCCTACCGTGCGATCCTCGCCCAGCACGGCCGCACCGACTTCGTCGGCTACACCGGCACCACCGCCGACACCGAACTCCTCGCGCTGCTCGCGGACGGCGAATCACTCTCGGCGGCGGACGAGGGCCAGCAGGTCGAGGTCATCATCAGCCGCAGCCCGTTCTACGCCGAACGAGGCGGACAGATCGGCGACACCGGAACCCTGACCACCGACGACGGCACCATCGAGGTCACGGACACCACGTACGGCCTCGACGGCTTCTACGTCCTCACCGGCCGAGTCACCACCGGCCAGGCCCGCCCCGGTCAGCTTGCCCATGCCGTCGTGGACGCGGGCCGGCGCGCCGCGATCGCCCGATCCCACTCAGCCACCCACGTCCTGCACGCCATGCTGCGCCGCAACCTCGGCGACCACGCCCGTCAGCAGGGCTCCCTCGTCGCCCCCGACCGGCTGCGGTTCGACTTCGCCCACTTCGCACCCGTCGACCCGGATCGCCTCCAAACCATCGGCGCCATGATCAACGACTATCTACTCGCAGATCCCGTCGTACGGGTATGGCATGCCACCCGCGCCGAAGCCGAGGAAGCCGGAGCCATCGCCTTCTTCGGCGACACCTACGGCGACCTCGTCCGGATCGTCGACATCGGCGACGCCTCCCGCGAACTCTGCGGAGGCACTCACGTCACCCACGCTGCTCAAGCCGGGCCAGTGCGCATCCTCGGCGAATCGTCCATCGGCGCCGGCCTCCGCCGCATCGAAGCCCTCACCGGCCGCGACGCCCTCCAGCGAGCCGATCACGAACACCGCCTCCTCGACGAGGTCACCCAGCTGCTCGGGAGCCGACCCGACGACCTGATCGCCACGCTCAGCAAGAGACTGGGCGCGCTCGCCGACGCCGAGAAGACCCTGGCCGAATACCGTCGCCGGGAACTGGATACCGTCGCCGCCGAACTGGCCGGACAACGTCGTGACCTCGGCAACGGAACGCTCGTGACCGCGCAGGTCAGCGACATGGCGGCTGCCGAGCTTCGCACGCTTGCCACCACCGTCGTCGACCTCCTGCCACAAGCCACCCCTGCGGGCGCCGTCCTCGCCACCATCAACGACGGCAAAGCACTTCTGGTGGCAGCGATCAACCGCCCGCTGCTGGATCGTGGAGTCCAAGCCCGCCAACTCCTCATCGAGGCAGCCACCACCATCGGCGGAGGTGCCGGCGGCACGGGTCCGATCGCCAGCGCCGGAGGACGCAACAACACAGCATTGAAGACGGCCCTGGCTCAGGCCGAGGCCGCCCTTGCTGCTTCCACCGGCCGGTAGGCGCGAAGCTCTCACTGCCCTCGGGATCGAAGGGTTCTGGCCAGTGCACCCATTGGCCAGAACCCTTCGCCGACGAGCCAAACCGTGCTCTTCGCCGATGCTCAATGCCCGACTCGCCCACTTTGACGATCCGGCCATCTGCGACTTTGACCCATGGCTGTGAGGCGTCAGACGCCGCATCTCAGGAGACGACCAAGGGCTTCCCACAACTCGCAATTCACATCAACTGATGCGAGTTGACATGCGGCCATAGCTGTTATCGATCAGTGGGAGTTGTCAGTAGTCAGGCCCTTGCGCGGAACGGCTCATTGCTCGCGTGCCTCACCTGGAGCGCGGCGAAGATCCGGCTCGGCTCGTTGCCGGAACGGAGCCGACTGGCCACGACCGTGGGCGCCCTTCTTCCCGGCCTCCGCGTCAGCCGCGCGGTCCGTAAGCGGCCGAACAGTTACTGGCCAGTGGGCGCAGGCCGGGCGACCGAATTACCGGCGGAGCCACGCAGCCGCATGGGCCACGCCGCACCGGACAGGCCCTGATGCCCTCGGGGGGTAAGCCGTCGGGCGGCCGGGCCGCGGCGGGACACCGTGGCTGTGGGGTCAGGTCTGGATCAGGGGTTGGTATTCCTCTTCGGTCAGGCCGAACGTCCACGCCACGCCCTCGCGGGCAGTGCGGGTCTCGGGTGGCACCCGCAGCCAGTAGACGCGGCTTGTGCCGTCCGGCTCCGGGGTTGAATTGATCACCTCGACCATCACCAGTGGCTCGTCGCCGGGCAGGTCGAGCCGCCACAGTGTGCCGGTCTCGTCGGAGCCGATCCGCCTGGCGCCGGCCTCGCTCAGGTAGCGCTCGTAGCCGAAGTGCTCCAGCATCACGCGGCGGATCTCGGCGTTCGTCTCCCGGCGGACCCGGTCGACGGTCAGGGACGGCAGTTCGGCCGCCAGGCCGGACGGGATCGGCATGCCGCGCCAGGCCCACAATCCGTATCCGTCGGTGAACTCCATGGCCGGGCCCTCACCGCGGTGCAGCCGCCCGACGTTGTCCCGGGCCAGGATGACGGGGCGCTCGGAAAGCACGGCGACCCGTTCGAACGCCCACCACCAGCCGCTGTGCCGGGCCACCCGGGCGAGCCCGGCAAGGCCCGTCATCAGGCCTGCCTCGGGGCACACCCGTGCCGCCGCCTCGAACGTGCTCAACCACGCCCCGTCGTGCTGCCCGTAGACGGCGTCGAGCACCGCCGGCCCGGCGCCGGGCAGTTCGGCGGCCAGGTCCTCACCGATCCGGGACCGCAGACGCCCCGCGACCATGTCCATCACCAGGGGCCAGGACCGGCGCCCGGCCGCGGCGCTCAGCTGAGCCCAGCCGTCGGCGCCGAGCGCGAGGAGAGCGGCTTTCCGGGCGGCCGCCCACGGCGCCGTCCGCACCAGGCCGCGCATCGACCGGCCCGCGCGCTCCCCCGGCGCCCAGCCCTGGAGGCGCAGCTCGGCCTGAGCCTCAGCGAACCACTCCGGGACCGCCCCGCCCGGATCGGCGCCCGGGATCGGCTCGACCGCCCCAGAGAGCAACGCCGCGGCGGCCGCGGCCGCGCGGGGCGAACCGAACCAGTAGATCCGCTCGGGTGGCTCGGTGCCGGCGAGACGGTACGCCTCCCGGACGCCCTCCTCCGCGGCCGCGCGGTCGGCGGGGCCGGTCTCCATCGCCGCGGCCAGCCACTGGTCCTCGATCGCCGCGGCCATCGACTCCTGTGTGTGTGTCAGTCGCACAGCCCGCCCCCTCAGTCCGCGACCGGCCGGAAGGCGCCAGGAATGTACTCCCGCTGGCGCACCACCCGGTAGTGCCCGGCGGGCAGCGGGATCGGACCGTGCTCCTCGTGGGTGACCCGGCCGTGCGCCGGCACCTCGAGGAACATCCGCTCCGGATCGTCGAGGTCGGCGAGCAGTTGCAGACCCGGGCCACCGACCACGTGCGCGTGGCCGGTGGCCTCACCTCGGGCCAGCACCATCCGCCCTCGCCGATCGCGTGGGACCGGTGCGCAGGCCGGGACATCGGCCTGCGGCACCGGGATGATCAGCACATCGCCCTGACGGAACATCCGGCCTCCCCGGCAGCACTTTCTCTGTCACGCGGGACGCTACCGAGGGGGTACGACACTTTTCAGAGACGGATCCGCTGCCCCACGAAGATCAGGCCGGGGTTGGAGATGCGGTCCTTGTTGTGCGCGTAGAGCGTACGCCAACCGCCTTTGATCTTGAATTTGCGCGCGATCGAGGCGAGTGTGTCGCCGGAGCGGACCACATAGGTCTTGCCGCTCGGCTTCTTCGCGGCGGGCTTCTTCCCGCTGGACGTCCTCTTGTAGACGCCGGGCTTCTTTCCGCAGGTCGGCCATGGGCTGAGCCCACGCTTCTTGTAGAGCTTCTCGGCGATCGCGATCTGCTCGGCCTTGCTGGCCCTGTTGGCGGTCGGCGCGTATCTGGCGCCGCCGTTCGCCTTCCACGTGCTGCGGCTGAACTGCAGGCCGCCGTAGTAGCCGTTCCCGGTGTTGATGTGCCAGCGTCCGCCGGACTCGCACTTGGCGATGACATCCCAGTTGACCTGGCGGGCCGCGGCCTGAGCCGGGGCCGCCGGGCCGAGCAGGAGGCCGGCTCCGGTCACCCCGGCGGTCACCAGACCGAGGGCAAGGCGCGTTCGTCTACCGATCCGAGACATGGATGATCCTCCACGCCTGCGAGGTGAGCTGTCGGGTTCGGGCAGAGTGGCCCGGCCGTTTCACGCACGGCTTCACCCCGAGGCGCGCGCGGCGCGCCGGAAAAAGTGGGTCCCCCGCTCCTGCCGTCGATTCGTGTCCGTGGGCGGCGGCAGGATTCGGCGGTCCGTCCACAGTGCCCGCCGTACGCGGGACGGCCCGACGGTATCCACGGTCGATGGATGAATACCAAGCCTCACGCCGGGGATAGTGACGTTCTTCTCAGTATTCGCCCGATTTGATCTTGCTTTCGCCCAGAAATACCCGGCACAGGGGTTATTCCTGTTTAGAGCGGCTTTTCGTGCCTCATCAGGACCTCGTCACCGGCCTGCGCGTCGAACCGGCGCCCGCTCCGGGCACAATGTCCGCTCATGGAACCACCCGAGATGATCAACGCCGGTGACCTGGTCCTCAAGCGCTGGGAACCCGAGTGGGCCGCCGAACTCGCGGCCGCCGTCCAGGAGTCACTGCCCGAGCTGAGCCCGTGGCTGCCGTTCGCGACCGACGACTACGGCGTCGGCCAGGCCCGGGACTTCATCGGGCGTAACTTCGACGGCGACAACTTCAACTACGCGATCTTCACGGCGGTCGGTGAGCTGATCGGCTCGATCGGCCTGATGACCCGGATGGGGCCGGCCGTCCTGGAGATCGGCTACTGGATACGTACGCCGTATGCCGGCCGTGGCCACATGACGGCCGCCGTGCGGGTTCTCACCCGGGTCGCCCTCACCCTGCCCGGTATCGAGCGGGTGGCGATCCGGCACGACCCGGCCAACGTGGCGTCGGCAACGGTCGCCGCCAGAGCGGGTTTCGCCGAGACCGGCCGCGACGGCGACGACGTCGTCCGCGAGTACCGCGGCGCTTGACTCTCCCCTCAGGGGAGACTCGATCCTCGGTGAGGAACGGAGGAACCACATGGACGACATGATCCCGATCGGGCACTTCTCCCGGATGAGCCGGCTGTCGATCAAGGCGCTGCGCTTCTACGACGAGCAGGGCCTGCTCATCCCAGCCCGGGTGGATCCGTCGTCCGGCTACCGCTACTACCGGCGGTCGCAGGCCAGGCAGGCCGAGGCGATCCGGGTGCTGCGCCAGACCGACATGCCGATCGGTGACATCCGCGACGTGCTGTCGTCCGACGATCCGGAGATCGTTTCCAAGCGACTGCAGGATCATCGCGAACGGCTACGGTCCCGGCTCGCCGAGCAGGAGCGGATGCTGCGGTTCCTCGAACAGCTCATCGATCGAGGAGGATATGCCATGCCCTACCAGGTGACGACCAGACAGATCGGTTCCCGGCCGGTGGCGGCCCTGCGCCTGCACACGATCCTCCCCACGATCGGGGCCGACATGGCCCGTGGGTTCAGCACGCTGGTCAGCGCGATCGGCACGGCCGGCGCCTCGCCCAGCGGGGCCCCGTTCGTGATCTACCACAACGTCATCGACGAGCGGGTCTCGGGCGACATCGAGATCTGCATCCCGGTCCCGGTGGGGATCGCGTTCGCGGAGGGTCCGGTGGTCTTCCGCGAGGTCCCGGGCGGGCCGGCGGCGGTCATCGTGCACCAGGGACCGCATGCGGAGATCTCCCCCGCCTATCACGAGGCCTTCACGTGGATCGAGGCTCACGGCCGGAAGCCGGCCGGGCCGCCGTGCGAGGTCTACCTCAACGACCCACAGACGGTCGCCCCGGAGGAGTTGCTCACCGAGGTCCAGTTCCCCATCGATCGCCTCTGATCGACACCTGTGCGCACCCGGGTCGCTCGCGCATCCGCTCGGCCCCGGGTCCACGCCCCACGCCGACAGACCGCAGACACAAACAGACGGCGGGCGAGTGCCCGCGAGCGCGCCGTGGGATTGACGACGCGCTTGCGGGCACCCGCGCAGAGGGACGGAGGTCAGAGATGAGCGGAGGTCGTCGCGGAGCCGTTGGGGCGCGGGTCAGGGAGCAGGCGGTCGCGGTGCGACGCCGCAGCGGAAGCGCTGTCGTTCGACTGGAGACCGCACGATGCCAGCGTGTGCGGCCGCAGCAGCATCGAGGTCGGGACCGGGGCGATCTCCCGCCAGGCGAAGCACTCCCGGATGATCTGCGCGTTCTCGCCGCCGGTGATCTCCCGGTCGGCCTGGAGGATGGCCCGCAGGATGCCGTGATAGGTCAGGAAGTCGGGCGAGATGGCGCTCCAGGTGACCGCGAGCAGCCTGCCCAGATAGTCGCGGGCCCGCAGCAGCGACTCCTTGAAGGCTTCCTCGCTGCCGGTGTAGGCGGCCGCGAACTCGGCCTGGATCTCGTCGAGGTCCTGGACCGTGCCGGGCAGGTTCGTCGACCGGATCCGCAGGTCGTCGGTGATCAGCTTCTTGGCGACCAGGTCGTGCTGGAAGACCTCGACCATGGTGTCGAAGATCGCCCCGGTGAGCGGCAACGACCGGTCGTGCGGCTCGTCGCCCACGTCGGACATCCGCATGGCGTTGAACGCGACCCGGATCTCCCGGCTGTCGGACAGCTCCCCCACCCGGTCCAGGCCGTTGATGGTGAGCAGGTTGCCCCGCGTCGACTCGAGCAGATGGTCGACGACCGAGTGGAAGTGCAGCGACGACACGATCGCCACCAGGTCGCCGGCCGACTCGTGCATGCCGCCGTAGTCGATGCCCTCGTCCTGCCTGCTGGCCGGCGCGCCGACCTCGGCGAAGATGATGCTGTGCCCCAGTTCGTGGGCCAGCACGTCGAAGTTCTCACAGTACGGCCGGGTGTGGTCGATCGTCCCGTTCGCCGACCGGCCGAAGCCGAATTCGAGGAACCCGTACCCGGACTGCGCATTGTTCCACTCGATCAACGGGATCAGTTCCAGTCGATCGAAATCGGACTCGAAATGCCAGTGAATGGTCCGCCCGAAGTAGTCCTCCCAGATGTCGAGGACCCGGCGAACGGTCGCGTACATGGTGGCCGCCGAGAATTCCCGGGTGGCCGGATCGAGGTGATCGAAATGACCTTCGCTGTCCGGCTGGATCGGGTCCCGCTTGGTCCCGCGGAACGGGGGCCGGAAGAAGTTGTTGTAGGGCAGTTTGCCGATCGCGTCAACCACGAACATCCGGTCGTCGCCCGGTCCGGGCCGCATGGCGGCCGGCTCGATCGAGACAGTCACCAGCTCGGGCTCCGCGAAGAGCGGCCCCGATCCGTCCGCCTTCATCAAAAATCGGGGTTGAGGAAAGATCCGGAATCGGGTGCCGACATCCGCGAGCCTGCGATCCAGTTCCAAAGACATGAGAGCCTCCGGCCGCCGTTGAATTTCCGAGGACCTACAGCGGATTCCTCAGTCGAGCGTAAGTCAACGTACCTGTCCAAGAACCATCCAAAAGACGAGAGAACACCCCTTCAGGATCGCCCCAGCACCCTCAGAAGCGCTCCGGTGAGATGCTCCGCCGCCTCGTCCGCGCTCCATTCGAGCGTCCGGGTCAGGTCCACGACCACCCGCTCATCGAAGATCGTCACCCACATCAGCACCGCGAACCGCACGTCCTGCCGCGGCACCGCCCCCGACGCGATCGCCGCCTCGACGAGCCGAGCAAGCCGCTCATACAGCCCGCCGACGAACGGGTCCTCCTCGCCACGGCGCGCCAGCACACCCCGCGGAGACCGGATGTGCACAGCCGCGGCACCCCACCGCGACGCCTGCTCGACCCACTCCCGGCAGACCGCGCGCACGTCCGCCAGCGGATCCCCGCCACCGGGCAACCGGTCGAACGCTTCCAGCAGATCCCCTACCAGCTCCGCGAAGAACGCGTCGATCGCACTGCCCGGATCGGCGAAGTTCCGATATGCGGTCGCCGTCGACACCCCGGCCAGCCCGGCCGCCTCCGCCAGCGAGAACCCCGGCCCACGCTCGGCCAGCAACTCCCCCACCGCGGCCAGCAGCGCGGCACGCCGCAATCGCGCGTCGCCACGGCGTGGCCGCTCCCGAGATCCCACCGCCGACATGCCGAAATCCTAAAGACCCAGACCATCGGGGGTACGGCCACACCCGCCACGAAAGCACCGGCCCCGTCCCGCCGAGCCACGCGAGCACCTGCCACGCGAGACCGTGCCGCGCCCGTCCGGGCGTGAGTGGCGGGCCACCCGATCTGTCCGTTCCCGCCTGTTCAATCCGACGGAAACGTGGGCGAGGACTGGCCGTAGCGGGGTAGCAGGTGGGGCCAGTGCAGGGGGTGGCCGTCCAGGAGGCCCGGTGGGCTGATGCCGGTCCAGCCGTCGCCCAGCGGGACGCGATAGTCGTCGATGTTCGGGTGCGCGCCGTCCGTACCGGGATAAGGGGTTCTGCGGGGTTGATCCAGCAGCCAGGTCGCGGTGCGGGTGAGAGAGACGGAGACGTGGGTGGCGGGTCCGCCGCGGGCCCGGCGGGCCAGGGCGGTGAGGATGCCGGCGGCGAGCAGGTAGCCGGTGGCGTGGTCGAGCAGCTGGCACGGGAGCGTGCCGGGGCGGATGCCGTCGGGGCTGACCGCCCAGCCGATTCCGGTGGCGATCTGGACCAGGCTGTCGAAGCCGCGGCGGTCGGCCCATGGGCCGGTGGTTCCCCAGGCGGAGAGGGGTGGCGACGATGGTGCCGGGATGGCGTTCGGCGATCTGGTCCGGGGCCAGGCCGAAGCTGCGCAGCGCGCCCGGGCGGTAGCCGGTGACCACCACGTCGGCCTCGCCGATCAGGCGATCCAGGGTGCGCAGGCCCTCAGCGGTGGTGGCGTCGATCTCGGTGCTGGCCTTGCCGATGACGCCGTCGAGGGCGTGCAGCGGGAGTTCCGGGCGGTTCGGGTCGTCCACCCGCAGGACGTGGGCGCCGAGCGCGGCGAGCATTCTGGTGCCGGCCGGTCCGGCGATCACCCTGGTCAGATCCAGGATCCGTAGGCCGGAGGCGGGCAGTGGGCCCGTCGATGCAGGCAGGGCGGGTGCGTACGTGGTGGGCGTGAGGGTGATCAGTGGTGAGTCCGGTGGGCATGCGGCACGCCACTGCTCCGGGGTGCGGGCGGCGACCGCGAGGCCGCCGGCGGCGTAGACACGGTGTTCGACCTCGGTGGCCGGGAGCGCGGCGATCGCCGGGCCGGGATCGTCCGTGACGCCGAGTGCGGTCAGCAGCGCGGCGCGGTGCCACGGGTAGTTGGCGTGGGTGCGCACCCAGCCGTCCGCGGCCGGCCACAGGCGGGACAGGGGTGCGAAGCCGTCGATGCCGTTGCCGGCCGGGTCGCGCAGGTGGATCTCGCTGCGCATGGCGGCGGCCACGTGCGCGGTGTCCAGGGAGATGGCGGGGCGGCGGCCGGTGCGGGCGTGCGCGAGTTCGGCGGCGGCGACGAGGCATGCGGCCACCGAGGCGACCGCGCAGTCACCGACCGCGAGCGGCGACGCGAACGCCGGCCCGCCGGTCAAGCGCAGCGACGGAAGCGCGGAGCCACTGCTCCGGCCGTCCAGCGCCGCCGGTGCGCGAGGAGCCTCGAGCGCGGGATGGTCGAGCGCCGCCGGGCCGCGGAGAGCCTCGGGCGCGGAGAGGTCGAGCGCGGCGAGTACTCCGGGCAGCAGGTTCACCCGGACATCATGCCGGGAGGCCGGCGGCGTGCCGGGTTCGGAGGCCGGCGGCGGATTCGGCGGCTGGCCGCGTGTTGCGGCCGGCGGGTCAGCAGTAGCCGGATGGGCACTCGCCGCTGGCGAGCAGCTCGTACTGCCGGCACTTGGGGCAGCGGGGCGGCTCCGGGCGGGGCGCCGGCTTCGCGGCGGCCTTCGGCTTCGCCGGGGCCCGGGTGCCGGTGGAGGTGGCGCGGGCGCGCGGGGCAGCGGCGGCGGCCTTCACCGGCTTCCCGGCGGCGCGCTGCTCGACGGCCTCGACGGCGGCGTCGAGGAGGGCGTCGTAGTTGGCGTCGATCAGATACGCCTCGACGGAGACCTGCGTGACCGGCTCGTCGTCGCGCACATAGGCGCCCTCGATGGAGAGCGCCACCTCGTTGGCCCGGTCCTGGTCGAGGGCCAGGTCGATGCCGCCGGGGTGGATGTGCACCGCGATGACGTTCGAGTCCTTCGGGCGGACCTGGAGTGAGCGACCCGATGGGCGGACGTCGACCCTCGTGCGGCCGCGAAGCTCCAGCAGCAACCGTGCCACCGACGGAGCCGCACCCATGTCATCAGTGGGCTCAATCCCGAACGTGTCCATCTGCCCTCCGCTCAACTTCGCCAGGCTACCGCGCGCGGGTTGCGGGGGTGATTCCGGATGTTGGTTCGTGTGCCGTACGACACGAGGGGTGTGACGGACGACCGTTTCCGTCCAGACGTAACGGAGCCGAAAAACTTCTCCCGCAAGATGGGAACTGAGAAAACATTCTCAGTTATTCGGGAGGCTGGTTCATGTCCACGAGGACTCGGGTCGCGGTCATCGGCGCCGGAGCGGTCGGCACGGTGGTCGCCGCCGCGGCGGTCGACGCCGGGCACGACGTCGTCGTCTGCGCCCGGCGCCGCCCGGAGCGGCTGGTCATCGAGCGCGCCGACAGCGTTCGTGAGCTGGACGTCCCGGTGCTGGTCGACCCGAGCGAGGCGACCGAGGTGGACTGGGTGCTGCTGGCCACCAAGGCGCAGGACGCGACGGGCGCGGCCGCCTGGTTCGGGCCGCTGGTGGGGCCGAACACGACCGTGGTGGTGCTCCAGAACGGCGTCGACCACGCCGAGCGGATCGAACCGCTGGTGCCGCGCGGCGCACGGGTGCTGCCGGCGCTGGTCTACGTGGCGGCGGAGTCGCTCGGCCCGGGTCACGTGCTGCACCGGATGGGCGCCCGGATCACGGTGCCGGGCGCGCCCGGCACCGCCGCGAGCACGGCGCGGGCGACCTTCAGCGAGGACGCGCCCCGGACAGCCGCGAGCACGGCGCGGGGGACCTTCGGCGAGGGCCCGGCCGCGGCGGTCACGGAGCTGTCGCGGACCGATCCGGCGGACCGGTTCACGGCGCTGCTGGACGGGTCGTGGCTGCACGTCGAGCGGGTCGCCGACTTCTCCACGGCGGCGTGGCGCAAGCTGCTGACCAACGTCGGGGCGAACCCGGTGACCTCGCTGACCATGAAGCGGATGTCGGTCATCCAGCACGAGCCGGCGGTCCGGGAGCTGACCCGGGCGCTGCTCGACGAGGCGATCGCGGTGGGCCGGGCGGCCGGGGCCCGGCTCTCCGACGCCGACATCGAGCACACGATGGAGATCTACGACGGGTTCGCCGAGGACGACGGCACGTCGATGCTGTACGACCGGCTGGCCGGCCGGGCCACCGAGCACGAGCTGATCACCGGCGCGGTTGTCCGGCTCGGCGAGCAGCACGGGGTGCCGGTGCCGCTGAACCGGGCGATCCTGGCGCTGATGCACGGGGTGAACCACAAGTAGGTCAGGGCAGGCGGACCGACAGGAGGGCCTCGATCGGGCCGGCGGTGACCTGGGTGACCACCCCGGTACGCGTGTCCCAGGTGATCAGGCCCTCCCGGTCGGTCTTCACCAGCAGCACGTGGTCGCCGACCCAGTCGAGCGTCGTGCAGCACATCTTGCCGCGCCCGAAGCCGAGGTCGAGGATCCGCTCCACCACGCCGCTGCGCCCGTTCACCACGGTGACCATCTCGGAGCCCTCGGCGCCGGGACGGCTGCCCCAGGCGGCGGCCGCCACCCGGCCGGCGCCGTCGGGCAGGGCCGGGCCGTACCACTCGCTGATCCGGTAGCCGCCGGGCAGGCCGCTCTCGTCGATCGGCGACTCCCACGCGGGCTTCGGATCCCCCAGCACCCAGCCGCGAGCCATCCGCCGGCCGTCGATCACGACCAGTTCGGTGAGCGCTCCGGAGCCCGCCTCCCGGGCGCCGGCGCTGTTCCAGGCGGAGATCCCGGCCGGCTCGGGGGTGGCCGTGCCGGCCCGCCAGTCGACCCGGACCACGCCGGGGCCGCCCGCCCCGACCAAGACGATCTCTTCGCCCCACCACATGACCTGCTCGTTGTAGCCGGGCACCGCGACGCGGTAGACCTTCGCGGTGGTCAGGTCGATGATGACCAGGGCCTGCCGCTGGGGGACGGCGACTCGACGGCCGTCCGGGGAGAGGGCGGTGGAGCGCAGCGCGTACGCCTGATTGCCGCCCTCGTCGCGGGTGGGCGCCAGGTCTCCCACGTCGATCCGGGTCCACCCACCGGCGCGGTCGAGCACGTGCAGGTCCGGGTCGACGTCCGCGTCGGGTTCGGTCTTCTGGACGATCGCGGCCGCCCGCTCGACGGGATGCTCGGACAGTCTCGGCGCGTCGGCCGGGATGGTCAGCGTCGCCGGGAGGGGCGGGACGGCGCGTCGGGGCAGGTCGGCCGGCAGAACGTCAACGCCGGCGGCCACGGTGATCGCCGACGGCGTCACGCCGGGCGGGGCGGGTTCGCCGCCTCCGGTGCGCAGCGGCACGCTCACCGCGACCACGGTGGCGAAGGCGGCGACCCCGGCGATCAGCTGCCGGCGCCGGCGGACCCGGCGGGCGGTGGCCCAGGCGGTCGCGGCGAACGCCGGCGCCGGCACCTCGGCCGCGGTCTCCTCGAGAAGTTCCGTGAGCCGGTTCGTTCCCATCGTCAGCCCCTCCCGACCATCTCGCCGAGTTCCGGCGCGAGATCCCGCAGTTTCCGCAGGCCCGCGCTGGCCTGGCTCTTCACCGTTCCGACCGTGACGCCGAGGATCTCCGCGGTCCGTGCCTCGGTGAGGTCGTCGAAGTACCGCAGCACCAGCACGGCCCGCTGGCGGGGCGGCAGCCTGCGCAGCGCCGCCGCGAAGAGCAGCCGGTTCGGCACGTCCTCACCGCTGTCGGAGCGCTCCGGCGGGTCGTCGCTGAGGTCCTCGCGCCGGCGCCGGCGCCACCAGGAGACGGCGTCGCGGTAGATGACCGTGCGCAGGAACGCCTCGGGGTCGCCGTCGCGGACGCGGCTCCACCGCAGGGCGAGTTTGACGAGGGCGCCCTGCAACAGGTCCTGGGCGAGGTGGTGGTCGCCGCAGACGAGGTACGCCGAGCGCAGCAGCCGGTGCTGGCGTGCCTCGACGAAGGCGGCGAATTCTCTGTCCACACCTGTCCAACGCATGGGCACCCCTGGATGGTTGGGCGGCCGGGGAAACCCGCACTGACAGACTTCATCGAGCCGGACCCATCGACATCGTTCGTCAAGGAGGATCCCGAGTGAAGATCGCCGAGGCCCGGGTCGTCGTGACCTGCCCCGACCGCAACTTCGTCACCTTGAAGATCGTCACCGACGAGGGGGTGTACGGGGTCGGGGACGCGACGCTGAACGGGCGGGAACTGGCCGTCGCCGCCTATCTCACCGAGCACGTGGTGCCGCAGTTGATCGGGCGGGATCCGGCGCGGATCGAGGACATCTGGCAGTACCTGTACAAGGGCGCCTACTGGCGGCGCGGTCCGGTGACGATGACGGCGATCGCGGCCGTGGACACCGCCCTGTGGGACATCAAGGGCAAGGTCGCGGGCCTGCCGGTCTATCAGCTCCTGGGCGGCCGCTCACGTGACGGGGTGACCGTCTACGGACACGCGAACGCCGACTCCGTCGATGCCGTCCTCTCCGAGATCTCGGATTATGTGAAGCTCGGCTACCGGGCCGTGCGGGTGCAGACCGGCATCCCCGGGCTGGAGAGCACCTACGGCGTCAGCAAGGACCGGATGTTCTACGAGCCCGCCGACGCCGCCGTCCCCACCGAGAACGTCTGGTCCACCGCCCACTATCTCGACCACGTCCCGCAGGTGTTCGCCCGGGTCCGCGAGGAGTTCGGGCCGACCCTCCAGCTGCTGCACGACGTCCACCACCGGCTCACCCCGATCGAGGCGGCCCGGCTCGGTAAGAGCCTGGAGCCCTACCACCTCACCTGGATGGAGGACCCGGTCCCGGCCGAGCTCCAGGAGGGCTTCCGCCTGATCCGGCAGCACACCACCACCCCGATCGCGGTGGGCGAGGTGTTCAGCTCCATCTGGGACTGTCAGCAGCTGATCACCGAGCAGCTCATCGACTACATCCGTACGACGGTGGTGCACGCCGGTGGCATCACCCACCTGCGGCGCATCTTCGACCTGGCGAACCTCTATCACGTACGCAGCGGCTCGCACGGCGCGACCGACCTCTCCCCCGTCTGCATGGCCGCCGCCCTGCACCTCGACCTGGCCATCCCCAACTTCGGCCTCCAGGAGTACATGCGCCACACCGAGGCCACCGACGCCGTCTTCCCGCACGGCTACCGTTTCGAGGGCGGCTACCTGCACCCGTCCGAGGAGCCGGGCCTCGGCGTCGACATCGACGAGGAACTGGCCGCGCGGTACCCGTACCGTGCCGCGTCGTTGCCGGTGAATCGCCTCGAGGACGGCACCATGCACAGCTGGTGAATCCGGTCCGTCAGACATCGGTATGGACGACACGGAGCAGCAGAGGCTGCGACTCAAATTCCAGCCTCTGCTGGATCCGTCCGTGGACCACGCTGACCTCGTTCACGACGTGCCAGCCGGCAGGTCCATCCCGGAGGTTCGCCGTGACCTGCGCAAGAGGTACGACGAGCATCCGGGGTCCACGCACATCGAACTGCGGGTCGGCGGCGTCCGTGTCGGCGTCACGAGCCGCGCCCGGGTGTTCAAGGATCTCGGCAAGGCCGGCGGCGAACCGGGCGCCGGCGACGGCGACCGCGCCACCCAGCCCGGCGAGTCCAACCAGTACCGGGTGCTGACCCTCACCTGCGGATCCTGCGGGAACAGCGCTCACACCATGTACTACGACGAGCGCACCGCGCCCACCTGCTGCACGGGCGCCCGGATGCGGGTGCTGCGATGAGCCTCGACGCGCTCGCCGAGATGCCGGCCGGTCTCCAGGGCAGCCGCTTCTTCCGGGTGTACTACTTCCCCACCTACGCGGTCCTGCTCTTCCTGCTGATCCTGGTGTGGGCCGGCGCCCCCGGGGAACGGATCAGCTTCAAGGCGGCCTGGGAGACTGCCGCCAACCTGGAGATCGCCGAGGCCCTGCTGATCATCGTCGTCGTGGTGCTCCTCGCGCTGGTGCTGCACCCCTTCCAGTCGGCGCTCGTCGGGGTCCTGGAAGGCGGGTGGGCTGCGTCGCTCGGATCCGGACTGTTGCGCCGCCGCCAGCTCGCGCGGATGCGGACGTTGACGGAGGCCGCGGCGCCCCCGACCGGCACACCCGGCGACCAGGCAGTTCAGGCCGCCGGGCAGGCCGCCACCCGGCTCCGCCGCCGCTTCCCCACCCGGGAGCACCTCGTCCGGCCGACCGCGCTCGGCAACGCGCTGGCCGCCATGCAGGACAACGCGGGACGGGCGTACGGCCTGGACGCCGTGGTGGCGTGGCCCCGGCTGTACGCGGTCCTCGGCCAGAGCGTGCGCGGGGTCGTCGACGACCGGCGGGACACCATGGACAGCACCGCCCGGCTCGCCGCGTCCACCGGCATCGCGGCGATCGCCACGTTCGCCCTGCTCAGCCAGGCGACGCACTGGTGGTGGCTGCTCGGCTTCGTGCCGCTGACCGTATCGGTCATCGCCTACCGGGCGGCCGTGCACGCCGCGGTCGCCTACGGCGAGGCCGTCGAGCTGGCGTTCGACCTGCACCGATTCGACCTGCTGGACGCCCTGCACCTCGCGGCGCCCGCCGACCGGGCCGCCGAGTTGAAGATCAACCAAGAGCTGTGCGATCTGTGGCGCCAAGGAGTGCCACCCACCGCCGGCTACGTCACCGGAGGTGGCAACCGATGACCGTCCCCGTACCGGACATCGCGATCCTGCCGTACTCGCAGTTGGTGGGCCAACGGCAACTGCGGCTGGCCCTGGAGCTCTCCTACGTCGATCCGGGCATCGGCGTCCTCGCCTCCGGGGAGCGCGGCACGGCCAAGTCGACCACGATCCGCGCCTTCGGCATGATGGCTTTCGGGGTGCTGCCGGTCACCCTCCCGATCGGGGCCACCGAGGACCGGCTGATCGGCGGCCTCAACGTGGAGGCGCTGCTACTGAACAAGGAGAAGTGGCAGCCCGGGCTGATGGAACAGGCCAGCGAGTCGGCAGGGCGCATGCTCTACGTCGACGAGGTGAACCTGCTCGACGATCACCTGGTCAACATCCTGCTCGACGCGGCCTCCACCGGGGTGCTCGTGGTGCAGCGGGACAACATCGACCGGGTGCCCCTGCCCGTCCGCTTCACGCTGGTCGGCACCATGAACCCGGAGGAGGGCGGGCTCCGGCCGCAACTGCTCGACCGGTTCGGCCTGGCAGTAGCGGTGGCCAGCGAGGACGACGACGAGAGCCGCCGCAAGATCGTGGAGACCGTGCTCCGGTTCGAGGACGAACAGGACAACCCGAACTCCGAGTGGCTGGCAAAGGCACGGCAGAAGGACGCCGCCACCCGGGCCCGGCTGGCGGCCGCCCGGGCACACCGCTCCCGCCTGCCGATCACCGAGACCATCGCGAACGCGTGCGCCCGGCTCGCCGGCGCCTTCAACCTCGTCGGCCACCGCGGCGACCTGGTGCTCATCCGCTCCGCCCGGGCACGGGCCGCGCTGCTGGGCGCACAGTCGATCGAGCTGGGTCACCTGCGCAGGGTGGCCCCGCTCGCGCTGGCGCACCGGCGGCCGCTGCTCGAATCCGGGACGCTGAGGCCCTGGACGCCGGGCGACGACGGCCGGGTCGACGAGGCGCTGGGAAAAGTCGCGGCGGACTGAGATGACCGACTCCACCCCGGCGGCGCTCGAAGTGCTGCGCTGCATGGCGATCGACCACCGGATCGGGGGCGTGCTCTTCCTCGATCTGGACCCGATGCTGCTGCGCCCCCTCGCGTCGTGGCTCCTCGACGCCGTCGGCGACGACACCCGGCGGCCTGTATCGCTCGGACCCTGGCACACCGACGACGACCTGTGGCTCGGGCTCCGGTTCGCCGACGGCGCCGTACAGGTCCGCCCCGGCCTGCTGGCCAGGAACAACGACCGGCCCACTCCGGTGATCGTGGTACCCGACCTCGCGCACGCCTCGCTGGCCGTGCAGCGTGCCGCGGTGTCCCTCATCGGCTCGGAGGTGGCGGTGGCCGAGCGGCATGGCACCTCGGACACCTGGTCGCCGCGGGCGTGCTGGCTCGCCGTCTGCGACCGGGCCGACGCCGCGTCGCTCTCCGCTCATCTGCTCGACCGGTTCCCGGTCCGCTGCGACGGCGCCAGCCTCAACGAACTGCTCGTCGAGGCGGAGATCCGGCTCGCCGCCGACGATTCCCAAAGGCTCACGGAGGAGATCGGGGAACTGCTCGGCCCGGTGGGCCCGATACCGGCGCGGCGGCCGATCCCGTTCAGCGCCGGGGCACTCGACCAGGTCGTCGCCCTCGGGCGTACCGGGCCGGGTGAACGCCGCACGCTCACGCTCGGCCGGATGAGCCGGGCACTGGCCCTTCTCAGCGGCCGGGACGAGGTCGCCGCGGACGACGTCGAACAGGCCGCCGACCTGATGGGCATCACCGCGGTGACGCCCGCGACGACGGAACCGTCCCCGAAGGACACTCCCGATCCGGACCGGCGCCACGAGACCGCGGAGGCGCCGGAGCGGCCGGCCGATCCCGCTGGCGTGGCCGCGAACCCGGCCACGCTGATCGACCGCCAGGTGGTTCCGGCACCCGACCACGCCCTCGACCCGGCCGACCTGTACGCCGAGCCGAACCTGATCCGGTATCCCGAGGACGACCCGGAGGCACTCCCGTCACCGGAGCCGCTCCGGTTTCCCCCGTCGTCGCGTGCGCGCCGGCGCGGCGCCGCCGGAGCGGTCCTCGGCAGCGAGCCCACCCGCGGTCTCGACGACCTGGCGATCGTCCCCACCCTGCTGGCCGCGTTACGGTTCCGGCCGTTACGCGACGGCGAGCCAGGCCGGCTCCACCTGCGGGCCGGTGACCTGCGCCGGCACCGGCGACACCCGGAACCGGCGAGCGCCCTGATTCTCGTGCTCGACCACAGCTGCCTGCGGACCTGGGACGCAGACGCGGCCATGGCGCCCTTCCTGCGGTGGGCCCTCCGGCAGCGGGCGGCGGTCTCGGTCGTCGAGTTCGGCCACCGCGACGCGCCGGATCCGCTCCAGGCCACCCGCTACCGGGTCCGGGACATCGCCGACCCGAGAGTGGCGGCCTCCCTGAACCGGGAGCCGGGCCAACAGGCCAGCCCACTGGCGCACGCCATGGACCTGGCGGCGGCGGAGGCGCAACGGCTCGCCCGGCGCACCCGGTCGCCGGTCGACGACGCGCTCGTCCTCGTCGTCACCGACGGTCGAGGCAACGTTCCCTTGCACATGAGCCTCGGCGAACCGGCCGGCGGCCCGGTCGCCCGGCGCGGCGTCGAGGACACGATCACCGTGGCGGACCGCCTCCGTACCATCCGGGGTGTCCGATCGGTGGTGCTGGCGCCGGACGTCGCCGCCTACCCGGATCTGCCGTGGGCGGTGGCGGACGCCATGGGTGGCACAGTGATGATCCCGACGCCGGCGAGCCCCCGATGACCCGGCCGGTTCCGATGCGCGCCCGGCTGAACGCCGACTCGGCTCCGTTGACGACCGCGGCCCGGGTCGAGACCGACCTCCGCGACGCCACCGCGCCGGACGGTGAACCGGTCCAGTTCCCGGCCGAGGCGGCCCACGTCCTGGACCGGATCCCCGAGCGGACCGCCCTGCTCTGCGTCACGTCGGACCACCGTGACGGCCACTCGTTCTTCAAGCTGACCTGGTATTTCGACGGCGAACCCGACCAGACCCGGAACAGCGAGATCCACTTCTACACCCGCCCGGACGAGACCGTCGCCGATGTGATGCGCGGCCAGGCCTGGAAGAAGTCCTACCAGCGGCTGGCCATGTGGTGGCGCGACAAGCTGCGGGTGACCGACTGGCTGGAACGGCTCGTGGCCTCCCCAGGGGAAGCCGACGACGCACCGGTCCGCCTCGTCGTCCTGGATCTTACCGACTTCCAGATCCCGTGGGAGTTGCACTACTCGGATCGCAGCCAGCGGTGGCTCGGCGCCGAGATCGAGGTGATGCGCTGGCCCACCATCCTCGACTTCAGCCGGTGGGCACGGTTCGCCGCCCGGACCGGCACGTGCACCGGTGGGGTGCTGGCCCTGGAGACACCGGACATCGCCGAGCGCACCGGTTCCGCGCTCTCCGAACTGCTCCAGCCATACCGGTCCGCTCCGGTCGGGAACGTGATCGCGCTGCTGACCGAACTCAGCGACAAGACCCGGCATGTCGGGCTCGTCATGCTGCGATGTCACGGCGCCTACGAGGCGAACGACGGCGACTTCTGCCTGGGCGGTGAGAACATCGGCACCTACGAGATCGACTACGGCATGCCCCTGCTCGAACGTTCCCCGGCCGTGGTGCTGCTGAACGCGTGCGACTCCGGGACCCCGAAACCGGCGGGGCCCAACTCGTTCGTCGCCACGCAGAGCTTCGCGGAACTGTTCCTACGGCGTGGGGCGTACAGCGTCATCGCCACCCTCGGGCCGATCAGCATCGACTACTCGCACGATTTCGCCTACGAGCTGCTTGATTCGTACGATCGCGAGCAGCGGATCGCGGAGATCCTGCTGCGGCGGCGACGTAGGGCGGCCGCGAAGGTGGCCCGGCGCATTCCGGACACGCGCGAGGACGCCGATTACGACGACTTCTTTCAAAGCTTCGGGTACGTCTACTTCGGCCACCCGGACACCACCCTGCGACTGGCACTTCCCGAAAGCGGCGGTCCGCGATGAATGACGCACCGATTCGCCTCCAGCCCGTCGTGCGGTGGCCGCGTAAGGTCCGGCCGAACACCCGCTACCAGGTGATCGTGGACCTGACCGTCGAGGACGGGCAGGAGTGGCCCTACCCGGCGGAGGAGCAGACCATCGGGTGCCTGCTGGACGGGGAGCCGTGGGGCAAGGTCGAGTCGGTGGGTTCGGATCTGCTGGTCCTGCACCGGTTCGGCGGAACCTACGGGCCGATCCGGTTCGTCCTGCACGTGGCGGAGCTGCGCACGGATCCGAGGCCGCTGCGGCTGACCTTCCTCACTTCCGGCGGCATTCCCTTTCGTACGGTCGAACTGCCGGTGTCCCGCGGGGAGGCGGAGAAGGCCGACAAGTACGACGACGTCCCGGGCACCGCCGCCGAACCGCCCCGCACGGGCACGGTCACCGCCCTGCTGGTGGGCATCAACGACGCGGGACCGGGACGTCGGTCGATCGGAGGGGCGGTGAACGACATCGAGATGGTTCACCGGTTGTTGCAGTCGATGCTGACACCCCTGCCGGGAATCCACATGCTGCTGGACGCCGCGGCCACGCGGGACGCGATCGTCACACGGTTGCGGGCGCTGGCGGAGGAGACGGGACCGGACGACAGTGTCCTGTTCTGGTTCAGCGGCAACGGCTCGGCCATCGAGGCGCCCTCCGATCAATGGCACCTCTATCCCACCGGCAAGATCCAGACACTCATCTGCCATGGTCCCGGCGAAGACCGGTCGGAGATCACGGCCCCGGAACTGTCCGACCTCATCGGCCGGATCACCGACAACGGCACCCACGTGGCCGTCGTGGTGGACGCGTGCCACGGCGCCCTCAAGCCGAACGCGCGGGCGGAGCCGCCGTCCGAGCCGGGGCAACCCCATCGCCGGGTCCCTCCCTCCGAGTCCGGGCGAGACGCGGGATCCCACGTGTTGCTGAGCGCCTGTCGCTCGCACGAGAGCGCGATGGAGATCGCGATGGACGGCCAGTTCCATGGTGTCTTCTCCTGGGCGCTGGTCCGGGCGATCAGGCGGCTGGGCCCGGCCGCGACCTACCGGGAACTGATCACCGCCGCCCGCCGTGACGTCGCGAACATGGTGGAGTACCAGACTCCCGCCCTCTATCCGCCCACCGACCCGGCAGTCGACCAGCCATTTCTGGGTGGCGCGACCAAACCGCCCGCGAGCCCGATCGTGATGTACCGGGGCAGGGACGGATGGCAGATCAACATCGGCGAGTGTCACGGCGCTCCGGTGGTGACCGGCACCCGAGTCGCGGTCGTGAACACCACCCCACCGAGGGAGGCGGAGGTGGTGGACGTGCGCATGGTGGACAGCCTCGTCGAGCCGGATGGCTGGGAGCCCGATCCCGGCATCGAATACCCGGTCGTCCTCAGCACGATGCTCGCCCACCCCACCACATTCGCCGTCGAGACGGTGGCGGGGATCGACACAGAGGACTCTCGCTTCTCCGATCCGTCACCGTATGTTCGCGAGGCGACCTCCGGCGAGATCCCGGATCTCGACGTCGTCGTACAGAGCGACTCCGCCCGCATCCTCATGAGGGCGGCGCTGGAACGTATGACCTTCGCCATCAAGATCGATGGGAGGAAGCCCCGGATCATCGCCGACGCGCTGGACCACGTCGCCCGGTGGCGAAGCACCTACCTGCTCGACAACCCGTCCAGCAGCTTGAGAGAGGCGGTCCGGATCGAGGTCGTCCCGTCTCGGCCCGGTCAGGCGTGGGCGCCCGCCGACAGCACATCCCTGCGGCCGGACCGCGACGGGCTGATCCGGCTGCATGCCCAGCGAACAGCGGGGATCCGACAACCGCCGGCCCTCTTCGTTCGGCTGCGAAACACCCGCGACGAGCATCTCTACTGCGCCCTACTCGGTCTCACCACGGAATTCGGGGTGGACGTGCGGCTCTTCCCCGGGGACTTCATCGGCCCCTACGGGCTGGCGGCCGCCATGGACGGACGCCCGATCCCGGTTCCGGTCCCGGTGAGTGACCGGCGGCGCTGGTCCAGAGACGCCCAGCGGATGTGGCTCCGGCTGATCGTCTGCCAGAGGGAGTTCAGCGTCGAGCCGTTCGCGTTACCCGCACTCGATGGTGACATCTCCGCAGCGCCGCTGCGGCCGCTCTACAACGCGCGTTCCGCCCCTGCCCTCGCGCCCGGCCCGCCGCCATCGGACCCGTCCACGGACGAGGAGGCCGTCGACTGGTGGACGACGATGATCCCCATCGCGGTGGTCGACGAGTGACGGCTGCCGGCGCCCCGGGGGGACGGGGGAGGACGCCGGCAGCCTGGAGCGATCGGTCAGAGGTTCTTACGGGTCACCGTCCACGGGGAGGACAGTCCGGTGAGCACCGAGCGGGCCGTCTGGTCGCCCTTGAGTTGCCACTTCAGCCAGGCGGCGCCGACTCGGCCGTACTCTCCGCCGTTGGTCTGGGAGAACGTGCCGTAGTGACCGACCGGCAGATGGGCCATGAAGGCCGGCAGCCCGGACGGCAGGCGGCCGTAGTCGTCGACCGCGTTCGGGTAGGCGATGTCGTCCGGCCCGCCGGTGATGTAGGCGACCGGCCCGTGCAGCCGCGACAGGCGGTAGTTCTCCAGGTCGCTGAGCAGGCCGCTGTTCCAGAACACGGTGGTGTCGACCCGGGCGTCGGCGCTCGCCTCCAGGGCCTCCAGCCCGCCGCACGACTGGCCCATCACCGCGATCCTGCCGGTGTCCAGGCGGCCACGGTATTTGCTGCCGACCCGGGAGTTCTCCGCGACGGCCCAGTCGATGGCCTCGATCAGCATGTCCGCGTCGGTGCTGCCGGTGCCGCCGGGACGGCCGTTCGCGATCACCAGGAAGCCGTGTGAGGCGAACTCCTTCAGGATGTTCTGGAACCAGGTGCCGTCGGCCCGGCAGGCGCCGTTGCCCCAGGCCACAATCGGCATCAGGCCGGCCGGGAGGGTGTTCGGGCGGTAGATGGTGTGGGAGTAGAGGCGGATCGTGGTCTCGTAGTCGGCCGGGTAGGGGCCGGATCCACCCGGCGCGGCCTGGGCCGCCACGGGTGTGACAAGCAGCGTGGTGACGATCGCGGCCACGGCCGCCAGCAGCTTGCGCATGGGGACTCCGTTCAGGGGCAGGCGGTCACTCGGACGTAGTGACCGGGGGCGGTCTGCTGGAGGCTTCGGGAACCGGCACCGGCGGCGAGCCCGAGATGATCACCGGAGCCCACCGCGTACGCCGAAAGGCCGACGGTCCGGGCGCGCCCCGCGGCGATGTGTGCGGCGTTGGTCGCGGTCCAGCAGGTGGTGGCGGGCGGCGGTGTGCCGAGCCCGAAGAAGAGCGTGGCGTGGTAGGGCCCGCAGATCCGCGGGTGGCCGACCCCGCTCACGCCGCAGTTCTGGACGCCGGCGCCCGGGTCGACCGGCTGCTCGTGGCCCATGTCGTCGATGAGCCACGTCTCGAGCCGGCCGCCGCCGTAGACGGTCTTCGTGATCCCGGACCCGGGTGTGGTCGTGGATGCCGGGGTGCGGCTGATGCCGAACACGTTCGTCCACTGGTCCCGCTGGTAGTCCAGTGAGCGCGGGCTGATCAGCGGATCCGCGCCACCGTGCCAGATCTGCACCGGCGGGCGCGTGCCGTTGTAGCCCGGGTAGGAGCTACGGACCCTGTCGCCCCACTGCTGCGGGGTCAGCGTGGAGGTCGATCCGGAGCAGGGGCCGAGCGATCCGGTACGGAAGTAGGCGCTCTCGGTGTCCGCGCAGCCGTAGGGCATGCCGAAGAACACCGCGCCCGCCCTGAACCGGTCGGGGTAGGCGGCCAGCATCACGTTGGTGGCCGCGCCGCCGCCGGAGTAGCCGGTGACGAACACCCGGCTCATGTCGGCGCCGTGGGTGGTGGCCATGTGGTCGACCATCTGCACCACCGAGCGGGCCTCGCCGAGGCCGGCGTGGGCGCGGTCGGTCTCGTTCCAGGCGCTGAAGCACTTGTGCGGGACGATGCCGCCGGAGCCGACGTTCTCCGGTTTCTGTTCGGGCAGGACCAGGTGGAAGCCGTACAGGTCGGCGTACTTGCGCCAGCCGGTGTTGACGTCCAGGTCCCGCGCCTGGCCGCCGCAGCCGTGGAAGAGCACCACGACCGGGGCGCCGGTCCCGGCAGAGGCGGGTACGTAGGTGAACATCCGCTGGTTGCCGGGGTTGCTGCCGAACGACGTGACCTCGCTGAACCCGGTCGCGGCCGCCGCCGGGCCGATGCCGGCCAGTCCGGCGGCCGCGGTGGCGAACAGGACGAGCACCGCGCCGATCCATCTTGACGGTCTCAACATGAATCAAACGATGACCGTCAATACCGGCGAGAGGATCGGCGAAATCACCTGCGTCGTCGACAGGATTCCTGTCGACGGAGGGTCAGAGGCTTCCCGCGGCCGGGGTGTCCGAATCGCTGAGCCGGGCGATCTGCGGGATCGCCAGGAAGCGGGCCAGTTCCTCCGGGGAGCCGATGGCCGGGCGCAGGTCGGGCCGGTTCGCGTACTCGTGGACGGCCCGGGCCAGGAACTCGGCGTCGATGCCGATCGCCGGCAGGGTGGCGGCTTTTCGGGAGCGAAGGCCCCGCCTGCGGACCGCTCCCGGATCAGCCAGGAAGAGGGTGACCTGCTGTTCCCCGCGCGGCAGGGCCGCCCGCGGGGTCTCGAAAGCGGACCACGGCACGAGGATCGATCCGAACAACTGATGCTCCTCGATGCCGTCGGGGCGCAGCCGTACCCCGGCCCCGCGCAGCACCATGACCCAGACGGCGCCCAGCATCGCGGCCCAGAGCAGGGCGAAGACGGCCATGAACCAGACCTCGCCCGGGTACGCGATGAGGTCGCGAACCATGCCGCTGAGATTGCGGCCGCCCAGGAGAGTCCAGCCCACGGCGACGAGGACCATGCCGGGGCTCACCGGGACATCGAACGCGGGCACACCGGGCCGGGCCACCAGGATCGCCGGGTGATGGGACCGGAGCACCGCGATCGCCGCCAGAAGGGGTACGAGACCCAGCCCGCCGAACCCCAGTATCCAGCCGAGACCGGGGCCGATGCGCGCCAGAGCCACGTCGCCGGCCACCGCCGCCAGCAGCGCGGCCAGCAGCACCGCCGCGCGCCATCGGACCAGGAGGGTCAGCAGGGTGATCTTCACGGCGACAGGGTAGGCGGCCTCACCCCGTACCGACGAAAAGGGGTCAAAGGACGAAGCCGGCGATCATCTGGCTCAGGGCGCGGATGTCGGAGTCGGCCTTGAATTCGAGGCGGACCTTGCCGAGGCCGCTGAACCACATCTCCAGCTCGGAATCGCGGTCGAAGTTGCCGGCCGTTTCGATGGAGAACGCCTGGATCTTGCCGTAGGGCAGCGACGTGTAGTCGACCTTCTTGCCGGTCATGCCCTGCACGTTGGCGGCGATCAGCCGCTTGTTGGTGAAGACCACGAAGTCGCGGGTCGTCTTGAACGCCGCGATCAGCTGCTCTCCGGGGATGAGCAGCGGCGCCACCTGCGGGTAGACCGAGGCCGGGTCGCACGGGTTGAGCTTGAACACCGATGGGCTGGAGAAGTCAATCACGACCTCACGGTAGCGGGCCCACGCCCGCTTTCTCCGGGTTGTTTCAGCGCAAGGTCACCTCGGCGGCGTCGGTGAGGCGGGTGAGCTTCTCCGGGTTGCGCACGTAGTAGAGGCCGGTGATCCGCCCCTGGTCGACCCGCGCGGCCATCACCCCGTCGAACTCGCCATCGACGTGGACGGCCAGCGCCGGGCTGCCGTTGACCGTGGCGAACGCCGTGGTGTAGCTGATCCGCGCCTTCCGCAGGCCGCCGAGCATGAAGCGGGCCACCTTGTCGGCGCCGCTGATCGGGCGGGCCGCCGCCTGCTTGAGGCCGCCGCCGTCGGCGATCAGGACGGTGTCCGGCGCCAGCACGTGGAGCAGTCCCTGGAGGTCGCCGGCGGCGAGCGCGTGCTGGAACGAGTCGAGGGCGGCGCGGACCTCGTTCTCCGAGACGGTCTGCCGGGGGCGGCGGGCCTCGACGTGCTGCCGGGCCCGGTGGGCGATCTGGCGGACCGCGGCCGGGGTCTTGCCGACCGCCTCCGCGATCTCGTCGTACCCCACGTCGAACACCTCACGCAGCACGAAGACGGCCCGTTCGGTCGGCGCCAGGGTCTCCAGCACCAGCATCATGGCCATCGACATGCTCTCGGCGAGTTCCACGTCGCCGGACGCGTCGGGGGTGGTGAGCAGCGGCTCCGGAAGCCAGGAGCCGACGTACGACTCGCGGCGCCGCTGCATCGTGCGGAGCCGGTTGAGGGCCTGCCGGGTGGTGATCCGGACCAGGTAGGCGCGCCGGTCCCGGACCTGGTCGAGGTCGACGTCGACCCACCGCAGCCAGGTCTCCTGGAGCACGTCCTCGGCGTCGGCCGCGGAGCCGAGCATCTCGTACGCCACGGTGAAGAGCAGGTTGCGGTAGGTGACGAAGTCGTCCGTGGCGTCGCGCATATCGATCATCATGCGACACCGGCGGCGGTGGTGACGGCCCGGGCGCGGTTGCGGTCGTGGGTCCACATGTCGCGTGCGCCGGGGCGGCGCGCCTCGTCGGCCAGTTGCTTGACGGTGTGGAGCACCACGAACTCCTTGAGCTTCGCGCCGGGCCGCCCGCCCAGGTACAGCGGGAGGGCACGGTCGTCGCGCCTGGCGAACTGGAAGATCCCGGCCCGGCGGCCGAGGCTGATGCACTGGCCGGCGAACCCGACCCCGGCGTCCGCGGGCGTGGTTCCGGCGATGCGGCTGAGCACGGTCTCGGCCGCCTGCGGGCCGAGCTGGACCGCGGACTGGCAACCCATCCGGTACGGCCGGCCGGACGGCGCCGCAGCGTCCCCGGCCGCGACGATGGCCGGGTCGTCGACGCTGGTCAGGGTTTCGTCGGTGATCAGCCGGCCGGCGTCGTCGGTGGTGAGGCCGCTGCGGGTGGCGAGGTCGGGGACGCTGAACCCGGCCGCCCACACGGTCAGCGGGCTGGGCAGTTCCCGGCCGTCGGCGAGGCGGACGGTGGCCGGGGTGACGGCGGTGACGGTCGCGCCGGGCCCGTCGACCACGCTCACCCCGAGCCGGGCCAGCTGCCCGGCGACCGAGCGGCGGCCGTTGGTGTGCAGATACGGGTTGAGGACGTCCCCGCACACCAGGGTCACCGTGTGCCCGGCCTCGGCGAGTTCGGCGGCGGTCTCGAGTCCGGTCGGCCCGGCGCCGACGACCGTCACGGCGGAGGCGGCGTCCACGAGCGGCCGCAGCCGGCGCGCGTCCTCGAGGGTGGCGATCGGGTGGGTGTGCTCGGGCGCCCGCGGGCTGCCGCTGCCGACCGCGTAGATCAGGTAGTCGTAGCCGACGGTCGCGCCGTCGGTCAGGGTGAGGGTGCGGGTGGGGGCGTCGATCCGGTCGACGGTGGCGGTACGCAGCCGGACCCGGTCGGCGAGCACGTCCCGGTAGTCGACGACCGCCTCGTGGTTGCCGCGGACCAGCTGGTGCAGGCGGAGCCGTTCGACGAAGACCGAGCGCGGGTTGATCAGCGTGACGGTCACGTCGTCACTGCGGGTGAGACGGTTGGCGGCCATGACTCCGGCGTAGCCGCCGCCGATCACTACAACGTTCATCGGAACTCCCTGAGGCTCGTTCGGGCGGTTCGGGCACGAGACACCGGCCGGCCGGGGAGTGTGACAGTTGTGAGGCGCCTCACCCCGGGCGTTCACCGGGGTGAGGCGTCACGCCTGGAGGTCAGGCCTTGCAGTTGTTCTTCCTGTTCCAGGTGGCGACCGCCTTGACCGGGCTCTTCCGCCCGCCCTTGCGCCACGAGGTGAGGTACGACGCGGGCCAGACGACGCCGCGGCGGACCTTCCAGTCGCCGGTCTTCTTGCACGCCGGCGAGATGCCGTAGTGCACGTGGCAGACGCCGCTGGAGTTGCCGGTCTTGCCGACCTTGCCCAGTGACTGCCCGGCCTTGACCCGGACACCCTTCTTGATGCCGGCGGTCACCTTGCTCAGGTGCGAGCCGTAGTACCGGACGCCGTCGTCGCCGAGGATGGAGACGAACTTGCCGCCGTTGTACGGCCCGTCCGGCACGCCCTTCTTGTACTTGTCGACCCGGCTCACCTCGAGGACGACGCCACCGGTGGTGGCGACGAACGGCTTGCCACAGGCGGCGAAGATGTCCGTTGCCGGGTAGCCGGAGTGGGTCTTGTGGTACGAGGCGTTCTTCGCCCGTACCGGGAAGACGTACTTGTAGGTGGCGGCGGCCGCGGCCAACTCGACCTCGACGGGCGCCACGGCGGCCGCTGGCGCGGCCTCCGCGGCGGGCTCCGCCGGGTTCGAGCCGGGGACGCCGCAGCCGGAGAGGCCCACAGCGGCCGCGGTCAATCCCGCCAGCCAGGTTAAATTGCGCATCGCGACACCCTAGCGGCCGGTTACGGCGGTGGCAGCCCCTCGCCGGGCCCAGGCGCGGACGTCGGCGTCCGGGTCGTCGGCGGCCGCACGCAGGGCCGCTGCCACGTCGTCGCGGTGCGGCCAGGCCGCCAGCGAGCGGACGGCGGCCTTGCGGACGTCGAGGTTGCCGTCGCCGGCGGCACCGGACAGGGCCGGGGCGGCGACGTCCGGCTCGGCGGCGGCCAGGGCCTTGGCGGCGCCCTCACGCACCTGCCACGCCGGGTCGCCGAGCGCGGCTACCGCGGTGGCGGCGAGCGGCGGCGGGCAGCCGATGCCGGCGGCCGCGGCCAGCGCGGCGGCCCGGACCAGCACGTCGTCGTCGCCGGTGAGCCGGTGCAGGGTGCCGGCGGCGGCCGGGTCACCGACCGTGCCGAGGCCGTGCGCGGCGGCAACCCGCACCTCGCGGGCCGGGTCGAGGGCGGCCGCGGCGAGACCGCCGACGTCGTCGCGGCGGACCAGACCGCGGACGGCCTGGAGACGGACCGTCACGTCGACGTCCTCGGCGGCGGCCCGGAAGTCGGCGGAGCCGCCCAGGCCGATGATCCGCAGCAGCTCGATCACGATCTCGCGGACCGCGGTGTCGGTGCTCGCGTAGCCGGCCCGCAGCCGCTCGGCCAGGTCCTCGGTGGCGGGCAGGACGTCGGCGAGTTCCCGCAGGCCGGTCACCGCGGCGGCGCGCACCGTGCGGTCGGGGTCGGCGAGGGCGCCGACCAGGGCGTCGGCCACGCCGGGCGGGGCGACCTCGGTGAGCGTCGCGACGGCGGTACGGCGTACGCCCGCGTCGGCGTCGGCGAGGTACTGGGCGAAAGCGGTCAGCGGGGGTTCCTGTTCGGCGAGCGCCAGGACGGCCACGATGCGCGCGGCCGCCGCGGTCGAGGTGCTCTCACCCGTACGATCAATGGTTTTGTGAAGTGCGGCGGCGCCGAATCTCCTGGGCTCGGCGACGGGGGTTTCGGGGGCGCCGGACGGGGGCCGGAATCCGTCGACCGGGAAGAGGTATTCGGCGACCGGCCGTTTGACGAATTCCATCTCACCGGCGGCGTTGCGGCGCAGATTGAGGTGGTAGAGCCATTCGTCGTCGTCACGGGACGGATGGTCGGCGCGGTCGTGGTAGAGACCCCAGCGGCTCTCGGTGCGCACGAGGGAGGCGCGGGCGGCCATCTCGGCGCAGTCGCGGATGAAACTCACCTCCACGCAGCGCATGAGCTCGTGCGGGGTGCGGCCGCCGATCTCGGCGATCTCGCCGGTCATCCGGTGGAACGTCTCGACCGCGATCTCGAGTTTGGCGGCCGATTTCGGCGGTGCCACATAGTCGTTGACGAAGCGGCGCAGCTTGTATTCGACCTGCTGCTGCGGGGGCCCGTCGGGGTGCTCCAGCGGCCGGTAGATCAGCTCCCGGGCCGCCGCTATCTGATCCTGCGGCAGTTCTGACATGTCGCTTTTGTCGATACCGGCCGCGTGCGTCCCGGCCAGATCACCGTAGACGAACGCGCCGATCATGTAGTTGTGCGGCACACACGCCAGATCGCCGGCCGCATAGAGGCCCGGAACCGTGGTCGCCCCGTTCTCGTCGACCCACACACCGGACGCGGAATGGCCGCCGCACAGCCCGATCTCGGAGATGTGCATCTCGATGTCGTGGGTGCGGTAGTCGTGCCCGCGCCCGGCATGGAAGGTGCCCCGCGACGGCCGTTCGGTGGAGTGCAGAATGCCCTCCACGGTGGCGATCGTCTCGTCCGGCAGATGGCTCAGTTTCAGATAGATCGGCCCGCGGTCGGAGTCGAGTTCCCGGGCCACCTCGGACATCATCTGCCCGGACCAGTAATCGCAGTCGACGAACCGTTCGCCCCGGTTGTTGACCTGGTAGCCGCCGAACGGATTGGCCACATAGGCGCAGGCCGGCCCGTTGTAGTCCTTGATCAGCGGGTTGATCTGGAAGCATTCGATCCCGGACAGTTCCGCCCCGGCGTGGTAGGCCATGGCGTACCCGTCGCCCGCGTTGGTCGGGTTCTCGTAGGTGCCGTAGAGGTAGCCGCTGGCCGGCAAGCCGAGCCGCCCGCACGCGCCGGTGGCCAGGATGACGGCGTTCGCGGCCACGGTGACGAACTCGCCGCTGCGGGTGTCGAAACCGGCCGCGCCGACCGCCCGGCCCTCGTGGGTGAGGACCCGGACCGGCATCACCCGGTTCTCGATCTGGATCCTCTCCCGGTTGTGGCGGCTGCGCAGCACCCGGTAGAGGACCTTCTTGATGTCGCGGCCCTCCGGCATCGGCAGCACGTACCGGCCGGAGCGGTGCACCTGGCGGACCGCGTACTCGCCGTACTCGTCCTTCTCGAACTTGACGCCGTACTTCTCCAGCCGCTGCACCATGGCGTGGCCGCGGACCGCGGTCTGGTGGACGGTGCGCTGGTTGACGATGCCGTCGTTGGCGCGGGTGATCTCGCGGACGTAGTCCTCGGGGGTGGCCTTGCCGGGGATGACCGCGTTGTTGACGCCGTCCATGCCCATGGCCAGCGCCCCGGAGTGCCGCACGTGCGCCTTCTCCAGGAGCAGGACGTTCGCGCCGGCGGCCGCGGCGGACAGCGCGGCCATGGTGCCGGCCGTGCCGCCGCCGATGACCAGCACGTCGGTGGTGAGATGGCGGGTCACGTGAGGCTCCTCAGGATCTCCTCGCGGGCCGCGCGGACCACGGGGGTGCCGCGGGTCGCCGGATCACGGGGTTCGGGGACGTCGATCAGGGTGCGCACGCCCTCCGGGCCGAGGACCGCGACCCGGTCGCCGAGGTAGAGCGCCTCGTCGACGTCGTGGGTGATGAAGACGACGGTGGCCGGGGTGGTCCGCAGCACGTCGACGAGCAGCCGCTGCATGGCGGCGCGGGTCTGCGCGTCCAGCGCCCCGAACGGCTCGTCCATCAGGATCGCCTTCGGTTCGCCGGCCAGCGTGCGGGCCAGCTGCACCCGCTGGCGCATGCCGCCGGACAGTTTGCCGGGCCGCCGGTCGCCGTGGCCGGCGAGCCCGACCTGGGCGAGCCAGTGGTCGGCCAGCCGGCGGCGTTCGCCGCGCGACACCCGGCGGATGGCCAGCGGCAGCTCCACGTTGCGGCGGGCGCTGCGCCACGGGAGCAGGGCGTCGTCCTGGAAGACCAGCGCCCGGTCCGGGGACGGGCCGGTGATCGGGGCGCCGTCGGCGAGCAGGGCGCCGCCGCGGACCGGGAGCAGGCCGGCCAGGCTGCGCAGCAGGGTGGACTTGCCACAGCCGGAGGCGCCGACCACGACCAGCACCTCGCCGGGGCGGATGTCGAGGTCGAGGTCGCGCACCACGGTCTCGTCGCCGTGCCCGAGGCTGACGCCGTTGATGTGGAAGGCGAGGCTCACCGGTCCCCCACCACCCGGCGGCCGAGCAGTTCGACGGCGCCCGCGGTGGCGAAACCGAGCACCCCGATGGTGATCATCCCGACCAGCACGGCCGGGTAGTCGACGATCGTGTAGGCGTGCCAGGTGCGGTACCCGACGCCGTAGTCACCGGAGATCATCTCGGCGGAGATGACGCAGATCCAGGCCACGCCCATGCCGACCGACAGGCCACCGAACACGCCCGGCAGGGCCCCGGGCAGCACCACGCTGAGCAGCACCCGCCAGCGCCCGCCGCCCATCGTGCGGACCGCGTCCTCCCACACCGTCGGCAGCGCGCGGACCGCGTGCCGGGTGCTCACCAGGATCGGGAAGAACGCCGCGGTGAAGGTGATGAACACGATGCCCTGCTCGTTCTCCGGGAACAGCAGGATCGCGACCGGCACCAGGGCGATCGCCGGGACCGGCCGGACCACCTCGAACAGCGGTTGCAGCAGGTCGGACAGCAGCCGGGAGCGGGCCACCGCGATACCGGCGGCGATCCCGGCGACCGCGGCCAGGGCGAACCCGGTGAGGATCCGGACCAGGCTCTGCGCGATGTCCAGGTAGTACAGCGGGTCCCGCAGCAGCAGGCCGAGCTGCCCGGCCACCTCGACCGGCGTGGGCAGCCGGTCGAAGCGGATCCACAGGGTGACGTCGGTGACGGTCAGCCACTGCCACACCAGCAGGGCGGTCAGCAGCGAGCCGGCGCGGATCAGCCAGCGGTTCACCCGGCGGCCTCGCTGCCGCTTCGGCCCGGTCCCGGCGCGGGCTTCCCGGGACGGCGCGGCGAGGGTGGTGGTCATGCCTCGGTCACGGCTTTCTCGTACGCGAGGACGCGCGACCCCGGGTGGGCGGTGTTGTAGGCCAGGGCCGCGGCCCCGGTGACGAACGGCAGGAAGCGGTCGCCGTCGCGTACCCACGTGCTCTTGTCGGCGAACCAGCGGGTGCCGGTGCCGGCGTCCGGCACGTACGCGGCCCGGATCTTCTTACCGGCCGTCGTCGCGGCCTTCACCGCTTTCAGCAGGCAGGTCGGGTCGGCCGAGGCGTGCGTGGCCGTCGCCCCGTCGAGCCACAGCTCACCGGCGAGCGCCCGGTCCGCGACCTCGGTTCCGCAGATCTCGTCCTTGCCACTCAGCACGGCTCCGGGGGTGCCGCCGGCCGGGACCAGGCTGTCGTCGACGAACGCGTCCAGGTCGATGTCCTGGAGCACCCCGATCGACTTGAGGAACGGCACGTCCTGGTCGAGGGCGGCCCGCAGGTCGGGTTTGATCGGCAGGTCGAAGGTGGCGATGCCGTTCGCGCCGTTGTAGAGGTAGACCAC
Organism: Actinoplanes hulinensis; assembly: GCF_019429605.1. Lineage (NCBI taxonomy): Bacteria > Bacillati > Actinomycetota > Actinomycetes > Micromonosporales > Micromonosporaceae > Actinoplanes > Actinoplanes hulinensis. The sequence continues at coordinate 205,323 of NZ_JAHXZI010000003.1, read as the reverse complement.
CTCGGCCGGCAGCCCGGTGGCCTTCGCGACGATCTCGGCGGCTTCCAGGGGGTGCTGCCAGAGGAACTCGGTGGCGTCCCGCTGGGCGGCGAGGAAGGCCTTCACGACGTCCGGGTTCTCGTCGGCCCAGGACTCGCGGACGACGGTCCCGTGCAGGGTGGGCACGCCGAGCGCGCCGCCGTCGTAGAGGACGGTGGCCTCGCCGCGGTGCACGAGCAGGCCGGGCCAGGCGACGAACTGGGACAGCGCGTCGACGTTGCCCGATTGCAGGGCGGAGGCGCCGATCGGTGGCTGCTGGTTCTCCACCTTGACGTCGGTGTCCCTCAGCCCCTCCTTGCGCAGGGCCTGGACGAGCAGGCCGTGGGCGGCCGAGCCGACGCTGGTGGAGACGACCTTCCCCTTCAGGGCTTTCAGAGAATCGATCCCGGAGTCGTTGGCCACCACCACGGTGTTGAGAGCGCCGCGCTGGTTGTAGCCGGTGACCGCGATCATCTTCGTCCGGGTCTGCTCCGACTGCTGGCCGCGGGCGCCGTTGATGAGCAGCGGGTAGTCGCCCATCGAGCCGATGTCGATCTTCCCGGCCATCATCTGGGCGGTGATCGGGGCGCCGGTGTCGTAGTCCTGCCAGACGACCTGGTAGCCGTCGCCGAGCCGCTTCTCCAGGAAGCCCTGGGCGCGCAGCAGGGTGCCGGCGGTGACCGTGTTGATGGTCTTGGACTGGTAGCCGACGACGACCTGTTCGGCGCCGGCGTCGGCGGCCTGCCCGGCCACCGTGCAGCCGGCGAGCGCCAGCAGCGCCGTGAGCGGGAACGCGAGCCGGGCCCTCATCGGATCAGCACCGGCATGTTGACGGTCACCGCGCCGGTCGGGCAGCGGGCCGCGCACGGGCCGCAGTACCAGCACTCGTCCACGTGCATGTACGCCTTGCTGGTCTCCGGGTCGATGGCCAGCGAGTCCAGCGGGCACATGTCGACGCAGAGCGTGCACTCGTCAATACATAGACTTCTATCGATGACTACGGGCACATCGACCCGTTGATTGACCAGCGCCATGGGATTCTCCTGCGATTCAGAAACTGCTGATACGGCTCAGCCGGGTCACCAGGGTCAGCCGGTCGCCACGGAACCGGATCCACTCCAGATCCACCGGGCGGCCGTCGGCCAGATGGGTGACCCGTTCGATCATGAGCAGCGCGGCCCGGTCGGCGACACCGATCAGGTCGGCGCTGTGCGGGTCGGCGTTGACCGCCTCGATGCTGATGTCGGCGGTGCCCAGACTCTGCCCGGTCAACTCCTCGATGAGCACGAACACGTCCCGCCCGGCCAGATCCTCGGCGAGCAGCGGGACACCGATGTCCTGCGGCAGATAGGTGAGATCCAGCGAGACCGGGATGCCGTCCAGGCTGCGGACCCGCTCCAGGTAGACGACCTGCTCGCCGTCCGGGATCCGGAGCCGGCGCGCGACCACGGCGGGCGGGCGGACCAGCGCGACCGTACGCACCTCGTTGGTGATCTCGCCGTGCTCGTGCAGGGTCTCGGCGAGCCCGGCCAGGCGGTGCAGGCCGTGGGCGTACTTGGCGGTGACGACCAGGGTGCCGACGCCGGGCTGGCGCGCGACCAGACCCTCCGCGGCCAGCAGCCCGAGCGCCTCCCGGACGGTGTTGCGGGACGCCTCGAAGTCGTGGCAGAGCTGCGCCTCGCCGGGCAGCACCCGGAACACCCCGCCGAGCACCTGGTGCCGCAGCACGTCGGCGATCTGCCGCGCGTGATCCGCGCGCCGGCGCCGCGTCTCGGCCAGTACCGGTTGTCCCATCCCGCTCACCTCCGGTCTAAACCTATAAATTTCATAGGAGAACTGGAAGCAGTGGGCGGCTGCGCCACTTGCGCCGGTCTTGCCGTCCTCGCTGAGCTGCGGTTTCGTTCAGTGGGGCGATGGTTGCGCCGGAAAGTAGGACCGGATCCTGAGACGCGCACATGGTGAAGCCCGGAGGCATGGCCAGCCCCCGGGCTTCCGCTTACCACTGAGTTGCGCACGCCAGCACGTTTAAGAGCGAGGATCACTCTGATGACATCCGGGTTTTGCCTTTAAACTACCGCCCCCCGAAAGCGGGGCGGGCCGGAATTGAACCGGCATCCGGTGTCTCTGTCCTGCTCGTTCGATCTGGCGATCAGTGGTGAATGCTGACATTGGAGCGAGAATCTGAGTCTCATCCCGGCTGCCTCTGCCAGTTGGGCTACCCCCGCGTGGAATGCGGGGGGCGGGACTCGAACCCGCACTGTCACCGGGTGGTTCAGCTTCAGCCTCAGCTGTCAGCTTCGCGCCCGGAATTCGGGCGCACCCCGCGCTCCCACGGGGGTCTGTGACGGGTCATCACCCGAACAGGAAGTCGAAGACCGCGGCGCCGACCCGCTGGTCGACGGCCTCGGTGTTGTTGGCCTCCTCGCGCGCGAACTTCACCGCGGTCTGCAACGACAGCACCCGGTCGAGGATCTCGTTGACCCGCTTCGCCGGCAGCGCCCCGGAGAACTTCACGGTGGTCCAGTAGCCGACGGTGACATCCTCGTAGTACACCTCGACCTGGGCCGGGTGCTTCTCGGTGGCCTCCGCCTTCACGTGGTTACGCGGCACCTTCTTGGTGCGGTTGGTGCGCACCGGATCGGTCCGCCAGCTGTCCGTGGAGTCGTCGCGCACCCAGGACTCGGCGGCGTCGAGAACCGGCAGCTTCTTCACGAACGTGTGCAGGTCGACGAGCTGCTTCTCGAGGAAGAGCAGGTAGGTCACCGGCACCTGGGCGGCGATGGTGCGGCCGTCGACGACCACGTCGGCGCGGGCCACACAGTTCGTCCAGTCCTTGGTGGCGGTGACGTCGAACAGCCGGGTGAGGGTGCGGGACACGTCACGGAGGATCTCCTCCGCCTTGATCTGCACCCGCGTCGACTCGGCGGGCAGCTGCTCACCCTCCTCGTCCTTCGGCTGGTAGGTCCGGGAGATGCCGGCGAGCGGCGCCGTCTTCTGCACGGCGTGATGCGCCTCGCTCAGGTCGGCGAACGCCTTGCTCTTGACGCCCTTCTCGACGGCGATGATCTGATTCAGCTTCGGCACCGATGTCCCCTTTCAGCGGCCCGAACGCTAACACCACCCCGCCAACCCCCAAACCCATTTCCGGTACGGGCTACGCGCGCTGCCCCGGGCAGACAGCGACCTGACTGCCCACTCCGGCCCGTGCCGCCCGCGCCGGGCGTAGATCGGTTGGACACCCCCGCATGTGCCGCCGGCCGCTCCGGGTGGGTGGTTGCGGTTTGTGCTTGTCAGGCACCCGGGGGCACTGCTCCCGGCCGTCACGATCTTGGACGATGGTGGCTGTCGGGCCGATTTTGGTTCCTGGTTGTTGCCCGGCGGTCAATCATCGCCCATGATCTATTTCCGCTGGAAGACCTTGGGTGATCGGATACATCCGGATGGCCACCATGGCGCAAGATCGCGCGTTCGATGACGATCACCCAAGATCTACATAGATGCCTGCGGATGACTCGCGCGGCCGACGGTGACCGGCCGAACCTCGCGGCGTAGGCGGGAACCACGCGAACAGGCGACTTGACATCCACCCCGGCGACAACCGACGAATAAACTCTCCAGCTACCTCAATCTTCCACAAGAGCCGGTGAACCGAGTTCTCCGCTCACGCGGAGTTCCGCCGGTCGGGGTTTCGGAGGCGGGCGCACACGAAAGCCGCCACGTGGGCGGCCATCGCGGCGACAGGCCATGCAGGCGACCACGACACCGCCGCCGTGCGCGCCCACCCACGTGAAAGCCCGTCCACCCGCCCCGGGCGACCGGCGCAACGGCCGCGAGCGGGCAAGCCCGTGCCCGGAAAGCAAACCGCAACCACCCACCCAGCCCGACCGGCGCAACAGCCGCAAGCAGGCAACCCGGGAGCCTGGCCGGCGTGACCGAAAGCAGAGGCGGCGGCATCTGCGGGAGTGGCAACCCGCCCGGCCTGCCCGGGCACCGATCTGAGCCCGGCGGGCGCGGCACGGGCTGGAGTGGCAGGAAGTTCGCGCGGCGGGGCGGAGCCGCCCTGAAAATGACGGGACGGCGTCACGCGTACCGAATCAAAGGATCTTTTGCCAGGGGACCCGGCGCCAAGCCTCCTGGAGCGCCGACGTCAGGGCGGGGGTGTCCGGGAAGAGGACGTCGTCGATGGCGGCGATCGGCTGGGCCGGGTGACGGGAGTTGGTGGCGGCCGCGCCGGTCATGAGCGGCAGATCGGCGGCCGTCACCGCGCGGACCGTCTGCGGGACGCCGACCACCGCGAGTTCACGGCGCAGCAGCAGCATGGTGACGCCGGCCAGCATCGGGGCGTCGGGCCAGATCACCCGCTCGCCGTCGGAGAACACGAGGTTCCAGACGGAGCCCTCCCGGAGCAGGCCGTCGCGGCCGGTGAAGACGACGTCGTCGAAGCCGGCCCGCCGCGCCTCGGCGGCATGGTGGAACAGGCCGAGGGTGGCGCGGTGCTTGAGATGGGGCAGTTCGCGTTCGTAGACGATGGTGCGGGCGCGCAGCGGCGGCGGTGGCGTGTCCGCGCCGGGTTCGAGGACCGAGACCATGACCTCGGCGGCGGCGAGCATGGTGACGCGGACCGTGGCGTCCGGCTCGCCGCGCAGCGCCTGGACGATCAGCGCCCGGATCGTGTCGTCGCCGGCCGGGTCGGCGCCCGGGAACAGCTCGGCCGAGCCCTCCCGCAAACGCCGCAGGTGCAGGTCGAGACCGGCCACCGCGCCGTCGCGGACCTGCATGGTGGTGAAGTGCCCGAGGATCCGGGTGGCGGCACGGTGCAGCGTCTCGACGTCCGGCGCCGCACCGTTGATCTCCACATACGTCACCAGGTCATTTCTACCTGGTGTTCGAGGACGGCGTGACCGGCGCGGGCGAAGGCGGCCGCCATCGGCGCGTTGCCGAGGTCGGTGGACGCCCGGATCCGGGGCACGTCCTGCCCGGCGAGCAGGCGGGTCCCCTCGGCCAGCAGGTCGTCGATGTGGCCGCGGCCGCGGTGCTCCGGCAGCACCCCGATGTACGCGATGATCGGGTTGTACCCGTTGTGGGCCGGGATCACGAACCCGACCGGATCCCCGCCGGGAAGGGTCGCGACCCGCCACCACTCCCGTGGGCTCGGATAGCGCGCCAGCTCCTCGTGGTACTGCTGCGCGGCGCACTCGCGGGGACTCGTCCGGGTCAGTTCGGCCCGGCTGTGCGCGTCGAGTGTGCCGTCGAGCACGCGTTCCATGAGCCCGATCAGCTCGTCGGCGTCGTGCGGCTCCCGAAGGCGGCGCGGGCGGTGACCCGGCCGTCGCGGACGGCCACCCACAGCCACTCGGGATGGCGGCGGCCGGCGCTCGGATCGCCGTGGATCTCCTCGTTGAGGGCGTGGTCGAAGGAGTCGAAGAGGTCCAGCTCACCGGGGCCGGTGAGCGGGCGGATTTCCAGGGTCAAGGTTTCTCCATCCGGTCCGGCGGCCAGTTGTAGCCGCGGTCCCGGCCGGTCCGCAACGCATTAGCGGGCGCCCGAGCGTTCCGCACCGATCCCGGCGGCGACCACGAGGCCGATGCCGGCGACCGCCGTCCACCCCGGAACCTGGTGCAGCAGAATCAGGCCCACCAGCACGGCGATGGCCGGTTCCAGGCTCATCAGGGTGCCGAAGGCGGCGGTGGTGAGCCGGCGCAGCGCCAGGAACTCCAGCACGAACGGCACCACCGGCAGCAGCACGGCCAGGAACAACCCGGCCACCAGGACGTCGACGGTGACCCGGCCGATCACCTGCGGGCCGGCGACCACGGTGGCGACCAGACCGGCGACCGGCATCGAGACGGCCAGTCCACTCAGCCCCGCACCCTCGTCGCCGACATGCTGGGTGAGCAGGATGTAGGCGGCCCAGCACACCGCCGCGCCCAGCGCGAACGCGACCCCCACCGGGTCGGCGCCGCCGTGCCACGGCTCGGTCAGCAGCAGCACCCCGGCCCCGGCGAGGACCGGCCACAGTGGCCGCCGCCCGCGGACCACGGCCACCCCGAGCGGGCCGAGGAACTCCAGGGCGCTCGCGGTGCCCAGCGGCAGCCGGGCGACCGCCGCCATGAACAGCATCGTCATCGTCCCGGTGACCACGCCGAGGGCGACCGCCGACCACAGGGCCCGCCGGGTCAGGTCGGTCAGGCGCGGCCGGATCAGCAGGAACAGCAGCACACCGGCCCACGCGAGCCGGATCCACGCCGCGCCGGCCACGCCGATGTCGTCGATGAGGCCCACCGAGACGGCCAGGCCCAGTTGCACGCACGTCATGGCGGTGACGGCGAGGGCCGCCCCGGTGCGGGTGCCGGTGCGCGGGCGTACGGCGGTGAGCGTCATGCCGCCAGTAGATGCGATCCACACCGTTCGCGTCCACGTGACGATGCTGGACATACCGTTCGCTGTCGCTTAACAATCGGGGTATGGACGTGCGCCGCCTGGAGACTCTGCTGATGCTGTCCCGGCTCGGGTCGATGCGTGCCGTCGCCGAGGAGACGCACACCACCACGTCGACCGTGTCGCAGCAGATCGCGGCGCTGGCCCGGGAGGCCGGGACGCCGCTGATCGAGCCGGACGGGCGGCGGGTCCGGCTCACCCCGGCCGGGCGGCGGCTCGCCGAGCACGCGGTCACCATCCTGGCCGCGCTGGAGGCGGCCCGGCTCGACCTGGACCCGGCCGCGGAACCCGCCGGGACGCTGCGCGCCGCCGGTTTCGGCACGGCCATCCGGCGATCGCTGCTGCCCGTCGTGGCCCGGCTCGCCGACGATCACCCCCGGGTACGCGTACGCATCCACGAACACGAGACCGACGAGGCCCTCGCCATGATCGCCGCCGACGACCTGGACCTGGCCCTCACCTACGACTTCAACCTGGCCCCCGCCGCCCCGGACCGGACCGTGGTGTCACGCCCACTGTGGTCGGCGGAGTGGGCCCTCGGCGTCCCGGCCGCCGACCCGCACGCGGACGCCGACGCTCCCACCGTGTTCGCCCGCTACCGCGACCACGACTGGATCGTCAACTCCCGGGGCGTCGCCGACGAGCAGGTGGTCCGCACGATCGCGTCGATGGCCGGCTTCGACCCGCTGATCACCCACCGCTCGGACAGCCTGGAGCTGTTGCAGGACCTGGTGGTGGCGGGCCTCGGCGTGGGGCTGCTCCCGGTCGCCGGCCCGACCCGCCCCGGCGTGCGCCTGCTGCCACTGCGCGACCCGGCCCCGATCCTGCGCTGTTACGCGGTGGTCCGCACCGGCCGCACCGGCTGGCCCCCACTGGCCCTGCTGCTCCGCCTGCTCGAATCGGGCATGAGCGATCGGGCCTCCTCCGCCTCGGGCACGCCCAGCTCCTGATAGAGACGCACCGCCTCGTCGACGTGCGGCGCCGCGTCGCCGGCCCGTCCGAGACCGAGCAGGGCCCGGGCGAGGCCGTGATGGGCACGGGCCCGCTCCGGCCGGTCGCCGCGGGCCACGGCCGCGGTGTGCTGCTCGATCGCCTGCTCCGGGTCGCCGCAGGCCAGCGCCGCCTCCCCGAGACCGTTGAACGCCGCGGCCTCGTCGGTGCGGTTGCCCATGGCCCGGTAGATCCGGCCCGCCTCCCGGTGCCGGTCCACCGCCTCGGCGGGGCGGCCCTGATGGCGCAGCAGAGCGCCGATCTGGTTGAGCACCCGCGCCTCACCGAGCGGGTTGCCGTCGCGCCGGTGCAGGGCGAGAGCCAGATCCAGGTGGCGGCGGGCCTCCTCGTGGCGGCCCGGCTGGTCCAGGACCATGCCGAGGTCGCCGAGGACGAACCCTTCCCGGGCCCGGTCCCCGGCGATCCGGGCCAGGTCGAGGGCCTGTTTGAGGTGCCGCTCGGCGGTCGCTGTGTCGCGGCGGCGCCAGGCCACGTCGCCGAGCGTGTGCAGGGCCATCGACCGGGGGAACGGGTCGTCCTCGGCGACGGCGAGCGCCTGCCCGGCACAGTCGAGGGCCCGCTCGTAGTCGCCGCGCCGCCAGTGGGTCCAGGCGAGGTCGGCGAGCGCGCGGCCGGACACGTCCGGGTCGCCGTTGGCGCGGCTGCGCTCCAGGGCGATGCCGTGCAGGGTGACGGCGTCGTCGTGGTGGGCCTGGCGGTCCAGGTACGGCCGGAGCGCGTGCGCCAGGTGCCCCACACAGATGCGGGGCACGTGGGCGGCGGTGGCGATGATGTTGCCGCGTTCGGCGTCCAGCCACCGGAGAGCCTCGGCGGGATCGCGGATCGGCTCGACCGGGGTCAGCTCGGGTGGCAGCCCGGGCCGGTCGCCGACGTTGGCCGGGAACATCTGGCGGACCGCCGACCGGGACCGGTGCAGGTAGTGCACGAGCAGCCGCATCACCGCCCCGTCCTCCTCCGGGAACGATCGGGCGTGCTCGCGCAGCAGGTCGTGCATGGTGTAGCGGCCGGGCTCGCGCTGGATCAGCAGGTTCGCGTCGAGCAGGCTCTCCAGCAGGTCCTCCGCCTCGGGCACCGGAAGGCCGGCGAGGGCGGCCGCGGCGTGCGGCTCGACGTCACGCACCGGGGCCGGCCCGAGCAGCCGGAACATGCGCTGCTCGGCCGGGTCGAGCTGCTCGTAGGACACCGTGAAGGCGGCCGCCACGCTGCGCTCCGGGGTGGCCAGGTCGGCCAGCCGCAGGCGGCCCGCCAGATAGGACACGCTCCACCGGGGGCGGTGCTGGAGCCGGGCGGCGGCCAGCCGGATGGCCAGCGGCAGATGCCCGCACAGGCCGAGCACCTCGGTGACCGCCGTGGGCTCGGCGGCGGCCCGCTCCCCCACGATGCCGGCGAACAGGGCGAGCGCGTCGCCGGGCGGCAGCACCTCCATGGACAGGGCGCGGGCGCCGTCGATGTCGACCAGCCGGCGCCGGCTGGTGATCAGCAGCAGGCTCTCCGAGCTGCCGGGCAGCAGCGGCCGGACGTGACCACCGTCGGTCGCGTTGTCGAGCACCACCAGGACCCGGCGGGCCGCCAGCTCGGCCCGCCACAGTGCACAGCGCCCGGCCTCGGTGGGCGGGATCTCGGTGAGGCCCAGCTGGCGCAGCAGGACCTCCAGCACCGCCGAGGCGGTGTGCCCGCTCATGTCGGCGAACAGCTGCCCGCCCGGGAAGCGGCCGGCCAGCCGGTGGGCGGCCCGGATCGCCAGGGTGGTCTTGCCGACCCCGGCCATCCCGTCGACGGTGACGATGCCGCCGCGCGGATCGGTGACGATCCGGTCCAGCTCGCCGTCGCGGCCGGTGAAGTCGGGCACGTCGTAGGGCAGGAAGCTGGACCGGGACGCCGCCAGGGCGCTCTGCTCCACCGCCAGGAAGCCGGCCCCCGGGTCGAGGCCCTGCTCCTCGGCCAGCCCCTCCCGGTACGCCCGGGCGGCGGCCAGCGCGTCGGCCTGCCGCCCGGACCGGTGCAGTGCCGTGACCAGCTGCCCGGCCAGCCGCTCCCGCAGCGGGTGCGCCGCCACGAGCCCGGCCAGCTCGTCCAGCACGGCGGCATGCCGCCCCGCGGTCAGCTCCGCCTCCATCAACTGCTCGATCGCGGCGAGCCGCCGGTCGGCCAGCAGCGCGCGGGCGGCGGGCGCGTAGTGCGCGTGCACGTCGGCGAGCGCCTCGCCCCGCCACAGGCCGAGCGCCTCCCGCAGCCGGCCCTCGGCCACCAGATCGCTGAACTCCCGCACGTCCAGGCTGCCGGGCGCGGGATCGGCCAGATAGCCGCCCGGGCGGGTCAGCAGCACCTCGGCCCCGCCCATGGCCCGGCGCAGCGCGGTGATCGCCGCGTGGATCTGCGACCGCGCCGTCTCGGGCTGGTCGAGGCCCCACACCGCCTCGATGAGCCGCTCCATCGGGATCACCGTCCCCGCGTGGAGCAGCAGATGGGCGAGGACGGCGCGGTGCCGTGGGGCGAGGCCGGGCAGTGGCTCGCCGCCGTCCGTGACCAGCACGGGCCCCAGCAGTGCGAAGCGAAGGCCCCCCACGATGTGCCTCCCATCGTCGATGCATCGCGAATCTATCAACGGGGTCCGACAACCTCTGTCTCACGGAAGCGAAGCAGAACGAAAGAGGAGAGACCCATGCAGCGCATGAAGAACCCGGCCGTGCTCGTCCCCGCCGCGATGCAGCCGATCCAGAGCCTGATGGCGGCCACCCGCACCCAGGGTGTGCCGGAGGAACTGCTGGAGTTGGTGCACCTGCGGGTCAGCCAGATCAACGGGTGCGGCTTCTGCGTCGACGCCGGCGTGAAGAACCTGACCAAGGCCGGCGAGACCGGCGAACGGATCGGCGTGGTCGCGGCGTGGCGGGAGACCCCGTACTACTCGGAGCCGGAACGCGCCGCGCTCGCGCTGGCCGAGGCGGTCACCGACCGGCCGGCCGCCGTGCCGGACGACGTGTGGGACGCGGCCGCCGCCCATTTCAGCGAGCCGCAGCTGGCCGCGATCCTGCTGACGATCGCCACGACGAACCTGTTCAACCGGCTCAACGCCCCGATCCGTCAGCAGGCCGGTTCATGGTGACGGCGGTGCGCTCGCACCGGTACTCGGTGGACCCGGCCGACCTGGAGGAGTTCCTGGCCCGGCGGGCGTCGCTGATCGGCACGGTGCGCGAGACCCACCCCGGCCTCACCGCGACGGTGCTGGTCCGGCTCGACGACGGCACCTACACCGACACGTGGCACTGGTCCGGCGAGCATGAGCTGAACGCCGCGCTGGCCGCCATCGGCACCTTCCCCGAGGCGCCGCTCACCATGGCCCTGACCAGCGACGCGACCGCGAACAACGGCCTGGTGGTGGATCAGCGATGAGCCGTTCCACCGCAATGCGGCGGACCAGGAACACCCGAAACCCGATCATTCGCCGCACCCCACGCTGATCGCGGGCTCACGGCCCCGGGCGCCTCGTCCTTTCCCTTTCCTCGTACGGGAATGGCGTACCGCCCGGGGCAGACGGCGACCATCTGCCGGGTCCGGCCCGCGAGGCCCGCGCCGGGCTCAGATCGGTGGTCACCCTCACTCACCCCATGGCACCCGAACCCGACCACCACCCCCGCCCCGAACCCGGTCGCCGCCCTCGCCCCGGATGCGGCAGGATCTCCGGCGTGAGTGTGCCGGGTGTGTGGTGGGAGTTGGCGGGCGCCGACCGCATGCTCCTGCGCCAGCAGGGGCAGCCGGTCCTGCTCGCCCGGAGGCATCCGGACCGGTACGGCGTCCGGCTGCACCGAACCGGTGGGTTCCGCTCCCCGGTGACGCCGGTCCGGGCCGACGAGGCCCGCCGCATCACCACGGCCGTTTCCTGGGCCCACCGGTTCAGCGCCGGTTGGCCCCGCCTTCCCGGCATCCGCAACCTGCCGGGCTACAGCCTGACCACAGACCTGGTGCTGGACTGGCCCAGCGCCGAACTCGACTGGGGCGACGGCTGGAACGGCGTGGTCCCGCTGCGCCCGCTGCCGTCTGCTGAGGACGGCCGGGTGAAGGCCTACCGCAAACTGGCCCGCGACGGTCTGCTGCCCCCGCTGCTGTTGTGGTGGGCGAGCAACCTGGACGGTTGCCTCCTTCTCGACGGCCACAGTCGCCTGGCCGCCGCCCGAGCGGAGGCCCTGTCGCCGGTGACACTGGTCCTCGCGCCCGCCGAGGACGGCCACACCGAGGGCCGGCCCCTGCGCGGCGGCACACCCGAGTGGAACCGCCTGGCCACCGAGGCCGCCCCCTCCTGGAGATCCGACGACTGGTACTGACCGTCATCGCGCCGTTCTTCCGCGCCTCGACCATCGACGTCCCGATCGAGGACCAGGCGACCTGGTGGGCGCCGGAGAAGGCGAACCGGGCCCGTGCAGCCGACCGCCGAGCGGGCGGCTCACGGCCGTCCTGCACGGTCTCGCGGCGCCCGCCCGCTGCTGCCACCGCTCCCGGCGATCCACCCCACCCTCGCCAGCAGGAGGCGTCGCCCAGAGCGATCTTGGTCGATTTACCACCGGCTCGGGTGACAAATCGTTCAAGATCGCACAACGTCGGCATGCAAAGCGGGCGAAACGGGCGCCTGTTTCCGGCGAAAGGCCCATTTCCGCGTAGCACGGCGGACGGCGCCCCCATTTGGCGGTTCGCCCGACCGGGCGCTTGACCTGGAACCGCAAACGTCCAAGAGGAAGACTCGGGCACAACCCGGATCCACCACACCCTCACCGCGCCAGTCACGATGAGTGACCTCGAGGCCATATGACGGGGTCGACACCGGGCTGACCCGCGCATGCCGGCAGCCGGTCTCACCCACCCGAGATGCTGTGGGCCACGGCCGGAGGCGACCCGCTCGGCGGGGCTCGTGTTCGCCGCGCCCGGGGTGATCGGGCAGTGGCGCGTGAGGTCGCGTCGCGGGCCGGTATGGCACGGAGGTCGCGGCGGTGAGCGTACAAAATCGGGGAGGATCTCACCCATCCGTGAGGGTGACCGCTGCGAATGGCTTGGGAAGAGTCGGTCTGCGAGAAGCGGAGAGACATGGCGAAGCGCGACATCGGCGGGCGGCCGGAGTATCTGACTCCGGTGCCCGGACCGGGGACGGCGCCCGGCGCCGAGGTGTTGCTGGCGGCGGTGGCGCGAGGCGACGAGAAGGCGTTCGGCAGGCTGTACGACCTGGTGGCGCCGCGTGTCTACGGGCTGGTCCGACGGGTGTTGCGGGATCCGGCGCAGGCCGAGGAGGTCGCGCAGGAGGTGCTGGTCGAGGTGTGGCGGACGGCGTCCCGGTTCGATCCGGAGCGTGGGTCGGCGACCTCGTGGGTGTTCACGATCGCGCACCGGCGGGCAGTCGACCGGGTGCGTGCCGAGCAGGCGGCGGCCGAGCGGACGGTGAAGGTCGGTGTGGCGTCGATCGGCACGCCCTATGACGAGGTGTCCGACGAGGTCACCGGACGGCTGGAACGCCAGCAGGTGCGGCACTGTCTGGACGTGCTGACCGAGGTGCAGCGGGAGGCCGTCACCCTCGCGTTCTACCAGGGACATTCGTATCCGCAGGTGTCCGAGCTGCTGCGGGTGCCGTTGCCGACGGTGAAGAGCCGGATGCGCGACGGCCTGATCCGCCTTCGCGACTGCCTCTCCGCGGGGGCGGCGGCATGAGCCCTGACGTGCACGCCCTGCTCGGGGCCTATGTGCTGGACGCGGTCGACGACATCGAGCGGGCCGCCTTCGACCGGCATCTTCGGGAGTGCGAGGTCTGCCGGATGGAGACCGACGAACTGCGGGAGGTCGCCGCCCGGTTGGCCGACGGGGCATGGTCGGCGCCGCCGCCCCGGCTGCGGGAGAACGTGCTGGCCGAGATCGCCGGCACCCGCCAGCTCGCGCCTCCGGCGTCTCCCCCGGTGCGGCGCCGGTCGCCGGGCCGGTTGCGGCTGGTGGCCGCGGCCGCCGTCGTGGTCGCGGCGGCCGGGGTGGGCGCGGCCGTCTACGCCATTCAGGATCAGCGGGTACGGGACGCGCGCCAGGTCGCCGCTCTCGCCGAGCAGCGGGAGGCCCGGGTCCGGTCGATCCTGTCCGCCCCGGACGTCCAGGTGCACGCCGAACGGCTGAACAGCGGCGGCCGGGTCACGGTGGCCAGCTCGCAACTACGGAACGCCGGAGTGATCATGCTGGCCGCCGACGGCGCCCCCGATCCGGGGAAGGTCTACCAGCTGTGGACGATCCGGGGCGGCGCACCCGCGTCGGCGGGCGCTCTCGGCGAGGGCCAGTCCACGGCGGTGCAGGTGGTCGACGGCATGCCCGGGGCGTCCGATGTGGGCGTCACCGTGGAGCCGGCGCCCGGCTCGGCGACACCGACCACACCGCTGGACGCGGTCGTGAACCTGACCTGATTCCCGCCCATCCGCCGGCTCCGGCGGTCCGAACCCCTTCCAGCCGAGGAATCGGGGTGGGGAGATGGACGGGGACCTGGACGGCCGGTACCGGCTGCTGGAGTTGATCGGCACGGGCGGCATGGGCCGGGTGTGGCGGGCCGAGGACACGCTGCTGCGGCGTACGGTCGCGGTCAAGGAGATCGTGACGCCGTCCAGCCCGCGGCTCGCCGCGCAGGCGGTGCGGGAGGCTCGGGCCGCGGCGCGACTCGACCATCCGGGCGTCGTCAAGGTGTACGACGTGGGCCCCTCCTGGATCGTCATGGAGTACGTGCCGTCCCGCTCGCTGCACCAGGTGGTCCGCGACGACGGCCCGCTGGCGCCCCGCGAGGCGGCCCGGATCGGCCTCGGCATGCTGACCGCGCTGCGGGCCGCGCACGCCGCCGGGGTGCTGCACCGGGACGTGAAACCGGACAACGTGCTGCTCGCCGCGGACGGCCGGGTGGTGCTGACCGACTTCGGTCTGGCCTTGCTGGACAGTGGCGGCGACGACGGCCCGGATCCGCGGCTCGGCTCGCCCAGCTACATCGCGCCGGAGCGGCTGCTGGAGCGGGAGGCGGGCGTTCCCGGGGACCTGTGGTCGCTCGGCGCCACCCTGTACTCGGCGGTCGAGGGGCGGGCGCCGTTCGCCCGGGACGACGGCGGGACGGCGTTGCGGGCGCTGCTGAGCGATCCGCCGCACCGGCCGGTACGGTCCGGTCCCCTGGCCGGGCTCCTGCTGGCCCTGCTGGCGAAGGATCCGGCGGACCGCCCCACGACCGACGAGGTGGAGACACGGCTGCGGGCCGTGCTGCGCCCGAGGTCCCGGCGTCGCCGGGTCGCCGTCGCCCTTCTCCTGCTGCCGCTGGCCGGAGCCGCCGGGGTGGTGCTGGCCCCGCACCGGTCAGTGCCGGCACCGGCACCGGCGCCCTCTTCTTTCACCGCGCTCATGTCCTATGCACAGGACGCCTGCGGCGGCACCACTCCGCAACCGGTCACGGCCGCCGGCGACCGGGTTCCGGCCGGGCTGCCGGACGGGTGGGTGTGGACGCGGGAGCCGTCCGGGTTCGCGCTGGCGGTGCCGCCCGGGTGGCGGCGTTCGATGGACGGCAACGAGGTGTGCTTCAGCGATCCCGGCGGGCGGCGGGCGTTGCGGGTGAACGTGTCACCGGTCGTCACCCGGCAGCCGCTCGCCTACTGGCAGGGCCGGGAGAAGGCGTCGCTGGCCCGGGGCGCCCTGCCCGGCTATCAGCGGATCAGCATGGGCGTCCTGCTGCTGAAAGACGGCGGGGCGGATTGGGAGTACACGTGGCGGCCGGACTCGCAGACGGTCCGCCACGAGCGGCGGGTGCTGGTCGCGGCCGGCTCCCGGTCGTACCTGCTGCGGTGGACGGTCGCCGACCCCGACTGGGCGGCGACGACAGGCCAGCAGAGGCGGATGGTCGAATTCTTCGAGGGGATGTCATGAGACTGCTGTGGGTCGTACCGTTCGTGGCCGTCGCTCTCGCGGTGACCCCGTCGCCGGCGCTGGCCGACGAGAGCGTGCACGTCGAACTCACCGAGCTCAACCGGTCCGGCGCGCGCGGGACGGCCGTGCTGACCGCGCTGCCCGGCGGGGACCTGCGGGTGCGGATCCGGTCCACCGGGCTGGTGCCGTCCGCGCCGCACGCCCAGCACCTGCACGGATCCACCGACGGCATGGACTTCCACTGTCCGCCGGAGTCCGCCGACACCGATGGCGACGGGTACGTGAGCACCGAGGAGGGCATGCCGTCCTACGGCGACATCTTCGTCTCTCTCACCACCCGGGGCGACGTGTCCCGGGCCGACGGCCTGGCCGTCGACCGGATGCCCCGGGCGTCCGCCGCCGGTGTGGTCGTCTACGACCGCGTCATCCCGGCCGCCGACCTGCCGCCCGGCACCGTCGAACATCTCAAGGACCTGCACGTGGTCCAGCACGGCATCGACACCAACGGCAACGGGACGTACGACGTGGGCGCGCTCGGCGAGTCGACGATGGCCCGCTCGTCGGGTCTGAGCGGCATCCCGCAGGAGGCGACCAACCCGGCCACCTGTGGCATGGTGACCGGCGCGGCGGCCGGCTCGGTCCCGGTGGGCGGTGTCGAGACCGGCGACGGCAGCACCCGCCCCGGCCCGGCGCCGTGGTCGCTCCCCGGCGGCTTCGCCCTGGTCGCGGCGGTCGCGCTGCTGCTGTTCACCCGGCGGCGTTCCCTCGTCCTCCCCCGCTCCCGGCGATGAGACGCCGGTGGCCGGCGCTGCTGACAGCCGCCGCGGTCCTGGCCGTCGGCGGGACGGCCGTGGTCGTGGCCGGGCGCGCGGGCGGCACGCCGCCTCCGAACCCGGCGGGCGCGGTGACGCCGGCCGACCTGGCCGAGCCCACGGGCGAGACGCCTTCCCGGAACCCGGTGACGCCGCCCGGCCCGGCCGGGGCCGAGGCGCTGACCAGCGGGAACCTGTTGCCTGCGTCTCCGCCGGAGCGGGTGGCGATTCCGGCGCTGGACGTGTCGGCGCCGGTCGTGGGGCTCGGCCTGCGGACGGACGGCACCATGGAGGTGCCCACCGGCGCGACGACGGTCGGCTGGTTCACCGGGGCGCCGGCACCCGGATCGCTCGGCCCCGCGGTCCTGGCCGGGCACGTCGACTACCGTGGCGTCTCCGGAACCTTCGCCGAGCTGTCCACCCTGCGGCCCGGCGACGAGGTCCGGATCACGCGCCGGGACGGGCGCACGGCGGTCTTCGCGGTGACCCGTGTCGCCACCTATCCCAAGAGCCGTTTCCCGTCCGGCGAGGTGTACGGCCCGATCGACCACGCCGGACTGCGGCTGATCACCTGCGGCGGCGACTTCGACCGGCGCACCGGCCACTACGTCGACAACGTGGTCGCCTACGCCCGCCTGCGGAACGTCCTGGGGTGAGTCCAGCAGCGGCTGGCTCTGGGAGTTGTCTCAGACGCTTCGAGACAGCGCTCACGGCCGGCCGGACACGATGAGGTGCTGGCACACTGGCTGGGTGGATCATGATCTTTCGCCGGCGGCACGGTCGGTCAGGGAGCACTACGCGGGGCTCTTCACGGGGAGCCCGATCGCGGTGCTGGGGCCCGCGCCGGGGCCGGTTCGCGAGCTGGTGCCGGGGCTGCGCATCCTGAGCTGGACGCCGTCGCAGGGTGGGCGGATCTACGCCACGGTGGGGCTGTGGGACGCCACCCAGCGGGACGGGCACGCGCTCGAGTTCCTGCTGCACGCGCCGGAAGCCGATGACGAACCGCATGTCGAACTGCTGACCATGGTCGCCTACTACCAGGCCAGCGGTGGCGGCTACCGGCTCGGCCACGGGCACACCGTCGGGATCGGGCGGGGCTGGCTGCCCGGGTCGGCGTGTGATCACCTGCTGGTCAGCCTGCCCTATCCGTGGGGGCCGCGGCTGGAGGAGTGCGCCGTTCCGGGCGGGCAGGCGCGGGTGCTGTGGCTGCTCCCGATCACCCGGGCAGAGAAGGAGCTGGCGCTCCGGGACGGGCTGGAGGCGCTGGAGGACCGTTTCGAGGCGGCGGGGGTCGTGCCCACCGACCCGCTGCGCGCCTGCACGTCCGTACCGGAGAAACCCGGTCACCCTGGGTGCTGAGCAGGGTGACCGGGTCGCTGGGGGTGAGTGGCGTCAGCGCCAGGTGTCGCTGAGGGTGACCTGACCGCTGGCCGGGACGGTCGCGGTGCGGTTGGCGCCGGACTCCCAGGTGACACTGCCGTCGGTGTTCTTGCGGAGGTACTTGTACTCGAAGCTGGTGCCGGCCGGTAGCGAGACCGTGCCGCGCCAGATCGGGTAGGTCGCGGCCGACAGGGCCACCGCGCCGGCCGGCGCCCAGTTGCCGAGGGCGGACTGGTTGCCGACCACGAAGATGTTCTGGCCGAGGGTGGTGGTCGCGGTGACACCGAAGGTCGCGCCGGCGGCGGCGGTGCTGGTCGGCGTGGGCGTGGCGGAGGTGGTCGGGGTGACCCCGCTGGCGCCGGCGTAGAGGGCGACCGCGTCACCGGCGGCGATCGTGGCGGTGAACTGGCCGGAGGAGCTGACCGTGTACGTGGTGCCGGTGCAGCCGCCGTTGCCGGTCGGGTCGCCGTGCTGGACGTCGCAGTAGGTGCCGGCCGGCAGCGAGGTCTGGAAGGTGCGGGTCAGGCTGCTGCCCTCGTGGTTGATCGCCACGTAGCCCTTGTTGCCTCGCCCGAAAGCGATCTGGTCGGCGCCGTTGGACCACCAGTTGGTGACCGCCGTGCCGCGGACCGCGTTGCGGAAGCCGACCATGTTGCCGATCTGGCGCCAGGCGTGCTGGCACTTCCAGCCGTCGCTGTAGCAGGCGTTCACGGCGCCGTTGTTCGGCGGGCCGGCGTCGTGGTTGCTGAACTCGTAGCCGGAGTTGATGTCGGGGGCGCCGTACGGCCAGGCCAGCGTGAAGACCTGGGCGAGCGTGTACGCCGACCCGTTCTTGTAGTTGAGGGTGTCGCCGACGCGCTCGGTGTCGTGGTTGTCGACGAACACGGACGCCCGGTCGCTGGGCAGGTAGCCCCACGCCGTACCGAAGTTGGACAGGTAGGCGAGGTTCTCGTTGAGGAACACCCGCTTGAGGTCGCGGGCGAACCGGAACTCCTGCACGTCGCCGTTGCCGGTGTACTCGGTCGGCTGGACGGCCTCGCCGGAGCCGAAGATGACCTCCTGCTTCCAGTAGGCGCCGGTGTTGGTGAGCTTCGACCTGATGCCGGCCAGATCAGCCGCGGACATGTGCTTGGCCGCGTCGATCCGGAAGCCGTCGACGCCGAGCGAGGCCAGGTCGTTCATGTAGCCGGCGATCTTGCCGCGGACGTAGTCGCTGCCGGTGTTCAGGTCGGAAAGGTTGACCAGTTCACAATCCTGGACGTTGCCGCGGTTGGTGTAGTCGCTGATCGCGGTGCGGCAGGAGTGGAAGTCGGCGTCGGAGTAGATCCCGGGGTAGTTGTACTTGGTGTACGAGCTGCCGCCGGTGCCGGTGCCGGAGCCCGCGGACATGTGGTTGATGACGGTGTCGGCGATGACCTTCACACCGGCCGCGTGGCAGGTGTTCACCATGTTCGCGAAGGCGGCACGGTCACCGAGGCGCCCGGCGATCCGGTAGGACACCGGCTGGTAGGACGTCCACCACTGGCTGCCCTGGATGTGCTCCATCGGCGGGGAGACCTGCACGTATCCGTAGCCGAGCCGGCCCAGGGTGTTGGTGCACTCGCGGGCGATCGAGGCGAAGGACCACTCGAACATGACCGCGGTGACGTCCTTCTGCCCGGGCGGGGCGGCGAAGGCGTCGCCGCCGGTGGAGATCTGCGCGACGCCGAAGCCGCCAATGCCGAGGACGAGGGTGGTGGCGGCGAGGATGCGGGTCAGGCGTCGCCGCCTGCGGGGAGTGTCCACATCGGGCTCCTGGGGATGGTCGGGACGGGTATGCAAGTCCTTACTGCAACAGGCTTGAAACTTTCTGCAAATCTTTGCGGCAAACATAGATACCGGCGAGTTCACTCGTCAAGACATGTGCCGGAAACAGGAAGAACGCCGCCCGTTACCGGGCGGCGTTCTTCACGGAGTGTGTCAGGCGAGACCGTTCTCGGTCAGGAACGCCTTGGCCACCGCCTTGATGTCCTTCTTGTCCACCTGAACCTGAGCCAGGTACGAGGTGAGGTTCTCGGTGGTCAGCTTCGCCGACACCGCGTTGAGCGCACCGCTGACGGTCGCGTTGTTCGCCTCGGTGCGGATCAGCGGGAGGACGTTCTGCGCCAGGTAGAGGTTCTTCGGGTCCTCCAGCACGACGAACTTGTTGGTGACGATCGACGAGTCGGTGGAGAAGATGTTCGCCACGTCGATGTCGCCGTCCTTGAGCGCGGTGACGGTCAGCGGGCCGCCGGCGTCGAGCGGCTTGAACTCCTTGAACTTCAGGCCGTACACCGTCTCGAGGCCCTTGAGGCCCTGGTGCCGCTCGGCGAACTCCGGGCCGGCGCCGACCACGAGCTGACCGGCGACGGCCTTCAGGTCCTCGATCGTCTTGAGGTTGTTCTTGGTGGCGGTCTCCGCGGTGACCGTCAGGGTGTCCTTGTCCTGGGCGGCCGACTGCTCCAGCACCTCGGTGCCGGCCGGCAGCACCTTCTTGAGGGCCGCCAGCACGTCCTCCGAGCTGCTGACACCCTCCGGGGCGCCGCCCGGGGTGAGGGCGGCGAGCAGGGCGCCGTTGTACTCCGGCAGCAGCGAGATCGAACCGTCCTGGAGCGCCTTGAGGTAGGCCTCACGGGCGCCGATGTTGAACTTGCGGGTGACCGTGACGCCCTTGGCCTCCAGGGCCTGCGAGTAGATCTCGCCGAGCAGCTCGGACTCGGCGAAGTTGGCCGAGCCGACGGTGACCGCCGAGGAGCCCGCCTTGGTCTCCTCGGCGAGCGGATCACTGTTGGCGCCGCAGGCGGTGAGACTGAGCGTGAGGGCAAGAGCAGCGGCAATGCGCTTCATTTAGTGGGTGCCTTTCAATCCGGGTGAGACGATCCAGCGCTGAACCAGCGCCAGGAGGAGATCCACGAGTACGGCGAGGACGGCGACGACGATGGCGCCGGCCAGCACCCGGGAGTAGTCGTTGACGGCCAGGCCGTCGATCAGCAACCGGCCCAGCCCGCTCAGGCCCACCGCGGCGGCCACCGTGGCGGTGGCGACGACCTGGAGCGCGGCGCTGCGGAAGCCGCCCATCAGCACCGGCAGCGCCATCGGCAGCTCGACCCGGGTGAGCACCTGCCAGGACCGCATGCCCATGCCGCGGGCCGCGTCGACGACCCGGTGGTCGAGGCTGCGCATCCCGGCGTACGTGGAGGTCAGGATCGGTGGGATGACCAGCACGGTGAGCGCGATCAGCACCGGCAGCAGGCCGAGCCCGAGCAGGGTGACCAGCAGCATCAGCAGGCCGAGGGTGGGCAGCGAGCGGCCCGCGTTGCCGGCGTTGATGGCCAGGAACGAGCCGCGGCCGGTGTGGCCGATGTAGAGGCCGACCGGAAGCGCCACGACCGTGCCGATCAGCAGGGCGAGCACCGTGTAGCCGAGGTGGGCCAGGATCAGCGTCGGGATGCTGTACGGAGCGCCGAGTTCCCAGTGCGCGGGGTCGAGCAGGTAGGAGAGGTTCACAGGGCACGCGTCCACGGGGTGACGGCCCGTTGCACGAGCACGATGATCAGGTCGGCGAGCCCGGCGAGCAGCACCGACAGGACGATGCCGACCAGGATCGGCTCGATGTAGAACAGCTGGAAGCCGCGGGTGAACAGCTGGCCGAGCCCGCCGATGCCGATCAGGGCGCCGACGCTGACCAGGCTGATGTTCGACACCGTGGCGACCCGCAGCCCGGCCAGGATGACCGGCAGCGCCATCGGCAGCTCGACCCCGGTGAGGCGCCGCACCCGGCGGTAGCCCATCGCGGTGGCCGCCTGCACGACGACCGGGTCGACCGAGCGCAGGCCGTCCGCCACGGTCCGCGCGAGCAGCGCGACCGTGTAGACGGTGAGCGCCACGACGACGTTGACCGGGGACAGCACCTTGGTGCCGAGGACGACCGGCAGGAAGACGAACAGCGCCAGCGACGGGATCGAGTAGAGCACGCCGCAGGTGTTGATCAGCGGGTGGTAGAGGACGGGGAAGCGAACGCCCAGGTAACCGATCGGCAGTGCGATGACGAACCCGAACAGCACCGGCAGCAGAGCCAGCCAGACGTGCTCCTGGAGGGCCAGCCAGACGGTGTCGGCGTTGTTCCGCAAGTACTCGATCATGAGCGCCGGCCGGCCAGGTAGTCGGCGAGGTCGTGGTGGCTGACCAGGCCGTCGGCGGCGCCGTCCGGGCCGACCCGGACCGCGATGCCGACCGGGGAGCGGATCGCCAGGTCGGCGACGACGCGCAGCGAGTCGTCCTTGGTGAAGGTGCCGCCGGTGTCGCGTGGGCCGTCGTCTCCGGGCCAGCCGACCGGGCGGCCCACGTCGTCCAGGAGCAGGCCGTCGACCGGCCGGACCGGCAGCCCGGCCGCGCTGTCGAAGGAGAGGCCGCGCAGTCCGCGGTCGCGGCCGACGAACTCGGCCACGAAGTCGTCGGCCGGCGCCGCCAGCAGCTCCCGGGGCGTGCCGACCTGGGCGAGACGGCCACCCTGCCGGAACACGGCGACCCGGTCACCGAGCTTGATCGCCTCGTCGATGTCGTGGGTGACGAGGGCGATGGTCTTGCCCAGGTCCTCCTGGAGGCGGAGGAACTCGCGGTGCAGCTGCTCGCGGACCACCGGGTCGACGGCACTGAACGGCTCGTCCATCAGCATGATCGGAGGGTCGGCGGCGAGCGCGCGGGCCACACCGACGCGCTGCTGCTGGCCGCCGGAGAGCTGCGCCGGGTAGCGCTTGGCGAAGTCGGCGCTGAGCCCGACCCGTTCGAGCAGTTCCAGTGCGGCGGCGCGGGCCTCCCGGCGGGTCTTGCCGAGCAGCACCGGGACGGTGGCGACGTTGTCCAGAACGGTGCGGTGCGGGAAGAGCCCGGCGTGCTGGATGACGTAGCCGATGCCGCGCCGCAGCGCCGCCTCGTCACGCTCCGCGACGTCCTCGCCGTCGATCAGGATCCGGCCGGAGGTGGGGGTGACCATGCGGTTGATCATCCGGAGAGACGTGGTCTTGCCGCACCCCGACGGGCCGACCAGCGCGGTCAGCTTACCGGTGGGCAGCTCGAGGCTGAGGTGGTCCACGGCGGTGCTCCCGCCGGGGTAGACCTTCACGACGTCCTCGAATGTGATCATGGCACTCCTGGTTGATCTTCAAGCGACCCTATTCATACTCCGTTGGTAGTGAATAGGGTGTCAACGGTCACCCCCGACCTTTCCAGACCTTCGCCGCGCTCGCTGTGCGGCGGAGATCACAGTGGATGTGGTCTGCGAAGATCGGTCGGTGACCGGCCGACCGAACCGTACCGCCTGGATGCTCGGCATCGGCCTGGCCGCGGTGATCGTGGTGACCGGCGTCATCGTGCTGCCGAGGCTGCGGCCACCCGGGCCCCGGCCCGCGTTCCAGCTGCCGGTGACCTGCGAGGAGACGTGGGTGCTCGGCACCTACCCGGGGCACGACGACTTCGACATCGACTTCTTCCCCACCAGCGGGCAGGCGTGGGGGCGGCCGGTGCTGGCCTCCTTCGGCGGCACGGTCACCGAGGCGGGGCTCAACGGCACCCTCGGTTCGCGTACGCCGGACAACCCGAAGGGACCGCACGGCACCGGCGCCGGCTACTGGGTGAAGATCGACCACGGCGGCCGCTGGGAGACGGTCTACCTGCACCTGCTCGAACCGCCCACGGTCGAACCCGGCGACCGGGTGACGACCGGCCAGCGGATCGGGTCGGTCGGCAGCACCGGCAAGTCCGGGGCGCCGCACCTGCACTACGAGCAGTTGCGGGCCGGGGCGAAGGTGGAGAGCCACTTCGACGGCGCCCCGTCCGGCATCACCAGCGACAACCGGGAGTACTCGGTGGAGCGAACCAGCCGCAACTGCGGGTGACCCGGCCGGCGGACGTCACGGGAGCAGTGCGGCCAGGTCCGGCTTCTTCGGCAGGGTGCCGTCACTGACGGCCCGGTCGGCGAGGGTCTCCACCGAGGCGCGGTTGACCTCGGCGGGCCACTTCGGCAGGACCAGCTTCGCCCGGACCTCGGGCGCGATCTTCGTGTAGCTGCCGAGGACGTCCCGGACCTCGTCGGGGTGGGCGTCGGCGTACTCCAGCGACTGCTTCATCGCGGCGGTGAACCGGGACACCAGGTCCGGGTCGTTCGCGATCAGCTGCTGCGAGGTGAAGTACATGGCGACGGTGAGGTCGGGGGCGGCGTCCACGTAACTGGAGGCGATCTTGCGGGCGCCGGCCGCGACGGCCGACTGCTGGAACGGCTCGACCACGAAGATCGCGTCGACCCGGCCCTCCTGCAGGGCCGGCACCTGGTCGGGGAAGGCGAGCTCGGTGAACTTGACCTGCGAGGCGTCGCCGCCGTCCGCGGCGACCGACGATCGTACGGTCGTGTCGACGATGTTCTTCAGGGTGTTGGCGGCGACCGTGCGGCCGGCGAGGTCCTTGGGCGACCTGATCGGGCTGTCCGCCTTCACGAACAGCCCGGCGAAGTCCTGACCGTCCACGCCGGTGGAGTTGACCCCGTTGACCACCGCCTTGACCGGCAGCCCCCGGTCCGCGCCGAGCAGCAGCGAGACGGTGTTGCTGAACCCGAACTGGTACTCGCCGCTGAGGACGGCCGGCACGATCGCGGCGCCGCCCTGCGCGGTGGTCAGGCTGAGCTCGATGCCCTTGTCCGTGAAGAATCCCTTGTCCCTGCCCAGGTAGATGGGGGCGACGTCGAGGATCGCGATCACCCCGACGTCGACCTTGTCCGGGCCGGCTTCGGCGGGGCCCTTCTCGTTCTCCGGGTCGCCGCAGGCCGCGGTGAGCAGGACCGTGGCGGTGAACAGCGCGAGGAGCCGGGGTCGTCGCATTCCCGCAACGTAGGGTATTCATTTGCTGACGTCAATTCATTGGAGTCCGATGATCATCGACGCGCATCACCACCTGTGGCAGCCCGAACGCGGCTACCGATGGCTGGACGAACCCGGACTGGACCGGCTGCGCCGCCCCTACCTGCCGGCCGACCTGACCGCCGAGACGGCCGCGGCCGGGGTCGGCGCCACCGTGCTGGTCGAGGGCGGCCGCTGCCACCCCGACGAGGTGGCCGAGTTCCTCGGCTACGCGGCCACCACACCGGTGATCGCGCGCGTGGTGGCCTGGATCGACATCGGCGCCCCGGACGTCGCGGCGACCCTGGCCGCATACCGGCGGCTGCCCGGCGGGGAGCTGCTCGCCGGGGTGCGCGCGCAGGTGCAGGGCGAGGCCGACCCGGACTATCTGGACCGGCCGGAGGTGCGGCACGGTCTGGCCGCTGTCGCGGCCGCGGGGCTGAGCTTCGACCTCATCATCCGCTCCGAGCAGCTTCCGGCCGCGGCTAGAGCGGCGTACGCCGTACCCGAGCTGATTTTCGTCCTTGATCATCTCGGCAAGCCCCGGATCGACGAGGGCGACACCGGTCTGCGCGCCTGGCTGGGCCCGATCACCGAACTGGCCGGCTGCCCGAACGTGACCGCCAAACTGTCCGGCCTGGTCACCGAGGCCGGCCCGGGGTGGACGGCGGCGGCGCTGAGCCCGTTCGTGGCGGCGGCCGTCGACCTGTTCGGGCCGGATCGCCTGATGTTCGGCTCGGACTGGCCGGTGTGCCTGCTGCGGGCCGGTTACCGCGACGTGCTGGACGCGCTGCGCGAGGCGCTGCCGCCGATGACCGAACCGCAGCGGGCCGAGATCCTCGGCGGCACCGCGGCCCGCGTCTACCGGCTGGTCAACTGAGCTTCGACCCGGTCAGCGACGGCTGCCCCGACCCCAGGTGGAAGATGCCGGGCAGCCCGTCGCTCTCGAACCCGGAACTCACGTTGCGCCGCAGCCGCGAGTCACGGATCGACAGGGTGCCGGTGCGGTCGTTGCTCACGTAGAAGATGGCCCCGCCACCCTCCTTCGCCCTGTTGTTCTCGATCACCGTGCCGTCGATCCTCAACTGGTACGTGTTGCCGTCGTTGTAGATCGCGCCGCCGCTGCCGCCGCCCGGGGTGCCGTCTCGGGCCGGGTTCGCGCCGTTGCCGATCGCCGAGTTGCCGGAGAAGTGGCTGTTCAGGATCGTCCACGAGACCTGGATGCTGCTCAGCGCGCCACCGTTGGAGCAGACCCCGCCGGTGAAGGTGCTGCCCACCACGTACGCCGTCTGCCCGGACAGGCGCACCCGGATCGCCGCGCCACCGAGGTCCGGGCCGGTGCCGTGGCAGCGGTTGCCGGTGAACCGCGAGTTGATCACCTTGAGCTGGCCGCCGTTGGCGAAGATCGCTCCCCCACCGCCGGTCTCGTCGGTCGGATCGGTGCTGTTGCCGTTCTTGAGGACGATGTTCTGCACGGTCAGCTTCGGGGTGGCCTTCAGGTGGCAGTGGCCGCTCGCCGGACTCTGCCCGAGGCTCGTGTCACAGACGTTCATGTACAGGATGCGGCGCTTGCCACCACCGCTCAGGGTGACCCGGCCGCCGCCGTCGAGCACCACCCGGGCCTTGGCGTTACGCACCTTCGCGGTGCCGGTCATGGTGATCGTGACCGGCTGCGGGCCGCAGTCGAAGGTGATCAGGCCACCGGCGGCGACGGCCTTCACCACGGCGGCCGAGGTGCAGCTCGCCGGGGTGCCGTCGCCGATCGTCCGGTCCGGCCGGCTGGTGTCGACGGCCCGCGCGGTGGCCGGGACCGTCGCCTTCCCACCGGGGTTGCCGGGTTTCGGCAAGTTCTTCGGGCTGGCACTCGGCTTCGGGGGCACCGGATTTGACGCGGACGGGGCCGCCGCAGCCGACGGCGAGGCCACCGGACCGGTTGTGGCGCTCGCCGCGGAGGCCGCCACCGGTGGCGGGCCGGAGCTGTGGCAGGCGGCCAGCGAACCCGCGGCGCACACGGCAAGGATGATCCGTCCCAAACGCATCGGCAGATGCTACGGCCTCCCGCCCGCCACGTAGTCTCCTACCGTGTCCAGCCGAAGTATGCGTACCAGAGTCACGTTCCCGATCGTCCTGCGCGAGCTGACCGTCCTCCGGGTGGTCGACGTGAACGCCGGAACCCGCCGGATCACCGTCGGGGGCCCGCAACTCGGCGCGTTCCACGCCAACGGGCTGGACCTTCCCGCATGGGCGTCGGAGGGCTTCGACGACCACGTCAAGTTCTTCTTCGCGGCGCCCGGCGCCGACCGGCCGGTCCTGCCCCGGCAGGAGATCGCCAGCCTGGACTGGCCGGCCGGCGAGCGGCCCATCGCCAAGGACTACACCCCGCACGGGATCACCACGGACGGGGTCGACTTCGATTTCGTACGGCACGGCAGTGGCCCGGCCGCGACCTGGGCCGAGCACGCGAAGCCCGGCGACACGGTGTGGCTGGCCGGCCCGAAGATGTCGCTGAGCCACCCGGCCGGCGCCGACGTCATCGTGGCCGCCGGCGACGAGACCGCCCTTCCCGCGCTGCGCCGCTGGCTGCACGAGATGCCGGCCGGCACCCGCGCGCACGTCTTCATCGAGATCGCCGACGACAGCCGCCGCCAGGAGCTGCCGACCGCCGCCGACGCCGAGATCACCTGGCTGTCCGGCGGGTCCCCCACCCTGGACGAGGCGGTCCGGGCCCTGCCGTGGCCGGACGGTGTCGTGTTCGCCTGGGTGGCCGGCGAGGCGGGCGCCGTCCGGCCGCTGCGCCGCTACCTGCGGGTGGAGCGGGAGCTGCCGGCCTCGCAGGTGGAGATCACCGGCTACTGGAAGCGCTCCTCCATCGAGGCGCCGCTCGACGAGACGATCGAGGAGCAGCCGGAGGACGACGCCCACGACCGGCTGCACGAGCTCGCCGAGATCGTGCCCGGCCTCGCCATCCGGGTCGCCGTCACACTCGGGGTGATCGACGCCGTCGACGCCGGGGACGGCACGGCGGCCGCGATCGCCGCGCGCACCGGCGCCGACCCCGGCGCCGTCGAGTCGCTCCTGCGCTACCTGGCCGCCCTCGACGTGGTCGCGGTGGACGCGGACGGCCGGCACGTGCTCACCGCGCTGGGTGAGGAGCTCGCCGAGGACGCCGACGACTACCACCTGGAGAACGCCGAGGCGATCCTCGACCTGGGCGTGCTCAAACTCGCCACAGCCGGGGCGCCGGAGTCGCTGCGCCTCGTCTTCGAGACCGACGAGCGGCTGGGCGGGCAGGCCCGCGGCGTGGTCGAGGACCTGGCACTGTGGATCGCGCCGCTGATCATGTCGGCGTACGACTGGGCCGGGGCGGGCGCGGTCGCCGCCACCGGGCACGGGGCCGGGGCCGCCGTCAACGCGATCGCCCGCGCCCACCCCGGCGTCGGGCTGAGCCTGTCCGCGCTGCCGTCGGCGCTCACCATGGTCCGCGACCGGATCCTCGACAAGGAGCACACCGGCCACGTCGAGCTCGTGCCCACGTCCGGGGCCGTCGTGGTCCGCGACGGCGCCACCCATCTGCTGGTGCACTTCCTGGACTGGCTGACCGACGCGGACGCGGCCCACCTGCTCGCCGAGTTCGCCCGCGCGCTGCCGGCCGGGACCGACGTCGTGGTGGTCGAGGACGTCCGCCCGGACGGCGACACCGACGTCGAGGAGATCGAGAACGACCTGCGGCTGCGGGCGGCGTTCGGCACCGGGCGGCGGACCGCGGAGCAGGTCACCGCGCTCCTCGAAACGGCCGGTCTGCGGACCGTCACGGCCGGCGACATCGGCTGGTCACATCGAATGTGGCATCTCACACCCGCGTGAATTGAACCGGGCACGTTCGGTAGCCGTAACCTCCACAGAGAATCATCCAGGGTCTGTCCGTCGACCACGCCGTAGCCCCGCGTGACCGGCCGGGCAGACCCTGACAGGCGTGGGGAGTCGCGTTGTGGAGCGGAGAGGCTCTGGTGAAAAGGCTGTCGACGGGCGGGGGCGTCCATCGACGTTGCGGATCGCCGGATACGTGGCCGGTCACGCCGAACCCGTCGCCGACGAGCCGGCCGAACCGGACCTGAGCCGCGTCCGCCTGCCGAACATCTCGGACTACTGGCCGGACGCGATACGCCGCATCGACCTCGGGGCCGGCCGGGCCGGGCATCCGCGACCGGCCGGCACACCGCGGCCGCCACGGCTCCCCGGCGGGCCGCCCACCACCGGCGACCACGGACGGCGGTGGGCCGGACGGCGGCCGGTGATCCTGGTCGGCCTGCTGGCGCTCGTCTTCGCCGGCGGCACTGTGCTGCTGACCCGGCCGCTGACCGACAAAGGCCGGCAGCAGACCCTGCCGGCCGCGGCGGCTCCCACCGATCCGGTCAGCGTCGCCCCGCCGGAACCGGCCGCCCCGAGCGCCGCCACCAGCGCCCCGGCCGCGCCGTCACCCACACCGACGAAGCCCGCCACCACGGCGCCGGTCGCGCCGAAGCCGCCCGAACGGGTGCGGGAGGCACGGTTCGAGCTGGCCAGCGGGGTCACCGAACTGTCCGTGCGGACCGTGTCGCTGGACGACGGCCAGAACTTCCGGGTGACGACGCCGTCGGACTCCGGGCTCGACCTCGACACGTCGTTCCACGACGGGGTGCTGCGGGTGGAGGCCACATCGGACGGGTCCGGCGGGTCGGGGCGGGTGGACGTACGGCTCAGCGACCGGATCGTGTGGGACCTGCGGATGGGCGCGGGCGTGCACACGGCGTCGTTCGACATGGGCACCGGCACGGTCGGGCGGATCGACCTGCGGGGCGGGGCACAGACCATCGACGTCGAAGTGGGCCGGCTGTCCGCGACGCTGCCGGTGCGGATGTCGGGCGGCGTGCACACCTGGCGGATCCGGACGGCAGAGCGGGTGCCGGTACGGGTGGCGGTCGGCGCGGGCGCCGGCGACATCACCCTGTACGGGCACAGCTCGGGCGGGGTCAGCGCCGGGGAAACGGTCCGCTCCGGGGACCTGGACGACCGGCCCGGCCTCGACGTCGACGCCGAGGCCGGGATCGGGTTCATGGAGGTCTTCGAGGATTGACCGTGGGCGCGGCACGGGCAGCGCCTCGCGGGTCCGCACAATCGGGTCCGGAACCTCTGTGGTCGAGGTCCGCGTTTCGCTTCCGGCTCTTTTCCGGTACGCGCGACCCCGTCCCGCCTCATCTGTCCCGTCCCGTCCGGTCGGCGCACGCTTGCTGCCCGCTCCCGCCTGTGCCGCCCCCGCCGGGCGTAGATCGGTGGCCGTGCAGGCCGGTTCCAGTCGCTACCACCCCTGCCTGCCGCCGGTCACGGCCGGGGGCCGGCTCTCGCCCTCGGTGGACCGGGTCACGCTGGGCGGGTGGTTGCGGTCGTGCTTGCCAGGCACCGGGTTGCCCGCTCTTGGCCGTTGCGCCGGCCGCTCGGGGCGGGTGGTTGCGGTCGTGCTTGCCAGGCACCCGGGTTGCCCGCTTGCGGCCGTTGCGCCGGTCACGGCAATCGTCATCCGTGGGTCCTGCCAGGCCGGCGGCCGCACACGGCCACCCCGCCTGTCGCCGTGACGGCCGCCCGTTCGACGGCTTTCGCGCGCGCTCATTCCAAAACCCGACCGGCCGGAACTCCGCGTGAGCGAAGGACCCCGTTCACCGGCCTTTGTGGTAGATCGAGGTAGCCGGAGAGCTGTTTATCGGTTGTGGGTTGCCGCGATGTCAAGTCCCGCATTCGGATGGCGGTGGCGTCATCCCGGCTCGTCGGCGATCTTGGTCGATGGTAGCTGCGGGCCGATCTTGATTCCTGATTGTCGTCCGGCGGCAGATCATCACCCATGATCTATCTTCCCTGGAAGACCTTGGGTGATCGGATACATCCGGACGGCCACGATCGCGCAAGATCGCGCCGTTCGGCGACGATTGCCCAAGATCTACATCTATGTTGGCGGATGGACCGAACGGCCGGCGGTGACCGGCCGAGTCTCGCGGCGAAGGCGGGAAACACGCGAACAGGCGAACAGGCGAACAGGCGAACAGGCGAACAGGCGACGTGACATCGACGCCGGGCGACAACCGAGAAAGAGACTCCAGAGCACCACCGAAATACCACGCACCTCCACCCAATCATCGCCATGGTCACGGTGAGTGACTCCCGACGGGTACTCCATGGCGCGACCGGCGTGACGGCCGGGAACACCACCCCGCACGCCTGGCAAGCACCACCGCCACCACCCACCCGGCGCGACCGGCGTGACGGCCGGGAGTGGGCAATTCGGGTGCCTGGCCGGCAAAACCGGGACCACCCGCCCAGCGTGAGCGGAAGGTGAGCCGTGACCGGCGGCACTGGAGCAAACCACGATCCGCCCGGCCCGCCCGGCCACCGATCTGAGCCCGGCGGGCGCGGCACAGGCCGGAGCGGGCACCGAGCTCGCGCCGACCGGACGGAACGGCCCTGATGAGGCGGGACGAGGCCACGCGTACCGGATCAGGGTTGTCCGGTGAGGAATCGCCGGGCGTTCGTGGTGAACAGAGCGGGCGGGAAGACGGCCTGGTCGAGGGGTTGCGCGTAGGGACGGTCGGAGCCGTGCACGATGGCGCCCTCGCCGACCACCCGGCTCAGGGCCGTGATCGCGCCCGCCTGGTAGGAGGACGTCTCGTAGAAGACGAACGGGTCGACGGAGAAGGCGCCGCCACGGGCGGTGAGACGTTCGTGGTGCAGCGGGGCGAGCCCGGCCAGCGCGACGAACCCGATCCGCAAACCGGGATGACGCTCCCGGCCGGCGAGATGCCAGGCCATCCAGGACCGGTGCATCTGGGCGACGTAGGGCACCAGGGCCGGCCACCAGCCGGGCATGCCGGACTCGCCGGCCGGCGCCGGACCGGGGTGGACGAGAAGCGGCTTGCCGGCCCGTTCCAGCTCGGTGAGCAGCGGCGACACGTGCGCGATGGCGGCCGGGTCGCCCAGCGCGGTGGCCGGCAGTTGCAGGCCGGCGACACGGTCCACACGCAGCAGACGGGCCAGCCCGGACGGGTCGGGCTCGGTGACCGCGGCGGCGGCCCACACGTGGAACGGATCGGGCAGTTCGAGGGCGCTCTCGTGCCAGACGTCGATCAGGTCGTGGCCGGGACTGTGTTCGATGCCGAGTGGGCTGGACAGTGAGACCAGGACCCGGCCGGTGCCCTCGGCGATCTCCCGGGCCCGGCGCAGGCCGACGTCGTGGGCGGCCGGATCGACCTCGTACGGGTCCTCGCCCGCCAGGTACAGCGTCCACTCGCGCAGGTAGGGGAAGGTGTCGCGCCGGCGCAGCGCGTCGATGAACGCCGGGGGCCACAGGTGCTGGTGGCAGTCGCTGGGCATCACCGGGTCCACCCTATTGATCGCGGGACGGTTTTTGTCGGAGGGTGCCGCTAGGTTCTCCGGCATGGTGAGTTTCGGGCAGTTGGAGCCGTTGATCCGGGCCGGTGAGTTCGACCAGGTCGCGACCGCTCTTCTGAGTGTCGACGAGCCGGCCCGGCGGGCACTGGCCGCCCCGGTCAAGGGCATCGAGCTGCACTGGGCGGAGGAGGCCGGCACCCCCTGGAAGCAGAGGGTCGCCTGGCGGGCAGCGCGGCAGGCGGCGCTGCGGATCGCCGGCGCCGGCTGCCTGCCCCGGGCCGCCGACATCGTGTCCTTCCTGCGGTCCGGCCGGTTCGACACGGCGCCCACCCCGGCCGCGCTCGACGCGCTGGTGCGGGTGCTGCGCGCGCCCGGCCGCCCGTCGCCGGCCGCGATCGCCCGGCCGCTGGCCGACAAGCTGCGACCGCCCCAGGCCGACCTCCAGTGGGGCATGATCAGCCGGCTGCTCGCCGAGGCCGAGCTGTCCCCACCGGCCACCGAGGCGACGGTCCGCGGCTGGATGGGCCAGGTCGGCGCCGAGCGTTACCGCAAGGATCTGGCCGATCTGCTGCGCGCGGACCCGCTCACCACCGAGATGCTGCCGCACGTCTTCGGCGTCGCCCGGATCGGGCAGGAGCTGGACGAGGAGTGGGTCAAGGCGCTGGCCCGGCTCGCCGCCGACGGCGTCATCGACCGGCGGTCCCTGCTGGACGGTTGCGTCCAGCGTCTGGTCGCCGGTGACCGGCCGGGTGCGATCCGCCGCATCGTGGTGCTGCACCGGCTGCTCGACCCGACCGCCGGGGAGTTCGCGGC
Source organism: Actinoplanes hulinensis (assembly GCF_019429605.1). Classification (NCBI taxonomy): domain Bacteria; kingdom Bacillati; phylum Actinomycetota; class Actinomycetes; order Micromonosporales; family Micromonosporaceae; genus Actinoplanes; species Actinoplanes hulinensis. The sequence goes on along the minus strand of NZ_JAHXZI010000003.1, from coordinate 172,628 downwards.
CCACCGGGCGGAGTGCCTGGCCATGCTGTCCGGCCCGGAGTCCACGGTGGCCGACCTGGCGCTGCGAGGCCTGCGCCGGGCCGACGACGCCGGGCTCATCGAGATCGACACGGTGGCCGAGGCGGCGTTCACGGTCCTGCTGCGCAAGGAGAAGAAGCTGGTCCGCGCCCAGCTCGACTGGCTCGCCGCGGCGCTGGCCCGCAAGGCCGATCCGCTGCTGTTCGAGGCGCTGCTCACCGGGCTCGGCAACCCGGCCGTCGACCTGGCCGAGCAGGTGCTGCGGGCGGCCGCCACGCACCTGCCGGTCTTCGGGGCCGCCGGGCGTGAGTCCCTGGCCGCCGCGGTCGCCAATTTCCAGGGCGACCTGCGCCGTCAGGCCGAGGAGCTGCTCGGAGCCGGCGACCCGGCCGATCTCGTTCCGGTCGAGCTGCCACCGGTGACCGCGGCCGCGCCGGTGCCGCCGCCGATCCCGTCCGTTCCGGAGCTGGCCGCCGAGGTGCGGTACCTGCTGGACGAGGTGGCGCCGGACCCGGTCCGGCTGGAGCTGGTCCTGGACGCTCTCGTGCGGTTCACCGCGAGCGACCGGCCGGCCCTCGCCGACGCGCTGGCGCCGCTGCTGCCGAGCCACGGCAACCGTCCGCTGGTCAACCTGCTGCGGGCCGTCGCCATCAACCAGTGGTTCACGTGGAGCCCGTCGAGGGAGATGAGGCGGGCCCCGGCGCCGATGTGGATGCTGTTCGAGCGGCTGATCGAGCTGACCTGGCAGGTGTGCGCCGGGAGCCCACCGCCCGCGCTGCTCGCGACCCCGGCCACGGTGGACGGTCACGTCGACCCGGCCCGGGTGGTGCGGCTGCTCGGGGAGGGCTGGGAGCCGGGGGCGTGGGACCTGTCCCAGGCGCTGCTGCGGTTGCCGCGCGAGATCGGCCCGGAGGTGCGGGCGGCGGCCGACCGGCTCACCTCGGACGCCGGGCGCGCCCTCGCCGGGTTCCTGGCCGGTGGCGGGCTGCCCGACCCGGAGGTGGTCGCGGTCGCCGTCGGCAGGCTGAGCTGCCCGCACATCGATGGCCACTACTGCGAGTGTTCCCGCCATCCGGCCCGGCGGACCGTGGCGTTCGCCCCGATCGAGCACACGCTGACCGTCCCGGAGGGTCTGCTCGGCCAGCCACGCACGGAGGCGGCGGCCCGGGCGTACACCTACAACGGCGGCTATTCGCTGGACCCGTGGCCGCTCGTCTTCCCGAGTCACCGGGAGCTGGCCGCGGCCCATGTGCAGCCACGGATCATCGAGTCGGCCGAGAGCCGGGGCGCCTTCGGCCACGTCGGCATCCTGCCCGCCCTGGCGGCGTGCGACGGGCCGTTCGGGCCGGCCATGGCGCTCTGCCTGGCGTTGGGCCTGACCGCCGCCCGCCCCGGGAGCCGGGTGTCCGCCGTGGACGCGTTCCTCGACCTGGCCGCCCGGGGCGTCCTCGACGGGACGCTGGTCGGGCGGGAGCTGGCCGCCCTGCACCGGGCCGAGCTCATCGTCCTGAAGCGGGTCGCCGACGGTCTCGCCGAGGCCGCTCGGGCCGGTGCGGCGCCCGGCGTCTGGGCCGCCCTCCGCGAGCTGGTGCCGGCCGTGCTCGCCGCGGCCACGCCCGGGGCGGGCGCCCCCGATCTGCTGCTGACGGCCGAGTCCGTCGCGGCGGCCGTCCACGCCACCGGAGAGATCCCTGAGGTCACGGCGGTGGCGGCGCGCGGCGGCCGGACCCGCCTGGTCACCGAGGCGACCCGGCTCGCGAGGACGCTCGCCTCCGCCACGAAAACTGTCGTACCCGAGATCTAAGGTCTGCCCATGCCTCAGGACATCACCCCCACCGACCGCCTCACCTGGGAGGCTCTCGACACGCTGACGCGGCGGGCGGATCACGTGACGATCACCCGCCGCGTCATCGCGCTGAGCGAGCCGGAGCGGGCCGCGTTCGCCGCCGAGCTCGAGGCGGGCATCAGGAAGACCCGCGGCGAGGCCTGGTGGGGGCAGCAGGGCAACGACCCGGCCGCCGGTTACGCGCTGGCCGTGATCGGCAGCATGCCGTCCGCCGCGCGGGCCGCCGCCCTGCTCGCCCGGCGCGACATGCGCGACGGCTGGGGCAGCATCCCGGCCGACCGGTTCCGGAGCATCGTGGAGGCCCGCGACATCCCGTGGATGGCCGACCTCGGGCTGCGGCTCGCCGAGAAGCTGCCGGCCAAGGAGGTCTGGACCCGGGACTGGGAGTTCGTCTCCCCGATGCTCGCCGCGACGCCGGAGCTGGCCCCGCGCACCGAGGGGTTCGTCCGCGGCTGGCTCGACCACGTGCACCAGAGCACCGGCCGGCTACGGGGGCTGGCCGACGCGTTCCGCGACAGCCCGTTCCTCGACCACCTGCTGCCCGCCGTGTTCGAGATCGACGGCCTCGGCAGCGCGCTGACCGGCGGCCACTGGGACGACGGGCAGTGGAGCACCACGCCGCGCTTCTCCGTCGCGCTCGCCATGCTGGTGGCCGAGGGGCGCCTGGACCGCGCGACCATCCTCGCCGCCACCGTCGACCGCCTGGCCCGCGGCGACCGCCCGGCCCTGCTGCGGCCGTTCGCGATGCTGCACGACGCTCTCGCGCCGACCGTCGACGAGATGGCCGGGTTCACGCACGACTACGCCCGGCTCCTGGCCGGGGCGCCGTCGGCGATCGCCGGGCTCGCCCAGCGGGCGCTGCGCACGGTCGACGACGCCGGCCGCCTGGAGCTGGAGACCCTGATCGAGGCGAGCGCCGCGACCCTGCTCCGGGTCGAGAAAGGGCTGGTCAAGACCCAGCTCTCCTGGCTGGAGAAGGTGGCCCGCCGCTCCCCCGAGCGGGCCGGCGAGCTGATGGAGACGGTCGCCGTGGCGTTCGGGCACCCCACGCTCGACGTGCAGGAGCGGGCGCTCAACCTGATCGCCCGTCAGGTGGCCCGGCTCGACGCCGGCGCCGTGGGGCGGATCGCCGACGCCGCCGGCGCCCTCGGCGGTGACCTGCCGGCGCGGGCCGCCGAGCTGTTCGGGGTGGCCGCTCCGGAGGCCGCCGGGCCCGGCGTCGCGGAGCTCGGCCCGCTGGCGCCGGCCGCCGCGATGCCGCCGCCCATCACGAGCGGCGCCGAGCTGGCCACCGAGATCGTCGCCCTGCTGCACGGGAGCACCGCCGTCGCGTGGGAGCGGGTGCTGGCCGCGCTGGTGGCGCTGCCCGCGGCCGGGGTGCCGGTCGCGGAGTCCCTGCGGCCCCTCCTCGACCGCCACCACTACGAGCTGACCGATCACGGCTGGCACGGCGAGCTCCTGCGCAACGCCCTTCTCGGCGACGTGATCCGGGTGATCCTCGGCCGGGACAGGAGCTCCGCGTCGTCGGACAACGTGCGCAACGCCTGGGTGTTCGGTTCCGGCCCCCGGCAGTCGCTGCGGGGCGGGCCCGCCAGCGTCCTCGAGCTGCGCATCCGTGAGCTGGGCGAGCGGGTGTCCGCCGAGCCGGCCGCGGAGCTGATGGCCACGCCCACCCGGGTGACCGGGGTCCTCGACGCGGCGGTCCTGCTGGAGCGTCTGGTCCGGGCGGAGGCGGCCGGGCGGGAGCCGTGGCCGATCGACTTCGAGCAGGCGCTGCTGCGGGTGCCGCGGGAGGTCGACCCCGAGGTGGCGGCCGCGGCCACGGAGCTGACGTCGGCGGCGGGCCGCCGGTTCGCGGTCTGGCTCAAGGAGGGTGGGCTGCCCGATCCGGTCAGCACCCGGTGGCCGCAGACCGGTAAGGACGGGCGGTATGCGTACGGCGGGACACCCCCGCTCAAGCGGCGGGTGGTCGCCCAGCTCGACGAGTCGCGGCCGGTCGAGCACCTGCTGGGCGGCCTGCTGGTCAACCTGACCCGCAGCAACGTGCCGTCGTATTATCCGTGGGACTTCTCGTCGCCCATCGACATCACCGCGGCGGTGCTGCCGCAGCACCGGGAGGTGGTCGCCGCCTGGGTGCTGCCGGTGATCGCGGCGCACGCCGACATGGACGGCAAGGGTGACGGGCCGATGCTGCCGGCGCTGGCCGAGTGTTCCGGGCCGGTGGGTCCGGCCCTGACGCTGGCCGTGGCGTATGGTCTGGGCGCCCGCCACGAGCCGGACCGGCTCGCCGCCGTCGACGCGTTCCTGATCCTGGCGGCCGGCTGCGAGCCGATCGGCGCCGTGGTCGGCACCGAACTCGCGGACCTGTGCGCCGACGGCATGGTGAAATTGACCCGGGTGGTCGCGGCCCTGACCGACGTCCATCGCGGCGGCGGGTCCCGCGCCCTGTGGGAGCTGCTGACCGCGGCCCTGCCGGGGCTGCTGCCGGCCGGGCCGCGTGGCCTGCCTGACCTTCTGGAGCTGGCCACGCAGGTCGCGGGCGAGGTGGGCGCCCACGACGACATCCCTGGGCTGGCCGAGGTGGCGGGCCGGTCGGGCGGGAGCCGGCTGCTCAAGGAGGCGCGCCGGTTGCGCACCGTCCTGGCGGGTTGACGCATGCTACCGGGTCGGCGGGTGCAGGAGGGGCCGATTCTCATCGGCTCATCCGGGGCGGATGACGCGCCGGGGCGGCGATCGCGACAGGCTGCCGATTACACCATGCGAGGCCGGCATCCGGGAGACATCACCATGAGCAAGAAGGAAAAGAAGAACAAACATCACCCCAAGGACACGGGCCAGGCCGCTCCGGTGGAACGGATGAAGCGGGTCGAGTACGAGCGGGAGATGCGGCGGTTGCACGGTGAGCTGGTCGCCATGCAGGAGTGGGTCAAGGCGACCGGCACCAAGATCTGTGTGGTGTTCGAGGGCCGGGACACGGCCGGCAAGGGCGGCACCATCAAACGCATCACCGAGCGGGTCAGCCCGCGGGTCTTCCGGGTGGTCGCCCTGCCCACTCCCACCGAGCGGGAGAAGAGCCAGATGTACGCGCAACGCTACATCGCCCGGCTCCCGGCCGGCGGCGAGGTCGTGATCTTCGACCGGTCGTGGTACAACCGGGCCGGCGTCGAGCGGGTGATGGGCTTCTGCACGCCGGAGGATTCCGAGCGGTTCCTGGAGATCGTGCCCACCTGGGAGAAGGCCATGGTCGACTCCGGGATCCTGCTGCTCAAGTACTGGCTGGAGGTCAGCCCGGACGAGCAGACCCGCCGGCTGGAGAGTCGCATCCACGACCCGCGGAAGATCTGGAAGCTCTCCGACATGGATCTGAAGTCGTACAGCCGCTGGAACGAGTACTCGCGGGCCCGTGACGCGATGCTGGCCGCCACCGACACCTCCTGGGCGCCCTGGTTCATCGCGTACACCGACGACAAGAAACGGGCCCGGCTCAACATCATCACGCATCTGCTGAGCCAGGTGCCGTACGAGCCGCTCAAGCCGCGCGACATCAAACTGCCGAAACGGCGGGCCGAGAACGGCTATCTCGCTGCCGACCTGCCGCTGCGTTTCATCCCCACGCCGTACGGCGACGTGCGCTGAGATGAGATGGGCGGGCCCGCGGGCCCGCCCATCGAAAGAAGTCGCTGCTAGCGCGTGAACGCCTGGAACTCGGCGATGCGCACGTTGAGCGCCTGCGGGCTGGCCGTGGCGCAGTCCGTGTTGGCGCGCGGGTCGTTGTCCTGTTCACCGGCGTAGTCCGGGGTGCCGGTGCACTGGTTGGTCACGGCCTCGATGCGCAGGTGCGTGGCCGTGACATCCGGGATGTCGAAGGACCGGACGATCAGCTGCGGCGCCCGGGGTCGCGGCGCCACGGCCGGGAACGCGTCCCGCCTGCTGGTGTAGACGGTCGTGAAGTCGGCCGGGGCCGAGCAGGTGACCGTCGCGGACGCGGTGCAGGCGAGCACCCGGAACTGGCGCAGCGCCGACACCCGGGCCTGCGTGCCGGCGTCGACGTCGCCGGTGACGGCCGGGCGCAGCATGGCGCTGACCTGGACCCGCCGGACCTTCTGGGCGTCGCCCGCGAGGTCCACGCTGACGCCCTTGCCGGCCACCGCGCTGCCGAGCGAGGCCCAGTTGGTGGCCTCGTCGTCGTCGAGGAGCCGGGCCAGGTTGACGCCGTCGCCGGTGGCGGTCGCGCCGTTGGCCGCCGAGGCGACGTTGCGCGGCAGCTTCACGGTCAGCTTCTCCCTCTCGCCGGAGCGCAGCGACTCCGGGGAGACGCGGGCGTGGCCGTGGCCGGGCGCCTGCGCGACGAACGCGTAGGTGCCGGGCACCAGGTTCACCGTGTCGGGCAGGGCGGTGGCCGGGTCGGTGTCGGCGACCGCGACGGCGCGGGCCTGGTAGTCGCCGACGAACAGCTTGGCGCCGGCGACCGGCGCGCCCTTCTCGTCTACCGGCCGGAAGGTGACCGTCGCCTCCTTGGCGTGCGGGGAGGTGAAGCTCGGCGTCGGGTTGACGTCACCCGCTCCGTTGCTGGCCGCGCCCTCGCCGAGGCCACGCTTGGCGAACGCGTTCCACAGGATGTCCTGGTTGGCGCCGCCGAAGCGGATCCGGTCGGCGGCGAGCAGCGCGTCGCGGGCGTCGACCTGGCTGTTGGCGCTGTTGGCCATCAGCAGGAACGAGTCGACGACGAGCTGGATCCAGCGCCGGTTGCCGGGGCAGGAGGTGACCGCCTTCTTCCCGTTGGCGCACGCCTTCTGGAGGGCGGAGCTGCCGTAGCCGTACCGCTTGATGAACGCGGACCGGATGTCGTAGTTGGTGGCGCTCCACACCTCACCGGAGGCGTGCACCTGCAACCCGACGAAGTCGTAGTCGACCGAGCTGTAGTTGAGCCGGTTGGCGCCGCTGCTCATGTTGTAGTTGCGGATGCCGGCGACCGGGTCACCGGTCACGTACTCGCCGACGGTGAAGCCGCGGGCGCCCTTGGGGGCGTAGCCGTGCTCGGCCAGGTACTCCACGGCCAGTTGGTCGGACCAGCTCTCGCTCATGCCCTGCGGGGAGCTGAGACCGGCGTCCGGGCCGGCGATCATGCGGTTGGTGATGGCGTGCGTGTACTCGTGGCCGATGACCGACATGTCGTAGTCGCCGTCGACGCACGGCGAGTAGAAGGAACCGGCGATGGGCTGCCACAGGTACATGTTGGTGATCGGGGCCTGCCCGTCGGGCGGGGTGATCTGGTTGGCGTTGTTGCGGGCCAGGAAGTCCGGCGGGCCGCCGCTGATGCCGCCGGCCTGCGCGTTGCCCTGCTCGGGGTCGCCGCCGTCGCCCTCCATGTTCCAGGTCTCCTCGGTGAAGCCGAGGTGGTACGACCAGTCGTGCATCCGGTTGTGCTGCACGAACAGGTTGGCGCGGGCCGCGTCGATGTCGTTGCGGGCGGCCGAGTCGAAGACCGTGGGCGCGCACTTGGTGTCGTGCCACTGGTTGGTCCACGGGTACGTGTACTCGCGCGACGGGCTGGACGTGGCCAGTTCGGTGCCGACCGTGAACGGGTCGTTGGAGAGCCAGTTGTGCACCGCGAACGCGTTGTTGCCGCTGGTCGTGGTGGTGGACGTGCCGGTGGCCGGGTCGACGTCCCACGCCTGCGGGGACGCACTCGTCGCGACGGCCTCGTCACAGCCCCGCTGCGGCGCCCAGCACCAGCGGCGGCGGGTGTCCCGTGAGGAGTAGTCGGTGCGCGGCGAGTTGGGGAAGACCTCCCACTCGGGGTTGTCGGCGTCGTGGTCGACGATGTCCTCGCGGACCAGGATGCCGCCGTCGCGGGCGTCCACCCACGTGGTGTAGGCGACCGGGTCGGCGCTGGACAGCCCCGCTCCGAGGGCGACCTGGTAGGCGGCGCGGGCGCCCCGGTCGGCGGTGGGTACCGCGACGAGCTTGGTGCCCAGCAGGGTGGGGCCGGTGATGCCCGCGTCGGCGGCGGCGATGCGCTCGGCCTCGGCGGCGGTCAGGGTGGCCGGCTGCGGGGCGGCGGCGTCGCGGGCCAGTGAGGAGCTGACGTGCCAGACCTTGCCGTCGCGGAGGCCGATCGAGATCAGGCCGTCACGGCCGGCGTCGAGGTCACCGAACCGCTGGCGCAGCAGCACGACGTCGCCCTCGCCGAGCTTGCGGGTGGTGAGCGGTTCGAGGGACTCGGCGGCTGCGGCGGTGATGCCGAGGACGTCGAGGTTGCCGGTCACGTAGGCGCGCGCCGCGGCGACGGGCTCGGCGGGCAGGCCCGAGGCGAGCGGCTCGGCGGTGGTGGCGGTGAGGCTGGCCGGGGTGCCGAAGACGGTCCACCGGGCGGAGGCGTCGGCCTCGGCGGCCAGCGTCCGCTGTTCGGCGCTGGGCGCGACGCGGCCCTTGCGGTTGTCGATGAGCTCGCCGTGATCGTGGTCGGCGTGGATCTCCGGGGTCTCGGCCCGGCTGGGGATGGCGGCGCCCGGTGCGGCGCTTCCGCCGGATCCTGGCGAGAGCACGAGCACCGCGGCGGCCAGGGCTGTGGTGGTGCCCGCCAACGCACGGGATGGTGTGCGCACGGAACCTCCTTTATGGACGGTCGTTACCGGTCACTTCGCATCCGACATCAGATGTGCGGCTTGGCGGCATGGGCCGAACGTCCACAAAATTGAGGTTGCTCGATGGTGAGCTTTGTCGATGAAGTTTGCGGCGTCAAGTTGACATCCGCTGTGCCCGCGAACCTGCGTCCCGGGGTGCTGGTGGCCGGCGGCGTCACCGGCGACGGCGAGGTGGCCGGGCGGCCGCGGTCGACGATCGGGGCGGGTATCGCCGACGTCGGCCACGGGCGCGGGCCCGGCGGCGAAAGGCCAGGCGAGAGGGTCAGGCAAAAAGTCAGACGATCCGGTAGCCCACCCCGGGCGTGGTCGTGATGACCGGCGGGTCACCGAGTTTGCGCCGCAGCCGGCCGACCGTCACGGTGACCGTGTTGGTGAACGGGTCGGCGTGTTCGTCCCACACGCTCTCCAGCAGGGTCTCCGCGCTCAGGAATCCTGGGCTGGCCCGCAGCAGCGCCTCCAGCACGGCGAACTCCTTCACCGACAGCGGCAGCTGACGGCCGTCGCGGACCACGGTGCGGCGGACCGGATCCAGCTCGATCCCGGCGGCCCGCAGGGTGCGCGGCCGGGCGTCCGGTCTGCGGCGGGCCAGCGCCCGGATCCGCAGGATCAGCTCCGGGAAGTGGAACGGTTTGGCCAGGTAGTCGTCGGCGCCCAGGGTGAGCCCGCTGACCCGGTCGCCGGGCTCGCCCGCCGCGGTGAGCATCAGCACCATCGGCCGGTCCGGGCGGTCCGTGATCATCTGGCACAGGGTGTCGCCGTGCAGGCCGGGCAGATCACGATCGAGAACCACCACATCGTACGAGGTGAGCTCGAGTTTCCCGGCGGCGCTCAGCCCGTCGTGGGCGGCGTCGACCGCCATCCCGGCGTCGGTCAGCCCCTCCACCACGACGTCGGCCAGGGCGTGGTCGTCCTCCACCACCAGGATCCTCACGGCAGCCGCACCGCCACCCGCAGGCCGCCGTCCGGGCGGGCGGTCAGCTCCAGCGTGCCCTGGTGGGCCGCCACGACCGCGGCCACGATGGACAGCCCCAGCCCGGACGAGCCGACCCGCTCCGCGCCGAGCCGCTCGAACGCACCTGTGAGCCGGTCCACCTGATCCTGAGCGAAGACCGGGCCGCCGCTCTCCACGATCAGTTCGGACTCACCGCCGGCGATCCGGATCCACCCGTCGTCCACGTTGTGGGTGACCGCGTTGTCGACGAGGTTCGCCACGAGCCGGGCCAGCAGCGCCGGGTTGCCGCGCACCACGCTGGCGGCCGGCAGCTCGACGGTCACCGCGAGCCGCCGGGCGGACACCTCGGCGGCCCGGTCCCGCAGCGCGGCGGCGGTCAGCTCGGTCAGGTCGTTGGGCACCGCCTCGCCGGTGCCGCCGTGCTGGGCGCGGGCCAGCGTCAGGAACCCGTCGAGCAGGTGGTCGACCCGGTCGAGCTGGGTGCGCAGCTTCCCGGCGAGCACGAGCGTCGCGGCGGCCGGGTCGGGTTTGGCGACCGCCACGTCCAGGGTGGCGCGCATCGTGGCGAGCGGGGTGCGCAGCTCGTGCGAGGCGTTGGCGACGAACCGGCGCTGCGCCGTGAACGACGCCTCCAAGCGTTCCAGCAGCCCGTCGATGGTGTCGGCGAGCTGCTTCACCTCGTCGTCGGGGCCGTGCACGGCGAGCCGCTCGTGCAGGTTGTCGGCGGAGATGCGGCGGGTGACCGCGGTGATCGACCGAACCGGCGACAGCACGGTGCCGGCCATCAGCCGCCCCAGCAGCAGCGAGAGGAGGGCCATCACGAACAGCGCCACGGCGAACCCGAACACCAGCCGCCGGGCCTGCTCGCTCTGGACGGCGTCGAGCCGCTCCTCCAGCGCCGTGATCCGCTGTTGGGCCGCGGCCGGGCCGCTCTGCTGCTGGAAGGGCGCCACCGTGGTGGTGCTGCTGCCGCCGGAGAACGCCAGGGCGACCGCCAGCAGCAGCGCCCCGGACCCGAGGAAGACGGCCGCGTAGAGGACCGTGAACCGGGTCCCCACCGTAGCCAGACGCGACCGGAACATCGTTACAGCATGCCGGGCCGGACCTAACAGCGGCGTGACAGCCCGCGTTCGGGCCGTGTTACCGGCCGGCGCCTAGAAATCCGGGCATGTTCAGCGCAGACTTCCTCCGCCCGGGCCGGATCGTGGCCCTCGCCGCCGCGGCCGTGTCCGTCGTGGCGCTCGGCGTCCTGTCCGCCTCCGCCATCGACACCTCCTGCGACCCCGGCCCGTGTCCGCCGACCCCGGTGACCGGCGACGGTGACGTGGTCAGCGACCGGTTCTGGTTCCTGCACCGCGATCTCGGGCCGCAGGGCGCCGTCACGGTCCGGTTGACGTCGATGACCGGCACCATCACCTATCCCCCGCCGGACCATGACGAGATCGTCCCCGGCCTGGTCCCGTGGGCGAAGACCGGGATCATCGTCAAGGACGGGCTCCGGCCGGGCTCCCGGTACGCGGCGCTGATGATGACCGGCGAGCATGGGGCCCGGTTCCAGCACGGCTACCGCCACGACGTGGCCGGGCGGCCCGGCGGCGTGTCCGCCGGGAACCCGCGCTGGCTGCGGTTGACCCGGTCCGGCGACACGATCACCGGCGCCGAGTCGTCCGACGGGGTGCGATGGCAGGACGTCGGGTCGGCCGAGCTCGACGGGCTGCCGGACACCGTCCGGGTCGGGCTGTTCGCGGCCTCCCCGCACGGGCTCACCCTCCAGGAGGTCGCGCTCGGTGGGCGGATCGGGCAGGGCCGCTTCACGCAGGCGGTGGGCGTGTTCGACAACGTCACCGTGGAGGGCGGCGGCGGTGCCTGGACGAGCGAGCCGGTCGGCGAGATGAACGTGACCGACTGGGAGAAGCACCACAACCCGGCCGGGGCCGTGCAGGCGGACGGGGTGGTCACGATCAGCGGCACCGGCGACATCGGGCCGCTCGCCGAGGACCCGGACCCGGGTGCCGACGCGGCCCTCACCGGGCTGGCCGTCGCCCTGATCATCATCCTGGTGGTGGCCGCCCGCTACGGCCGGGCGGCGCCCTTCGAGCCGCGGCGGGCCGCCACGGCCGGCGCGGCGGCGCTGGTCACCGGGCTGCTGTCGGTCGGCACCGTCCTCGCGGTGACCGGTGGGCCGGCCGGTGTCCGGGTGGTCGCCGGGCTCGCCGTGGCCGTCGGCCTGTGCGCGGTGCTCGCCTACGGGCTCGGTTCCCTCCTCCGGTACGGCTGGGCGCTCGCGCTGCTGCTGGTGGTCGTGCCGTACACGGTCACCGCCGTACCGCTGCTGCCCGACCCGGTCGCCCAGTGGCTGCTGCGGGTCACCCCGGCCGCCGGGTTCGCCGTGAAGCAGACCGAGGTGGAGTATCCGCAGGTGCTGGCCCACTACGCGCCGTCGGCCGGGTACTTCCCGCTGCCGTGGTGGGCCGGGCTCGCGGTGCTCGCCGGTTGGGCCGGGCTGATCGCGGTCGCGGCCGGCAGGCGGGCCTCCGCGCACCGGCCGGTGACGCGAGCGGTCTAGGAGAGCAGCTCGGAGAGGGTGACCGGTTCCAGGCCGCGCCGCCGCAGGCCGGCCAGGACGGCGGGCAGGGCGTCGTCGGTGAAACGGGCGTTCGCCTCGGTGATGTGCATGATGACGATCGATCCCGGCTTCACCCGGGACAGCACGGCGTCGATGACCGGGGCCGCGCCGCGGGCGAACGGGTCGCCGCTGACCACGTCACCGTCGACCACGGTCACCCCGAGCGGGGCCAGCGCCCGCAGGGCCGCCCGGTCGTGGCAGAGCCCGGGGAACCGGAAGTAGCGGGTCTGGCGCCCGCCGTACGGATGAAGGGTCGTGAAGGTCTTGTCGACGTCGCCGGTCATCTCGCCGGGGGCGAGTCGCGGCAGGTTGTAGCAGTCGCCGGTGAACGCCGCGTGTTCGTAGCTGTGGTTGGCGATCTCGAAGCGCGGGTTCCCGGCGATCCGGCGGGTGACGTCGGGGTACTGCTCGGCCCACTGCCCGGTCACGAAGAAGGTGGCCGGGATCCGCCGCGTCTCCAGGATGGCCAGCAGGCGCAGGTTGGCGTAGGACGAGACGGCGCCGTTGCGCAGCCGGGTCTTCATGGCGTCGGTCATGTCGGCGTCGAAGGTGAGCGCGACCTTCCGCACGTCGCGGGACCCGTGCTGGACCACCGGCGGCAGCGATCCAGGAGCGTTCGCGCCCGGCGTGGTGGCCACGACGGTGGGCGCCGTGCTCACCGTGGCTTCGGGAACCGGCGAAGGGGTGGTGACGGCCGGGGCCGGTTCCCCGGCGCCGCAGGCCGTGAGCATCAGGGCCAGAGCGGCGGCGAGGAACCGGCCGTAGGTCGACATGCGGGACAGAATGTCACACGCCTCACAGGGTGAAGGTCGCCACCAGCTGCTGGAGCTCGGTGCTGGTGCGCTCCAGGCCCTGGGCGCTCGACCGGGCCCGGTTGGCCACCGTGGTGGTCGAGCCCACCGCGGTCGCCACCCCGGCGATGTTGGTGGCGATCGCCTCGCTGCTCTCGGCCACCTCCGCGACGTTGCGGCCCATCTCACTGGTGGTGGCGGTCTGCTCCTCCACGGCCGCGGCGATCAGGGTCTGGAAGTCGCAGATCCGGGCGACCACGCCGCCGATCTCGCTGATCGCGCCGACCGCGTTCGACGTGTCCTGCTGGATGGCCTTGACCAGCCGGGCGATGTCCTCGGTGGCCCGGGCGGTCTCCTGGGACAGCTCCTTGACCTCGCCGGCCACCACGGCGAAGCCCTTGCCGAGCTCGCCGGCCCGGGCGGCCTCGATGGTGGCGTTGAGCGCCAGCAGGTTCGTCTGCTCGGCGATCGAGGTGATCATGTTGACCACGTTGCTGATCTCGGCCGAGGAGTCGCCCAGCTTGCCGACCGTCTGGTTGGTCTGCTCGACCACGGTGACCGCCTCACCGGCCACCCGGGCCGCCTCACCGGCGCTGCGAGCGATGTCGTCGATCGCCTGGGCCATTTCCGAGCTTCCTGACTGGAGAGTGTTCGCGTTGCCGGAGACGCTGCCGGCCGCCGACGCCACCGCGGCCGCCTGCGTGTCCATGTCGGCGCTGGTCTCGGCGATCTGCGCCGACACCGCGGACAGCTCGTGGGACGCCGACGAGACGGTTCCGGCGTGCCCGGCGATCGTCGACACCGTCGCCCGCAGCGCGTCGGCGGTCTGGTCCAGGGCGGCGCCGAGACGGCCGAGCTCGTCGCGGCGGTTCAGGTCCACCCGTACCGTGAGGTCCCGGTCGGCGAGGCGCTTCAGCCCCTCGACCACGACGTTGAGAGGGCGGACCACCGACCGGGTGACCAGCCAGCCCATCATCACCGCGAGGACCACGGCGATGGCGAGCGCGCCGCCCAGCACCGTCGTCGCGGTGTTCCTGATCCGGTTGACGTCGGCGCGCACGTCCTCGACACGGGTGTTGACCGATTCGTCCAGCTCCGCGGTGATGTCCAGCACCTTGCCGTACGCCTCCGACGCCGCACCGCCGTTGACGCTGTCCATCACCTTGGCACGGGAGGCCTTGGTGTCCTCGGACAGCCACTTCATGATGGTCTCGTCCCAGACGAAGAAGTCGTCCCAGGCCGGCTTGAGCTGGTTGAACTGAGCCCGTTCGGCCTCGGTCATGCCGTCCGTGTGCGTGGCGGCGAGACCGGCGTAGAGGGCGTCCTTCGACTTCATCTCGCCCTGCCGGTTGTAACCGTCGGGGCCCAGGGCGTATTCGGCCCCGTAGGCCCCCGCGTCGGCGATCGCCAGCCCCTGCCATCCGGTGACGTCGGAGGCGGCGTACTTGGCGGCCTGGATGTCGTCGCGCACCTGCTCCAGGACGGCGAGTTCCCCCTCGGCGTCGGCCTGCTGGCGCAGGCCCCACCAGCCGGCGCCCGCCGACGTGACGATCAGCGCGGTGAGCAGCAGGTAGGACACGCCGAGACGCTTGCCGACACTGATATCCGCGATACGCATGTGCACTCTCCCCCGTCCGGCGCCGGCACACCCGGCTGTGCCCTTCTCATCGGGCGCGGCGCGGTGGGGATTGAGTGGAACTGGCTGAGCATCTGCTTAAACCCGACGGTGACGCGGCGGCCGGGTGGCCGCCGCGTCACGATCGCGGGATCAGCTCGTGGTACAGGTGACGGTGGGCCAGGTCCAGTTGCCGTTGGCCATGATGGTCACGCCGAAGTTGTTGCCGCTGCCGTTCGGCCGGGCCGTGACGGTGCTGCCGCTGCTGCTGACCGCGGCGTTCCAGCTGTTCTGCACGCTCTGGCCGCCGTTGAGGTTGAGGGTGACGTTCCAGCTGCTGGTGCCGCTGACCGCGACGTTGAGGTTGAACCGGTCACCGAACTGCTGGCCGGCCGACAGCGTGGCGGTGCAGTTGCCGCCGCCGCCCGGCGGCGGGCTGGTCGGGTTGGTCGGGTTCGTGCCGCCGCCTTCGCGGACCGTGATGTCCGAGCTGCCCTGGCTCTGGTAACCCTCGGTCGCCATGATCTGGTAGCTGTGGTTGGTGCCGAGGTTCAGGCCGGCCCGGGCCCACGCGTCGAAGTGGTTGGCGATCGTGATCGTGCCGGAACTGCGCTTCGACTGCCGCACGCTCCAGAACTGGTAGAACGTCTGGGTGCCGTCGATCGACGGCGCATTGACCCGCTGGCTGCGCAGGATGTCGTAGGTGCCGCCGTCGGTGGTGACGGTACCCATCCGGGTGGCGCCGCTGCTCGGGTTGTAGCTGCCGAAGTTCTCGACGATGTAGTACTCGATCAGCGGGCTGCGCGTCCATCCGTACAGGGCCAGGTAGGTGTTGTTGTTACCCGGGTTGTAGCTGCCCGAGTAGGTGATCGTCCGGCGGGTGCCCGTGGCCCAGCCCTTGCCACCGACCCAGTTGTTGGTGCCGCGGTCCCAGCTGCTGGAGTACCGGCCGTCGGCACGCAACGTCATGCTCGCGTTGCCGCTGTCCTTCCAGAACGAGAAGTAGTAGCCGTTGTGGGTTCCGGTGGTGTTCGAGCTGACCGTCCGGTCAGCCTCGGCGTGCGCGACGCCGGCGAGCGTGATCCCGGAGACGGCGATCACCACGGCGCAGGCAGCGCCGACGAGCAGGCGGAGGCCGCGTCTGCGGCGCTTGGGGTGGGCGAGATCTGCGGTCATGTGTGTTTCCTCCTGAGGAGGGGCTGCCGGGGAACAGCCCCCACGGGCACGACAAACCACATTGGGGAAGATGCCGGTGACGAGGAAGCGCATCACCGGGGCCGGTGTCGTCCCTCGTGGCGGATGGGACGGTCATCGAGGGTCGTCGTTGCGACGATGGTGGCCCGCCTCGGCCCGCATGTCAACAACTTCCGGTAACTTTACGGAAATACCGAATCGATCTCCGATGAGGCCTCGGAGACATAAGGCCAGCTACCAGGCGATATTCCAGCCAGCTCGGGGCAGGAGGGCATCACCACACCAGTGCCGAAGCGCCGTTAGCGCGGAGCACTCCGAAACTTCCGAAGCCTGGTCAGGAGAACCCGGCGGCCAGGTCGGCGACGGCGTGTGCCCGGATCCCCGGCACGGCGCCGCCGAAGTGCCGGCCCGCCACCTCCCGGACGTGGTCCTCGGCAGCCCCGGCCATTCCGTCGTAGACGGTGGTGAACAGCTCGCGCGCGGGTTCGCGCAGCCATCCCGGCGGCAGCAGGCGGTCCGGCAGGCCGGGGTCGAGGACCGGAAGCCTGCGGTAGGTGTTCATGACCTCGGTACGGGCACGGACCGCCTCGGCCCCGGAGATCTCACCGGCCCGGGTCCGCGGCGGCGTGGCGCTCCACCGCTCGATGAAGGACTCGTACTGCCGCGCGATCCCGCCGGTGTCCCACGCGTCGATCGGATTGCGGCGGATCGCCGCGTCGAGTTCGACGTGCCGGGCCCGGAAGACGGTCAGGGTGCCCAACGTGAGCTCGGCGAGCCGCGCCCTGGTCTTCTCGCCGAGGTCGTGCGGCGAGACCCAGAGGCCGTCGTACAGCGGCGCGTACCCCATCCACCGCAGCTGGCTGCGCAGTCCCCGCCGGAGGGTGCCCTCCTCCTGCGGCAGCGAGAAGGCGACCAGAGTCCACTGACCGTCCCACGGCTGGGCGAGGCCCTGCGACAGGATCGTGCTGCCGCCGACGGCCAGGAAGGCGGCGGCCGCGGCGGTCAGCCGGTACGAGCTGCGCCGGCCCTGCCGGTGGCCCTCGAGCACGCCGCGCCGGGCCAGCCGGCTGATCGCCGTCCGGGCGCCGGCCGGGCTGACTCCCGCCTCGGCGAGAAGCTCCACGATGGCCGCGGAGGGCAGCCAGGCCCGCGATCGCAGGGTGTAGTCCGCGAGCAGGGTCACCGCCAGGCCCTGTGGCGAGTTGCCGGCCTGCCGCCTGGGCAGCCGTACCGATTCGGCGACGTCCTGGGGAAAGATTTCGTCGATGTCGTACGGGCTTCCCACAGCGGCGGCTCCCCGAAGATCTCGGCCGGACATCGCTACGACTCTAGCGGTGCGCCCCGCCGCCAATCATCGATGCCCATTGATTGACAGTTAGTCATCCCGGGTGAAGACTAACTGTCACACATTGGGGGCGCCGCGCGACACAGGGGCATGTCACGCGCGGGCATCACGCCGTACCCATCTCTCTGCCGAAAGCCGTCCGCGCGCGTCGCCGCACGGACCGGCCGCCCCCGCCTGCGTGCGGGCGAACGAAGGAATCAGGCCATGAAGATCAGAAGAGGACTCCTGCTTGCCGCCGCGGTCTCACTGGCCGTCGCGGGCCTGGCCGTGCCCGCGGCCCGGCCCGCGTTCGCCGCCTCCCTGACCGAGGTCACCAGCTTCGGCGACAACCCCGGCGGCATGCGCATGCACGTCTACGCTCCCGACAACCGACCCGCCAACCCGGCCGTCGTGGTGGCCATGCACGGCTGCGGAGGCTCGGGGCCCGGCTTCTACTCCGGCAGCGAGTTCGCCGGGCAGGCCGACCGGTACGGATTCGTCGTCATCTACCCCTCCGCCACCCAGCAGGCCGGCTTCGGCAACTGCTTCGACACCTGGTCGGACGCCGCCAAGCGGCGCGGCGGCGGCAGCGATCCGGTGTCGATCATCTCCATGATCAGGTACGCCGAACGACAGTACGGCGGCGATCCGAACCGGGTCTACGCGACCGGAAGCTCGTCCGGCGGGATGATGACCAACCACATGCTCGCCCTGTATCCCGACGTGTTCAAGGCCGGCGCGGCGTTCATGGGCGTGCCGTTCAACTGTTTCGCCAACGCCGCCGACTATCCGCCCGGCGCCAGCAGGTGCACCGGAGGCAGCATGGACCGGACCCCGCAGCAATGGGGCGACGCGGTTCGGCAGGCGTATCCGGGCTACACCGGGACGCGCCCGCGAGTCCAGCTGTGGCACGGCGCCAGCGACACCCTCGTGCCGTACTCGCTGCTGCAGGAGACCATCGAGCAGTGGACCAACGTGTTCGGGCTGAGCCAGACACCCACGTCGTCGGACACACCGCAGCCGAGCTGGAATCGCCGCCGGTACGGCGATCAGGTCGAGGCGTACAGCATCCAGGGCGCCGGGCACAGTCTGCCGAGCGGCGGCATGGCGGCCGCCGCCGTCGCCTTCTTCGGGCTCAACAGCACCGGGAACCCGTCCACGCCTCCGTCGTCGAGCCCGCCGCCGTCCAACCCGCCCTCGTCGAGCCCGCCGGCGCCCTCGGGCCCGTGCCGGGTGACCGCCACGGTGAACGCGTGGAACTCCGGCCTGACCACGAGCCTCACCGTCGCCAACACCGGAACCACCGCCGTCAACGGCTGGTCGCTGGCGTTCACGCTGCCGGGCGGGCAGACCATCACCTCCGGCTGGAACGCCACCTACTCCCCGTCGTCCGGCCAGGTGACCGCGAGGAACGCGAGCTACAACCCGGCGATCCCGCCGAACGGCACGGTGACCATCGGCTTCCAGGCCACCCACACCGGCAACACCGGCAAGCCGACCGGCTTCACCCTCAACGGCAACACGTGCGCCTCGTGACATGAGCGGGCGAGGCGGTGCGGGACCCGCACCGCCTCACCGCCGCGTGTGGACGGCGATGATCCCGGACCGATCGGAACAGCGGTCGGGCGCGGCGGCGCCTCTTGACCGCCTACCGGGCTGCGCATAGATTCCAGTCGTTACTTCCGTAAGAATCCCGGAAGTTTCGGAGCCTTCGTCTCAGGCTTCGCCCTGGTCCCAGTCCTCCTCCACAAGGAGTTCCCGTGCGTCGTCCTTGGCTTCCCCTCGCTGTCGCCAGCGCCGCGGCGTTGCTGGGCGGACAACTCATGTTCGCCGGATCCGCCAGCGCCGGCCCTGAACCGGTGGCCGCGACGCCATCGCCGGGCCCGTCCTACCCGGCCGATTCGTTGCGTGCGCTCGCCGCGCCGATCGGCCTGCGCATCGGCACGGCCGTGAACTCGGACCTGCTGGGCACCGACGAGAAGTACACCCGGATCGCCGCGGAGCAGTTCTCCAGCGTCACCGCGGAGAACGTGATGAAGTGGTCGGAAGTCGAGGCCGTCCGGGGCACGTACACCTGGGAGAAGGCAGACCAGCTCGTCGCCTTCGCGAAGAAGAACCGGCAACTGGTACGCGGCCACACGCTTGTCTGGCACAACCAGCTACCCGCATGGCTGTCATCCGACGGATACACCACCACCCTCTCGAACGAGGAGGTGAAAGCGGTCCTGAAGAAGCACATTCTGGCCCAGGTTCGCCATTTCAAGGGCGACATCTGGCAGTGGGACGTCATCAACGAGGCCTTCGACGACAACGGCCAGCCGCGGCAGACCATCTGGTACAAAGCCTGGGGCGGCACCGGCTACATCGCCGACGCGTTCCGCTGGGCGCACGAGGCCGACCCCAGGGCCCTGCTCTTCTACAACGACTACAACCTGGAGTTCACCGGCCCCAAGAGCAACGCGGTGTACGAGCTGGTGAAGTCGCTGAAGGCACAGCGCGTGCCGATCCACGGCGTCGGGTTCCAGGGCCACCTGTCCACCCAGTACGGCTACCCGGACCTGCTGAACAACCTCGAGCGTTTCGCCGCACTGGGTCAGAAGGTCGCCCTGACCGAGGTGGACGTCCGCACCTTCACGAAGCCGGACGCCGTCAACGTGCCGGTGAACGACCTGGCCCCGTACGCCCAGGAAAGCTACTGGTCCCGGACGCTCAAGGCATGCCTGGCCGTACGCGCCTGCATCTCGTTCACACCGTGGGGCATCGACGACGCCCACTCATGGGTGCCCGGCTGGTTCTCCGACCCGCAGGAGGGCGCCGCCCTGATCTACGACGAGCAACTGAACCCGAAGGGGCAGTATCACGTGCTCCAGCAGGATCTGGCGCTCGCCTCGGGCGCCCCGCGCCGCTGAGGCCGGCGATCGGGCCTGCGCTCACCCTCGATGCGCGGGCCCGATCACGCCCGATCCTCGTGTGGCACTCGGTCACCGCGGCAACTCGGTGGTGCGCTCAGGGCTTGCGCCCCACCGCGACGAACTCCGATACGACCTCGGTGATTCCGGGGTGTTGCGGGTCCGGCCGCCATGCGGTGCAGGTGACGACGCCGGGGTCCAGCAGATCCAGTCCGGCGAAGAACCCGCGGATCTCCTCGATGCCGCGGGTTCTGATCGGAGCGGCCCCGCTCTCGTTCCACTGCCGCATCGACTCCTCGACGGCCGGCCCGTTGACCACCGTGGTCGGATGGGAGATCAGCAGGTAGCTGCCGGAGGGCACGGCGTCGACGAACTGGGTGACCACCGCGTGGGCCTCGGCGTCGTCGATCACGAAGTTGATGATGCCGGACAGCACGACGGCGGTCGGCCGCGTGAGGTCCAGCGTGCCGGCGGCGGCTTTCAAGATGGCCCGCGGATCACGGACGTCGGCCTCGATATAGTCCGTGGCCCCCTGAGGACTGCTGGTCAGCAACGCTCGGGCGTGGGTCAGCACCAGCGGGTCGTTGTCGACATACACGATGCGTGCCTCGGGAGCGACCGACTGGGCCACCTCGTGAGTGTTGTCGGCCGTCGGCAGCCCCGTGCCGACGTCCAAGAACTGACGGATCTGTCCCTCGCCGGCCAGAAACCGCACGGCCCTGCCGAGGAACTGCCGGTTCGCCCGCGCCGACAGCACGAGTTCGGGCATCAACCTGACGGCGTAGTCGGCTGCCTCACGATCCACCGCGAAGTTGTCCTTACCACCGAGCAGGTAGTTCCAGACCCGTGCCGAGTGCGGCACGTTCGTGTTCAGCTGCGGAGGACCATCGGGTCCTGAGGTGGCCGCGTTCTCCGTCATTGCGCATTCCTTCCGTGTCCGGCGCAAACATCGATGGGTGTCCGGAACCTTACGACCAACCATCCGGATCGCTCGGAGCGGGTGCCACCGGAGCAAACCTGCTTTCCCACCGCCGCCGGGACACGTGGAAACTGTCAACCCGTTCCGGCGGCCGACGCTCCCGATCGCCCCGGCCCTCGACGGTTCCGGACCGGTGACTTCCTCAAGTTCGCCCTGAACCTCTGACCTCGCCACGGGACCGCGATATGTGACTGGAGAGGCCGGCGTGCCGATGCCGCTCAGAACCGGCTTTGCGGGACCCGGCCGAGCTGGCCGCGCGAGGTGATCTCCAGCTTGGCGAAGACCTTGCCCAGGTGGTACTGCACTGTCCGGGGGCTGATGAACAGCTGGGCGCCGATCTCCGGATTGGACAGACCGTCGCGGGCCAGCCGGGCGATCTGTCCCTCCTGAGGGGTGAGCATGATCTGCGTCTCCACGGTGCGCCGGCGCGCGGTCGCGCCCGCGGCCAGCAACTCCCGACGGGCGCGGTCGGCGAACGCCGCCGCCCCGGCCCGGCTGAACATCTCGTACGCGGCTTCCAGGTGCTCACGAGCGTCCGTCCGCCGGTTCTCCCGGCGCAGCCATTCGCCGTACACCAGGTGCGCGCGGGCAAGATGGACGGCGACCCGGGTACGCCCCAGCCGTTCGATCGCCTCGCGATAGCGGGACTCGGCGGCCTCGCCGGCGTGCAGCAGGGCGGCCGCCCAGGCCTGGACGCCGAGCGCCCAGTCGGTGCCGGAGGCGTTCGTCCGTTCCTCGATCCGCCGGAAGGCGGCGACGGCCTCCTCGTGAGCGCCGCTCCGGACGGCCGCCTCGATCAACTCGACGAGGGCGAACCCGCAGATTCCCAGGTCGTCGTACTCACAGGCCGATCGAGCGAAGGTCAGAGCGAGGTCGTATTGGCCGAGGCCGTTGTACAGCACCGCGGTGGCGTAGCCGTAACCGCCGATTCCTCTTCCTTCGCCACGTCCGACAACGTTCTGCAGGCCCCAATCCGCGAACGGCCGCGCCGTGGATTCCACACCACGCCAGACGGAGAGCACCAGAGCGGCGAACTTGGCAGGAGCATTCCCGGTCGCCTCGGTGATCGCATCGGCCTCCTCGGTCAGCGATGCGGCCGCCGCGAACTCGCCGGCGTGCACGTGGACGAACGCCCGGTGACCCAGCGCCAGCGGCAGGGCGACGAGCGCGCCGGCGTCGCGAGCGCGCCGGACAGCCTGGGTCGCCAGCTCATGCCATGTCTCGTCGTCCCACAGGTCGCCGGCGACCAGCCACGGCAGGGAGACCCATCGCATCAGTGCGTTCTCGTCGCCGCGATCGCGTCCGAATGCGGTCAGGGCGTCCCGTAGTGGCGCCACGCCGGCCACGTAGCCCTGGGTGAACCGGGTCGCGAGACCGTCGAGGAGCTGGTCGATCGGTCGTGGCGACCGTCCGGCCGGAGGGGCGTCCCGGACGGCCGTGGCCACTTCACCCGGGCCGCCTTCGTTGAGGCGGCCGGCGAAGATCGCGGCTTCCATGGCTTCCAGGTACGCCTCGCGCCCCGCCTCGCTGTCGAGCGGCGCGAGGCGGCGTGCGGCGGCGAGCAGTAACGGTGGAGCGTCGCTGCCGCGGCGGAGGGCGTAGACGATCTGTGCGCGCATGTGGGTGAGCTGTGCGTTCTGCCGATCGTCCAACGGGCACAGCCGCGCCAGCGCCAGGAGCTTGTGCGCTTCTTCCGGCGCCCCCGAGTCGAAGGTCGCCTTCGCGGCGGTGAGGGCGCGGCGGCCACGTTCAGCCGGGTCCGGGGTCAGTTCGGTGGACCGCTGCAGGAACGCGGCCGCCGCGGCGACGCCGCCGCGATGAGCCGCCCGCCCCGCCGAGAGCTCCAATTCCAGGGCGATGTCCTCGTCCGGCATGGTCGTCGCGTGCGCGCGGTGCCATGCGCGGCGGTCGGGGTCGACGTACGGATCGGTGGCGTCGGCGAGGGCCTGATGCGCGCGTTCCCGTTCGGGCAGGGTCGCGGTCCGATAGATCGCGGAGCGCACCAGCGGGTGACGGAACCGCACCCGGCCACGGAGATCGATCAATCCCTCCGCCTGCGCCGGCGCCGCGGAGCCGGCGTCGAGTCCGAGCCGGCCGGCCGCCCGCCAGAGCAGGGACACGTCGCCCACCGGTTCGGCCGCCGCCACCAGCAGAAGCCGTCGAGTCGCCGCCGGGAGCACGTCGAGTCGCCGCAGGAAGCTCTGCTCGATCCGGTTCGCCATCGGCGTCGTGTCGAGCAGCCCGAAACCGCCGGCCAGCTCGGTCGGCGGCAGCCCGCGCGGCAGCTCGAGCAGGGCGAGCGGGTTGCCGCGTGCCTCGGCGACGATCCGGTCCCGGACGAGCTCGTCGACGCGCCCGGGTAGCGCCGAGTCGAGCAGCGCCCGGGCGTCGCTGTCACCCAGCCCGCCGAGCGCGAGTTCGGGGAGTCCGGCCAGTTCGCGGAGGTTGCTCGGCTCGCGAACCGCGAACACCAGACCGACTGATTCGGCGAGCAGGCGGCGCGCGACGAAGGCGAGCGTCAGCACCGACGCCTTGTCCAGCCATTGGGCATCGTCGATCACCCAGAGCAGTGGCCGCTCCTCGGCCGCCGCGGAGAGCAGGCCGAGGACGCCGAGGCTCACGACGAAGCGATCCGGAGCCGGGGCCGTGCTCAGGCCGAACGCCGCCATGAGCGCGTCACGCTGCGGGTCGGGCAACCGGTCACGCAGATCGAGCAGCCGGGCACCCAGTTGGTGCAGGCCCGCGTAGGCGAGTTCCGTCTCGTACTCGTGGCCCGACGCCCGGGCGACGCGGCAGCCGGACGCGTTCCGGGCCAGGTAGTCCAGCAACACCGATTTGCCGACGCCCGCCTCGCCGCGAATGACCAGCACCCGGCTCTGACCTGACCGGACGGCCGACAGCAGCTGATCCAGTGTGTCGCGCTCGCTGTGCCGATCGTGCATCTCGGGGCTCGTCGACATCGTCCGGAACGCTATATCGCCTTAGTTGATCATGTCAATTGGCTGGTCGCCGCCACTGGCGACCCAGGCTGGCCAGTTGGCGGACTCGACAACCAGCATCCCCTGCCAGCCTCGACCCAGGTCACAGAAGTCGGGTCGGCGCCTGCGGGCAAGCCGGCCGAAAGCGATCGGACGGAATGGCATTGACGATTGACGGCCCGTCAACGGTCCGAGCGACAGCGGAATTCGAGAGTGCCCGTTCCCGGCTGCTCGGCGTCGCCCATCAGGTGGTGGGTCGCGCGGCCGACGCCGAGGACGTCGTCCAGGACGTGTGGGTCCGCTGGCAGACCGCGGACCACGCGACGGTCCGGTCTCCCATCGCGTTCCTGGTCACCGTCACGAGGCGGCTGGCGCTCAACGCGGCGGCCTCGGCCTACGCTCGTCGCGAGGTGTCCGCCGGCGAGTGGCTGTCGGACTTCGTGCTCGCGGTCGACGATCCGGCGCGTGACGCTGAGCGCGGCGACGTGCTGGAGGTCGCGGTCCAGTTCCTGATGGAACGGCTCGCTCCGGCCGAATGCGCCGTGTACCTGCTGCGTGAGGCGTTCGACTATCCATTTCGCGAGATCGCCGGGGCACTCGACATCAGCGAAGCCAACGCGCGGCAGTTGGCGACGCGAGCACGCCGGCATCTGCGGGAAGACCGCCGCGGTCCGGTCGATCAGACCGAGCGCGACGGGCTGCTCAGAGCCTTTGCCGATGCGGCGCGACGAGGCGAGACCGGGCGCCTGGTCGACCATCTGTCCCGCTGGCGCGGCCCGAGGTGACGCAACGTGTCACAGCTGGCGGGTCTGTCCGGTCAATGTGGTGACAAGGCAGTGAGAGCGAAGGGTTGTGGTTCGAATGAAGATCGCAGTGCTGGGCGGGACCGGCCTCATCGGCTCCCAGGTCGTCAGGCTGCTCACCGAGCACGGGCACGAGGCGGCGCCGCTGTCGCCGTCGAACGGTGTCGACCTGCTCAGCGGCGATGGGCTCGACGACGGTCTCAAGGGTGCCGACGTGGTGGTGAACCTGACCAACTCGCCCACCTTCGACGACAAGTCGCCGGACTTCTTTCGTACGACGATGGACAACATGGTGGCCGCCGCCCAGCGCCAGGGCGTCGGGCACGCGGTGATCCTGTCGATCGTCGGGGTCGACCAGGTGCCCGGCCTGGACTACTACCGGGCCAAGGTGCTGCAGGAGGACATCCTCAAGGCGGGACCGGTGCCGTGGTCGATCGTGCGGGCCACGCAGTTCTTCGAGTTCGTGCCCGCGGTGCTGTCGTGGACCTCCGACGAGAACACCGTGCGCCTGCCCGCGACGCCGGTGCAGCCGCTCGCCTCGGCCGACATCGCCGCCGAGGTGGCCAAGGTCAGCGTCGGAGCGCCGCTGAACGGCTACCGCAACGTCGCCGGCCCGGAGGTGTTCACGCTCGACGAGCTCGGCCGGATCGCCCTCGAGGCGAACGGGGACCAGCGCCCGGTCGTGGTGGACCCGGCGGCGGGCATGTTCGCCGCGGTGCCGGGCGACGCGCTGATCGCCAAGGGCGACGCCCACCTGGCCGCGATCACCTTCGGTGAGTGGCTCGCGGCGAAGAAGTAGGCGGTCGAGCGACGGTCCGCACCGGATGGTGCGGGCCGTTTGCCGTAGGGCGTGGTCACCGGCGGTGCGAGCCGGTCCTCGGTGGGGTGGCCGCCCCGGTCAGCAGGCCCAGTTCGGCGAAGGCGACCAGAAAACTCAGGGCGTCGGCGGCTGGCGGCAGCGTCCTGAGCCCCGGCGGCGCCGGCAGCCCGGCCCAGGCCAGGCACGGCACGGCGAACGAGACGACCAGATGGGCTCCGACCCCGGCGGCCAGCAGCGCCGGGAACCCCGGCCGGCGCCGCCGGACCATGGCGCAGAGGTGGACCACGTTCCACAGCAGCACCGCCACCAGCAGCACGACCAGGACACGGCCGAACGGTTCCAGCGGCAGCGGGCCGCCGGGGGCGAGCAGCCCCGGCCCGTACGCGGGAGGCGCCGGCTGCGCCACGCGCAGAAACGTCAGCAGCGCGGCCACACCGGCCACCAGCGCCGCCGGGACCACGGCGAGCAGCACCAGCAGCCGACGCCGCGCGGCCCGGCCGGCCGCCGGAGCACCCGACAGGTCGGCCAGCATCACCGCGAACAGGACCGCGCCGAGCAGGACCACCGTGACACGATCACGCAGGACCGCCAGAACAGTGACAGTCGGCAGCGTGACGGCCACCGCAAGTTCGGCGAGAGCGGGCCGGATCATGTCGGTGGCCAGCCCGGCCGCCAGCAGGAACGCCATCCCCAGCGTGATCGGCGGCAGCGGGGCGACACAGCCGCTGCCGCTCGCGCAGGCCGCCTCGCCGTGCCACAGCGGAACGGTCAACGCGGCCAGCACGACCAGCAGGGTGACCGCCATGGCCGCCGTGCTCGGCCGGTCTCCGCAGCGCGCACCGATCTCCGCGGCGACGAGGAAGGAGAGCATGCCGAGCCCGTAGATCAGCCATTCCCGGGTCGTGCCGCCGCGGGCGAACGTCCGCAGCACCAGCCCGGACGCGGCCAGCAGGGTGAAGATGGAGATCACCGCCCGCAGGCGGGCAGCCGGCACGGCATGCCGGTCCAGGGTCGCCATCGACATCAGGTATCCGCAGCCGCCCACGCCGAGAGCCACCAGCAGCACCCGCGGTACCGATGCGGCCCGCATGACCGCGCCCAGCACCAGGATGCTCACCGCCGGCAGCACCGCGGCGAGCAGGTCGCCCGGATCGGCGCGCGGGAACAGCGGCCACCGGTGTGGGGTGGCGGGGTTCGTCATCCGGCGCTCAGCACGGTGAGCAGGACCGCGACCGCGGCCCACCAGGCGGCGAGCATCAGCAGGCGCAGCGGGAACGCGGCCGGCGCCGGCCCCGGCCCGGTGACCTTGGCAGTGCCGACGTCACGGGTCCGCGAACTCGTGCCACCGCGACGCCCGGTGCGGGTCTCGACGAGATCCCCGGCGATCGCCAGGTCCCGGGCGGGCAGGTCGGTCGTGGCGCCCAGGTCGACCCAGTGGCGGGCCGTGCCGACGCTGGACCGGGCCGGTGGGCCGTTGACGAAGACCAGGGTGGGCAGCTCGGGGTCGGTGATCTCGGTCTCCCGGGTGGAGAACTCCATGTCGCCCAGGCAGGCGGCGACCGTCCACAGCAACGCCCGCGGATCGATGTCGCCTGCCCGTACCGCCCAGCCGTGCGGGCGGGCCCGGCTCAGCTCGGCAACCACCACGGTGGCCTCCCCCCGGTGCAGGCGGGCCTGCCGGTCGAGGTCTACGGCGGCGTCGCTGGCGTCGGCCCACGACCGCGGATAGCCGTCGGCCGGCTGGCCGAAACGCTGCGGAGCCCGGTCCGGGCGCAGGGCGACAGCCCGCCGCATGGTGATCACCGACGGCGGCCCGACCAGCACCTGGGTGCTGGACGCCCACCGGTTGTGGACGTCACGGACCGGGAACCGGTGCAGGAGCGCCGCCTGGTCACCGTACCGTAGATAGCAGGTGCTCGGCCCGGCGCCGCCGGACGGCACGGACACCCGCCGCTCCAGCCGCTCAGCCCAGATCTGCCGCTGGTCGGCGGGCAACGTGGACTCGACCACGCCCAGGCCGCTGCCGCCGTCCAGCAGTCGTGACGCCCACTCGAAGACCAGCAGATCGACGCGAGCCGGCATCAACCGTCCCCGTCTCTAGGGGCCGGCAGGGCGCCCAGCATCGCGAGCAGCGAGATGAGCGGCTCGGCGCAACGCTGCGGGCGGGCGCCGTGCGGGTAGCGGCCGCCCCGGTCACGGCCACCGGTCGCCGAGGCGAAATGCAGCGTGCACCGGCGGATCCGGTGCACCGGCGCCAACTGGGCGGTCCGGCCCCGCTGGTGCAGGTAGGCGTACACGTCGCGGCTCTCGGCCGGACCGTCGGCACGGCGGGCCCGGATCCAGCGGTCCACCGGCTCCTCGAACCGCAGCAGGTCCGATTTGGTGACCACCACGACCGACGGGATGTCCAGCAGCCCGTCGGGTCCCCGCCGGTGCGCGAGCCGGTCGATGACCGCCTCGAACGTGGTGTCCGGGTCGGACCGGACGGGGTCGGCCACGAAGATCAGCGCGTCGGCGGCGGCCAGGAACTGGGTGGCCCGGCTCTGCCGGCGGCCGGGTTGCAGCATCTCCCCGGCGATGTCGAAGAACATCATCGGGCGTTCCCGGGATCCGGTGCCGAGGATCAGCCCGTCGGCGAAGTCGACGGTGTCCACCGGCCGGGTGTGTTCCAGCACCTCGCCGTCGCGGTACAGCCGGTTCATCCGGGACTGGCGGAAGTCGTCGTGCCAGGCGATGTCGACAGCGCTGGTCATGATCCCGAAGTCGCCGAGCACACCGCTCTCGATCTCCTGCATGATCCCGGCCAGCAGATGGGTCTTGCCCGCCGCCGTGTCACCGATCAGGCCGATGTTGATCGGTGACCCGCTGCGCAGGTAGGCGGCCGGCAGATAGTGCGGGCCGATCTCGCCGGTCCGGTTCGGGCAGCGGCGGAACGCCTGCCGCAGCCGGTACTCCCGGCGGTGCTGCGGTCCCGCCGTACCCAGGTCGAGCGCCTTGTATCCCTTGTCGGTCCAGACGAACAGATCGGTCTCGGCCCAGGACACCGGGTCGAGGCAGAGATAGCAGTCCCGGGTGGCCGGGCCCGCGCTGCCGCGCCCGATGGACCAGAACCAGCGCCGGCGCCGTTGCGGTGGCCGCGCGGCGGGTGCGGCGGCGCCGGCCCGGCTCGCCCTGATCCGCTCGTACTGCTCCCGGCCGCTGTCCAGCGGCGAGGTCTCCACCACCGGCACCGGCCAGCTCAGCGTCCGCAGCAGCTCCGCGGCGGTGGGCCGTTGCGCGGCCCGGGGCGCCAGCGCGTCGCCGAGCAGCACCGCGTAGCGGGGGCCCAGCCGCTCCCGGTACGAGTCGCCGTCCAGCCCGAGCAGCACCCCCAGCAGCACGGCGGCGCTCCACACGTCGTCGCGCGGGTCGGCCCGGCCGATCCCGCGCACCTGCTCGGCCGACGCCCACGGCTCGCGGCCGAACCCGGTGCGGGTGTCACCGGCGAACGCGGCGACCGGCAGACCGGCGATCATCGCGCCCTCGCCGGTCCACCGCACCCGCGCATCGTTGATGCCCCGGTGCACGATCCCGGCGGCGGCCAGGTGCGCCAGAGCGGTGAGCAGGTCGCACAACGCCCGGTCGATGGCGTCGTTGCCGAGCCGGGCGGCCACCTGCCCGACCTCGGTGGCGGGCGGCGGCTGCCAGAGCACGTACGGTTCGTCGATGTCGGCCCGGTAGCCGAGCATCCGCGGCAGCACCGCCGGATAGCCGTTCTCGGGGTAGCGGCGGGCCAGCCGCAGACCGGCCGCGATCTCGGTGTCGAGGCGGTGCGGATTCGCCCGCGGGTCCAGTCTCCGCTGGATCACCGGCTGGTCGCTGCCGCGGACCAGCCACACCCGTTCGACGATGCCGGACCGCTGGGACGGGCGTGGCGCCGCCGACCGGTCCGGCCGGGCGGTCCACCGGACCTCGTCGCCTCCGGGGGTGAGGAAGTCCAACGTCTGGTCACGCCCCGTGTCGACCATCAGCTTCCCCCTTCGGACTGGACGTAGCGGACCCCGGACCGCAACGGCACCAGATGCACCAGCCCCGCGGCGGTGCCGGTGCCGGTCCACACCACATCCGCCAGGGTGGACGCCGGCACCGGCGGGTAGCCGCCCTGGTCGTCGTGGTCACGTTCGGTGAACGTGGAACGGGCGTGCCGCGGCGCGAACCGGATCGTCGCGGCCCGGTGCGGATCGCGGCTCAGCAGGCTGGTCTGCTGATCGCCGCAGAGCAACTGGACCGGCCGGCCGTCGGCGAACATGGCGTCGCGCAGTCCGTTGCCGTCCTGCCACCAGGTGAGCTGGTCGGCTTCCGGCCGGGCCGGCCAGCCGGGCGGCGGCTCCTGCACACCCCACCGGTGCAGATGCCGCTCGTACTCGGCGAGCAGCTCACCGGACCGGCGCTCGTTGCGTTCGGCCATCCCGGCCAGGTCACCGGCGGCGGCTTCCGGCCAGCGCGCCTGCATGCACATCCGTACCAGGGCGGTCAGGTCCTGCCGCACCGCGGCCACCGCACGCCCGCTGAGATGCGCGGCCATCTCGGCCGGCAGCTTCGCGGCGCCGTCGCGGAGCACCCCGGCGACCGCGTCGAGCGCCGCGGCGGTGGCCCGCAGCAGGTCGGAGGCGCGGCGACGGTCCTCGGTCACCGCCCACTCGGTGATGGTGTCGTGACAGACGCCGTCCAGGCCGTGCAGCGCGGGACGCAACATGCCGGGCACACCGACACGGGCATGCCAGCGGCGAGCCGTCAGCGCCCACCACACCATCGGCGTGAGCAAGGCCAGGACCAGACCAACCCCGATCAAGGGGTACGGCCAAAGCGTCCCCGAAAGCCGCAGCAACTCCCCCGCCACCAGTCCGGAGGTGGCGAGCAGCAGCACGGTCAGCACCCTGCCCAGATCCCGGCCCCACTCGGGCGGCGACACCCCGAGGTGCCGGCGTTTGGCCCGCAGCAGCCCGGCGCCCAGGGTCAGCAGCAGCACCGCGGCGATCCCGCCCACCCGGCCGGCGAGCAGCGGCGCCAGCAGGATCAGCAGCGGGACCAGCGCGCTACCGAACCCACCGGGCATCGGTGGCAGCGCGGTGATCGGTTCCACCGCCCGGTCCAGGTCGGGCCGGCGGGCGGCGCTGCCCATCGGCAGCATCCGCGCCGCCGCGGCCCGCAACGGCCGGACCGTCTGCTCCAGGCCGCGGCCGGACTCCAGCGAACGGTGCACGGCACGGCGTACGTCGTCGGTGGCCATCGCCGCGGTGATCGTGACCGCCGGCAACTCGATGCCCTCGCGCCGCAGTTCCGCCCGCCGCTGATCGTCGCCGCACTGGTCGAGGCGCTGGAACAGCTCGGCCAGCACGGCCCGGTAGTCGCCGAGATGCCCGGCGGCCGCCGCCGCGAGCCTCGACACCGGGACACCCGTGAACGGCGCCCACACCGCCCACGGGCGGACCGCCGCGGTGACGGTCTGCTCGACAGCCGCCACCGAGGACTCGGCGGCCTGCCGCGCGGCCCGCACCCGGCCACCGGGTTCGGCGTGCGACGACGGCACGTACCGGCGCTGCATGGTGCTCAGGTCTTCGATGAGGTCGTGATCGGAGGCCGGGGCGTCCGGCTGCGGGTCGTACGGGTCCACACCGGTGGCCACCGCGAGCATGGCCCGCCGTTGCACCGCCGCGAGCAGACCCGCGCCCATCCGGCCGGACCGCAACCGCACCGCCGGCGCGGCGACCCGCGTCTGCGTGGCCGCGGCCGTCGCCAGCACCTGCTGGAAGACCTCGCGGGCCCGGAGCGCCTCCAGCAGGTCGGTCAAGGGTGGCTCGGTGGCGGATCCGACCCGGACCAGTGATGCCGCGCCACCGTCGAGCCGCCACGGGATACCGTCCGGATCGCCCGCCCACAGCACCGTGACGAACTCGCCGTTGAGCACCGACGGCAACACGATCGTGGCGCCGCCGTCCGGTTCGGCCGTCCCGACCACGACGCAGACCATCTGCCGGACCGCCGGCGACGCGAGCACCGACGCCAGGGCACCGGTGTGCCCCGGCAGCGCGGCCGCGTCGTCGACGACCACCACACCGCTCACGTCGACGTGGTCGTCGAGCTGGTCGTGCGGCAGCAGGAACCCGGCCCGCTGCCGCACGTAGTCGCCGAAGTCGCGGCGGGACACCAGTTCGCCGTACTCCTGCCGCAGGTCGATGACCGGAACCGCTCCGGCGGGGCCGCGGCTCATGCCTCGTCGTGCCGGTTCTTGACGGTGATCTCCAGCGCGATCAGCGAGTTGCCGTTCGGCGCCTCGCGCAGGAAGGTCCGCTGCCGGGCCGCGGGCAACGTCCGGCTCCAGAACCCGATCAGTTGTTCGCAGCGCTGCCTCGCGCCGGCGGGCATCCGTTCGCGCATGTCGGTGAGCACCTTCACCTGCCGGTCGGCCATGCCGACCAGCTCCCAGTAGAGCGGGTGCGGGTCGTCGAGGATCCCGGTGAAGCCGTTCGGCATCGACTCCATCAGCTGGGCGCAGAAGTTGAGGCGGATCTCCCCGCCGTCGGCGAGCGTCCATGTCTCGTACTGCCGCAGCAGGCTTCCCCACGACGACGCCCGGCCGAACGCGCCCAGCTCCAGCACCATGGCCTCGGCGTCCGGCCGCCGGCTCAACGCGATCCGGATCCGCTCCGGCGAGTCACTGCCACCGATGCATTCGACCTGCCCGTTCCAGGCCGCGCAGAGCAACCGCACCAGGATCTCCTCCCGGTGTGCCTCGGTGGTGGCCAGCCAGTCCGCGCCGAAACCCAGCCGTTGCCGCCACGGCAGGAACGAGTCGGCCCTCGGCTCCCGCACCGCCCCGGCCCAGTCGAGCAGCACCTGCCGAAGCTCCGGCACTTCGGTGATCCCCATCGCGGTACGGGTGAGCACCACCGTGATCGACTCGGTCTGCACCGCCCGGAACTGGACCGGCTTGTCACCACGGCGGGTGACGATCCGCAGCTGGCCGCTGAGCCACTTCTCCACCAGGTCGTCGGCCTCCGCCGCCGGATAGACCACGAGCACCGACAGCCGTCCGGACCCCTCCGGCATGAACCCGCCCGGCAGCATCCCGGACAGGGTCCCGACGAACTGCTGCACGTCGCTGTCGGCCACCGGCACGTCCTGCGCCCGTTTGGCCGCGACCCGCAGCAGGTTGCTCATGTGCGGCAGCAGCGGCACCTCGTCCGGGTCGCCGCCCCGCAGGATCCCCGCGACCTCCTGTTTGAGCAGGCCGAGGATGTTGCGCAGGCCTTCGGTGCCGCCGGAGCGGCCGAGCACCGACGCCTCGGCGAGTGCGTTCGCCCAGCCGTCCGGGCCGAGCAGCGCGTTCAGGATCTCGCCCTCGGTGGCGTTCTCCCGCTTGCCGCGGCGGGCCAGCCGGCGCAGCATCTCGGCGTACGTCTGCTCCAGGTCCTGGCGCGGCGGCAGCAGATAGGTGACGCCGACCCGCGCCCGGTACAGCTCCTCGGCCCGCCGGTTGAACGCCTCCTCACAGCCGCGTTCGTACGCGGTCAGCTCCTCGATCAGCGACCGCAGATGCCCGGTGAACCGTGTCAGCCGCTGTTGCCACGTCTGCCGGTGGTCGTTCCAGCTGGCATGCCAGAACCGCCGGGCCCGGTACCGGAACCACTCGTCCTGCAGGGCGATGGTGTCGACCACCGGCTTCTCACTGACCGTCGCCTTGACCAGCCCACCCATCCGGTCCCGCAGTTCGATCAGCTGCGGCGGCCGCGGATCGCTCTCCCACGCCTTCACCGTCGCGGCCGGCGGCACCCGCCGGCCCTCCATCACCCCGCGAACGCCGAGCTGGTCGATGTTCTCGGCCAGCGCCGCCTCACCGAGCACGACCCGCCGTAGCCGGAACAGGTCGGCGTGACGCAGCACCGACCGCGCCCCGTCCGCCGGGTTGAAGTCCCGCACCAGCTCGGGCATGGTCCGCAGCAGCGTCTGATCCAGATTTTGCAGGCTGTCACCCATCCGGACGCCACGTTCCCGCAGCATCCCGCGGATCACGGCAGCGCCTTTGATGCCCTGCTCCGCGGCCGGATCGTCGAACGCGCCGGCGGCCCGCTGCCACACCGGCCCGACCGACGAGCCGTTGAAGAACTCCCGGATCAGGTCCCGGTTGGACTCCGAACGGCCGGGCGGCACCAACTGCAACTCGCGGACGCCACGGCCGAGCAGCCGCCCGGCGAACATGTCGGCCAGGTCGTCAAACGGCACCGTCAACGACCCCACCAGGCTGGTCGAGACGCCTCGGCACCCGATCCTGGTCGGCGACATGCTCTGCCGCTCGACCACGCCGTTGATGAAGCTGTCGGCGAACGACACCGGGCCGCCGGCGTCGCGGCCCCCGGCCGGCACGTCCAGCCCGACCAGCGACAGGATCAGCGCCACGATCGACCGGTGCAGGTCGTCGCGGGCGATCCCGACCGCTTTGCTGAACAGGAATGCGGTCTGCATCGCGCCGAGCCGCATCGGCACGTCGCCCTCACGCGGATAGCGGACGTGACGGCCCCTGACCGTCGGTGCGCCGCCGAGATCGCCGTGCGCCCGCTGATCCTGGTTCAGTTCGTCGACCAGGCGGAACATGTCGAGCAGCGCCCGCCCGGCGTTGAGTGACGCGTTGACGCCGCCGCCGCTGCCGGCTTCGAAGGCGGACGGCATCAGCACCAGGGGATAGATCTTGGCGTCGATCCCGGCCTGCCGGAACGCCGACTCGACGATGTGCAGGTAGTCGTAGAAGATGCCCGCGCCGGTGCCGCCGGCCACCGAGAACGCCACGAACACGTCGACGGTCTGCAGGCCCGGCTCCCGGGCCGGGTTGAGCAGCCGCAGCTCCGGCGCCGAGTTGGTGATCCGCCCGATGGCCCGGATGATCGGCTGGCGCAGCACGTCGACCGAATCGGAGACGGTGGCGTACAGGGCGGCCCGCCCGACGGTCGGCAGTTGCCCGGCGCCCAGCCGTAACGGCACCACCATCGGCTCGTGCTCGCCGGGTGGCAGCCAGTCGCGGACGAAGTCGGCCGCCTTCACCCGCAGGAACTTCGCCACCTCCGGATAGCTGCGGAACTGCGGAAGCAGGTCGTAGGCGTAGTAGGCCGTCCGGTCGGCGACCTCGGAGTGCGCCTCGTTGGGCACCGACCGCCGCCGCAGCTGGCCGAGTTCGTCCTCGCTCAGGTCGGCGTAGACGAATTGCAGGCACGACGGCAGTTCGAACGGGCGCAGCTCGGTCAGGCCGAACGCGGGACCGTGCAGTTTCAGCCCGTCCGGGCCGCACAGTTCCTCACGAAGGCGGCGTTCGAGTTCGGCGCCGATCCGGCAGCCGGTGCCGCCCAGCCCCACGAACATCACGGGGTGGTAGAGGTGCATACGCGGTATCCGTTTCTAGAGGTCGTCGTCGCGTCCGCTGAGGTACAGCGGCAGGGTGGCGTCGTCGGGCGCCGCGATGGCGGCCGGTGCGGTGGGGCGGCCGGACAGCCGCAGGCCGAGCCGCGGATGCCGGGGCAGGGGCACCACCGCACCCGGGGCGAGCGGCAGAAACGGGCTGTCCGGGAGGGTGTCGGCGTCCGGGACGAACAGGCGTACCGAACCGTCGGTGCCACGTTCGATCCGGTAGCGGTCGCTACCGGCGGACACCCGCCGCAGCGCCGGCGCCGAACCGTCGTCGGGGACCAGCACGTCGAACTCGAACCGGGTCCCGGCCGGCGCGACCAACTGCGGGGGCAGTTCCCGGCCGTCCTCGTGCAGGGCGACCGTGAGGCCCTTCACCTCGATCGCGGCCCGCCTGCGGCGCCGGGCCAGCAGCAGGACCGCGAGCAGGGTGGCCAGTACGACCACGACCGCCAGCAGGTAGAGCCCGTACCGTTCCAGCAGGCTGGGCGGCGCGAGCACGGTCAGGTTCAGCGGCGTGTTGCCCAGCACGGTGCGGTCGGCGCCGAGCACCTGCACGATCCCACCGGCCGGGCCGGGTGCGGCGTTGTCCGCGACGGTCAGCGTGAAGCCGGTCTCGGACGCGCCGGCCGCGAGCGTGATGCCGGCCGGTGTGACGGTGACCGTGCCGTCGCGCCCGCCGGTGAGCACGATCCGGGCGGGTACCGCGGCGCTGGATCCGTTGGAGCCCTGGATCGTGCCGGTGACCTCGGCGCCGGGCAATGCGGTCGTGGCGTCGAGCAGGATCCGCGCCCGCACCTGCGGACCGGGCGCGGCGATCCGGAACGTGGTCTCCTGCTGGTCCGAGACCACCCCGGGCCCGGAGGCGTTGCCGACCACCCGGTAGCTGCCCGTCGCCGTCGGGGGCAGGGTGAAACTGGCGCTGTAGTAGGTGTCGCCGTCGTGCTCGTCCGCCCCGGCGCCGTCGTCGGCCAGCCGCAGCGACTGGTCCAGTCCGGTGCCGCTGACCTGCGCGGCGAAGGAGTATCCCGCCAGTTCCGACGGGTCGCCGATCTCCGCGGTTCGGGTGTGTGGCCGCATGAACACCGACACCGTCTCGCCGGCCCGCGGGCTGGGCGGATCGAGCACGAAGACGGTGTGCAACACCCCCTGCCAGACCACCCGGGCGGTGACGGTGCCGGGGTTCGCGTCCGCCGGGGCGGTCAATTTGACCCGCCAGGTGCCGCTGGCCGGGTTGCGCATCCGCAGCGACTCGACGAGACCGCCGCTGCCGGCCAGTTCGAAGGTGGTGTCACCGACCGTACCCGTGGCCGGCGCCGGCTTCCCGTCCGGCCCGATGAACTCCACCTTGATCCGTTCGTCGCCGCCCTTGGTGACGTTGATGGCCCCGTCGGTGGCGATGGCCGGCACTGTGACAGTGAACTCCACCGTCTTCCCCTTGGGGAGCGGGCTCTCCTCGGGAGGATTCGAGTTGAGGCAGCGGCCCTTCACGAAGGCGTCCATCATGGCGGTGACCGCGGCCGCCCCGTCGGCGACCAGACGTGCCTCCGGGGTGACCTCGCCCTGGGAGCATCGGGCTGGGGCACTCTGCGCGGCCATCACGTCGAGCAGCTCGGCGCGTACGTCGTCACCGAACCCCAGCGGCCAGATCTGCACCCCGCCGTCCTTGGCCTCCGGCAGGATCCGGTCCCGGATGTCCTTCTCCGCCTCGCGCTGCCGGCCTTCGGGCGTGCTGCCGTAATGGCCGTCCCGGCGGACGTCGAGTTGGCCGTCGGTGAGCAGCAGCAGGATCCGCCGCCGGTCGTCGGACGTCCGGGTAAGTGTCTTGACTCCCTGGCCGAGCGCGGCCACGAAGTCGGTGTCGGCGCTCTCTCCCGTACGGCGCCGGATGTTGTCCTGCACGCAGGCGACCATGGCGTCGCGCGCCGCGGCGCCCGCTCCGGCGGCGAGTTCGCAGATCCGGTCCGGGTCGACGGCCTGTACGTTTCCGGCGTTGCTGCCGAACCCGAACACGGTCACATCGGATTGCGGGGACAGTTCGGCGATCGCGACGCTGGCGGCGGCGATCCGCTCCTGCCGTACCTCGTCGTCGCTGAGACTGCCCGACTCGTCGACGGCGATCGCCAGATGGATCGGCTCGACCTCGCCGCTCGGCGAGGGGGCGGCCCGCGCCGGGAGGACGGGAACCCCGAGGGCACACGCCACGAGCGGCGCCGCCGCGAATGCCCGGCCGAATCTGCCGTTCATGGAATTCCCTCCACGTTTCGCCGAGCCCACGAACTCCACTGCGAGAGTCCGGGTTGACGACCAGGCTAGGCCCGGAAGCGAAATGAATCGGGAATCGAAAAGACGTGAGTACGCCGTAGCCGAACTGACATGTCCGTCAGATACCGAATACGGCGCAACCAGCTCACCGTCTACGGAGGAACGCCCCGAACTGCGGATACGTGATCACCGCAAAATGCCGTCCGGCTCTCTCCGGCATACCGGAACCGCGGAGAACGCTCGTTCGGATTACCCTGCCCGAGGCCGCATTCCGCCCGATCGGACTACCCCTCCGGGTGATTCGACGACCGCGTCGACGATGCCGTGGTCAGCGCGGATCGCGAGGTGATTCTCCCCGCTTCGCTGAGGCGGTCGGCGCAGCCGGGTTCCTCGGGGTCGCGGGCCACGGGGCTGCGCCGCACGAGACCGCGCCGCACCGTCTTCGCCAACTCCGCCGCCTCAGTCCGCAGCCGGCCGGCAAAGGTGACCGGCTGGAAGAGAACGGTGAACGGGGCCATCGGTTGTGTGCTGAAGCCCGCCGTGGGCCGTCCCTTCCACTGGAAATAGCCCCAGAAGGTCATCGCGGCCAGGCCGAAGAGCAGGAAGAAGCCCATCGCGCGTAACCATTCGTCGCCGGTCGGCCGAAGTTCGTTGACTTCACCGCGACGCTGAATCACGTACCAGAAGAAGAAGCCGGCGGCGATCTGCAGCGGCATCCACGCGAGCAACCGCCAGCCGGCCACCGTGCGGCCGTCCAGAAAACGCATCGGGATCAGGGCGAAAACCAGGCTTTCGGCGCCGAGCACCACGACCCAGTAGGCCACCGCATCGAACAGAACCGTGTACCAGTCGGCGTCGGCGGCGTGCGCGTTCTCCCAGTTCGCGCTGAAGCCGATGTATCCGAGGGCGATCAGCACACTGAGGCCGGCGACGCTCCACAGGACGCCGTACGCCCGTTGCGCTTCGGTCGGCTCGGTCCGGGCGCCGGTGCTCGTCCGGTTCGCCTGCTTCGTACCCCTGAAGAGGATGAAGGTGCAGAACAGGCCGTAGGCATAGGTGGGGTTGAGTTCACAGACCTGCGAGAAGAGCGCGCAGGCAACGCCCACCGCCAGCGCGATGGGCGGCACGTAGAGGGACGCGCTGCCCCGGACCCTCCACAGGTAGATCTCGCCCGGGCCACTGTAGGCGGCCATCACCAACGGAACCGCAATGAGCACGGCGGCCAGGTTCAGGGCCCAGTTGCCGTCCGGTAGTTGCGCGGCGGGGCCCTCGCCCTTGCCGGAGAGGAGGGCGGCGCCGACCGAGACCACGATCAGCAGGGTCGCTTGGAGCCAGGACGGCATCCGGTTGCGGCGTTTGACACCCAGGGCGCGGATCGCCCCGTGAATCTCCTCCCGACGGTTTTCATAGGTCTTGTTGAATACGTCGGAGGGAAACGCGACCAGGATGAACAGCAGGACCGCCATGGCCGCGACGAGCAGAAGGAGCGACGGATCCAGGGAGACGTCGTCGAGTGTGGGCATGGCCCAACTGGCCCGGATCGGCGTGAAGCCCGCCGGCTTCGCCGAGGACGGTGTGGGTGATTCGGTGACGGATGACGGCGTACGGGTGAGCGATGGCGCCGGTGTGAGCGCCGCCGCCGGTCCGGACCCGGCCGACGGCGGGTCGACGGGTCGCTTCGAGGAGGCGGCCGGGGCGGACCGCGGGATGCGGGCCGGCGTTGTGATGGCCGAGGCCGGCGCTCGAGGTGACGTCGTGACGGTTGAGGTCGATGGACGGGGCTGGGCGGCAACGGTCGAGGCCCGCTTCGTCGTGGGCCCGGCGGCTTGGGGATCGCCCTTGGCCGGGCCCCGCGCCGGTGACAGCTGGAGAGGCCTCGGCCGCAGCGGTGGCCGATCGAGAACGGTGAACTTGGCGGAGGGACCTGCCCCGGTGATCGGGTCCTTGTCCGGTTCAAGGTCGGCGTCACACCTGGCCTCGATGAGCACCAGGCCGGATTCCGTGCTGTCGGGGATGCGCAACGTGGCTCGGACGACGCCGACGGTGTTCGACAGGGGCGCGGCGACCACGTTCTGGCCTCGCCAGTAGAAGCCGATGTCCGTGCAGTGTTCCGGCAGGCCGGTGGCGACGGCGCTGACCATGGCGCCGGGAAGCCCCTCGGCCGGAAGGATGTCGAGCGTGGCCGACGACCCAGCGGGTGCCGCGGCGGCGGGACTGCTGGAGGCGAGCGCAGCCGGCACGCTCAACACTGCGGCAAGCGCCGCAACGAGCGCGAACCGCCAGCCGGGACTGTCCGAGTTCACCGCGGTTCAGCTCCTATCTGCTTAAAAGGTGCAAACCAGACAGAAGAAGGATAAACACCCCACGCAACTCCGCTCCCCCTCCGGGTGACGCCACATCGGACCAGAGATGAAAGAGACATTCGCCGAGCTGTCTCTCCTTTGTGTCATCCCGCCGCGCCCGGAACACCTACAGGACAACACCCCGGCAGAAGCGTTCCCCGATCCCCGAGAAGCTTCCCGATGAAACGATCGCCGCTCCGGGACGGCGATCCGGGACGGGTGGACGCTCAGAACGTGTACGGGGTGCCGTACTCCGGCACCAGGACGCGGGCCCGCGGCGAGGACGCCCGGACCGCCTCGCCGAACGCGCGCAGCCGGGCGGCGCCGGCGGGCGTGACCGGCGGAGGGTTCGTCAACGGCGACTCGAAGCCGTCCCAGTGGACCGGGATGACGACCTCCGGGTGCCCGAGTGCGGCGAGCAGACGGGGAACGTACGCGTGGGTGGCGTCCCCGCTCGCCATCGCGATCATCGCCACGTCCGGGCGCAGCCCGCTCAGATTGCGTTCGACGAAGTCGCTCGCGCCCATCAGGAACACCGACGGCCCGTCGGTGACGCGGATCTGGTAGGCGAGGGTGTCGCCTTCGGGCAGGTCGGCGATGGTCGCCGGCGCCCGGCTCGGCACCTCGGTCCGGACACCGGGGAACGCCATGGAGTAGGCGGCGTTGCGGCTGTGCAGCGCGGCCACCACCTCGACCGTGTAGTCGCCGAAGTCGAGCACCTCGCCGCCTTTGACCGGGCTGAGCTGTCCGGCCGGAACACCCAGGGACAGACCCAGGTGGTACGCGGTGAGCGTGCCGAATACGCGGGCACCGGCCGACGTCGCCAGGTGCGGCACGTCGTTGAAGTGATCCCAGTGGGTGTGGGTGACCAGGATCGTCTCCGGTGTGCCGAGACGCGCGGCGGCGATCGCGGCGGTGTCGACACGCAACGGGGTGGCCGGGTCGAAGCCGCCGGTCGGGAAGCGGCTCAGGTAGGGGTCGATCAGGATGGTGCGGCCGGCGACCTCGATGTGCCAGCCGGAGGTGCCGAGCCAGCGGAACGTGGCGGTCCGCCGGCGTGACCTCGGCGCGGTGGGCGCGGCCGCGGCGGGGACGGCCGGCAGGGAGGCGAGGGCGGTTCCGGCGGCGGCGCCGCGCAGGAGATCGCGACGGCCGAACGACATTCTGGTCAAGATGGTTCCTCTCGGGCGGTGACGGTGCCCGGTCAGGAGATCAACCCGGTTCCGGTGACGTCCAAGATCGACCGGGTGAACGGCTCATATCCGGTTCGATATGAGCGCTGGCCGGGCACCCGGCGCCGCCCGGCCGGAGTGGTCCAGGTCACTCGTCGCGCAGGCGCCGGACCGCGTCCGCGGCGGCTCGGCCCAGCATCATGTCCACGTCGAGGCGGGTGGTGGCCAGGTTCCGGGTGCGGACGAACACGGCCAGGGCGTACCGGCCGCCGTCGGGGTATTCGGCGACTCCCGCCTCCATGTGCAGGCCGGGCAGCGTGCCGGTCTTGCCGGACACCCGTACCTCCGCCGGGAACGCCGCCGCGAGGCGCGTCCAGAACATCTGCCGCGCCATCAGCGCGCGCACCGCCGCGCAGGCGCCGGCAGGGCCCGCGGTGTCCCGCCAGATCATCCGCAGCAGCCGGGTGATCTCCTCCGGGGTGCTGGAGGTCGTCTGCCCGGGGTCGTAGATCCGCAGGCGGCGGACCTGGTCGTCGGTGAGGGCGGGGAAGATGCGGGCGAACGCCGCGTCGTCGGCGGCGCCCACGTCGGCGAACATCGACGACAGCTGGTCGCGTGGCCCGCCGGTCACCCGGGTCCGGGTCAGGCCGAGTTCGTCGGCGAGCAGCGGTACCAGGTCGGGGCCGACCCGCCGCATCAGCGCGTCCGCCGCGGTGTTGTCGCTGACCGACATGGTGAAGTAGGCGAGGTCCCGCAGGGACAGTTCGACGTCGTCGGCGCAGCCGCCGGTCCCCCAGCCGCCGAGCCGGTCGTCCGGTCCGAGCAGGACCCGCTCGGCCGGGTCGAGGGCGCCGGCGGCGACCTGGCGGGCGTACTCGAGCACCAGCAGGATCTTGAAGATGGAGCCGATCACCACCGGTTCGCCGGACCGGTGGCCGGTGCACCGCCCGGAGTCGATGTCGCGGGCGTGCAGCCAGTACTCGGCGTTCTCGGAGACCATCGGAAGCTGTGACA
Organism: Actinoplanes hulinensis; assembly: GCF_019429605.1. Taxonomy (NCBI): domain Bacteria; kingdom Bacillati; phylum Actinomycetota; class Actinomycetes; order Micromonosporales; family Micromonosporaceae; genus Actinoplanes; species Actinoplanes hulinensis. The sequence continues at coordinate 130,901 of NZ_JAHXZI010000003.1, read as the reverse complement.
CCGGCCCACCCTAGGGTGGAGTGTCGTGGATCTGTTCCGGCACCTGCGGTATTTCCTGGTCGTCGCCCAGGAGCTGCACTTCGGCCGGGCCGCGGAGGTGCTCGGCATCGCGCAGCCGCCGCTGAGTCAGGCCATGCGCCGGCTGGAGCGGGACCTCGGTGTGACGCTGTTCGACCGGCTGCCGCGCGGCACCACACTGACCACCGCTGGTGAGATGCTCGCCGACCAGGCGCGGCAGCTGCTGGCCGCGGAGCAGCGGATGCGTACGTCGATGCGGGCCATCCGGGACGGCGCGATGGGGACGCTGCGTGCCGGGGTGCTGCCGGGCACCCCCGCACCGGTGCTCGGTGAGCTGCTCGACCGGCTGTCGGACCAGGCGCCGGGCCTCGACGTCGATCTGCAGGAGCTGACCACCGCGGAGCAGCTCGACTCGCTGGCGGCGGCCCGGCTGGACGTCGGTGTGGTGGAGCATCCCGTCGACCTGGTCGATCTGCACTGTGGAGGCGTCATCCGTACCCCGTTGGGCGTGGTGCTGCCGCGGGTGTCGCCGCTGGCCCGCGCCGCGGCGGTGGATCTCGCCGAGCTCGCCGGCCACGGATTGGTGATCTTCCCGCGGGCCACCGCCCCGGACTGGTACGACCGGATCCTGGCGGCGGCCGGTGAGCGCGGTTTCCCGGTGACCCGGATCCGGCACGCCCGCAGCCCGCAGATGCTCTGCGCTCTGGTCATCGCCGGTCACGGCGTCGCCCTGGAGCGGCAGGCGACGGTCCGGCGCGAGCCGCGGGTGGCGTGGCGGCCGCTGGCCGGCGCTGCGCTGTGGCAGGAGGTCTCCGCGGTGTGGCCCCGGCGGGCGCCACACCCGGCCGCGGCCCGGTTCGCCGCTCTCGCCACGCGGTTGCTGGCCGGCCCACCGGCGGCCGTGCCGGCGCCCGGGCTCGAAACGCCGGCTCCCTGGTCGGTGGTGTTCGACGTCGCCCGCCGAAGCGGGCTCGACTGAAGGCCGGATCACCGGCCGGGCCATCACGAAGCTGCGGCTCCGGCCACTGCCCGCCGGCCAGCACGCACCGGCCGATGCTGATCCACCCGGGCTTTCGAATCCCGAATTGCGGTTGGCTTCGACGTGGCGGCCTGGCTATCTCGTGCCGGTCCTGCGGCGGCCCTCGTCCGGGAGCCGGTTCAGCGCCGCGCGTACGTCCTGGGCGACGAACCGGATGAACCCTTCCGGGTCGGGGTCGTCCGGGGACGCTGCTGGTGAACCGGTTAAGTGAACAGGCGGTCTGCTGCTGCAGGACCTGATCGCCGCGCCCGCGCCCAACGGGGCATTCTGGTCGATCGCGGTGGAGGCCATCCTGTACCTGCTGTTCCCCCTGCTGCTGCCCGCCCGGCGACGGCTCGGGCCGGTGGTGACTCTCGCCGTGATCGTCGTACCGGCCGTGGCTGCGGGCCTGCTGTGGCCGGGATGGTCCACCGGGGCACGAGCGACGGGCTGCACCCTGGAGATGGCCCCGCTGTTCACCCTGGGCATGCTGGCCGCCGGGATCGTCACCGGAAGCGAGCGGGTACGGCGCCTGCCCTGGCTGGGTCTGTCCGCCCTGGCCGCCGCCCCCGTGCTGACACTGATCGTCCTGCACGACTCGGTGTGGACGATATCGCGCTACTACTGGCTGGACCTGGCCACCGGCCCGGCGATCGCCCTGTTCCTGGTTGCCCTGGCGACCCGCCGTCCGGCACGACTCATCCGGCTGCAGCAGAGCAGCCCGCTGGTGGCCCTCGGAGGGTTCTCCTACAGTCTTTACCTGATCCACATGCCGATCGTCGCCCTGATCAGCACCCTCCTTATAGCCCCACACACCGGACCCGGCCTGACCGGCTTCACGATCACCGTCACTCTGGCGCTACCGGTCTGCCTGGCAGCATCCCGCCTGTTCGCTGTCCACTTCGAGACCCCGTTCCGCGACGCGGGCAGCACCCGGCGAGGTGCATTCTCAGCGACCAACTCGGCCTACGCGGACACAGGTGACATCCCTGCAGACAGCCGGCCATCGCCTGGCCGATCTTGCGCGCGCCCACGCCAACTCCGGCGGGTTGCGCACCGGGCAGACTGGCCCGGGCCAGGCGTCGCCCGCCCTCATCGAGGACAGGCTGACGGAACCTAGGAGAGTGCCGTGGATCATGCAGCCTAAGGCGTTTCATACTCCCTCGCCGCTGATGCTGATGGTCCGGACGGCAACTCGTCTCGAAGCCACTTGGTCAGGTTGAGCATGTTGCCGTCAGGGTCGAGGACGTGCGCGACGCGCTGGCCCCACGGCATGTCGTTGGCCTGTCCCGGTACGGTGCCCCCAGCCGACTCGACCGCGGGGAGCAGCGCGTCGACGTCTGCGACATCGGCACTGAGGATGATCCGCACCGGTGCGCCGATCTCGGTGTTCTCCTCCTGCACGAGCCCGAGCGTGGTCGCGCCGATCCGCAGCTCGACGTAGAACTCGGGACCTTCCTCGGGTACGCGGAGGGTCTGCGTCGCGCCGAGCACCGTCTCGTAGAAGGCGCGCAGTCGGGGCAGGTCAGGCGTGCTGGCGATGGGCTGGATCGAGGTCATGGGCCCTCCTGGGCAGGCGGTTTGGTCAGGTAGACCGTACGATCTTCCGGAACTCATCGGTGTCGGGAGGACCGGAATCCTCGGCGTCCGCCGACGCGCTTCGGGGGTCAGCTGTCCAGTCGAGGAGCAGGGCGAGGAATCGCTCCGGCTGCTCCAGCGAGGGCAGGTGCGCTACATCGGGCCAGTCGACGCGGCGAACCTCGTCAAGACCTTCGCACAGCCGGTCGGCGGAGTTCCGGGTCGTGGTCAGGTCATGACCGCCGACCAGCACCAGGGTCGGCGCTGCGATCTCCCCCAGCCGATCCAGGGCGGGCGGATCCAGCTCGGCCTCGTCGACATCCGGCCAGGACGCACTCACCTCGAACGCCTGGCGTTGCATGCGGCGCACGAAGTTCTGGAAGCCGGCGTCGACCTGGGAAGCCTCCCGGCCGGGGCCGACGACCCAGGAAGCGATGTTGGCCTCGACAGCGGCATCGACATCACCGACGGCGAGGGCGGTCCTCTCCGCGGTGAAGAAGGCTTTGAGATCGTCGGTCAGTTCCGCCAGCAGGCTGCCACCCGGCGGGCACAGCAGCAGGGATCGAACAAGCTTCGGCGCCGTCAGCGTCACTTCGACTGCGACACCGGCGCCCAATGACGAGCCGACCAGGTGGCAATGCCCGACGCCGAGATGCGACAGCGTCGAGAGGACGTCATCGACGTGCGACAGTGACCCTTCTGGAGGAGCCGTCGATTCCCCGAAGCCCCGCAGATCAAGCCGCACCACATCGTGTTGGTCGCTGAGAGTTTGCCACTGGGGATCCCACATCCGACGATCCGCGACACCGGCGTGGATGAGAACGATCGGCAGGCCGTCGGTGCCTACAGCATGGTCGTAGGCGATCCCGAGGGGAGTGATGGGCACAGGTCTCCTGGATTTGATCAGGTTGAAGCAGAGTCTTAGGTATACAGAACGATAGATTTTGGGGCAACACGATCTCGTCAGCCGGCTCTCGATGCTGTCGGCAAGGCGACGTACGAATCAGGCGTCGTCCGCGGTCTCCATCACGACCTTTCTGCTCAGGAGGCGCGATGGGTACAGCACAACGTCCGGTGCGCCGGTGTCTTGTCGCCGGGCTGCTCGCGGTGCATGCGCTCGCTGGGCATCTCGCGGAATCAGTGCCTGGAGGGGCCCCATGGTCCGATCGCCCGTAACGCCGGCGAGGACCGCGAGGGGTTCGAGGATGTCGCCGGCCGCCGCCTGGGCCACGAGCCTGGCGGCAACCGTGGCGTCCACCTACGCGCTGGATGCCTGGGCGGCGGCCACCGGTGCCGCTCTGGTCGCGTCCGGGTTGCTCGCCGACCTGGGCCATCAGTCGGTGGTGGCGTTCCTCCTGGCCAGCTACACGGCCTGGGTGTTCGGGCTGCGCGCCAGCCTGAGAGCGAACGGAAGTCTGCTGGCGGCGACGGGGGCGAGCACCAACGTGCTGTCCAAGCTGGCGTACGACGTCGCCCGGCGCCGGTTCGGCGATGGGGCCGCCGCCCGGCTGGCCGCCGCCGTGGCGTACACCGGCACGGAGATCGCCAAGGAGGTGCCGTACTACCTGGCCGCATTCGGCGCGGCCGCCGCGACCGATTCGATCACCACCGATGAGGCACTCGTCTTCCTCTGCGGTGCCAATCTCGGCGCCGCGTCCTACGAAGTCGTCCTTGCCCGCCTCACCCGGACCGTTCTCGGCCGGGATCGCGGACATGCGTCGTTCGACACCGATTGGGTGCCGGCCGAGTACCTCACCGACTACTACCGCACCGTCGAACCGGACGAGATCGCCACGATCGCGTTCCTCGTCGACGCGATGCGCCACGCCGAACGCGACCAGCCGATCCTGTACTTCGGGACCGGTCCGACCCTCCACCACGTGTTCGCGTGCGCCGAGACGGCGTCCGAGATCCATCTGGGCGACTATCTGCCGGAGAACCTGGCCGAGATCCGACGGTGGATCGAGCGTGCGCCGGGGGCCCACGACTGGCGGCCGTTCGTCCGCTACACCCTGCAGTGTGAGGGCAACACCTGTCCGACCGACGATGAGATCACCGCGCGCGAAGACCTGACCAGGGCAAAGATCACCACACTTGTACGGGTGGACGCTCACCATCCTCGTCCGGTGGAACGGAGCTACCCGACGGTGGTCAGTGCCTACTGCGCGGACTCGGCGACCGGTGACCGCGCCACGTGGGAACTGTTCATGCGTCACATCACCGGCCTGGTCCAGCCGGGCGGCCTCTTCCTCACCGCGGCGCTGCGCCGGTGCCGTGGCTACACGGTCGGCGGCAAGACGTTCCCCGGCGCCGACATCGATGAACGCGACCTCAAAGCGGCCCTCCGGCCCGATTTCGAACCGCTGAACGAGGGGATCGAGGTCATACCGACGGCTCAGCGCGGTTCCCACGGCTACGCCGCGATCCTGCTCTGCCGGGCGCGCCGCGCTTAGCGGCCAGCGGCTGCTGATATAGAGAAAAATCATGCAAAAAGTGGGATCATCCGATACGTGGCTGAGGAGTTGCTGTACCTGAGCGACCGGACACAGGTGACCCGCCACACCCCGTCCGACGGTCCCAGCGTGGTCTGCAAACACGCCACCGGGGCCGGCGCGATCCGTCGCATCGAGCACGAACGTGCCGTACTGGAAAAGCTTGCCGGTCTGCCCGGCATCCCCCGCCTCGCCGCACACCAGCCGCGCCGGACCCTGATCCTGCAGGACGACGGCGGCACCCCTCCACCGGCCGGGCCGATGCCCCTGCCCGACCTGGTCCGCACCGCACACGCCCTGGCCACCACACTCGCCGCCGTCCACCGGGCCGGCGTCCTGCACCGCGACATCACCCCGGCGAACGTCGTGCTGCGCCCGGACGCTCCCCCGCTGCTCATCGACTTCGACGTCGCGCTCACCGGCGCCCCGGAACCGGACGAGGGCCCGGTCGGCACTCTCGGCTTCCTGGCGCCCGAGCAGACCGGCCGCACCGGCCTGAGCACCGACCGCCGCGCCGACCTCTACGGCCTCGGCGCCACCCTCTACGCCCTCGCCACCGGCACTCCCCCGGTCACCGGCCACGACCCTCTGGAACTGGTGCGCGACACCCTCGTCGGCACCCCGTCCGCCTCGGGCCTGCCACCGCGGCTGGGCGACATCATCATGCGGCTGCTGGAGAAGGACCCGGACCGGCGCTATCAGAGCGCCGAGGGCCTGGCCCACGATCTCGCCCGCTGGACGGCCGACCCGGACGGCGACTGGACGCCGGGCGACCGGGACTTCCCGCTGTTCCTGCCGCCACCGCCCATCCTGGTCGGCCGGGACCCGCAGATCGGCAGACTGGCCACGGCCCTTGACCGCGCGCTGGCCGGCGACGGCCGTGCCGTGCTGGTCAGTGGGCCGGCCGGAATCGGCAAGAGCGCCCTGATACAGACGCTGCGACCGTTGATCGCCGCTCGCGGCGGCTGGTTTCTCGCCGGCAAGTACGAGCAGTTCCGCACCGGTGTCGACGCCGGCGGCACGGTCCAGGTGATCAGAAACCTGGCCAGGCTCCTGCTCGCCCTGCCGGAGGCGGAACTGGAGGACCACCGGGAACGGCTGGTCGCCGCATTGGATCGGGTCGGCAAAGTGTGGTCCGGCGCGGTGCCCGAGCTGGACATACTTCTCGGCGGGCAGGAGGCGGCCGAGCCGCCGGACCTGGTCACCCCGCCGAGCTGGGTCAGCGGGACTTCGGTCACGCTGCTGCGCACCGTGGCGGCGCACCGCCCTCTGGTCATGATGGTCGACGACCTGCAGTGGGCGACCAGCGCATCGCTACGGGTGCTGGACGGGCTGGTGACCGCTGGGCCGGTCCCCGGGCTGCTGGTCGTCTGCGCCTACCGGGATGAGGAGACCGGCGCCGGCCGTCCGCTCGCCGGCCTCACCGCACGCTGGGAGCGCGACGGACTCGCCGAGCCGCCGTTGCGGCTGGCCGGGCTGGACCGGGCCGGGCTGGCCGAGCTGACCGGGGCGGTGCTGCGTCTGGAGCCCTCGGCCGCGGAGTCGCTCGCCGACCTGATCGGCGAGGCGACTTCCGGGAATCCGTACGCCACCGTGGCACTGATCAACGGGCTTCGCGCAGAGGGCCTGCTGACGCCGGCGGAAGGCGGCTGGGACTTCGAACCTGATCCGATACGGAACTTCGTCACCCGCCACCACCTTCCACAACTGCTCACCGCCCGCCTGAGGCAACAGCCGGCGACGACCCGGCGCCTACTGGTCGCGCTGACCTGTCTCGGCAGCAACGTCCCCCCGGACCTGCTCGCCACCGCCACCGCGACCCCGCCCGTCTCCCTCCCGGCACACCTCGCTCCCGCCGTCACCGATGGCCTGATCAGCGCGGACAGCAACGTCAAGTTCTGCCACGACCTGGTCCTGCAGGCAGCCCGAGATCTGGTTCCGGTCGACGAGATGGATCGATCGCGGCTGGCGATGGCCCGCCGCCTGGCCGCACACGGCGACTACGGGCAGCAGGCCGCCGAGCAGTACCTCGCGGTCACCGGCCTCATCGGCGACGACGGCGAACGCCGGACCGCATCGGCTCTGCTGCACCAGGCCGGCCGCCACGCCGCGCGGATGACCAACTATCCGGCCGCCGACGAACTGCTGGCCACCGCCGACCGGGTCCTCGCCGCCGGCAGCGCCGCAGACCGGGACGCGATCGCGGTGGACCGGCACACCGTGCTCTACTGCCTGGGCCGGCACGCCGAGGCTGACCGGATCTACCACGATCTCGCCGCTCACTCCCCGGACCCTCTCCTCCTGGCCACCGCCACCGCCGTGCAGATCAACAGTCTGACCGTGCGCGACGAGTGCCACGCAGCGATCGCTCTCGGGCTCGACGCGCTGCGGCGGTTCGGCATCACCCCGCCGGCCGACCTGGTCGCGGACAACCGGCGCGCCGTGCTCGAACTCCGAGACTGGGTGGCCGACCGTGGACCGGCCTACCCGACCAGGGAGTCCACCGATCCGCGGATCGTCGCGGTGGCCCGGATCCTGCAGCGGATGCAGGGGCCCACCTACATGATCGACCCGGACCTGCACGCCTGGCTGGTGCTGCGGACACACGTGCTGTGGCAACACAACGGGGTGTGCTCGCCGCTGACCGGCACCCTGGGCGGGGCCATACGCGTCACGAGTTGGCTGCTCGACGACCACCGCACCGGATACCTGCTGACCGGGCACGCGCTGCGGGCCGCTCGCGAGCACGGCTATCACGCGGCGGCGGTGGCCGCCTACCAGCACCTGTTGCTGGCCACGCCCTGGTTCGAGCCGCTGGAGGAGGTCGTCGAGGGCTGCTGGCAGGTTCGCGACGAGCTCCTCGCGGCCGGCGACGTGCAAATCGGCGGGTGGCACTGGGCGCGGTTGCTGGTCCTGCTGTTGGAGACCGAGGACTCGCTGCAGACCTGCGCCGAGGAGACCGCGGCGGTGCTGGCCTTCGCGGAACGGACCGGCAACCGGTATGCCCGGCTGATGGCTCTCGGACACCGGCAGCTGATCCAGGTGTTGCGTGGGCAAACCGCCGGGCCGGGGTCGTTCGACGGCGCGGACTTCGACGAGGCGGCCTACCTGGACGAGATCGGCGAAAATTCGGCCCTGCTCTCCGGCTATCACCTTGACCGGGCCCTGGCGGCGCTGCTGAGCGACGACACCACGGCCTTGGAGGAGCACTCGGCCGCGGCGATGGTGCACTGCAAGGCGATCCGTGGGTTCTACTCCGGTGCGCTCGCCCGGGTCACCCGCTGTCTCAGTGATCCCTCCCCCGCGGCGGCGGACGCTCGGGACTGGCTGGCCCGCCGGGCCGCCGACGCGCCCCGCAACTTCCGGCCGCTGCTGCTGCTCGTGGACGCAGAGATCGCCCGGGCCGGTGGCGACGCCGGCGCCGCGATCCGGCTGTTCGACGAGGGCCTGAACGAGGTGACGGGCCGCCCGTGGCATCACGCCCTGCTCGCCGAACGGGCCGCCCGCCTGCACCTGGAGCAAGGGCTGACTCACGCCGGGCGCCGGCTGCTGGCCGAGGCGCGCGACGCCTACCAGGCGTGGGGCGCCGGCGGCCCGGTCGCACGCCTTGAGGCCGAGCACCCCTTCCTGCGGAACACGGCGATCATCGGCCCGGGCAGCGGCGCCGACCGCCTGGACCTGAGGGCGATCCTGCGCGCGTCGCGGGCGCTCAGCTCGGAGACCACCCTCGCCGGGCTGACCACGCAGGTGATCGATGTGTTGCGCGCGATGACCGGGGCCACCGACGTGCATCTGTCGCTACGGGACCACACCGTCTCCGGCTCCTCCACCACCGGCCTGCCGACGTCCGCCGTCCGTTACGTCGAGCGCACCCACCGACCGCTGCTGGTCGCCGACGCGACCCGCGACGACCGGTTCTCGCAGGATCCGTATCTGACCGGTCTCGAGGCCTGCAGCCTGCTGGTCATCCCGGTGCCCTGCCAGAGCACCAGAGACGCCGTCCTGGTCCTGGCCAACCACAGGCAGCGCGGTGTCTTCTCCACCGGCCGCCTGGAGACCGTCGAACTGATCGCCGGGCAACTGGCCGTCTCCCTCGACAACGCTCTGCACTACGACTCCCTGGAGAACGAGGTCCGGGCACGCACCGCGGAGATCGCCGACCGCAACCGCGAGCTGGAGGCCGCCAACCAGCTCAAGGCCGACCTGATCGGCATGCTCGGCCACGAGATCAACAATCCGCTGGCCACGATCCTCGGCAGCCTCGATCTGGTCCTGACCGGCGATCCCCTGCCGCCGTCGGCCGAGCGGCTGCTCGCCATACAGCAGGGCGCCGCCCGGCGGCTGGCCGGCATCGTCGAGGAGGTACTCGCCCTGGTCAGCATCGACGCCGGCCGGCTCACCGCGACCCCGCGCCCGGTCCGGGTATTCGACCACATCGAGGCCGCGCTCGGAGCCGCCGCCACCACCGCGGTCACCGTCTCCTGCCCGCCCGACCTCGTCGCCGCAGTCCAGCCCGGCCACCTCGACCAGATCCTCACCAACCTGATCAGCAACGCGGACAAGTACGGCGGTGGGGTCGAGGCGATCGACGTGCACGGCTCCGACGGCGGCCCCGTGACCATCGATGTCGCCGACCGGGGCCCGGGCGTGCCACCGGAGTTCCGCGACCGGCTGTTCGACCGTTTCGCACGCGCCGAGAACACCGCCGGGAAGGTCGCCGGCACCGGGCTGGGCCTGTACATCGTCCGCGAACTGGCTCGCGCCAACGGCGGCGACATCCGCTATCGCTACTCGCCCGCGCACGGGTCGACCTTCGTCGTCTCGCTTCCGTCGGCGACCGTTGTCCCGGTGGGAACTCACCCGGACGTGAGCCGCGCCTGAAACGGCCGGGACCGCGAGGGTCCCGGCCGTTTCGGGTGCCGGTCAGAAGTCGTCGTCGAAGCTGACGGTTCCGGTCACGCCGACCTGGTACGCCGAAACGCGCCTTTCGAAGAAGTTGGACAACTCCTGAACGTCCTGCAATTCCATGAACGCGAACGGGTTCCTGCTGCCGTACATCGGGTCGATGCCGAGTGCGGCGAGCCGCCGGTCGGCGACGTGCTGGAGGTATTCGCGCATGTCCCCGAGCGACATCCCGGAGACGCCCTGCTCCAGCAGATCGGCCGCGAACTGGACCTCACACTCGACGGCTTCGGCGAGCATGTCGCGGACCTGCTGTTCCATCGTGGCGTCGAACAGGTCGGGTTCCTCGGCCCGAACCTGGTCGACGACGTCGAAGGCGAACGCCATGTGCATGCTCTCGTCGCGGAACACCCAGTTGGTGCCGGACGCGAGGCCCTGCAACACGCCGCGGGAGCGCAGGAAGTAGACGTACGCGAAGGCGCCGTAGAAGAACAGCCCCTCGATGCAGGCGGCGAAGCAGATGACGTTGAGCAGGAAGGCCCGCCGATGCTCCTTGGTCTCCAACTGCCGCAGATCGAAGACCGAGTCGATCCATTTGAAGCAGAACTCGGCCTTACGGGCGATCGACGGGATGTTCTCGACCGCGGCGAACGCCTCGAACCGTTCCTGCTCGTCGGGCACGTAGGTGTCGAGGAGATTCAGATAGAACTGGACGTGTACGGCCTCCTCGAACAGTTGCCGCGACAGATAGAGGCGGCCCTCCGGCGAGTTGACGTGCTGGTACAGATTGAGGACCAGATTGTTGGCGACGATGGTGTCGCCGGTGGCGAAGAACGCGACCAGCCGGGACACCAGGTGCTGTTCGGCGGGTGACAGTTTGGCCAGGTCGGCGAGGTCGGAGTGCAGGTCGACCTCCTCCACGGTCCAGGTGTTCTTGATGGCGTCCTTGAAACGGTCGAAGAAGTGCGGGTACTTCATCGGCCGCAGGGTCAGGTCCATTCCAGGGTCGAGCAGCATTACTGGCAGGCCTCACACGATTCGGGGTTTTCCAGGGAACAGGCCTCGGCCGGCGTGAGCGCCGGGATGAGCGAGACCGGGGCGGTGACAGCGGGCGCGACCGCGACGGTGGCCTGCTGGATGCGGGTCGCCGGGCGCGAGCGCAGGTAGTAGCTGGTCTTGAGACCGGCCTTCCACGCGTACAGGTACATCGAGGAGAGCTTGTTGATGGTCGGTGCGGCCATGAACAGGTTCAGTGACTGCGACTGGTCGATGAACGGGGCCCGGGCCGCCGCGAGTTCGATCAGCGCCTTCTGCGGCAGTTCCCATGCGGTGCGGAACAGTTCCCGTACGTCCTCGGGCAGTTCGGCGATCGCCTGCACCGAGCCTTCGGCGCGCTTGATCTGCTCGCGGATGGCGGCGGTCCACAGTCCACGCGACTTGAGTTCCCGTACCAGATAGGTGTTGATCTGAAGGAACTCACCCGACATGGTCTCGCGTTTGAACAGGTTGGACACCTGCGGCTCGATGCACTCGTAGGCACCGGCGATGGAGGCGATCGTCGCGGTCGGCGCGATCGCGATCAGCAGCGAGTTGCGGAGCCCGTGCTCGGCGATCTTCTCCTTGAGCGCCGCCCAGCGGTCGGCCTGTGCGACCTGGGCGCCCCACAGTTCGTGGTGCAGATCGCCCTTGGCCGCGCGGGTCTGCGCATAGGACGGGTGCGGCCCGAAAGTCGAAGCCAGGTCGGCCGACACCTCCAGCGCGGTCAGGAAGATCTCCTCCTGGACCCGGGTCGACAGTTCCTTGGCCTCGGCCGAGTCGAACGGCAGTCGCAGGGTGAAGAACGCGTCCTGCAGGCCCATCAGCCCGAGCCCGACCGGCCGCCACCGCGGGTTCGAGGCCGCGGCCTGCTGCGACGGGTAGTAGTTGATGTCGATGACCCGATCCAGGTAGACGACCGCGGTCCGCACCGTCTCCCTCAACTTGACCCAGTCAACACCGTCAACGTTGACGTGTTGACCCAGGTTGATCGAGCCGAGGTTGCAGACGGCCGTCTCGTCGTCGTTGTTGACCTCGAGGATCTCGGTGCACAGGTTCGACAGGTGGATCACGTTGCCGGGCTCGCCCGTCTGGTTCGACAGCGCGTTCGAGCGGTCCTTGAACGTCATCCACCCGTTGCCGGTCTGCGCCAGGGTGCGCATCATCCGGCCGTACAGATCGCGGGCTTTGACGGTTTTGACAGCCTTCTTCTCCGCTGCCCGGTAGGCCTCGGTGAATTCGTCACCGAACAGGTCCGGCAGTGACGGGGCGTCGGACGGGTCGATGAGCGACCATTCGCCGTCGGCCTCGACACGGCGCATGAACTCGTCCGGGATCCAGTTCGCCAGGTTCAGGTTGTGCGTGCGGCGGGACTCCTCGCCGGTGTTGTCGCGCAGTTCCAGGAACTCCTCGATGTCCGGGTGCCACGGCTCGAGATAGACGCATGCGGCGCCTTTGCGGCGGCCGCCCTGATTGACCGCCGCCACCCCGGCGTCGAGCGTCTTCAGGAACGGGACGATGCCGTTGGACTTTCCATTCGTGCCGCGGATCAGGGCGCCCCGGCCGCGGATGCGCGACCAGGCGATACCGATGCCGCCGGAGTACTTCGACAGCTTCGCGACCTGGTGGTAACGCTCGTAGATCGAGTCCAGTTCGTCCTTCGGCGAGTCGACCAGGAAGCACGACGACATCTGGGTGTGCCGGGTTCCGGAGTTGAACAGCGTGGGTGAGCTGGGCAGATAGGCCAGACTCGACATCAGCCGGTAGAAGCCGATCGCCTCACGGGCGTCTGTGGACAGCCCGCAGGCGACGCGCAGCAGCCAGTACTGCGGGGTCTCCACGACCAGGCGGGACCGTGGGTGGCGCAGCAGGTAGCGGTCGGCGACGGTGCGCAGGCCGAAGTACTCGAACCGCAGGTCACCGGCGACGTCCACGGCGTCGTCGAGTTTACGCGCGTTGCGGGCCACGAACGCCGCGGTCTCGTCGCCGATCAGGCCGAGGCCGTGGGCGTAGCGGATCGACTGGCTGAAGCTGGCGACACCCTGGCCGCGGACCTCCTTGTCGACGTACGCGGCGAGCAGCCGGGCGGCGAGTTTCGAGTACTGCGGCTCCTCGCCGATCAGCTCGGCCGCCGTCTGGATCGACAGCTTGTCGAGCTCAGCCGTGGTCGCTCCGTCGTACAGGCCGCTGATGGTCTTGGTCGCCACCCTCAGCGGGTCGACCTCGCCGAGATCGGTGACCCACAACTCGACCGCCTTGACGATCTTGTTGACGTCGACCGGCTCCAGATCGCCGTTTCGCTTGCGCACCTGCATCACATGGCGGCGCTGCTCCGGCACCACATGTCCGGTAGCCGGCGGATCCTGCGTAGCTGCTGTCATGTCTCGTCCCCCTCATCACGCCGGCCGAGGTCTCGGGTGCGCAGGAGGACGCCGCCGCGGCCCGTGAGGGCCCGGCTGATGGCGTCGGCCGTCCCACGCGGCCTTCGACCGCCGCGCATCACCTGAGATGCACGGCGCGCTGGCAGGTCTTCGGACTCGTGGGCTTTGGGGTAAAGCCGCCTACTGGCCGTCGCTTCCCAGGCTCTGACGAGCCCAGTGCTTCATGACGGCGGTCGTTCCCACTCACCGCTGCGGGGCAGTCCCGGTTTCACACCGGGTTCCCTGTTGCCTCGGACACACCCTGACGGGCGCGACCGAACCAGCTGCGGGGAACACCATATATGGGCGGCATCGGAAAGTCACAGCCCCACATGGTGTGTCCAAACCGTCACTCTCACGGCGGCATCGTTCGTACGGCACCGCCGCCGGCATTGGCCAGGATCGCCGGCAGCAATCCGGGAAAGCGCTGCTCCACCTCACGTGTACGCAGCTCGCAGCACCGGAACCGGCCGGCCTGGCTCACCCGTACGAGACCGGCGGTGGTGAGAGTCCTCAGGTGATGGGAGAGGGTCTGACCGGTCACCGGCACATCGAACGCGCCCCGCACCACTCCCCCGGCGGCCGCCAGTTGCCGGACGACCTCCAGCCGCACCGGGTCGCCGAGGGCATCGAGCACCCTGCCGAGGTCGACGTCACCGAGGTCGGGATGTGCCCAGCCCCGCGGCCGCCGTCTCTGCACGCCGTATCTCATCCTGTGACCCGCTCTCTCGCTGACCGTCCTTACCGGATGAGTCGCTTCGGCGGAGCGTTCGGTTCCCGGCTGGGTCGATGGGCCGGCGCTGCCGGACGAGCCCTGGGATCAGGTCGAGTCTTCCCGGGCCCTCCGACCGGCCTCGGGCGAGGTGACGACCGAGCGCGGCAAGTAAGGCCCGCACGGGCCGACCGGTTCCAGTCGATCGGCTCCAGCCCGTACGCCTACCTCGGTTCAGACGTCTTGGGTCCAGACACCTTGCACGTGCGCGGCGGGTGCGAGCCAGAGGTGTGGCTGGGCCAGGCTTCCCGTGTCCCAGGGGAAAGCACCGTCGCGGTCCGGCCAGACGACTTCGAGAATCGGAACGGGCGGGCGCCGGTAGAACCAGATGGCCTGGCCGAAGAAGGCCCGATACCAGGTCGGCTCGACGGTCCTCAGGCGCACCGGGTAACCGTTGACGACATCGTCATGGGACTGGCCGTCGGCAAGGCCGTCCCGTTGGCCAAGGATGTTCAGACAAGACTGCATGACACGAAGGTCGAGTCCGAACATGGCCAGTTCGGGCCCGCCGCGGCTGTGCCAACGGCCGATCGTGTACGACCAGCCCGGCCCCTGCTCATCCGCGGGAACACCAGTGACGCTCCACCCGAACTCGTTGACATTGCCGATCACGCCATCGTCGGCCGCATCGTAGTCATCGCGATCGCCGTAGTCGTGACAGATGATGCAGCGGCAGATCCGCGAAGCCTCGAACACACGCCGAGGGTATGCGATGACCCTGTCAGCGGCAGCATTGGTGCTACGGTCAGTGACGGCAGACTCAGCCGGGCGCATGTCCAGCGGCAGATGCGGATGGCCGCTTGCCGCAGAGCGAACCGAGCTGTACCCGTGGTGCCGCAGTCACACACCGGGTACTGCGGGTCCTGGATCCACTCCGGCCGGCCGCCCGCCTTGGTGCCGTCGGCGGCGCTGAGGTGCGCGAAGTACCTCCACCCGCGCTCCTGCGCCCACGCCTCTACCCGATCGCGCAGGCCGTCATCGAGTTCCCAGGCGTCGGGCAGTTCCCGGACCCGCTCGGGACTCGGCGCGCAGGCCACCGGCACGTGATCGTCCTCGACGGCCTCGTCGTCCGGCGGCTCCGGATTATCGAGCAGTTCGCCGATCGCGGCCTCCGCGCGCCACCGCACGAGCGGCAGCGGCCGGCAGTCGTCGTCGTGCAGCGCCGGGCACCACAGCAACTGGAAGACGTCCGCTGTCGCCGTTTCTGGCCGCGACTTGGTACGACGCCACCGCATCGGGCCTTGATCTGCCGTTCAAGCGCTGTTCGGCGGTGTCTGCGGGCCAGGCGCGCGAGCGAGCTCAAACAGGTGCGGGTAGGTCGGCGAAGACGGTGTCCCAGTGGGCGAAGGTTGTGGTGCCGTGGCCGGCGTTCGGAGAGGTCACGAAGGTGGGGTTGGGAAGGTGCGCGGCCAGCCAGCGGCCGTTGGCTTCGGGAACCAGGCTGTCGCGGTCGCCGTAGTAGAGGTGAACCGGACAGCGCACCGCGGTGACGTCGATGTCCCAGGGGCCGCCCCAGGCCAGGTTGTCCCGGGCGTACCCGTCGGCGTTGCTGAGTGCCTCGCGCATGTCGACGGCCCAGCAGCGGCGGACCTCGGGGGTGAGCCAGGTGAGTTCGGTTGCCGGGATGCCGCCGAAGTAGGCGTCGACCATCGCATCGTCGTCGGCGATGTCGAGCAGTGCCATATCGGGGGCCAGGTCGGACCGGAAGCCGGCGAGTGCGGCGTCAAGGTCGCCGGCGTCGGCCAGCGCGAGCAGGTCACGTTCGTGGTCGTCGGGATCGTCGGGTAGGGCGAGTCGCCACGGTCCGATGCCGCCGACAATGGCTACCGCGGTGACCCGTTCGGGCGCGGCCAGGGCGGTGGCAAGAGCGTAGGGTCCGCCGCCGGAGAGCCCGGCGGCGCCGAACCTGGTTACTTCCAGGGCGTCGGCGATCGCGATCGTGTCGACGCCGACCGAGGCGAGGCTCGGCGAGGTGTTCGATGTGCGGCCGTAGCCTGGCCGATTGAAGGAGATCAGGCGGATTCCATGGTCGCGTGCGGCATCGCTGAACGGCGTCGCCTGGTGTCGTGAGCTGGGCGTGCCGTGGTGAAAGAGCACCGGCCGCCCACCGGGGTCGCCACCCTCCAGCACCGGCACCTGCCGTCCATCCGCGAGGGTGATGATGCGTTCCCGTGTCTCGGCTGTCATGCCCGCAATCTAGATCAACAAGTCTGAGAGCCGCTCCGAGGAGGATCCAGAAGATGTGGAACTCGTCGACCTTCCCGGCTGGGCTTGGGCGTTGAGCGGCGGGCAGGCTCCCAACGAACTCGTGATCGCCCTCGACAGGATGTGATGCGGCCGGTCCCCGGCCTGACCTGCCGCACAGCCAGGCGGCATGCCGGCGTGCGCCGCCCGGTGACCTCTCTGCGATCGGAGAGTCCCGAAGTCCCGGTCCCAGTTACGCAGCGTATGGGCGGTCACTGCCTTCTCCTCTTTATGTAGTTGTGTGAGCAGGAAGGCCTCGCGCCGCTGAGGATCCGATCGAAGCGGGGGAACTCACACCGAGACAACGCCGGCTGACAGCCACTGCGGCAACCGCCGCGGGTCGTTGAGAATCATGGCGGTAGCCTCACCCACCATGATCGACCCGCAGGCGTCGCAGGCCCTCTCGCCGCGACGCGTCCTGGAGATTGCCGCGCCGATGCTTGCCGAGCTGGGTGGCACGTGGCGACTGACCGACCGCAGTCGCTGGTGGCCCGGCCGCCGCCGCGCACCGATGCTGCGCTCGGGATCCCTGGGCGTCCGTGTTCTTCCCCCGCACAGCGACGACCACCGCCACTTCGACCTGGAAATCCTGCTGAACGCGAACCTGTTCTACGTGCCGAAGCTCGTCGACTGCACGGTGGGCCTCGCCGACGATCCGGTCGAGGCGGCCCACCAGGCGATCCAGGCCTGGATCGATACCAGCCTCGTGACAGTGCTGGAGATGATCGAGCAGAAAGGCCGGTTAGCGACCCACTTCTCTTCCAGCGATGAGGGTGGATTCGCTGGCTGGCACGCGATCGTTGGCGGCGTGACCGGCTGGTCCGTTGACGGCTCCCACGCAAAGCAGGAATGGTTCGCCGAAACGATGCCGTGGTCGGAACTCGCGCCGGTCATCACGGCCGGCCTCGACCGGCGGTTCCTCAACGGTGTCCGGATGCTGGTGGGCCAGGGCGGAGACTTCACGGAATGCGAGATCCGGATCAATGGCCGGCGGCACGAAGCGTCCAGTGCGGCGCTCGCGGCCCTGGATTGGCCGCGAACCGATGGTTTCGAGCTCGCCCGCACCTTCATCCTCCTGGTCGGCCGGGACTAGGCCATCCACCACCACCCGCCTGGCAGACCCCTGACCCGACTCAAGGCCCCAGATCAGCTCAGCATCTCGCTGATCGCGGCTACGTGAGGGCGTTGACCGGCCGTCGGCACATCATGCGAGTACGTGAAACGATCGGTCAGGTTGAAGGCGACATCCCGTTCAGCGGTCTTGTGGAGAATCCGCTCGACCCGATCGAACATCAACGGGCCATCGCGGCCCGACGTAGCAACCTCGGACGGTCCGGCCAGGTTTCTGCTGCTCGGGTAAAGTTCCGCAGGCCGTTGCGGCAAGATCGGCAAGGGATACTGAGGCAATGACATACCCTGTCGGGGTTCCGGCCGCTGCTTTGGCGTCGTTGGCCAACCTGATCGATGAGTTCGAGGACGAACTTGGTGAAGGTCCGCCGACGCTGGGCGAGTTCCTCGACATCCTCGATGACTCGGTCCCGGCTGGCGAGGCGATGATCGGGCGGTTCGAACGTCCTCGTTTCGCGGCGACGCTGGCAGGCGGTCGCCGCTACCGTAGGCCCGGAGTTTCCCGGGCCGCTGATCTCAACGACGCGGTGTACGTCGAGGCGAACGGGCTTCTTGCGGCGCTGGCCGACGCCGCGTACGCCGGCACCGGCCAGCGGGTCACGCTCGGCGTGCTGGCGGCGGGCATCGCGGCGGCGGTTCGTGCCGGCCATACACAATTCGCCGACGCCGCAGCGCGCGATGTCGTCGGTGTCACTGCGCGTGGGCGACGGATTCGCGTGCGGGCCGAGCCGGGCGACGTCATCGCGATTCCCGCGGATTCGGGTGAGTACTACCACCTCGTCGTTGCCCTCAACAGTGACAGCACTTTCGGGCTGAGCGTGGGGGCCCTCGTGGGCCGAGTAGCCGGGCCGACGCTCGACCATCTTGCCGCTGAGCCTGTGGCCCTGCCGTACGGGCAGTACATCGACCAGGATCTGATCTCGAATGAGACCTGGCCGATCGTGGGGAGGCGAGATGACTTACGCGCGTTGTGGCCTGCTGTGACGGAGGTCTACTACAACTGGCACGAGCCCGAGCCCGGATCTTTCGCGAGCGCCGGCGAACCGCCGGGCAACACTACGCGGCTCGTTCTCGACGCAGAGGAAGCACGCACAGTCGGCATCTTGGACGGCTCGTACTCCCAATGCTGGTACCCCGCGAGCTATGTGAAGTTCCTCGACCAGCGAAACCCGGAACACCACCAAACGTCCTGATCAACTGCGCTCTCCTCAGCGCGACCGAATCCCAGCCGCCCTACCCAAAGCCTCCGCTAGCGCCAACGCCCGATCGGCGGCAGTAGAGGATGTCGGATGAGGCGAGTCCATCTGAGCACAATGCTGTTGATCGACGTTGCCGCCTTCGGGATCATGAACCCTCATGCTGCCCACCGAAATACCCACCCTGCCCCTCGGGCCAATTCAGCTGCGCCCATTTCGGGAGACGGATGCCGAGGTCGTCATGTCGGCGGCCACCGATCCGCTGATTCCCTTGATCACCACGGTCCCGGACAGCGGCCGTCGGACCGATGCCCTAGCCTTCATCAAGCGCCAGCAGGAACGCCTTCCCTCGGGCATCGGGTACTCGTTCGCGATAGCCGAAACCGCCCGGGACGAGGCTGTTGGCCAGATTGGCCTGTGGCTGCACGACTATCGACACGGCCGAGCCAGCATCGGCTACTGGCTCGCACCGCAGCATCGCGGACATGGCTACGCGTCGGCTGCGTTACGCGCCTTGACCCGATGGGCCCGCACCCTTCCCGACATCGCGCGCCTCGAACTCTACGTCGAGCCCTGGAACGAGGCCTCCTGGCAAACGGCCGAGCGCGCCGACTTTCGGCGTGAGGGCCTCCTTCGCAGCTGGCAGCCCGTAGGGCACGAACGCCGAGACATGTACATGTACAGCCTCCTGGCCACCGACGCTACGGCCTGAGCCCGCAACTGGTTGCCACCCGGCCCCGCACCCCTCGGCGGCAGAACAAGGCGTCGCCATACGTACATCGGACGCATGGTTCAGGTCGAAAACTCGTCGGCGACTCAGGCTGGAGTCGGCGACAATGCGGATGCCGAGACGACGAATATTCGAGAGGTACCGGAGCGGGCCAACGGGTGGGCTGGAACAAATGGCCGGTGATGGTCAGTACCGTCCAACTCGGCGGCGACCAGTACCGCGTCGTCCGCCCTGCCAGGGCGCCGAAGTTCGCCGGACTCTATGAGGGTCGTCTCGGCGCTCAGTTCTGCCTCGACAAGGCAACGGCGATGTTGTTCGCCCAGGCTTGGGGCCTGGCTGCCCGATCGCCGCATACGATCGTCTATCTGCCGCTGCGCCATGCGGAACTTCCCGACCAGCATGTCGGCGGTCGCACGCTCGATCTGGTGCTGTTGCACCACCGCCTCGCATTCCCGCCGTCGAGATGGAAGCAGGTCCGTGCCAGGTTGGGGAATGGCCAGGCGCACACCGTAGTGCTCCCCAGCGACGCCTGGCCGTCCCGGCCAGTCGCAGACCACCGGCGAACCTGGCATCGGGAGTTCCGAGATCATCTTCGATGGAATACAGCCGCTGACAGCACGGTCGGCGGCAGATCCGGATGGCCGCACCCCATGGACATCCTCGATCTGACGGTTTTCTAGGAGATGACGGCGGACGGTTCGTGGTGGTCCGCGACGGTCTACTGGTCGCCGGATGACGACGAGCCGCGCCGGTAACACCCCCTGAGCTGCATGTTGTCAGCGGCATGAGAGTAACTTCGGCGCGTGACGGACGACATCACGCTGCGGCTCGACCGGGGGTTCCGCAGAGGACCTCTACGCGATGTTGTATGAGGTCGGTGAGCGTGTTGCAGCCGGCTCGCCAATAGCCTTGCCGACCACTGATGAGGTCGAGCGACTGGGAAGCTTCCTGCGGGATCTCGGCCATCGTCTGGGCCGCGCCTGCTCGCCGAACTGCGACCACGTCACCGTCCGGCCGGGAACGGAAACCGGCTGCGAAGGCCGGTGAGCAGGTCGTGTGCCTGACCGTCGCAGGTCGCCTCCGCGTGGCTGAACGCGTCCACGACGGCCTCCAGCGGATCGTCGTTCACTGCGGCGAAGAGTGCCGGAACGGCGAACGACGGCCGGTGCCTGGCTCCTTGCGACGCATCGAACGGCACCGGACCGGACCCGTTGAATCCGGTCCACAGCAGCGGGAACAGCGCTTCCGGGGAAGTGAACGGTTCCGGTAGCGGCTCACCGAGGTCCATGGCGGTCAGCGCCGGACGGACCCAGCCGATATCGTCCATTCCGGCGACCTCGAAAGCTCGGCGGGCCAGCCACCGGGCTGCGGCCCGCTGCACCGCGGGATCCCATCCGTCGAACACGTCCAGCAGGTCCCGATGATCCTGCGCCACACCCAGCACGTTCCCGCGCAGCTGCCGCAGCCGATCCGACGGCGGCCGGTCGCCCCACGCCCAAGCGTCGTACCAGTCTTCCTGGCCGTCTTCGCCCCAGCCGTCCTGACCGTCGTCGTCGCCGTTCTCGCCGGTGTCGCCGGCGTGCTCGGCCGCCGGTGATGTTTCCCGGGCGACACCGTGCCAGTACGCGGCGATGGCGCTGGTCTGCCGCACGATAGTCTCCGCCGCTTCCTCGTCGGGCCACAGCTGCAGCAGATACCGGTCCACGGTCGGTTCCTCGGACATCACCGTGTCAGCGTCCCGGGCGGCGTCCATCCCGGCGGCGCAGTACCGCGCGCGCAGCAGGCCGGTGCCGGGTAGCCGGACGTCGAACGAGTCCTGAAACGATCGGACGCACATGTCCACCGACGGCGGGGTGAACGGCACGTCGACGATCTCCTCCCAGTCGGCGCCGGGTTCCGATGGCGTGGCGTGCCACTCGATACGTAGCGGCACCCGGCCGGTATGCAACCCGGTGATCATCGACAGGACGCCGGGTGTCGCAGCGCCAGCGAGCCCGTTCTGCTGACCCGCCCACGTGTTACCCAGGTCCGGATACTCGTCACCCCAAGTCAGGAACATGAACCCGTAGTGCA
This sequence comes from Actinoplanes hulinensis, assembly GCF_019429605.1. Taxonomy (NCBI): domain Bacteria; kingdom Bacillati; phylum Actinomycetota; class Actinomycetes; order Micromonosporales; family Micromonosporaceae; genus Actinoplanes; species Actinoplanes hulinensis. Next base: position 109,295 of record NZ_JAHXZI010000003.1, on the reverse strand, counting down.
CCGGCACGTCAGCGTCGAACAACACGATCATGACCTGATCGTGCCGGAGCGTGCCCGGCCGCGTACAGGCATCATCTGTACCGGCCTCCGCCCTGAGCCCTGACCCGCGGTTCCGAACCTGCCGGTCACAGCCGTTCCATGGGCAACAGCCAGTCCCAACGCCGGCCTTCATCACTTTCGAAAAGCTCTACCAGTTGCTCGTCGACCGCAGGAGCGATGTCGAAATGCGATGAGCGGCCCACGCCTCCCAACACACTCATATCGGCACGGTCGGACGCCGAGAATATCGAAGGTCGGCTACGGTCAGTGACGGGCTGGCACGGTGTCTGGCGCGCACGGACTACGGCACGAGATTGCACCATGGCCCTGCCGCCACGAACACCGTCCCGTTTGAGCTTGACGTGGGTGCGCCCGGCATCCGAGGGACCCAGCACGCACCGGAAAGCAACGGCTGCCTCCCCGTATATCTGGGGGTGGTTTCCGGCTAGAACCGGTGACCAACCCGAAGACCGGGCTTCGTCGAGGGCCAGGGGCAACCCCTGCCAGCGCCGGGCGCGCCACAAGACGGCCTGCTTACGCATTCTTGGACTTTGGGACACCGTCTGGTTGAGCACAAACCACCGTTACCAGGCGCCCGATCAGCGGCATGAGTACGCACACTGCCCATCCGGGCAATGGGCCATCAGGAATGGACGTCTGGGTCAAGCACGAGCACTGCCATGTCCAGCAGCCGCTGATAGTAGCTGGCCTCATAATCGGCAAGCTCCGGGATCACTCGGTTCAGGTCTTGCTCGCACGCCGCGAGAATATTCCACCGCCGATCATCGATGTCTCCGTCGTTGTTCAGCCAGATCATGATGCAGCCCGCCACATCGGAATCCAGCATCACCATCTCGACGCCGACAACGTCTTCTCCTCTCAGCCGGCTAGGAAAAGCAGCTTCCCTGTGCGTCTTCCATAGTTCGATCACGGCCGCGACGCGGTCGCCTGGCATGCGAGATAGCACTCCGTTCCACAAGTTGATTCACGAGGGTAACGCCGTCTATCCGACAGTTCAGGACAAGGCTTGTTTCTCGGGTCCGGCGAACAGAGCTCTTCAGCACGGTCCCGGCTGTGCACGGATAGCTTGTGACCGACGGGTCTGCTTGATGAGCAGGGCGACGAACCTGGCCAGCCCTTCACCGGCGCGTGGGTCGGATGCCGGCCAGCGGGTCATCAGCAGCGACGCGGCCCGGTCCAGTACCACTTCTTCGCGCGCGAGCACGAAGTACAGTGCGAGCGCCGCCGATCGCGCGTTGCCGTCGGCGAAGGGGTGGAAGTGCAGCACGTCGAGGTACACCCGCGCGGCTCGAGAAGGCAGCGGTACCGTCGGGGCGGTCGCTTCGGCGAGACACGCCTCGAACGCGTCCGGTAGCTCATCGCGGTATGCGTACCGCTCCCGGCCGGCCCGCGCCCAGGCGGATGTCGTGCGAAACGGTGCGGCGGCCACCGCGAGCACCTCGCACTGCCACGTCTCGAGACGCGCAAACGTAAGCGGGCCGCCCTCGGCGGCATCCGCGCGCACCAGTTCCAACGCGGCCAGAGCGCTTCCGGCACCGTACTTCCGTCGCGCCAGGTGCTCAGCGATGCCGTCGCGTGCGGCGCACACCGGACCGGAGACGTGCTCAACCGCGTGCTCCCATCGAGCCGCCTGCCGAACCTGGCGCCAGACCTCGAGAGCGTCGGGCACCGCCGGTGGCGTGACCCGCGGCGCCCGGGCGGCGGTGGGCAGCTCCGTGCTACGCCAGCTGGGCCAGTCTCGCGGCCAAGTGTCGGGCCACACGTCGTCCGGTGGCGCTGTGACGCCGGTGAGCATCGCCGCCAAGGACTCTGCGGCGTCGGCCACCTCAGCACCCAGCGGGGAGACGAAGCTCCAGAACCGCCCGCCGATCGCCGCGTCGACGAGCGCCTCGTGGTCCTCGCCCGGCACCTCCGCAACCGCCAGGAACCACTTCAGGGCCAAAACGCAGACCGGGTGCCAGAGCTCGTCCGCGCCGGACCGCGCCGCCACCGTGGCGACCAGGGAGGCAACCGTTGCCTCCCATGCGACGAAGGCCGCGCGAGGTTCGGCGGGCAGCGGCAGATGCCGCGTGAACAGCTCGGCCAGGTCTTCCAGGAATATCCGCCAGTGCAGCAGCGCCCCGGCGACGGCATCGAGCGTCTCCTCCGGCGTCGTGATCGAATCCCGAGCGCCGCTCCACCGCAGCATCATCGCGCCGTCGGCCGTCAGGCCGGCCATCTCGGCGAGCCAGCCGCAGGCCCAGAAGCCGTAGTGCTCGACAAGGGCAACGGTCATCGCCCGCTGCCATTCCCAGCGCGCCTGGTCCGCGACGTGATCGAAGCCCCGGGTCGGGTCGTATCGGAAGGGCGCCGGCACGCCGCCCGCCGGAGCCACCGCTCGCACGACGTCGAGCACGGTGTCCGGATCGAACGGATGCCGATCGGGGTCGACGTCCGCCCAGGTGAGAGCATCGATGCGCAGCCGCGGGTGGTAAGGCTCGATCGTCATCGTCGGCAATCGACGCCACGGCCCCGGCAAGGATGGTGACCTATTTATCGGGCCGAAGGCGACGCGATCTCATCACCGATCCGTGCATCGGATCAAGGCAGCGATCAGCGCTCCATGCGCGGTACGTTGAGCGCGGTGAGGTCCTGACACACGTCGTCGAATGCCTGAACAGGCGGCCTACTTGGCGCAGTCGGCGGTTAGAATCTGCTATTCGACCACCAATGCGCGAAGATCTTCCGATCGCCGCTGATCTCAACGTCAGCCGTTTCCACCGGAAGCCGCCGATTGAGCAAGAGCAACAGTTGCAGGGCCGGCCCACGTACCGTGACGTGCGCCGTCTCATGGCCGTGCCGCCAAGTGACACCGGCCGGGCTGCGGATGATCGACCACTCGCCGCTCGACCCGAGGTCGGTATCTGTCGCGATGAACTGCAGCGACTCGCCCGCTCCTACCAAGCCAGCGAAAGGGCTCGGCACACCGATGTCCGGCCGGGAAAGTGCCGCGGCCGTGTCCAGCACGTCGGATACGCCATCAGCCGCGAGGTCCGCGGCCAGGTCGCCTGTGGCGCCCAGAGCCAGTTCGGCGTCGAAGCGATGCACTACCTCGTCGTGGAGTAACCTCCGCAGCCAGAAGCCCGCCGACCGGTCCCGCTGCCATGTCCATACCGGCTGCTGCGCTCCCACCACCCGCACCGCATCAGCGAGCATCCGCGCGCCCGCCGTCAGCCACTCGCTTCGCTCATCCGGGTCCGCAGGCACGACTACCTCCTGCATGGCGATTGGCTCCGGCAAGCGCCGCCGGATGATCTCGGCCGCCCACCGGTGCCCGCGGCCGACATGCTCGACCATCTGCTCCAATGTCCAGTCCGGGCAGGTGGGAATCGGAAGCTGGCCGTCCGCCTCGTGCGCCAAATTGGCCAATCTGACCGTCTCGGATTCGAGCTCCAGGAAGTATCGGTTCAACTCAAGCACGAGAACCGACTTTATGCTGAGGAACGCGCAGCTCACATGGGCTTTCTGGTCGAGTGCGGCCCATCGCCTCATCGACTACGATGAAGGTGGCCTGAACGGTGGAGGCTGCAGCCCTTTCGCAAGTCGGCGCCCCCGTTGAGAGCCGCTCTCTTCTTTTCAAACCAACGCACTCTCATCGGCTACTTATCTACTGGTGGTACGACCGCTGCCCGGCCAGGCATGGTCGAGGTGACCGGCGGTGACGCTCTCACATCGGCTGCCCACCGTAAGTAATTGGTGTGGCTCTCATTTGGCATGCGCCCTGCCGGTCACCGCGGCGCGGAGAGGCTCCAGAGGGGTATGCCCAGCTCAAAGTAGCGCTGCCCTCCCGCCGACACCAGGTCGGAGCAGGGAGGACGAGACAGATGCCCAACGTCGTCATCGGAGTGGACCCGCACAAGCGATCAGCAACGATCGAGGTCATCGACCAGCGCGAACGCGTGCTCGCAGGCGACCGATTCAGCACTGATCACGACGGCTACAAGGCGATGCTCGCCGCTGGCCGCAAGCACAGCGATCGGATCTGGGCCGTCGAGGGCTGCAACGGCATCGGCCGGCACGTCGCCCAGCGGTTGCTCGCCGACGGCGAGACCGTCGTGGACGTGCCGACGAAGCTGTCCGCGCGAGCACGGGTATTCGCTACCGGCCAGGGCCGCAAGACCGACCCGGTCGACGCTCACAGCGTCGCCGTAGCTGCTCTACGCACGCCCGGTCTGCGGCAGGTCCAGGCCGATGACACCACGGTCGCGTTGCGGCTGCTGGTCGACCGCCGCGACCAGCTCGGCCGCGGCCGCACCGAGATCGTGTCCCGGCTGCACCACCTGCTGCTCGAACTCATCCCCGGCGGAGCGAAGAAGTTCCTGTCGGCCCAGCAGGCCCGCGCTCTGCTGAACACGGTCCGGCCGAGGGACGTGGTCGGCAAGACCCGCCGCTGGCTAGCGTCCGAGCTGATCCACGAGCTGACAGTCATCGACAAGAAGATCAAGATTGCCAACACCGAACTTACCGACCTGATCGATTCCACTGGCAGCACGCTGCAGGAACTGACCGGGATCGGCCCGTCCGGCGCCGCCCGGCTGATCGGCGACATCGGCGACATCACCCGCTTCGCCAGCCGCGCCCACTTCGCCTCCTGGAACGGCACCGCACCGCTGGACGCCTCCTCCGGCGACCAGAACCGCCACCGGCTGTCACGAGCCGGGAACCGGCGCATCAACCGCGTCCTGCACATCATGGCCGTCGTCCAGCTGCGCCGTGACACCGAAGGCCGCCGCTATTACCGGCGCAAACTCGCTGCCGGGAAGACCTCGATGGAGGCGATGCGAGCACTGAAACGCCGCCTGTCCGACATCGTCTACAAGCGGATGGTCGCCGACGCCAGACGGCTGGAGACGGGCCCGGGCGGACACGTGGGGGCGACTCTGCAATCCAGCGCGGCCGACCTCAACCCCATGATCGACACTTCGGAGAAGTCACTACCCGGACCCGCCGAAACCCACCTTAGAGCAGACCTCTCCGCCGCCTCTTGACACAGAGGGGTGCCATGAGCGGCCCTCGGTTGGTCCTCAGTAGCCGTGACGCTGTGTAGCGAACGGATCGCGGCAATGAGTTGAGGCGGTCTTGAGGTGCACGATCCGTCGGATATGCCTTCTCGATGGCAGAGTGAGCGGTTGCCGCTATCGGCTGTTCGCCTACACCTGTAAGCCGGTCAGGTGGATCTACAACGGCGCGAATGCATTGACGTCCGGTTACGGCATCGGCGCACTAAACGCGCCGTAACGGATCAACGCAACCCGCGCTACCATCCCGATCAACCGTGCCGGGCCGATCAAAGGAACGACATGACTTTCCACAATGCGGGCCCGGCACGTCCTGAGCCGGCGAGCCCGGACGAGTCACCGGCCGGCATGCAGCCCGGTGCCGGCCTGACGATGCGCCGTCGATTCCTGATATCCGCAGGTGTTGTCCTCACGGCCATCACCGGTGTTACCGCGGCGCACGCCGCGACGGCCGCGGTCAGCGAGCCGACTCTCGAGCAGCCCGATGCCGCCGCGACGAGCTTCGACGCGGCGTTCTGGCACCTCCAGGACCAGCTCGTCGATCTGAGGGGCTGGACCGAAGGCCTGCCGGGTATCAAGACCAGCGGCTACGTCACCAGTATCAACAACGAGCCGGTCGACGGCTCCGTCGTCCTGGTGTGGCACGGGCCGCCCGACCCGGTACAACGGCAGATCATCGACGAGGCCAGGCGCCGGCACATCCCCATCTCCGTCCAGCAGCGCAAACACAGCATGGCTGACCTCGAACGGGCCGCCGACCAGATCTTCGCCATCGAGTCGGGTACCGGCGAGTTCCACAACTTCAAGATCAGCGGAGCCGCCTCCTTCAGCATCGACTTCGACGGCGTCACCGTGATAGGCCAATACATTCATCCGCCGGCCGAAGGCACCGCGGCCGCGGACACCGCGCTCACCCGGGCCCTAACCGCGAGAACCGGCGTAGCGGTCACGATCGAACACGGCGAACTCGTGGCCCATCGCAGGTGACTACAGCGGGGGCCGGCAAGCATAGATAGAGGGCCAAGCACGCGTTCTCTGCGGCAGATGCGTGCGCCTCCCTGACCTTGGGGTTGATGTGCGGCCCGGCGGCGAATCTGTGCGTCGTACGGCTCCTGCACGTTCGGTTTCGACAGGTGGAAGCGATCTCACCAATACACGACACGGTCACATCCACAGCACGCCATCGTCCTCGTGCTCGCGTACGCGAAACGCGATCATCCGGCGCAACAGATCGCCCGGCACAGGTTGGCCGTATGGGAGTTTGACCGTGCCCTTACCGGTTACAAAACCGGCGAGCTGGGCATCGAAACCCTCGCGAGTGCTGGGCGTGAACGCGACGCTTGCGTGTCTAGCGTGACCACTGACCATGAAGAGGATCGTTCCGGAGGGGTGCACCCACGCCGGATAACCCCACTTGATCGCCTCGCTCGCCTCCGGAACCGCCTCGTGGGCCAGTGCCCGCAGCTGCTCAAGCAGCTCGCGGCCCGGTCCGGTGAAGCCGTCGATGTACTCGTCGACCGTCTGAGGTCTGGCCATGGCGCCAGTGTGGCACGCCCTGCCCGGCTCAGCGCCCGCAGTGAGTGAGGCGTGCCGGGTTCACATGCTGTTTCAGCTCACCGGTTGACGGTCTCGACAGACATCCGGATCTCGGCAGATGATTGGATCGCGCAGCAATGGCTCGGGACCTCGTCGGCGCTGGCCGCCACCGAGACGTTCGTCGAGGAACAACTCTCCACGGTGCTCACCCGGCTCGGCATCGTCGGGCACGCCAACGGCCAGAGCCGGCACGTACCGTATGGTGCCCCGATGTCAGTGTGGATCAGCCGGATCGATCCGCCCTCCGGTGCTCACGGACTCATCCGCGTCGCCGTCAAGGACGCCATCGACGTGGCCGGCACGATCACGACCGCCGGGTGCGCTGCGGTACGTGATCGGGCGGTCCCCGCCACCTCCGATGCCCAGTGCCTGGTCGGGCTGCGTTCGGCCGGCGCGGTCATCGTCGGCAAGACCACACTGACCGAGCTCTGCGTCAGCCCGGTGGGCGACAACCCGCTCTTCGGCACCCCGGTCAACCCGGTGGCACCCGACCGCATCCCGGGCGGCTCGTCCAGCGGCAGCGCGGTAGCGGTCGCCACCGGTGAAGCGGACATCGGACTGGGCACCGACACCGGCGGATCGGTACGCATCCCCGCCGCCTGCTGCGGGGTCGTCGGTTTGAAGACGACCTGGGGGCGGGTGCCGACCCACGGTGTCTGGCCGCTGGCGCCCAGCTTGGACACTGTCGGCCCGCTGGCCCGCGACGTGGCCGGCGTCGCCACGGGAATGCGCCTGCTGGAGCCGGATTGGACGGTCGCGTCGCGTCCGGCTGGACTGATCGGTCGAGTGCGCATCGACGGTGTCGACGCTGCCGTCGAAGACCTCGTCGACGCCACTCTGCGGGTGTCCGGACTCGCCGTACACGAGGTGCGGCTGCCCGGATGGGATCAGACCTGGGACGCCCTCGATGCGATCATCCTCGGCGAACTCTGGAACGCGCACCACGCACTGCTCGACGCCGACGGGGTGGGTGCCTTCATCAACGACGGCCTGCATGCGGGCCGCACCGTCACCGCACAACGATCGGCGAATGCCATGTCCGCCCGCGCGGCGTGGCAGGCGGAGGTGACCGCGGCACTCGGTGACGTCGACGTTCTGGCGCTACCGACGCTGATCGCGGCTCCGCCGCTGCTGGCCGATCATGCGGGCTTCCCACTGACCCAGCTCACCGCGCCGTTCAATCTCGCCGGCGTCCCCGCCCTCTCCATGCCGATACCGTCCCCGGGCTTCCCCGTGCCGGTCAGCCTGCAACTCGTCGGCCCGATGTACGGCGAGGACCTGCTCTGCGCGACCGGACTCGCGATCGAAGAGGCACTGACCCCGGCCCGGCGATGAATCGCCTCGCCGATCCAGCGGATGCCCGTCAACCTTCGCTGGATCGGCGAACCTTGCCACCGTGGGCAGGTGCCCGACGGCGCGGAGCAGCGGGCCGGCCATGGCGCCGCTGCGCCCGCGATGTGGTGCATGGCCCGCGACGGCGGCGACGGAGGCGAGCCGGTCCAGCAGTGGCCGGGCGACCATCCGGTAGTCGACGTCGGCGGCACCGGCCGGGCGGGAGATCACCATGAGGACCCGCAACCGGGTCACCGGGACGTCGCGGACACCGAGAGGGCCAAAACCGGGCAGGGTACGGGTGAGCGTGGCCCCGTCGCACACGAGCGGGACGTCGCTGCCGGGTTCGTGCATGAGCTCCCACGGCATGCCGAGTGCCTGCGGATCACCCGACCGGAGGACGAGATCGCACGTTCGCCGGTCGCCGCGTGTGCCGGGCAGGCCGTGGGGCAGGAGTGTCTCGAACAGTCGCTCGCCCCAGCCGGCGAGGGCCGACCCGACCCGTTCGCCGCGGTCGGCGTAGACCGCATAGGGCCTGCTCAGATACTCCTCCAGGTACCACCGCAACTCGCCGGGCACGTCGTCGCCGAGCGGCCGGGCCACACCGTCGAGGTCCACGACGATCCGCTGCGCCAACGCACCTCCCGAGTAGACGTTCGAGGGTAGCGGCCCCGTGCGACGCGAAGCCGGTCCGGCGGGTGCGGGTTCAGCCGAACCGGTTCGCGGCGGACAGAGTGGATGAGGTTTCGGCGCTCGCGGGGCACGACCGAAACTTGCCGAAACCGTTTTCGTTCGCCAGAGTGGGGCACAACAGATGGATGGTCGTCGATTTAGGCCGCCTCGGGGCGGCGCCATGACGTCCACCCGGCCGGAGTCCGGAAGGAGACCAGGATGCTTCAACGGGTACGCCGTACAGTCGTGGTCGCGGCCGCGCTCGCCACCGTCGCCGCCGGAGCGGCGATCGGCGGGGTGACGTCCGCACAGGCCGCCGCGTCGGGCTGCCGGGTGAGCTACACCCTCGGCAGCCAGTGGGGCGGAGGATTCACCGCCGACGTCGCCGTGACCAACCTCGGCGACCCCCTCACGGGCTGGACCCTTCGCTGGTCGTTCGCCGCCGGTCAGGTGGTGACACAGGCATGGAACGCGGTGACCACGCAGAGCGGCTCCGCGGTCACGGCCGTCAACGCCGGCTGGAACGCGAACCTCGCCACGAACGGCACGACGACGTTCGGTTTCAACGGCTCGTGGAACAACAGCGGCAACCCCGTGCCGGCGAGCTTCACCCTGAACGGAGTCGTCTGCACCGGCGCCACCACGCCGGGACCCACCGCCTCGCCGAGCACCTCGCCCACCTCGCAGCCGCCGACGTCCACACCGCCGGAGCGCACCGTGCGCGCCTACTGGCTGCGGCCCACCGACGTCGCGTACGACCAGCGGTACGTCGACGGCATCGCCAACGTGATGCGCGAGGCCCAGAGCTACTACCGGCAGGAACTCGGCAAGACGTTCACCCTCAACAACCCGGTCGTCGAGGTCGTCAACGGCGACCACCCCCGCTCGTGGTACGAGAACACGCCGAACGGCAACGAGTGCTACTGGTGGGTCGTCTTCAACATGCAGCAGGAGCTACTGCGCAAACTCTCCCTGCGCGCGCCGGACAGCCGCTGGGTCAACGTCGGCGAGATCAGCGCCGAGGCGTCGTGCTCCGGCGGTGGAGGAGGCGGCGGGTGGGTCATCCTCAGCGGCCACGACGCCGACGGCGCGGCAGGCGTCAACGGCCCGATGAACCGATGGTACGGCGGCATGGTCCACGAACTCGGGCACGCGTTCGGCCTGCCGGACTCGACCTCGACCGACGGCACCCCGATGTCCGCCTCCTTCTACAGCTACCCGAACACGCACTTCAGCCAGGCACAGAAGCAGGCCATCCTGAACGGCCCGTACGGCAGTTTCCTGTCCTGACACCGCACTCGACGGCCGCCGCCGATCCGCGAGGAGACCGGCGGCGGCCACTCCCCAGGGCCGCTCTACCGGGGCAGCACCGTGAGGACCCGGACGATGTGGTCGCGAAACTCCTGCATGTACGTGGCGAGGAAGTCCTCGGTGGTCTTGTCGGTGACCTCTCCGTTGCCGGGGAACAGGTCCGGGGTGAACTTGATGTACGCCTCGGGTGAGGTCATCTGCCGGGTGTTGCAGAAGCTGAGCACCGCGCGCAGGCTCTGCTGCGACAGTGCGGTGCGGATGTCGCCGATCGACGCGCCGACCACCGCGACAGGTACGTGGTCGAAGGAGTTCCGGCCCCACGGCCGGGACGCCCAGTCGATGGCGTTCTTCAGGGCGCCGGGGATGGAACGGTTGTACTCCGGCGTCACGAACAGGATGGCCTGCGACCGGCTGATCGCTTCCTTGAGCGCAAGCCCTTCGGGTGGATAGTTCGTGTCGTAGTCCGGGCTGTAGAGCGGCAGATCCCGGATCGGGATCTCGGTGAACTCGAGGTCGTCGGGCGCCAGCCGGATGAGCGCCTTCGACAGCTCCCGGTTGATCGACGTGGACGACAGGCTGCCGACGAAGTATCCGACCTTGTAGCTGGCCATCGCGCTGTGCTCCTTGGTAGACGGTTTGGGTGTCGCGGCGGCCAAGCGCTTGCCGCCACTTCGCCCCGCCTGGGCGGAGGCCATGGCCGTACGCCTCCGGCGTCCTGCCCGCGGCGAAAGGACGAGGGCGCTCATGACCAGGCTAAACCTCGCCCGCCGCCCGGACCGGGGTAACGCACGAACGTGACCGGAGCGCGCCCTCGGCATCTCCGGGGGCGCGCTCACCGGCCGTCGCCGCGTTCGTGCGCGCCTCCGGCGCGGTCGCCGCAGGAGAGGCCGCGTCCTCAGCCGGGGTTCAGCGGGTCGTCACCCCGCCCTCGGAGACCGGCTGGACTCGCTCGAACCGCACCCGGCTCAACCATCCCGGGTAGTCGCTGAGCACGTACAGCTCGCCGTGCACGTCGGCGCCGATAGCGGTCGGCTGGGTGGGGAAGTTGCCGATCGTGGCGGTCTCGTAGGTGCCGTCGCGCCTGGGGCGCACGGCGTAGACGCGGGGCGCGCAGTAGTCGCTCGCGACGTATGTCCCCCACGCCTCGGGGGTCCGGGACCCTCGGTACACCACGCCGCCGATCACCGAGCAGCTCTCCGTGAGGAAGTGTTCGTACTCGAAGACCGGGTCGACGTACTGCACGCCCGGCCGGCATTGCGCCGGGTCGAACACCGGGGTGCCCTCCTTGCAGGACCAGCCGAGGTTCGCCCCGCCCTGCCAGGGGCGGATGTGGTTGATCTCTTCGACCAGGCCCTGGCCGACGTCACCGATCCACAGCGAGTTGTCGACCGGGTCGACGGAGAACCGCCACGGGTTGCGCAGTCCGTAGAGCCAGATCTCCGGCCGCGCGCCCGGCGTCCGGACGAACGGGTTGGTGGAGGGTACGCAGTAGGGCTTCGCCCCGCAGGCGCGGTTGACGTCGATCCGCACGATCTTGCCGAGCAGGGTGCCGAGGTCCTGGCCGGCCTTGAACGGGTCGTTCGCGTGGCCGCCGTCGCCGGTGGACCAGTAGAGGTAGCCGTCGCGGCCGAACGCCACCTGTCCACCGTTGTGGTTGCCGTACTCGGCGTGCTCCTGGGTGAGCAGCACCTGTAGCCGCTCCGGGGCGCCGATGGGCAGTCGCGCCAGGGTCAGCGCGCCGGCCGGCAGGCTCGTGTAGGCGACGTAGATGATCCCGGTCCGTGCGAAGTTCGGCGCGGGCGTGATGCCGAGCAGGCCTCGCTCGTTGTCCGAGGCGTCGATGCGGGCGGTCAGGTCGAGCACCGGCTCGGCCGCCAGGCCGGTGTCGGGGTGGTAGGCGCGGACGGTGCCGTTCTTCTCCGCGATCAGCATCCGGCCGTCCGGCAGCCCGGTGATCGCGATCGGACGCTGGAGGCCGGAGGCCACCTGCTCGGTCACCACGGTCAGTTCGCTGAGCGGCACCGCGGGGGTGCGGGGTGTGCCGGCCGCCGGCACCGAGGTCGACAGGGTCGCGGACAGGGCCAGAACGAGCAGGCCGGCCAGCATGGTGGCCGGGCGACGACGACGTCGCGACATGTTCAGCTCCTTGAACAGAGTGGGGATGCGTTACGGGAGCGCTCCCACACTACATCGAAGCTCGACGATGTGTGGCCATTACCGATCGGCAGGTGACCCTCCGTTAACCTGTTGCGGACTCGAAAGGACTATCGACGTGGCCCGTGTGGTACCGGCGGTCATCCGCGCGCTCGACATCCTCGAGCTGTTCCTGGACCGGGCGGAGCTGTCGGCCCGCGAGGTGACCGAGCGGCTCGACCTGCCCCGGACCACCGTCCACGAACTGCTGGTCACGCTGGTGGAGCGGGCGTACCTGATCGCCGTCCCGGGCCAGCCGGTGCGGTACCGGCTCGGCATGCCGTTGTTCCAGCTCGGCTCGGCGTTCGCCGGGCGGCTCGACCTGGTCCGCGAGGCGCAGAGCATCGCGCGGGACGTGGCGGCCGCCTGTGACGAGGCGGTCCATGTGGCCGTGCTGGACGGCGCCGACGTCGTCTATCTCGTCAAAGTGGACAGCACGCACCCGGTCCGGATGGTCTCCGCGGTGGGACGGCGGCTGCCCGCCCACTGCACGGCGGTCGGCAAGATCCTGCTGGCGGATCTCGACCGGGCGGGACTGGACGGCGTCCTGGCGAAGGGTCCCCTGGCGGGCATGACACCGGCCAGCATCACCGATCCGAACCTGCTGCGGGCACATCTCGAGCAGGTCCGCGTCGAGGGGGTCGCGGCCGACCTCGGTGAGTCCGACACCGCGATGCGCTGTGTGGCCGCGGCGGTCCGGGACCATTCCGGCGCGGTCGTCGCCGCGATGAGCGTGTCGGCGCCGATCATCCGCTGGACCCCGCAGTCGCCGGAGAAGTGGACCGGCCTGGTGTGCGAGGGTGCGGCCGCGCTCTCCGCCCGCATGGGGTACCGCGCCGCATCGCGGTAGTCGGCAACCACCCCGAGACATTGACACCCCTCATGGGTCTGTCCTAGCGTCGCGTCCACCCGATACGGTATATCGAACCACGTTCGAGATTTCGAACAAAGGGGTGAGCGGCCATGGAGAACACGATGTGGTCCCGGCGCGGCTTTCTGGGAATGGGCGTGGGAGTGCTCGGCGCGGCCGGCCTGGCCGCGTGTGGCGGCGGCTCCGAGTCGCCGCCCAAGGCCCAGGCGGAGGTGCCGAAGGAGCTGCTCGACGCCGCCGCGGCGCTGAAGGGCTCCACGATGGGCATGCTGTCGCAGAAGCTGTACTCGACAGCGGCCAACGAGGCGCTCGACGCCTCGATCAGGAAGTTCGCCGAGGCCACCGGGACGAAGATCGAGAACAGCCTGGTCCAGGCCGACGCGGGCGACGTCGTCGCCAAGATCGACGCCGAGGTCAAGGGCGGCGTGGCCCGCGACCTGGCGTTCATGACCGACTCGCGGTTCATCGCGCAGTTCCACGCGCTGGGCGACCTGGAGGATGTGACCGACGTCGTCACGGCCCTGAGCGCCGACTACGGCGAGCCCTGCGCCGAGGCCAAGAACTTCTGCGTCTTCGACGGTAGATGGTACGCGATCCCGTACCACTTCATCGGCATCGGATCCTTCCTGCGCAAGGACTGGATGCGGGAGAAGGGGATCACGCCCAAGGACCTCTACAGCTGGGAGGAGTTGCGCGATGTCTGCCTGGCGATCTCCGACCCGGGCAAACGGCGCTTCGGCTGGGGCATGACCGTCAACCGCTCCGGGGACGGCAACGGCATGATCGAGGCGCTGATCAACTCCTACGGCGGGGCGATCGCCAGCAACGACGGCAAGAAGGTCACCTTCGACTCCCCCGAGACGGTGCAGGCGGTCACCTTCCTCGGCGACATCTACACCAACCCCAGGTACAAACCGATGCTGCCACCCGGTGTGGACAGCTGGACCGACACCAGCAACAACGAGAACTGGCTGGCCGGCGTCCTGGGCTACACCCGCAACAGCTTCAGCGTCTACGCCGACTCCAAGACCAAGAAGAATCCGGTGTACGACAACACGCACGTCTTCTCCGACTGCATCGGCCCGGCCACCGACAAGTCGTTGCTGCTCGGCCAGTCCCAGGGATTCGTGGTGTTCAAGGGCGCCAAGAACGGCGACCTCGCCCGGCTCCTCGCGCAGTACCTGATCACCGCGCCCGCCCTGGTCGGGGTGGCGAAGGAGGCGCCCGGCCTGGCGTTGCCCGCCTGGGAGAGGGTCTGGGACGCCGACCCGTTCTTCGCCGGCGGCGACCCGGCGTTCCCGATGCTGCGCACCATGTCCCAGCAGCCACTGCCACTGAAGACGAAGAACGGTCTGTCCTTCCCGCAGAAGGCCAGCGCCGGACAGCAGGCCGTCGTCGCGGCCTACGTCCTCACCGACATGATGCAGCAGGTCGTGCAGGGCGCGGCGCCCGCGCAGGCGGTCAAGGACGCCCACGCCAAGATGGTGCAGATCTTCTCCCAGCAGGGGCTGCCGCAGTGAGGTCGCTCCGCACGGCGCCGGCCCCGGTGGTGAAGGCGACATCGCCACCGGGGCCCGGCTCCCTCACGGCGGCCCAGCGTCGGCTGGGACGCGACTGGCGGCTCGCGGCGCTGTTTCTCACGCCCACCGCCGTGCTCGTCGGCGTACTCGTGCTGGTGCCGATCGTCCAGTCGTTCATCACCAGCACCACCGAACGGCACGGGGCGGACAGCGTGTTCGTCGGCCTGGACAACTACCGTGCGCTCGCCGGTGACCGGCAGTTCCGTACCGGCGTGGTGAACTCGTTCGTCTTCACGGCGTACGCCGAGGTGTTCAAGGTGGTGCTGGGCCTGGCCGCGGCCCTGCTCCTGCACCGCCTGCGCCGCGGGCGCGCCCTGCTGACCGGACTGCTGCTGGTGCCGTGGGTGGTGCCGACGGTGGTCACCGCGTTCAGTTGGCGGTCCCTGCTCGACCCGATCTTCGGCAGCGTCAACACGCTGCTCACCAGCTCCGGCATCGGCCCGCTGCTGGCGAGTCTGCACCTGGTCGACAGCTGGCCGGCCGGCTGGCTGTCCGACCCGTCATTGGCGATGCCGTCGGTGGTCCTGGTCAACGTGTGGAAGGGGGTGCCGTTCTTCACCGTCTGCTTCCTCGCCGGACTGAAGGCGATCCCCGCCGAGCACTTCGAGGCCGCCACCATCGACGGCGCGACGCCCTGGCAGCGGTTCCGGCACGTCACGCTGCCCGGACTGCGCCACGTGATCACGGTGACGGTTACCCTGTCGTCGATCTGGACGTTCAACAACTTCGACCTGATCTGGCTGCTGACCCAGGGCGGACCGGGCGACGTGACCGCCCCGTACGTCCTCGTCGCCTATTCCAAGGCGATCCTGCAACTCCAGTACGGCGCGGGCGCGGCCGTCACCCTGGTCATGCTGCCGATCATCGCCGGCCTGGTGTTCGTCCTGGTCCGGCTACTGCGCCAGGATTTCGGCACCAGGCCGCCACGGTGGACCGGGCCGACCCGCACGGCGTTCGGATGGGCCGTCACCGCCGTGGTCACCGGCCTGCTGTTCTGGGCGTCGCCGGAGATCTTCTGGAAGGCGGCGGTCGTCCTCGGGATCATCCTGCTGATCGTGGCCGGGATCGGCCGGCTGATCGCGGCGCTGGCCGACCGGGGCGGGCGCCGGGCGTCCGCGGTGGTGTCCCGGGTCGCCTCCGGGATCGCGCTGGCCGGCCTGCTCGCCTTCGTGCTCGGCCCGATGTACTGGATAGCGGTCACCGCGTTCAAGTCCGAGACACAGGTCGTCATGCGCGACAACGACCTGTGGCCGACGCCGTGGACCCTGGAGCAGTTCGGCGCGCTGTTCACCAACCAGCAGTTCGGCCGCTGGTACCTCAACACCCTGATGGTGTCGGCGGCGTCCACCACGATCGCTCTGCTCTGCGCCGCCCTGGCCGGGTACGCGCTGGCCCGGCTGCGGTTCCGCGGGGCGCAGGGTTTCACCGTCACGGTGCTGCTCACCTACGTGATGCCCGGCGCGCTGCTCTTCATCCCCCTCTACCAGCTGCTCATCGAGACGCGGCTCACCGACTCGCTGTGGTCGCTGGCGCTCACCTACCCGACGTTCACGCTGCCGTTCGCCACCTGGCTGCTGACCGGCTACTTCGCGTCGATCCCGGTCGACCTGGAGGAGGCGGCCCTGGTCGACGGCGGCACCCGGATCCAGGCGTTCCGCCGGGTGGTGCTGCCGCTGGCCAAACCGGGCCTGCTGGCGGTCGCGCTGTTCACCCTGACCAACGCCTGGAACGAGTTCCTCTTCGCCTTCGTGTTCATCACCAAGGACGAGTACAAGACGCTGCCCGTCGGGATGCAGTCGATGATCGCCGGTGACGTCGTGCCGCAGGGACAGCTCGCCGCCGCGTCGCTGCTGGTCAGCATTCCCGTTGTGGTCATGTATGCGTTCGGGCAGCGTTTCCTCACCGAGGGGCTCACCGCGGGCGCGGTGAAAGGATGAGATCAAAGACCCGGATTCCAGTACGGCGTGAGCAGTCCCGCGACACCGACGCGGGCGGTGAACAGCCGGCCGGACGACGGATGGGCCGCCAGGTCGGCGGCGGTGAGGTCCTGGGTGGCCGTGGTGATCACCAGGACGTCCAGTTCAGGGCCGGCGAACGCGACGCTGGAGGTGTGCGGGGCGTCCACCTCGACCACCGCGAGCAGCTCACCGGCCGGCGACCGGCACTCGACCCGGCCCCCGCCCCAGACGGCCAGCCACAGATTGCCGTCGGCGTCCGCACACAGGCCGTCCGGGTACCCGTCGTCGACGGTGAACAGCACGGACCGCTCCCCCACCGGGTAGTCGCGCACGTAAATGGTGCGCGTAAGCGTGTCCACGCTGTAGAACCGGTCACCGGACGGACTCCACGCCAGCCCGTTGGAGAGGGTCAGGTCGTCGTCGACGGTGGTGCAGCCGCCGTCCTCGAAGCGGACCAGCACCTCCCGGTCACCGCCGAGACTGCCGACCAGGAACCGGCCGGAAGGGTCGACCGCGCCGTCGTTGAGCCGGCCCGGCGATCCCGGCGGCAGCACCCGTGCCAGGTGCGTACGCCCGCCGTCGGCATCCACCCGGGTCAGCGTCTCCCGCTCGGCCACCAGCAGGCCGCCGTTCTCCGCGACCGCGACGGCGCCCACGCTCTGCTCGAAGGACCAGGTACGGACCGGTTCGACACGGTCATGGTCGCCGAGCCGGCCCTCGTGCACGTCGCCCGCCATGATGTCGACCCACAGCAGACGCTGCCGGCCGGCGTCCCAGACCGGCCCCTCCCCGAGGAAATAGGCGGCGTCGGTCGCCGGTCGGGCGGTGTGTCCTGTAGTCATCTCATTCACAACAGTGAAATTGTAGTGATGGCGGAGGTGGGCGATGCATCAGCGACGCAGTGCGCAGTGGTACGCCGGTGACGACCGGAACAGCTACATCCACCGTGCCTGGATGCGGCGGGGTCTGCCGGCCGACGCCTTCGACGGGCGCCCGCACATCGCCATCGCCAACACCGCCTCCGACCTGACCCCGTGCAACGCCCACCTCGACGAGGTCGCCCGCAGCGTCGCCGACGGCATCCACCGCGCCGGTGGCATCCCGCTGAACCTGCCCGTCGTGTCGATCGGCGAGACCCAGGTCCGGCCGACCGCGATGCTGTGGCGCAACATGGCCGCGATGGCGATCGAGGAGATGCTGCGCGCCAACCCCATCGACGGCGTCGTCCTGCTCGGCGGCTGCGACAAGACCATCCCCGCGCTGTTGATGGGCGCCGCCTCGGTCGACCTGCCGGCCGTGGTGATGCCCGGCGGCCCGATGCTGACCGGCACCTTCCGCGGCGTGCCGCTCGGCTGCGGCACCGACGTGTGGAAACTGTCCGAGGAGGTGCGCGCGGGCACGCTGGGCGCGGCCGAGTTCCAGCGCTCCGAGTCGTCGATGATCCGCAGCCGGGGCCACTGCAACACGATGGGCACCGCCTCCACCATGGGGCTGCTCGCCGAGGTGCTGGGCATGACCCTGCCCGGGGTGGCCGGCACCCCGGCCCCGGACAGCCGCCTGCTGGAGGCCGCCCACGCGACCGGTGTGCTCGCCGTCGAACTGGTCGACGCGGACCGCCGCCCCAGCGAGGTGATGACCCGCGGCTCGTTCCTCAACGCGATCGTCGCCCTCGCCGCCCTGGGCGGCTCCACCAACGCCGTCGTGCACCTGCTCGCCATCGCCGGCCGGCTCGGCGTCGACCTTTCCCAAGACGATTTCGATCGTACGGGCGCCGACGTGCCGCTGCTCGTCGACCTGCTGCCGGCCGGCCGTTTCCTGATGGACGACCTGTATCGGGCCGGCGGTTTGCACGCCGTCCTCGCCGAGGTCCGGGATCTGCTGGATCCGGCCGCGATCACGGTCACCGGCCGGCCGCTGACCGACCACCTCGGCGACGCCCGCGTCTACGACCGGGAGGTGATCCGGCCGCGGGCCGAGCCGCTGCGACCGCACGCCGGGATCGCGGTCCTCTACGGCAACCTGGCGCCGGACGGGGCGGTCGTCAAACCGGCCGCCGCGTCCGCGCACCTGCTGCGCCACCGGGGGCCGGCCGTGGTCTTCGACTCCGTCGAGGACCTGCACGCCCGGCTCGACGACCCGGATCTGGACGTCACCGCCGACTCGGTGCTGGTCCTGCGCGGCTGCGGGCCCAAGGGCTACCCGGGCATGCCGGAGGTGTCCAACATGCCGTTGCCGGCGAAACTTCTCGAGCAGGGGGTACGCGACATGGTGCGCGTCTGTGACGGGCGGATGTCGGGTACGGCGTACGGCACCGTGGTCCTGCACGTCGCCCCCGAAGCCGCGGCCGGCGGGCCGCTCGCCAAGGTCCGCACCGGCGACATGATCGTCCTCGACGTCGCGAACCGGCGCCTCGACGCCGACGTCCCCGCCGAACAGTGGGCCGCCCGCGACCCGTCCCCGGAGGCGGCGAAGGCCTACGCCGCGCCGTCACGCGGCTGGGAGCGCCTCTACGTCGACACCGTCGGCCAGGCCGACACCGGCGCCGACTGTGACTTCCTGCGCGGCTCCAGCGGCGACCGCGTCTCCCGCGAATCCCACTGAGTCCCGGAAACCGGCGCCGGGCCCTGTCAGGTGAGCAGCACGATGCGCCCGGGCTCATGGCGTGACTCGCTCAGCTCGTGGGCCGCCGCCACTTCACTCAGCGGGAAGGTCGCCGCGACCGGGATCCGGAGCTCCGGGGGCGCCGTCCCGCCGGTGCCACGGGCGCGATGGCGCGGAGTTCAGCGGTCAGCCTCCTGGCCAGGTCCTGTGCGGATTCCGACGGCGGCGGCGGTGTGGGTTCGAAGAAGGTCACCTTGAGACGGGGCCGCCGGGGGAAGCGTGCGATGTCCACGGTCCCGGAGACCGCCGCGCAGACGATGCGGGCCTGCGGCACGGCCTGGGCGAGACGCCCGACGCCGCTGCGGGCAGGCAGGTTCCGGCCTTGCGAACGGCTGCCTTCGGGGAAGATCCCGAGACAGCCGCCCGTAGAGAGGCACTGCCTCGCGGCGTCCAGTGCGTCCGTGTCGGCCTGCCCGCGCCGTACGGGGATCTGTCCCATTCCGTCGAGCACCCGGCGGAGCAGTGAATTCTTCCAGAGGGATGCTTTGGCGAGCGCCCGGATCTGCCGGCGCCGGCGGCCGGCGAACGCGATGACCACGGGGTCCCACGCACTGTCGTGGTTGGCCGCGACGATCGTCGCGCCGTGCGTCGACAGGTTGTGCAAGCCCACCACTTCGAGACGGCCCCACCAGCGGACGACAGGCCACGCCGCCGTCATGACTGCTCGATAGACCGGCGGAATCCGGCCGGGGGCGGCAGAGCTGTCGCGTTCCATGTCTCACTCTCGCTGTTCGGGCCAGGGGCCGTTCACCGGCGACGCTAGCCGGTTGTTCACGCATGGACACCGGCACCCCTGTGGACGGCCGTTCGACGCCGGGAAGGTGTGCCTGTCTCCGCCGGCGGAGTTCGGCGCAACGATCAGTTCAGGGTGCGGCGGACCGTGTCCAGGCGGCCGGCGAGGTCCGGGTTCACCGCGTGCAGGCCGGTCAGGTCGGCTCGGCGTCCGAGGTCGTGCGACCACAGGACGTTGCGGCCGTGTTCCAGTTGTTCGACGGCGTCACCGGGGTGGTCGAGGTCGATCGCCTGGGCGGCGGCGGTGGTGACCACGGGGTTCCAGGTGCGCAGTTGGGTCTCCTGGCTGTGCCGGTCGAGTCCGTGCCAGGCGGCCAGCGGCAGCAGCCGGACCGCGGTGGCGTTGCCCCGGGCCGCGTCGGCGAGGCGGCCGTGGCGGCCGGCGGCGGCGCCCCAGCGGCCGGCCGCCCGGATGCGGTCGGTGCTGGGGGCGGTCGTCAGGCCGGCCGCCCGGCGGAACAGGTCGATCGCCTCGGTGAGCAGGCTCGGGGTGTCCGGTGTGTGCGCGTACCGTTCGATCAGGCGCTGACCGAGTTCGGACAGCAGGGTGGCACGGAACGGGTGTTCGGCGGGGACGATCGTGAGGGCTTGTCGTAGTGGCCTGGCGGCGCGGTCGAGGTCGGTGGCGTCGCCGGTGACGCGGAACCGTGTGCCGTAGCAGGAGGCCAGGGTGAGCAGGCGGATCGGATTCCGGTCGCCGTCGATCGCGGCCGCACGTTGTGCCACCCGGATCGCCTCGTTCGCGTCGCCGGGGTCCGCGGTCTGTTCCGCCAGCGCGCGGCGGACCGTGGCCAGGTTGGACAGCATGGCCGCGTGCCGGGCGGAGGACGGCGGCGAGCCTTGTACGGTTTCCTCGGCGGCGGCGACGGCGGCGAGCAGGTCGTCGATGTCGCCGCGGAGGGTGAACCGGTGTTCCAGGGCGCCGGTGAGGGTGGACAGCAGGTCGCCGCGGCGTGGGTCGTCGGCGTCCATTCCGGCTCGCGCGGCCTGTGCGCTGGTCACGGCCTGGTCCAGGTCGTCGAGGCTGTGCACGTCCCCGTACCGGTCGAAGTGGTATTTGGCCAGGTTGGCGAGATGGTTGGCCTGCTCGGGGTGCCCGGTCAGGGCGTCGACGGCGTGTCTCGACGCGGTGATCGCCGCGGTGCGGTCGCCGATGTCGCCGGTCGCGGCGGCCCGTTCGGACAGTGCCGCCGCGAGCAGGCCGGCGGCGAAGCCCCGCTCGTGCTGATCGGCGGCGGTGGCCACCGCGGCCTGGGCCACCTCGACGAGTTCGGTCCGGAGCGACCGGCCGCCGACGTGGTGCAGGAACATGATGAGGACGAATCCAAGGTTGTTGAGCCGAAGGTGACGTCCCGGCTCGATGTCCGTGTGGGCGGCCTCGCGGGCGACGGTCAGTGCCTCGGTCACGTCGCCCTGTTCGCCGGTGAGTTCGAAGCGGGAGGTGAGGGCCAGGGCCAGCATCGACAGGGCGTCGGCTCGCGGTCGCGGCGGCATGGCGGGGTCGGTCAGCGCCAGCCGGGTCACCTCGACGGCGCGGCGGAGGTCGTCGGGGCGTTTTTGGCGGGAGCCTCGTTCCCGGTAGGCGATGCCGAGCCTGATCAGCGACACCGTGGACCGGGCAGTGGCCGCACGTTCATGCAGGGTGATGCCCACGTCGAGCGCGGCCGGGGTCGTCGGATCCGGCGCCAGCAGCACGTCGGCCAGGGCGATGTCTCGTTCGACCCGGGTCCGGTTCCGGTCGCGGGCCACGGACAGGTGGTGGGCGTACTCCGCGTGCATGGCCACCCTGAACCACGTCGAAAAATGTACCTGCTCGTACCGCCGGCGACGGGGGTCAGCGACGCGGACGCCTTCCTGCCCGAACTGCCGGCCGCGGGCGGACCTTCCTGGTCCGCTCGCGGCCGGTCGGTGTCGCTCGGCGGGAAGGGTCATCCAGCGGTGGCTGTGGCCTTGAGTTCGGCGGCAGCTTCCAGGTCCTGCTCGGTGACCGCCGCCAGGGAGCCGAAGATCGAGACGGCTTGGTAGTAGGTCCAGGCCAGGCTGTAGCAGGCCGGGCGGACGGCCGCCGCGTAGGTGGCGCACTTGCGTTTGAGGTCCGCGTAGAACATCGAGTCCAGGCGGCTCTTGCCGGCGTCGAAGATCCCCATCGCCTTGTGGTTGCGGTAGCCGAAGTCGTGTCGCCAGCAGGCGAGCTTGAAGTTGAAGCCCAGAGGGTTGTCCGGGCTGGCGGAGCAGTAGTCGGTGCCCCAGTCGAAGGCGTACGCCGACCAGGCGCCCTGGTTCTGCCGGGCGGCGTTCCAGCTGTTGTAGCTGGTGACGTTGGTCTGGGTGAACGACGACAGGACGGCGAGTTTCTCGGCG
Organism: Actinoplanes hulinensis; assembly: GCF_019429605.1. Classification (NCBI taxonomy): domain Bacteria; kingdom Bacillati; phylum Actinomycetota; class Actinomycetes; order Micromonosporales; family Micromonosporaceae; genus Actinoplanes; species Actinoplanes hulinensis. The sequence goes on along the minus strand of NZ_JAHXZI010000003.1, from coordinate 86,851 downwards.
GTGGTCACGGCGAACGCCGGACCGGCCGGGCCGAGGATGGTCAGGGCGGCGAGTGCCGCGGCGAGCAGCAGTCGGAGAACAACACGGCGGGCACTCGTCAGGACGGTGGATGTGGACATCCGGGGCTCCTATCGAACGGCCCGCCCCGGTGGAGGGCGGGCTGCCGGTGGGCGCCCGAGCGACCGGGGAGCCAGTCATGGGCCACTCGAACGTTCATTAAGCTTCGGCGTCCCACCCGACCCCAAGGCCATCGTTACATGGCAATTTTTGAATATAAGGGGAAACGCACAACCCCGATGCGGCCCCGGCCATCGGCGGAACGTCCTCGGGAACCATGGCGCCGTAGGTCACGGAGGCGGCCGGCGCCGACAGCGGTGCCGACCTGCTCACGGTCTGTACATGTCGGCCTTTCGAGGTCACTGGGCGGAAAGTGACAAGATTCATAAGCTGATCAGGCAACCTTTACGAAACACCAGGTCGCCGCCAATAGATGTGAATGTGGTGATTCGAGCACGCAAAGTAGTTGATAAATCGATACCACGGATCATGGTGCTGGCCGCGTCCAGTGGGCGTGGAGAATGTACAAACTGCAGGCGGGGGAAGCAGATGGCGACGGATAGTGACGAGGGTGGTCATCGTCGTGGTTCTCTTCTGCGCCGCGACGGCCGGGGCCGCTGAGGCGTACGTGCGGTCGGTCCCGCTGCCCACCGATCCGTCCGAGCCGCAGGCGTCGACGCTGTACTACCGCGACGGCCGTACCATCCTGGCCCGGGTCGGGACCACCAACCGCAATGACGTGCCGCTGTCGGCTGTGCCCGCGGAGGTCCGTTCCGCGGTGCTCGCCGCCGAGGACCGCGACTTCTACGAGCATCACGGCGTCTCGGTCCGCGGTGTGCTGCGTGCCGTCGTCGCCAACGTGAGCGGTGGCCACCAGGGTGCGTCGACCATCACCCAGCAGTACGCCCGTAACGCGTTCCTGACCCAGGAGGTCTCGGTGGAGCGCAAGGGCAAGGAGTTCGCGCTCGCCGTCCAGTTGGAGCGCGAGTATTCCAAGGACGAGATCCTCGAGCGGTACCTCAACACCATCTACTACGGTCGAGGCGCGTACGGGATCGCGGCGGCCGCCTACGCCTACTTCGGGATCGCCCCGGAACGGCTCACCGCCGCGCAGGGTGCGGTGCTGGCCTCGGTGATCAGGGATCCGTACAACCTCGACCCGGCGAACGACGGCGAGGCGGCACGGGCCAGGTGGAACTGGGTGATCAAGTCGGAGCGTGAGCTGGGCTGGCTCGACGCCGTACCCGACTATCCCGTGGTGAGCCCGGGCCCGGCGCGCGACACCGGAGCCAACGGCCTGGTCATCGACCGGGTCGAGCAGGAACTGGCCGCACACGGCATCACCTCGCGGGCGTTGCACACACAGGGCCTGTCGGTCGTCACCACGCTGGATCCGGTCGCCCAGAACGCGGCCGTCTCCCAGGTCACGGGCCATCTGGCGGGGCAGCCGAAGGACCTGCAGGTCGCGCTGGTCGCGGTCGACCCCGGTTCCGGAGGGGTCCGCGCATACTACGGCGGCGCCGAGGGGCGGGGCTTCTTCGACTACGCCTCGGCGGCGTACCCCGCGGCGTCCACGTTCAAGCCGATCGTGCTGGCCGCGGCGCTGCGTGAGGGCATCGGGTACCTGTCGCGGTGGGACGGCACGTCGCCGCGAACGTTCACCGGCCGTCTCGGCGTGCCGCTGGAGAACCCCGCGAACCAGCAGTGTCCGGTCTGCACGCTGGAACAGGCGATGGTGAAATCCCTCAACACCCCGTTCTATGCGGTCACGGAGAAGATCGGGGCGGACAAGGTCCGTGCGATGGCGTACGACCTCGGTGTCCAGCGAAAGTACGCGGGCGCCCGGTCCCTGGTGGACGCCGAGGGCGAGCCGACTCCCGGCAAGACCCGCTCGGACATCGCCATCGGGCGGTACGCGGTCGCTCCGGACGATCTGGCGAGCGTGTACGCGACCTTCGCCTCCGGTGGTGTCCGGCACGACCGGCATTTCGTCGAGAACGTCTCCGCACCCGACGGGCGCCAGGTCTGGACTGTCACCGCCGCCTCGAAGCGGGTCCTGGACAGCAGTGCCGCCGCCGACGTGTCCGCCGTGCTCGGTGCCGTGATGCGCGGCGACGGCGCGGTGCCGAACCGGCCCGCGGCAGGCAAGTCCGGTGTTCAGCAGTGGGGCGACACCAAGGACAATCAGGTCGCGTGGATGGTCGGCTACACGCCCGAGCTCGCATCGGCGGTGTGGATCGGCAAGGCCCGGCCGGGGCCGATCCGCGACCGTGTGGGTAGAGCGATCGAGGGACGGACCCTGCCGGCCCAGCTCTGGCGGGACTTCACCCAGGTCGCCCTGAACGACCTTCCGAAGACCGCGCTTCCGAAGCCGGTCCATGTCGGGCGTACCGATGTCGGCGACGCGGGGCGGTCGAAGGAGAGCAAGAAGCCGACGGACAAGGACAAGGACTCCGACAACAAACCCGGCCGCGGCATCCCGGTCGTCCGCACCGCCGGCAAGGGCCAGCGGCTCGCGTTGACCTTCGACGACGGGCCCTCCCCCTACACGGCCCAGGTGCTCGACCTGCTCGCCGAGCATCACGTGCGGGCGACGTTCTGCGTGGTCGGCGAGGAGGTGCAGAAATACCCGGAGCTGGTACGCCGGATCGTCGCCGAAGGTCACGTGCTGTGCAACCACTCCTGGAAGCACGACGACCTCGGTCAGCTTTCCGCGGCCGCGGCCAGTGCCGACATCGCCCGCACCGACGCCGCCATCGCCGCGGCCGTACCGGGTGTCACGGTGCCGTTCTTCCGTGCGCCGTTCGGTTCGTGGGGTAAATCGGCCATGGCCGGCACCGACCTCGGGCACACTCCGCTGGGCTGGGTCGTCGACCCGGACGACTGGCTGCTGCCCGGCGCCGACGTGATCGCCGACCGGATCGAGAAACAGCTGCAACCCCGCGCGGTCGTGCTCATACACGACGGCGGCGGCGAGCGGGACCAGACCGTCGCGGCGCTGACCCGGCTGATCCCGAAGCTGAAGAAACAGGGCTGGACGTTCGATCTCCCCGAACGCACGGTGCAGTCACAGCCGCTACCCACTGCGCCGGTGAAACCCACCCCATCGGGTTCCACGTCACCGTCGCCTTCCCCGTCGGCAGCACCGGATCCGGGCCCGTCCAAATCGGTGAAACCGGCAGACAGCGGCCGAGGAGGCGCGGCGGGCGGGTAGGCCCAAGGACGATCCGAACGGCTACGTCGCGACCAGCCCGGCAGATCGTTGGTCATGGCGTACCGTCGATGTTGGCGGTCGGTGTAGAGGCCGGCCGCCGCACCCTGTCCTCTACCAGGGAGCGCCCAATGGACAAATACATTCCGGACCCCTACATCGATCCGCTGGCATTCGGGCAGCGACTTCAGATCCTTCGCACGCGCAAGGGTCTCACCCGAGACCAGCTCGGCGGTCTGGTTGGCAAGTCCGGGTCGTGGGTCAAGGGAGTGGAGACTGGCCGCCTTGGAACGCCGAAGCTGGAAACCATCCTCGCCCTCGCCGAGTCGCTTCGGGTGCGCGATCTGGCCGACCTCACTGGCGACCAGTCGCTCCACGTAGATCTGTTCGCTGGCCCCGGTCATCCGCGCCTCGCGGCCGTCAAAGCGGCCGTGGATGCTTTTCCGGTCGCCACCGTTCAAAAGGCGTCATCGATCGCCCACATTCGGGCTCGGCTGGCGCGCGCGTGGTCGGCACGGCACTCGGCTCCCAACCACCGTGAGGTGGTCGGGGCGTTGCTGCCGGAACTGATCCGGGACGCACAGATCGCCGTCCGGCAGGCCGACACGGGCCCGGCACGTCGGGCGGCGCAGGCCGTGCTGGCTGAGGTCTACTCGCTGAGCCAATTCTTCGTGGCCTACCAGCCAGACGCCGCCCTGCTGTGGCGGATGGTTGAGCGCGGCCTGATCGCGGCCCAGGAGTCCGAGGACCCGCACGCGATCGGCGTGGCCGCGTGGCTGACCACCCAGGCGCACCGCGACGCGGGGCCGGCGCACTTCGATGCCGCCGACGCGGTGAACCTGGAGACGCTCAGATACCTTGAGCCTCTACTCCAGGACGCGTCACCCGATGTCCTGGCGATTACGGGGGCTCTCACCTTTGAGGCCGGGTACACGGCTGCTCGACGCGGGGCGACCGGCACCGCGTGGCGATACTGGGAAACCGCCCGCGCCATGGCTGACCGGCTGCCGGAGGCGTACTACCATCCGGTCACCTCGTACTCGCGGGCGATCATGGGGGCGCACGCGGTGACGGTGGCCGTGGAACTGCGCCAGGGCGGCGAGTCGGTTCGGCAGTCTGCGGCGGCAGACGCGGTGATCATCCCGTCTCGTCCGCGGCGCGCCCGGCACCGGGTCGAGGAGGCGCGGGGGTACCAACTCGACAGACAGCCCGACGTCGCATTGGCCACCCTGGAGAAGGCGCACGAGGCTGCGCCCGAGACGATCAAGTACAACGGCTTCGCCAAACGAATCGTCCTCGAAGAGGCCGAGTCCAAGAGCCCGGCCCGGCGTCGGCGTGCATCCGAACTCGCCGTCAAGATCGGCCTGCTGGCCGCATGAGCGAGGGGCACAAATTGTGCCCCTGCTCCTAACTGCCCGCCCTTAGCTTCGATCGCAGCGGCGGCGGGTTGTTGCATGACGGTGAGACGTTCGTGATCACCCGCCGCTGCCCGTGAGCGGCGGGCCGTCTCCACATGAAGGCTGTCCGGCCCACCGCTCCCTGAACCCCGGGGAGGCGAGCGTGATAGCAGAGATCATCCGCCGTGCGTGCTGGCGAGGCCGTGTCGCCGCCGCACACGCCGAGCGTGACGCCGCTCGGCGTGAGGCCGCCGAGCGGTCCGCCGCGGTCCGGCGCATCCTCGACGACGGCCAGGCCGTACCCGACCCGGTGCGGGCGCAGACGAGACGGGCGACATGAGACGCGACTACCCACCCGGCGTCGTACTGCACGCCCCGCACTGCCGCGAGGCCGGCGACGGCAACCGGGCGGCCCTACCGGTGCTCCGGGCGATCACGGACTACCCGAGCCACCGCTGGTGTCCGTGCGGCAACGTCGACGACACGCCGCACGTGGTGGTGGAGCAGGTCGAATACGGCCCGCACCTCTACACGCCGATGTCCAGCCCACCGCCACGAGACGCCACCCGCGCCCTGTGCGGCATCTGCCGGGGCACGCACGGCAACCCCGCACCGGGGCTGCTGATTCGCCATGCCTGAGCCGCACACGGTGCCCCCGCCGCTCCTGGCCGTGGGCCCGCGCATTCTGCCGACCGATGGCTGGGCCGAGGTGTGGATAGACAGCGGATCCGGCTTCGGGTACGTGCGACGGGTCCCCACCGACCAGCTCGCCCTCGCGCCGCTCGACGACGGTGAGGGCGAGAACGCCATTTACCGCCTCCATCTCGCGTCGGCGGCGGCCCGTGACTGATCCGCGCGACCCGATCCCCGTGCGCGGCGGACACCGAAGCCTCGACAGGTGGCGGTTCATGCTCCCCCGCTGGCGTATCCGTCGACTTGACCCTCACCCATGTGGCTGGTCCGCAGAGTGCGCCGCCGTGGTCCGGGTAATCCGAGCTCTGGGCACTGCCGGGCGGCGGCTGAGCTTCCCGGCCGCACCGGCCGGGCAGGAGAGGAGTACATCGTGATCGAGGTCAAGGGGATGCAGGTCGACGAGGCTGACCTGGCCGGCGCCGGCTGGCGCAAGAGCAGCCGGTCTGGCTCCGCCGGACATTGTGTAGAGGTCGCGGTCGTCGGGCAGGCGATCGCGGTCCGCGACTCGAAGAACCCGGACAGGGAGCCGCTGATCTTCACCACGGCGGAGTGGAATGCGTTCGTGGGCGGCGCGAAGGACGGCGAGTTCGACCTGGGCTGATCCGAGGAGCCGGCGGCCGGGACCACGCGCAAGGTGACCCCGGCCGCTGGCCTATTCGCCCTCGGACTCGGTTGAAGGTGGATGATCCCTTCGCCGGTTCGGCGTTCTCCGCCGACAGGGCACCTGAGCGGCACAGGCCAAGCGAACATGTAACAGCGTTAGTGTTCGGACTGCGGCACTGCCTCGCCAGCGGTCACTCCCGGTGGTGGTGGGTCCGGGCGTCCGCCACCCGGCTTCGCCGATGTGAGTGCGTTGCCACAACTACCGACACCGATGGTTCAGCTGGCGGGAGACGCGGGCAGCGTGCTGTCCGTTCGCCTGACCGGCGTGTTTTGAGCGGCGGCCAGCCACCACCGGCCTTCGCGTTCGATCAGCACGTAGAGGGCCATCTCGGAAAAGCCGTCCACAGCGAGTGCCTGACGGCGGATATGCGCCACAACGACGCCGGGCGCGGGCGCCAGGACCGACACGACTTCGAACCGTGAGGCCGGCGCCGGGGGCGCGGTCAGCGGCGCCGACTGGCTCATCAATCGGTGGTGAATCGCGTTCAACCCCTCGAACCCTGTCAGAGTCGCTCCGTAAGGACTGCCCCAGAGTATGTCGGCGGCGAACCAGGCGTCGTAGACGTCGGCGTCCAAGGCGTCTCCGCCTCGTTGCAACTGCGCCGCCAGATCCGCAGCGACTTTCGTCGCAGTCGTACGAAAGGTCGAGTCGTCCAGCGCCACCCGTTGCGTGATCTCTTCCATTGGCCGCTCCTCGCTATCGGTCCCGTGCATGCCACTGACGCTAAGAACTCAACCCGTGTTGAGGTCAAGCAGTCGTCAGGACGATGGATCGGACAGCGCACAGCAGGCATTGAGTCCTGCCGCCGATCGGACACTACGTGAGTCACCGGAGCCGCGGGCCGTGGACGTCCGATCGTGCCGATGAGAGTGCGTCATCCTCGCAATTTCTAGACGTCTCCTCTGCCGCCGATCCACTCCTCGTCGTCCAAATAGCGGTAAGGCATGGCAACTATGATCATCGGTTGTGGGTAGCAGGGTGCACTACATAGTGGTACGAGACGGCCAAGTCCGTAACTCCATCTTCGGGGGCGGTTACGGCTACGGGCTGGACTACCACGTCGCTGTCGGGCCGGAGTTGGTGTTGGCGTGGCTGGACGAGCACGCGCGAAAGTCTGACCCGGATGAGGGGCAGGAGTGGCTGGGTGACACTCTGTGCGAGGGCGGTGTGGTGCTCGACGTCGACAGGCAGGTAATGCTCGTCTTTACCGAGCTGCCGTGGCTGAGTTCAACGAAGGCGGCGTATGAGTGGCGGCTGGCGATGCTCGATGGCTGGTCGCGAACCTGGCCGGGCTGGCGGATCGAGTGGGCCTACGACGGCCTGGCTGACCTTGCGCGTTATGTCGGCGTCAATCCGGAAACCCTGCACGATCTAGACCCGCCCGAGGAGCCGCCCATCGATCCCGACGACGCGGGCTATCTGGTCACCGTTGACGGCGTCCTCTGGGCGCTGCCGGGTTACGCCGACGCACCATGGAAACACGGTGTACGGCTGATCGACCTGCTTACGAGCCGGGAGCCGATCACCGCCCCCGACCATGTGCCGCTCGGTGGCCTACATCTGGACACCTCGCGCCGCCTCGCGCAGCTCTGGACGATCAGGCCGCTCTGCGGCACCCGGGAACGGTGGCCACAGCTCTGGCCCGGCTGGGAGCTGTCGTTCCACGAAGACCGTTACCTCGCCGGTCTGCCCACTCCGGATCTTGGTCCAGCGCTGACCGAACTGGCGGAACGGGTACAGGAGTACTGGGTTTCCGGGCGGGCTCTCGAGATCGGACGCAGGGTGCTGTTTCCTGCCGGCGGCTCCGCGCGTGACACGCTGCGGGGTGACGAGCTGGCACACCGAAAGGCTTTTGCGGCCGACCGCGCCGCCGCTCGACGGGCTGAACAGGCCGCGCTACCCGGCCTGCGGCTTCTCGCCACAGCCCGAGCGAGGCTGATTCTCGGCACCTGATGCGAAACGCTGGCCGGGTATCCGAATTTGCCGCCTTTCCGCGTGTGCCAGCCGGGTGAGGTGGCGGTCGACTCACTGGTCGAACGGCATTGTGACAAGCCGTCGACCGGTTTCACTGATCAGTCCAGTTCGTCGAGCACCAGCTCGATAGCGCCCGGGTGTTCGTCGGGGAAGAAGCCCCAGTACGAGGTGGTCAGCGCCCCAGCCGGAAGCCCAAGAGCCTCGAGGATCTCGTAGTGTTGGTCCTCGACCATGGTGAACGCGTAGGAGCCTTGGTCGCGCAGGGCAGCGGCGATGGCGTCCAGGTCAGGCGGGCCGACCGCGAACGGGGCAAACATTTCGGGATCGTCGCCTCTCGGGCCCTTCGCGAACTCGTGGTCGGCCGGGTAGACGATGCCGTCCAGCTCCGCAACCAGCTCGCCGTTCTCCTCGTACCACTTCACCAGCATGTCCGTGCGGGAGAAGTAGGAGTGGATCTCCTCGCCGTCACGGATCACGTAACAGCTGACGAGGTCTGAGTCGAAGACGGACATGGCCAGCGTCATGCAGTTGAGGGCCACGCTCAGCTCCGCGCCGATCCGACGGACCGGAGCGGTGTCCGAGTTCTCGCCCGGTGGAGGCAGCACCGCCACCCGATTCTCGGTCAGCGGCACCAGGAACCCGACGACCCCGAGGTCGCACAGCGCATCCAAGGTCGCGTCAAAATCCGCGGCGACCAGCAGAGTTTCGTAGGTCGTTCCCATAAACAGCGAACCTTAGACGACGGCTGGCGGACGTCCCACAGATAAGTCAGGGGCCCGGTCCATCCGCGCACATCGCCGCGCAGTCGCTACTGCAGTCGAAATGGCGGAGAGGCTCGCAACAGGCCGTCGGAGTCGGCGTGGTGCCTCCGCGCCGGAAAGCGGTGCCGTCACCGGTTCGCTTCGCTGTGGAAAAGGTCGAGTGGCACTCGGACAGACTTCGTTGGCAAAGGCCAGCGCAGCACCGGCCTCCGGGTACCCTGCGCCGATCATGACTGAGGACGTTTTGGTTTCCAGCCCGGCCGCGGGGATCGAGGCCGGGCCGGTCGCGTACGGCGAAAAGGCCGAACAGCGGTGACGGGTGCTCACCCGGAATCGGCCGTCCAGATCCGCCAGGCTCTGCACCTGGCTCAGATCGGGCGGGCGAGCGCCGCCGTGCCGGTGCTGCGGCGGCTGCTCGCCGAGGATCCCGGCGATGTCGCGGCGTTGCGGGCGCTCGCCTACTGCCTGCACCAGGCCGGCCGGTACGACGAGATGCTCAGCGTCGCCGAGCAGGCGGCCGCGCTCGTCCCGGCCGATCCCGCCGTCCATCGCCAGCGGGCCATGGCGTTGCTGGAGCTGCGCCGTACCCGTGCGGCCATCGACGCCGCCACCGAAGCGCGGCGGCTCGACCCGCACGACTTCCGCAACGACGTCACGCTGGCGGAGGCGCTGCTCGCGGCCGGTGGGACAGCCCGGATCGTGGCAGCGGGGGCGGCCGCGGACCGCGCCCGGCGGATGGCTCCGCAGGAACCGATCGTGCATTTGGTGACGGGCGATGTGTTACGGCGGATGGCCGACTTCCGTGGTGCCCGGCAGGCCTACCGTGCGGCCCTGGCGCTGGATCCGGAGAGCACCGTCGCGTTGCACCGGCTGGGCGCCGTCGATTCCGACCGGGGCCGGGCGCTGCGTTCGTCGGCGCTGCTCGGCGACACCCTGCGTGCCGCCCCGCACGACACGGACGTGTTGCGCACCGCCACGTCGGGTGCCCGCCGGGCCCTGTGGCTGCTGACCGATGCGGCGACGGTGCCGTTGGTCGTCGCGGTCGTCGTGGCTGCCGCGTGCCGGGAGCAGGTGGCCGGGACCGCGGGTGTGCTGCTCGCCGTGGCGCCGGTGCTGCTCGGGGTGGCCGCGGCCGTGGTGTTCCTGCGGTGGCGGTTGCGCCGGCTGGCACCGGCGGCCCGTACGCTGATCCGCCGTAATCTGTGGCGGGTGACGTTCGGGGTCGCGGTGCTGCGGTTGGCCGCGATCGCGCTGAGTGGGTTGTTGATCGTCGTTGATCCGGCACCGGGATCGGGCTCCGGGCTGCGGGCGGTGGCTACGCCGCTGACGACGGTCCCGCTGCTGCTGCTGGCGCTGCGGGTGCGGAACTGGTTCGCCGCCGAGTTCTACTTCCTGCTGCGGCGGTCCTGGTTCCGGCTGCGGGTGCGGTGGGCCGGACGCTGACCGGATCCGCCTTCGACCGGCAGCGGTGCTCGTGGCACCATCCTTTCCACCGCGGGGCCTGACCAGCATCTCCGCCACCAGCCAGGGAGCGTGTGTGCAGTCGTCCCGCCTCGCCGTGACCCGGAACCAGCACAGCGCGATCATCGGCGCCCGAAAACTGTTCAAACAGCACAAGCTGGACGACTATCTGGCGCGCCTGGACGCCGCACTGGCCGAGGCGACGAGCGACCGGCTCGTGATCGTCGTCGTCGGTGAGGTGAGGCGTGGCAAGAGTTCGCTGGTCAACGCGCTGACCGGCCGCGACGTGTCCCCGATCGGCGCGGACGTCCCGGCCGGAACGTTTCTGCACGTGGTGCCGCCGTCGCAGGAGCTGCCGGATGAGGGCTGGGCACTGACCGGTCCGGCCGGGCGGCGGCAGGTGCCGCGCGAGGAGGCCGTGGCTCTTCTGGGTGCCGGCCCCGGCGACTCCCCCGATGCGCCAGTTCATGCCGAGGTGGCGGCGGTCAGCCGCTGGCTGCCCGGCATCACGCTGGTGGACACCCCGGGCGTCGGCGGCATCGAGTCGGCGCACAGCCGCCTCGCCCGGTGGGCGGCCGCACGCGCGGGTGTGCTTCTCATGGTCACCGACGCCGGGCAGGTTCTCACCGCTCCGGAGCTGCGGTTCCTGGCGGAGGCGGCCGAGCAGGTGGAGACGGTGGTGTTCGCGGTCACCAAGGCCGACCGCTACGCCGACTCGGGGCGGCAGATCGTGGCGGCGAACCAGGCGCTGCTGCGCCGGCACGCCCCCCGGTTCGCCGACACGCCGATGCTCGCCGTTTCGGCGACGCTGGCGGCCGAGTCACGCGAGGTCGAGGACCCGGAGATCCAGCCGCTGCTGGAGCAGGAGTCGAACATCGCGGCACTGGCCGAGGTGCTCCGCGGACGGGAGTCGGATGCCCGCACGATCGGGCTGGCCAACGTGCTGCGCACCGCGGTGTCCGGGCTGCACCGGCTCACCGGGCAGCTGGACGGTCACCGCCGCGCGCTCACCGCGATGCCCGGCAACGGCGATCCGGTCCACGCCGAACGCGCGGCGCTGGAGCTACTGCGCGCCCGCAAACGCCGCTGGCGCCTCGACCTGGAACGCGACCTCGGCCGGGTGCGTCAATCCGCCGTCCGCGACATCACCCGGCTCGTCGACGAGCTGCGCGACCGCTGGCGGCTGCGGATCAGCCGGGAGTGGAGCGGTGTCACCGAGGCCGGCGCCGCCACCGTGCTCGCGGAGCTGAACAGCGAGTTCCTCCTGATCGCGGCACACGTCGCCGACCGGTTACGCGACGACCTGGTGGCGGCCGCCGCGGAGCTGTTCGGCAGCGTCGACGCCGCGGTCGCGACGCTGCAACCGGTGACCGCCGGGGTCGAGGTCGTCCTGACCCCCGGCCGCCGGAACCTGGATCCGCGTGGGGGCGGGTTCGATCCGGCTATCGCCAACTCGGCACTCATGGGAGCGGGCCTCGCCGGCAAGTTCGGCCTGGCCGGGACGTCCGCGATGGGCGGGCCGGTGGGCCTGGTGCTCGGGGGCGCCTGGTTCCTGCTGACCCTGGGCGCCCGCAAGCTGCGCGTCGGCCGGCAGAAGCTCGACATCGCCCTCACCGAGTCCGTCTCGGCGCTGCGCGGCGACCTCGTCGCCGCGGTGGACTCCGCGATCCGCGAGTGCCGTCCGGAACTGATGATCGCCGTCGAGGACCACCTGGAGGCGGAGATCGCGCGGATCGAGGTGATCGTGGCCGATGCCGAGAACGCGGCCGGGGCTTCCGCCGCCGACCGCAGGAACCGCCTGGCCGCGCTGGAGCGTGACCTCGAGGCCGTGACCGACCAACGGGACCTCGTCGAGCGCGAACTCGATTCGCTGGCGGCGCCGGGAACATCGGCGGGATTCGGCGCATCAGACTCGCGACGACCGGAGAACACGCAGGGAGCCACCGATGACTGACGACCACAGCTGGGCGGACACGCTGCTGCCGTCACTGCCCGACGATGACATCGACGAGGTACGGCTGCTGCCCGACCTGTCCGGGGAGCCGTACGGCGAGGAGGCAGCCGGGGTGGCGCCCGCCGGCGGTGCCGGCTGGGTGGTGGAGGGCAGCCTCGTCGGCGACCCGGCCGGGGACGCCGAGCACTGGTTCGAGCAGTCCGCCAACGGCTACTGCGTGCCGGCCAGCATCGCGCAGATCGTGTCGGAGTACACCGGCGTACATCATGCGGACGAATCCGCGTTCGTGGCTCGCGCCAATGAGCTTCGCCTGTTCGAGGTCGGGCCGGACGGGGTGCCCGGTATGGGCATCGAGGGCGCGCATGCGCTGCTGGAGGATGCGGGCGTACCGGCCGAGATCCAGATCGGCATCGGGGTCGAGGCACTGGCGGACTACCTCGCGGAGGGACGGCGGGTGATGCTGGCGGTGGACGGCGACGAGATCTGGTACGGCCGGGAGGACGAGGCCGGCGCCGATCACGCCGTGGTCCTGACCGGCATCGACGTCGACCGCGGCGTGGCGATCCTCTCCGACCCCGGAACCGGCGACGGCAACCGGATGGAGGTTCCGCTGGACGTCCTGGCCGACGCCTGGGCGGACTCCGGTAACGCGGCCCTCGTCTGCGACCGACCACCCGCTCAGATGCCCGGCGCGGAGCCGGCGCCGCTTCCGGTTTCGGGCCGGCTCCCGGACGTCGTGTCGTGGCTCGTCGAGCGGCCGTACGTCGTCCTGCCGGTCCTGCTCGTCGGCCGGGCACTGCTGGGGCACCGCTCGTGAGCGATCCGCTGGAGCCGGAACAGGGGGTGCTCGGTGAGCCGCCGGCACCCCCGCGGGCGGTGTGGTCCGCGGCGCTGGCGCGGGCGCTCGACCCGGACGCGGAGCGGATCGAATCCGCGGATCTGGTGCCCGACCAGGCGGATCTCGTCACCCCGGTGGACCCGGCGGCTGACGACACGGACTGGTGGCACGACCCGTCCGGGCAGTTGACCGAAGACGTGGTCGAAGATCACGATGTCGCGCAGCCGCTCTCACCCGACCCCTGGCTACCAGGGCCTGAACCGGAGACATACTGACTTGCCCGGCTGGTCCCTGTCGATCGACTTCGGCACCTCCAACACCGCTGCCGCCTACCGGCGCGGCGACGCGACGCCGACGGCTGTCCGGCTGTCGGACTCGGCGGAACAGATGCCGTCCGCGGTGCTGGCCACCCCGCAGGACATTCAGGTCGGCACCGCCGCCGTCCGCTCCGCGCGGCTGCACCCGGACGGGTTCGAGCGCTCACCGAAACGCCTGATCGGGCAGGACACCGTCCTGCTGGGCGGCCGCGACATCCCGGTGGTGACGCTGGTCGCCGCCGTGCTGCGAGTCGTCGCGGTCCGGGCCGCCCGGGTCGGCGGCGACGACCGGCCGGACGCGGTACTGCTCACCCACCCACAGGACTGGGCCGAACCGCGCCGGCGGGTGCTGCGGGCCGCGGCGGTCGAGGCGGGCTTCCCCGACGAGATCCTGCGCCTGGTGCCGGAGCCGATCGCGGCCGTCGCGCACTACGCGAACACGACGCCACCGCCGGCCGGCAGCACGGTCGCGGTCTTCGACTTCGGCGGCGGCACCTGCGACGTGGCCCTGCTGCGCACCGACGGCGGCGCCGCCGGGATGCGGGTGCTCGCGTCGGCCGGCGCCGACCCGCTGGGCGGCGACGTCGTCGATCATCTGTTGCTGACGGCCGTGCTGGCCCGGCTGGAGGAGCGGGACCGCGGCGACCTGGTGAGCGCGGTACGCGACCCGGCCAACGCCAGGGCACTGCTGGCGTTGCGCAACGACGTCCGCGAGGCCAAACACGAGCTGAGCGAGCACGAGCACGCCAGCATCCCGGTCGTGGCCGGCGACGCCGAAGAGGTGGTGACGATCACTGCGGCCGAGTTCGACGAGATGGTCGCACCGCAGGTCCGGCGGGCCACCGAGCTGACCGCACAGACCCTGGCACAGGCCGGTCTGGTTGCCGGGGACCTGCACGCGCTCTACCTCACCGGCGGCTCGGCACACCTGCGCGCTGTCCAGCGGGACCTGACCGCACTTCTGGGCCGTCCACCGGCCACGCTCGAGGATCCGAAACTCGTCGTGGCGCTGGGGGCACACCACGCCGTCGCGGCCGCCGCAGCCACCGTGCCCGCGCCGGCGGCGCCCCGGACGGCGGAGACGCCGGTGGCCGTGCCCACCGTCGTCACGAACCCGTCGCCGACCGCGCCCGGGGCCGGTCTCAGCGCGGCGGCGCAGCGGGTTCTCCAGGTCAACCCCGCGCTCGCGGCCGCGCTGGCGGGCACGCCGCAGGGCCCGGCGCTCATCGACGACCTGGTGGTCCTGGCCGCCCTGATGTGCGTACCCGGTCTGATCGAACGGGTGATCGCCGATCCGGGCCTGATCGCCCGGATGCGCCGTGACAACGCGGGTCTGGAGATTCCGCAGCCGGCGGCGTCCGGTGTGCCGCTGCCGGTCAAGATCTTCTTCGGGGACTCGCCGCCGTGGCTCGCCGCCCACTGGAAACCGGCGGCCCGCAAGCGCTGGAACGACGAGCACGGACCCGGTGACGTCTGGGCCGTACGTGTCATGCGGACCTGGTGCACCGCCACCGAGTCGGAGCGGCAGGAGATCCTGCGGCGGCCGGACTGGTCCACCTGGGCGCCCGGCGACCACTACCTGGACGCGTTCACCCACGGTGACCCGCCCGAACCCGACCGGATCTGGCTGTCGGCCGCCACCGAACCGGCCGAGGCCGCCGCGCCGTCGCGGCCCGCGACTGTTCGCCCCGCGCATCCCACGCCGCAACAGCAGGCGTACCTGCACGACCTCGCCGATCTTTACACGCCTTCCGGCGGCGCCGGGCTGGCCGCGGTCACCGCCCGGCCGCCGGACCTGACCCAGCTCATCCTCACCGGTCTCGGTGCGCCGAAGCACACCCACCAGGTCTCGGTGATGGGCGTGGGCATGACCGGCTGGCCCAGCCAACTGCTGTTCTACCCCGCGGCCGGGGCCAGGCCGCCCGCTGTGGTGATCCCCATCGCCGGCACGCTGCTCGAACTGACCAGCGGCCGGATCGGCTGGAACGGCGTTCCGGTGATCCTCACCCCCGACGTGGTCACCGGCGTACGAATGAGGGTGGACTGGGGCAACGTGCAGCG
Source organism: Actinoplanes hulinensis (assembly GCF_019429605.1). Taxonomy (NCBI): domain Bacteria; kingdom Bacillati; phylum Actinomycetota; class Actinomycetes; order Micromonosporales; family Micromonosporaceae; genus Actinoplanes; species Actinoplanes hulinensis. Next base: position 71,463 of record NZ_JAHXZI010000003.1, on the reverse strand, counting down.
ACGGATCGTCGTCGGCACCACCTACCGGCCCGGGGCCGACTGCCCGCCACCCGGCGCGGACGTACAGCTGCGCACCGACCAGATCACCGAGGTCGCGAACCTGATCCGCACCCACCTGGGCAGGCCCTGATGCATCCCGTCCCGGCGCGGATCGCGCAACTGTGCGACGAGGTCGCCCCGCTGCTCGACGAGGTGGGCCGGCAGACGGCCGCCACCATCCGCGACACCGTGGGCGAGCCGCTGCGGGTCGCCGTCGTCGGACGGGTCAAGGCCGGCAAGTCGACACTGGTCAACGCGCTCGTCGGGCGCCGGATCGCACCGACCGCGGCGGGCGAGTGCACCCGGACGGTCACCTGGTACCGCTACGGCGCCCCCGAACGCGCCGAACTCCACCTGCACGACGGCACCCGGCGTGACCTGCCGCTGCACGACGGGCGGCTGCCGGAGACACTCGGGACGCCGGCCGAGGACGTCGCCCGGATCGTCGTGCACCTCCAGGCCGCCGCGCTGCGCGACAAGACCCTCATCGACACACCCGGCCTGGCCACCCTGACCGGCGAGAACGAGGATGCCACCCGGGAGGCGGTGCTCGGCGTCTCCCCGGACGGGTCCGAAGCGGCGTCCCGGTACGCCGCGGGCCAGGCGGATGCCGTGCTCTTCGTGTTCCGTGAGGCAGAACGGCAGGACGAGGTCGAGTTCCTCCGCCAGTTCCGGAGCGCCACCGGTGAGCTGGGTGCCAGCGCGGTCAACGCCATCGGGGTGCTGTCGCAGGCCGACCTGTTCGGCGACGGTGGCACGGACCCGTTCGCGGCGGCTGACGCGGCGGCCGCCCGGCTCGCCGGCGCACGTGCCGCGGACGTTTCGGCGGTCATCGCGGCTGCCGGCCTGCTCGCCGAGACCGCACGCACCGGCCTGATCCGCGAAGGGGACGCCCGGGTCCTCGCGGCCACCACCGGCGTGCCGGACCAGCGGCTGCGGCTGCGCCACCGGCTGCCGCTGCCCGACGGGATCGACGTCGCCGCGCTGGAGCGGCTCTACACCGCGCTGGGCGTCCACGGTGTGCACGAGGGACGGCGCCACTGCGCCACCGGCGCACACCAGCTCGTGAACTGGCTGGAGACCGTGTCCGGGCTCGGCCGGGTCGAGGACCTGCTGCGGCGCAGCCTGCTGTGCCGCGCGCACGCGCTGAAAGCGATGCGGGCGATGGCCGTGCTGACCCGCGCCGCGGACGCCTCGGAAGCGGATACCGGCGCGGTGCTCGCTCTGATCGAACAGGCTCGGCTGGATCCCGCCCTGCATCCGGTCCGCGAGCTGCGTGCCCTGCGCAATCTGGTCGCCGAGGCGCCCACCTCGCCGTTGCGGGTGGAACTGGAGCAGGTCGCCGCGGACTCGTCCGATCCCGCCAGACTCGGGCTGGCCGAGACGGCGGCCACCGGCGACATCGCGGGCGAGGCGCGCCGCCGGGCCGGCGCCGCGCAGTCCCAGGCCGCGTTCGCGCTGCTGCCCGCCGAGGCGGAGGCCGGCCGGGTGCTGGCCCGGTCGTACCAGCTGATCGCCCGGCGGGCCGAGTCATGACCCAGCCGGACAGTGACGCCGCGCTCGTCGCGCGGGCACGCGCCGGCGACAGCGCCGCCTTCGCGGCGCTGGCCGGCGCGTGCCGTACCCGCGTGTGGGCCATCTGCCTGCGGCTGACCGGCAACCATGCGGACGCGGAGGACGCCCTCCAGGACGCGCTCATGGCCGCCTGGCAGCATCTCGGCAGCTTCCGGGAGGACGCCCGGTTCAGCACCTGGCTGTACCGGATCGCCGCGAACGCGGCGCTCGCCGTCGTCCGCCGCCGCCGGGACACCCCGTTCGCCGTCGACGAGCACGATTACCTGATCGTGGTCGACGACCACACCGACCAGCACGCCGAACGGGACCGGGTCCAGGCGGCCCTGTCACAGGTGCCCGAACCGTTCCGGACCGCGCTGGTGCTGCGCGAGTACGGTGAGCTGAGCTACGAGGAGATCGCCGCCCACCAGGACGTCGGTGTGCAGACGGTCAAGAGCCGCCTGTACCGGGCCCGGGCCAGCATGGCCGCGTTGCTGCGCGCCGAGTCCGGCTGAGCCGCACGCTCACGCCAGCCGGGCCGGGTTCTCCACCGGTGCCGGCTGGTCGAGGCGTGCGGGGTCAGGCTCGTTGTGCGCCGGCGGGCGCGGCGTCGTTGTCCTGGCCGGACTATTCGGTGATCTCGAGGATCACGCCCGGGACATCGTCGTCGCCCGGCGTGCCGCCGACGGTCGCGTATTCGGCGGCCGGGGCCGCCTCGGCCGCGTCGTCGACACCGTTCTCGTCAGCGTCGACGATCTCCATGTCGGCGATGCCATCAGCGTCGTCATCCAGGACGGTGTAGTCGACAACCCCGTTGCCGTCGGTGTCGACACCGGCCGCGTCGAACCGGCCGTCGAGGTCACGGTCGGCGAAGAAGCTCTCCACCACGTTGTCGCCGTCGAGGTCGGCGGCCACACGGTCGACCATGTCGTCAGCGTTGGTGTCCACAGCGGCCACGTCGTAGGTGCCGTCCGCGTTCATGTCGGCGACCACGGTCTCGTAGTGGCCGTCGGCGTCGGTGTCAGCGACCAGCGTCTCGTAGTAGCCGTCGGCGTCGTTGTCCATGTACTCGGTCATCTGTTGCCTCCCTGCTCCGTTGTTGATGATCAGAGAAGCGCGCGGGCTCGGATGTTCCCGGGTCCCCGAACTTTTTTCGAAAGCGGGATCTCGCCCGTACGCGCGACGGCGTGACGCTCGCGGGTGCGGCCATTCCGTGGTCCTGACGGCTACTGCACCCTCGAACTCATCGCAGCGCCGCTGCGAGGTCGGCAGCGATCTCGAAGGCCGGTGCCGCCCTTCCGGTCTCGTCCGCGTTCAGCGCGATGTGCTCGATGCGGGCCAGCATTTCGGCTGCGGTTTCCCGGTCATGGAGCGCCATCGCCAGTTCTGCGCGGTACACCAGAACCTCGACGTGTGTGACAGGGTCATCGTCGGCCTGCGGGCGAGCCAACGCGCTGTCGAGAATGCGGGCTGCCTGGCCGAGGTCACCCTTGGAGTCGGCTAGCACGACGGCGTTCGCCAGTGCTTTGGCGAGGCGCCCGGTGGGTGCGGGCGCCGGCGTGGGCATCGTGGCGGGGTTCTGGAAGACGCGGATCCAGTTGCCGCCCGGGTCGATGACGCTGAATCCGCCCAGCCCGTCGGCGTTCTTGCGAGCCCTGGGCCGGGTCATCCGCGGTATTCCGGACACCAGGACTTTGCCGTACGCGGCCCGCATGCCGGCGGCGAAAGCCCTATGCAGTTCCGCGATGTCCGAGGTGAGCACGAGACAGGAGCCGTAGGACTGCTCCGGGTCGAACCCGGCAATCTCGAAGAACTGCAGGTTCAGGTCTTCACGTTGCAGTCCCACACAGGGGTAGGGCTTGCGCTGCTTATACGTGGTTCTGAAGCCGAGAACCTCATAGAAGGTGACGATGTCGTCAATCGACGCGCAGGGCAGCAGGGGGACGGTCACCTCGTTGGTCATGGCTCTTTCCTAGGCGTCGCGGACCGTCCTTCGCACATGGAAATAGCCGATTGTCGCCTGACCCCGTCCGATCGGCCGATGCGACCGCAGTCGGCGTTCAGCTCAGCGACTTGCGGCCGAAAACGTAACCACCGCAGGGGTTGACGGCGAATACATCAATACACCCCAAGGCGCGGCATGAACGCGAACTTCCTGCGAGGACCTGTGACCGTTCTGGACGACCCCGCCGCGCGGGTCGCTGTAGGCTGTTCAAGCCTAATTATTTATGGGTGAAACGGACACGACGCTACGGAGGCGCATTCACCCGGGTGGGAGTGATCCCGCAGACGCGTCGAGGGGCTGTGCCAGGCCACCGACCTCCCGCCTCGGCGAGGCGCCGTCAAATCGCTGCCGTCAACCGGGGACGGTTCATTCCCACGATCGGTTCTGCGCCGTCTCAGGAAACGGCAGCGTGTCCCGCGCCAACGGCGCGAGAAAAGACCGAAAGCGGAGGACAACATGAACCACAAGCGAAGACTGGTGGCGCTCTTCTTAACGGGCGCTGCGGCCACAACAATCGGGCTCGCCGAGGCGCGGCCGGCCGCGGCCGTGGCAGAGTCGGCCTTTCTTACGATCCGTTCGCAGGGCGGCGGCAATTACTCGCTCACCGTGACCGGTCATTTCAATCTGCCACAGGCGGTGGCGACGAGCTATTCCATCAAGATCATCGGTGAGGACGGCTGGTTCGACGACACACCGGTTTGCGACGCGTGGCCGTTGACCACCGACGCGAACGGGAACTACTGGCACCAGTACACCTGCACGGGCGCCCTGCTCAACGAGGACTGGGAGGGTCAGGACGAGAACTACGCCAAGGTCACCGTCTTCCCATCCGGCGCCAAATCGCACTCGGTGCGAAGCAACACGGTCAAGGGCTACTACTGATCAGACCCGGCCGAATGCTGGTGAGTAACGGCTCTGCCCGCCCAGGCGCGTGGCGGGCCCTGCTGGTCCTCGACGGCGAGCCGGTCGGAGTCGTCGCCGTCGCCACTACATCGACGACGTCGTCATCTACTCGGCCGCGGCGATGCGCGAGCCGACCGCCGGCGCGATCGTCCGCGCCTGGCTGAACGGCGCCGTCGAGTCGACCACCGGCGGGACGGCCCCGGCGGGATGCCTGCTGGTCCAGGGCGCGCTGACCGGCGGCGAGGCGGCCACACTGCCCGCCGCGCAGCGCCATGGTCGCGCTCTTCACCGCCCGGCTGCCCTGGGAGCCGCCGAAGGAGGCTGAGCCGCCGCTTCCCGGGGTGGCGGGGCTGCTCTAAGGTTCCGCGCGTGACTCCCGTACTGGAAATATCGGGGCTGCGGAAAACCTATCGCAGCCGCAAGGGCGCGCGTAACGCGCTCGATGGTTTCGACATGGTCGTCGAGGCCGGGCAGGTGCACGGCTTCCTCGGCCCGAACGGCTCGGGCAAGACCACCACCTTGCGTACGCTGCTAGGCCTCATCCAGCCCGACGGCGGCCGGATGACGCTGCTCGGCCGGGAGGTGCCCCGGCACCTGCCGGAGGTCGCCGGCCGGGTCGGCGCCATCGTGGAGAGCCCGCAGTTCTTCGGCCGTTTCACCGCCGAGACCACCCTGTCGCTGCTCGCCGACGCCGGCGGTGTGGACCGCGGCCGAGTGCCGGCGGTGCTCGACCTGGTGGGCCTGCGTGACCGCGCCAAGGAGAAGGTCAAGACCTACTCTCTCGGCATGAAGCAGCGCCTGGCGGTGGCGTCCGCCCTGCTCAAGGAGCCGACACTGCTGATCCTGGACGAGCCGGCCAACGGCCTCGACCCGGGCGGCATCCGGGAGATGCGCACCCTGATGCGGGACCTGTCCGCGTCCGGGATGACGGTGCTGCTGTCCAGCCACATCCTCGCCGAGATCCAGCTGATCTGCGACTCGGTGACGATCATCTCGGCCGGCCGGCGGATCACCGCCGGATCGGTCACCGAGGTGCTCGCCCAGCACACCTCCGGCGCCGTCCGGGTAAGCCTGGAACCCGACACCGACCGGGAGGAGGCGGCACGGATCCTGCGGGAAGCCGGCGCCCAGGTCACCGTGGAGACCGCCGGCCATCTGACCGTCCGTGACGTCACCGGCCCGGCGCAGATCACCAGGCTGCTGGCGCAGCATGAGATCTATCTGTGCGAGCTGACACCGATCGCCGCCGATCTGGAGGACGCGTTCCTCGAACTGACCGGGACCGCACCGGTCGAGGGTCACCACCGGCAGGTGGACGAGAACGCGCTCGCCGCGGGTCAGAATGGGTGGGGTCGATGAGCCTGGTTCGTGCGGAGACCCGGAGGCTGTTCCGGCGCCGGCTCACCTCGGTGCTGCTGATCGGCGTGGTACTGGTGCTGGCCGCGATCGCCGCCAGCACGTTCGTCAGCAATGAGAAGGCCAGCCCGGCCCAGGTCGCCGCGGCGAAGCAGCAGGCCGAGCGGCAGTACCAGGAGGCGGCGGCCGACGCCGAGGCGGAGAAGCAGCGGTGCCTGACCGCTGCCCCGGGCACCGCGGAGGCCGAGAAGTACCCGCCGAACTGCGCCGACATCTACACCCCGCGGCCGAGTGAGTTCGAGTACGTCTGGTACCTGCCGGAGACGTTCGACCTGCGCGACGAGTTCCCCGACATGATCAGCCTGTTCGCGGTGTTGATGGCCGCGGCGGCGTACCTGATCGGGGCGACGTTCGTGGGCGCGGAGTGGCACTCCGGGGCGATGATGAACCTGCTGCTCTGGCGGCCCCAGCGGCTGGTGGTGCTCGGCACCAAGCTGGGCGTCTTCCTCGGCTGGCTGGCCGGTGTCACCGTGCTGCTGGGTGCGGCGTGGGCGGGAGCGTTCCGGCTGATCGCCGAGTTCCGCGGGGACACGGGACCGATGACCTCCGGCGTCTGGCAGTCGTTCGGGCTGATGGGGCTGCGGGGTCTGGGCCTGGTTCTGGCGGCCGGCGCGATCGGGTTCGCGCTGGCGTCGCTGGGCCGGCACACCGGTATGGCGCTGGGCGCGCTGATCGGCCTCACGGCGGTGCAGATCGGCGTCTACGTGCTGGCCGGCTTCAGCGGGCTCAAGTTCCCGGAGGCGTACCTCGTACCGTTGTGGGGTTATGTCTGGCTTTACCAGCGGGAGGTCCTGGAGGACTGGTCCTGCGACGGCATGACGGGCGGCGGCGACTGCGCGGCCGAGACCTTCACGATGACGTGGCAGATGGCCGGCGCGGGCTCGGCGGTCGTGCTGGCCGTCGTGGTGGGCGCGGCGATGTGGGCGATGCGGGTTCGCGACGTCAACTGAGGCGACCGGGCCAGGACACGATGAGTGTGCCCGCTCCTCTTACCGGAGGAACGGGCACTGTCGTCACAGGTCGATGCCGTTGACGGTCGATTTCACCTCGATGTTGCCTCCGGTGCCTTTCCGGCGCGAGCGGAGCCAAAGCTGGCGAAGGCGCTGCTACGGCATAGGGTGAGTAGTGGCCGACGGGGCGGGGTCCCCCGCGTTCGTACTTCCGTCTGGGTGACGCCTATACGAACGACGGCTGCCTCTTCACCACGAAGGAGACCACCGATGTCTGAGACCGGCGTCATCCATGACATCGGGTACCAGCGGTACTCCGGTCCCCGGCTGGGCCGCGTCGCGATGCAGCAGGCCCTCTTCGTGCACGGGTTGCGCGCCGCCTTCGGGTTCGGCCGCTCCGCCAAGGCGAAGACCTTCCCCTGGCTCGTGGCCGGCATCATGCTGGTGGTCGCCGTCATCGTGGCGGCCGCCCGGTCGATCACCGGCGAGGTGTTCTTCAGCTACTTCCAGTACGCCGACCAGATGAGCCTGCTGATCATCTTCTTCGCGGCGATCGTCGCGCCGCAGCTGGTCTCCCGCGACTTGCGGGCCGGGGTGCTGCCGCTCTACTTCAGCCGTCCGTTGCGGGCCGCCGACTACGTGATCGCCAAGTTCGCCGCCATGACGGCCGCGATCTGGCTGCTGCTCGGCGTGCCGCAGCTCATCATGTTCCTCGGCGCCGCGTTCACCACCAAGACCGGCGTCAGCGGGGTGTTCAACGAGCTCTGGGATCTGTTGCCCGGTTGGGCCTACAGCCTGCTCTGGGCGGTGATGTTCGCCGGTATCAGCCTGTTGATCGCGTCGCTCACCGGAAAGCAGGCGTTCGCCGCCGGTGGCATCGTGGCGGTCTTCATGATGACCGTCCCGGTCGTCGGCGTGCTCGCCTCGCTGCCGAACACCACCGCCAACAGGCTGTCCGGGCTGGCCAGCCCGACGTTCCTGATCGGAGGCGTCGGCGAGTGGCTCACCGAGAGGGAGAGCCAGCTCGACGTGGGCGTGGGCGAGTTCGGCTCGATCTACGGCATCGAGGCGGCGTGCCTGGTCGCCGCGTGCTTCCTGCTCCTGCTCGCCCGTTACCGGAAGGTGGCCTCGCTGTGACCACCCCGGCTCTCGCTCCCTGGTCGGCCACCCGCACCGGCGTGGTGGAGCTGACCGACGTCTCGCGCTGGTACGGCAACGTGGTGGCGGTCAACGACATCAGCATGTTGTGGATCTGGCCGCGATCCGCGCGTCGGAGTGAAGCCGGGTACGGGTGCGTATCAGGATCCGGCCGAGCATGTTCCTGCCGGCCCCGGACCGGCCACGTCCCCAGTAATGGCCGGTGTCGGTGTCTTCGACGATCTCCTCGTCACCGGTGCCCAGCAGGATCACGCGGATGTCGGCATGGGCGGCGAACTTGGCCGCGACTGCCCGGCGCATCACGTCGTCCTTGACCCGGTCCCGGTCACGGCGCAGCGGCCGGGACCGCGCAAGCAGGGCTCGGCGTCGTCGGGTGCCCCAGCACGGCGAATCATGTCATGGGCGGCGCACTCCGACCGAACAGCCGACGCCGCCTGGCCAGCTCGTGGCGCCGTCTATGGTGGCGGGATGTTTGGTCGGTGGGCCTCGCAGCTGGGCATCCTGTGGGATCTGATCATCGCGACGGTGGTGGCGACCGTCGCCGTGCAGTACCGCGGCCACTCGATATGGGACGCGGTCATCGGGGTCAGCATGGCGGCGGCCCTCATCCTCCGGCGCTACGCGCCGGTGCGGGTCTTCACGGTGGTCACGGTCCTCGCCTCGGTGCAGGTGCTGTTGGCTTCGGCGGTTCCGGCGGCGTACGACGTGGCGTTGCTCGTGGCGATGCTGGCGGTGGTGACCCACTCCCGTGACCAGCGGGCGGTGCACCTGTCCGGTGTGGTGGTCGCGTTCGGTGTGTTCGTCGTCGCCCTGGTGCGGATCGACGACTCGTGGTCCGGTTCCGTGTTCGACTACCCATACCTGGCCGAGCATGTCGCGGCCCTGGCCGGCTGCGGCGCGCTGTGGCTGATCGCCTACGTGTTGCGGACGAACCGGGAGCGCGGTGTGGTGCTGGCCGAGCGGGCGGCGACCGCGGAGCGGGAACGCGACCATCTGGCCCGGCTGGCCGCCGCGGACGAGCGGGCGTTCATCGCCCGGGAACTGCACGACGTGGTGGCGCACAGCCTTGCGGTGATGATCGCGCAGACCGACGGGGCCCGCTATGTGATCGACTCGGACACCGAGCGGGCGCGCGAGGCGATGCGCACGGTCGCGGACACCGGCCGGGAGGCTCTGGACGACATGCACCGGATCGTGGCGGTGCTGCGGGGAGCCGGTGGCGAGGAGGAGGATCCGGAGGACCGTCGGCGGAGAGGTCTCGGGCAGCTCGGCACGGTGGTGGAGCGGGCGCGGTCGGCGGGCCTCGATGTGGAGACGCGGTTCAACGGTGACGTCGGGAGGCTGTCCGCGGCCGACGAGCTGACCGTGTTCCGGATCGTGCAGGAGTCGCTGACGAACGTGTTGCGGCACGCCGGGACGGGCACGCGGGTGGTGGTGACGTTGTCCGTGGACCGGGGCCGTGCGGTGCTGGAGGTCGGTGACGACGGTGCGCTGCGGTCGATGACCAGCGGCGGCGGCAACGGTCTGCTCGGGATGCGCGAGCGGGTGGCGGTGCACGGCGGTGAGTTCTCCGCGGGGCCGGGTGCGGACGGCGGTTGGCTGGTCCGTGCCATGATCCCGGTCAAGGAGGCGGCATGAGCATTCGGGTCCTGATCGTCGACGATCAGGCGTTGGTACGGGCCGGGTTCGCGATGGTGCTGTCCGCGCAGGCCGACATGGAGGTGGTGGGCGAGGCGGGTGACGGCGCGGAGGCTCTCGCGTTGCTCGTCCGGGTGCCGGCGGACGTGGTGGTGATGGACATCCGGATGCCGGTGATGGACGGGGTGGAGGCGACCCGGCGGATCTGCGCCGGACCGGACGGGCCGCGTGTGCTGGTTCTGACCACCTTCGACACCGATGAGGACGCGTTCGCCGCGTTGCAGGCCGGGGCGAGCGGGTTCCTGCTGAAGAACGCGCCGCCGGAACAGCTGCTCGCGGCGATCCGGGTTGTCGCGGCGGGTGAGTCGGTGGTGGCGCCCCGGGTGACCCGGGCGCTGCTGGACCGGTTCGCGGGTCAGCTGACCCTGCCGGGGCGCGCCGACGAGCGGCTGGCCATGCTGACCGAACGGGAACGGGAGGTCCTGGAGCTGGTCGCGGCCGGGCTGTCGAACGTGGAGATCGCCGGCCGGCTTTTCGTCGCGGAGGGCACGGTGAAGACTCATTTCGGGCGAATATTGGCGAAACTGGAACTTCGTGACCGGGTGCAGGCCGTGGTGTTCGCGTATGAGATCGGCCTGGTCAAGCCGGGGGTGTAATACCTGAGTCGTACACCGGGCCCCGCCGGATCAGATCTGCCGTCAATGCGCCGGGGCCGCCCCACGCCACAGAATGGCGGCCGTGAACAGCAAACACCTCACCTTCGGGATCCTGACCGCGATCATCCTGGCCGGTGTCGGCTTCGGCGTGAACTACCTGTGGGACAAGCGATTCGGCCCGACGGCCGCCTCCGGCACCGACTGCGCCCTCGCCCAGGAACTGATCGACAAGGCGCAGACGCCACCCGCCGACGCCACCGAGGCCGAGAGCTGGGAGCAGCAGATCCGGCAGGTCCGCTACACACGGTTCGAGAACGACGGGATCAGCACCGAGGTCGGCCGCTACGTGTACTGGTCACGGGTCAAAGCGACCGGCGCCGCCGAGCGGCCGCGGGCCGGTGAACTCGACGAGATCACCGAGCTGGCCGTCGGCCACTGTGAGGACAGCGGCGTGGACCTGCGCATTCCGAAGCTCGCCTTCTGATGGCCGCCGTCACCGCCACCGACCTGGTCAAGGTCTACGGCACCGGCGACCGTGCGGTCCGAGCCCTCGACGGGGTGTCGGCCACCTTCACCCGCGGCCGGTTCACCGCGATCATGGGGCCGTCCGGCTCCGGCAAGTCGACCTTCATGCACTGCCTTGCCGGGCTCGACACCGTCACCAGCGGCCGGATCACGATCGGCGACACCGAACTCACCGGCCTGTCCGACAAGGCACTGACCGCCGTACGCCGGGACCAGATCGGGTTCGTCTTTCAGGCGTTCAACCTTCTGCCACAGCTCACCGCCCGGCAGAACATCACTCTCCCGGCCGAGCTGGCCGGCCAGGCCGTGGACCGCGACCTGTTCGACCACGTCGTCGGCGTCCTCGGCATCGGCGACCGGCTCGGGCACCGCCCCTCCGAGCTGTCCGGCGGCCAGCAACAGCGCGTCGCCCTGGCCCGGGCCTTGAGCACCCGGCCGGACGTCATCTTCGCCGACGAGCCGACCGGCAACCTCGACTCGCGGTCCGGGGCCGAGGTGCTCGGCTTCCTGCGCGATTCGGTGCACCGACTCGGCCAGACCGTCGTCATGGTCACCCACGACCCCAACGCCGCCGGATACGCCGACCGAGTGCTGACGCTCGCCGACGGCCGCATCGTGAAGGACACCTCGCTCCAGGACGTCGCCCGATGACCGCGAGCGTCTTGCGCACTCAGCTCAGCGGGGTGTCGCGCCGGCCCGGGCGGCTGTTGACGACCGGGCTGTCGGTGCTGGTGGCAGCGTTCGTGGTGTTCGGCACGGTGCTCGCGTACGTGATCGTCACGCGGACAACGCTCGACACGTTCAGCGAGACGCCGGAAGCCGTCAGCCTGGTGGTGTACGCGGCCGGCGGCGACTCGCTGAATCCGGGGCAGGTCGCCGAGGTCCGTGGCACGGCCGGGGTGCGGCAGGCGGTGGGCCGGGTGACGGCGACGTTCACGGTCGGCGACGCCTCGTCCGGCAACGAGCTGGAGCTGATCGCCGACCCGGGCTCCGGGCCCCTGTCGCGGATCACGCTGCTCTCCGGCGGCTACCCGCGCAACGACCGGGAGATCGCGATGGACCGGCGGGCCGCCGCACGGCTCGGCACGACCGTGGGCGGCACGCTACGGCTGCACACCGGAGACCGCAGCGGAAAGCCCGTGACGGTGACCGTGACGGGTGTGGTCGACGGGCCGCGGGACGCCGCCGAGCGGGCGTACGCGCACGACGAGGCCGTCGCGAGGATCAGCGGGAACCCGGGGTTCCCGCGGGTCGACGTGCTTGCCGCGGACGGCGCGGACGTGCAGTCGATGATGAACGGGTGGTCCGAGCGGCTGCTGGACGATCCTCAGGCGTACATCAGCGTCACCACCGGCGAGGCCATGCGGGTCCGGGAGGCGCACGACGCCGTACGCCAGCTCGATCAGATCTTCGCCCTGGTGGCGATGTTCGTAGCGATCGCGGTGGTGGCCGCGGCACTGGTGGCCACGTCGACGTTCCGGATCGTGTTCGCGCAGCGTCTGCGGCAGTTGGCGCTGCTGCGGACGATTGGCGCCCAGCGCAACCAGCTGATCCTGGCACTGGCCGTCGAGGGCGCTGTGACGGGCCTGGTCACCGGGGCGGTCGGCGTCGTGCTTGCCCAGCTCGCGGGGCTGGCCGCCCCTGCGATGGCCGCGGCTTCCGGCCGTACGCTGACCGGTCCTGGTGTGCCGCTTGCCGCGGCCGTCGCCGTGGTGGCCGGCGCCGGACTGCTGACCGCGGGCGCCGTTCTCGCCCCGGCCTTCGCCGCGGCCGGTGTCGCCCCGCTGCAGGCCCTGCGCGCCGCGAGCACGCTGGCCGCCGAACGGGGTGTCGCCGCGCCACGGCTGGTGGCGGGCCTGCTGCTGGTCGCGGCGACTGGCGGCCTGGGGTGGCGGACCGCCGGCCAGATGGGTTCGTCCGACGCGCTGCTACATCTCGTCGGTGTCGGCGCGCTCGGGTTCGGTGCGCTGATCGTACTCGGGCCGGTGTTGATCCGCCCGATCCTGGCGGTGGCCGGCTGGCCGCTGCGGCGGCTCGGCTCGACGGGCAACCTCGCGGTCAGCGGCATCGGGGGTACTCCCCGACGTGCCGCGGCGGTGTCGGTGGTGGTGGCGCTGGGTGTGACCATGCTGGCCGGCACCGTCGTCGGGATCAGCAGTCTGCGGTTGTGGACGGACCGGGAGATGGCCGCCCGTACCCCGGCCGACCTCGCCATGTTCGCCGAGTCACCGGACGAGTTGGACGAGGTGATGGCGGGCGTGCGCGCCGACCCGCGGTTCCGGGACGTCACCCCGTTCCGGATGGCGGACTTCACCGCGCCTTCCGGGAATTTCTCGCACGGCGCCATCGCGATCGACATGGCGGCGATACCGGCTCTGCGGAGACTGGAGGCGGCCACCGGAAACATCGCGGCGCTCGGCCCGGGGACGGTGATCCTGTCGGCGGTCGCCGCCTCCGACTTCGGCGCCCGGGTCGGTGACGTGGTGACGCTGCGATCGGACGGTGCGGCCCGCGTCGAGGTGGTGGCGATCCTGACCGGGGAGGCGCCGCTGCGGATGGGAGCGGTGCTGACCAGCGCGGACCTGGATGCTCTCGGCAACCCGTCGGCCGGTTTCCTCGCCGACGTCGCCACCGGGACCCGGAACGAGGCTCTGGCCGAGTTCCGGCGCCTGAGCGGCCCGGCCGGCGCGGAGGTGGCAGTGCTCGCCGACGAACGAGACAAGGCCGACGGCGAGGTGTCGTCGCTGTTCGCGGCGGCGCTGGGCCTACTCGGACTGACCGTGCTGATCGCCGTGGTCGGTGTCGGCACCACGACCGGGTTGTCGGTGCTGGAGCGCACCCAGGAGTTCGGGCTGGCCCGGGCGCTCGGTCTGACCAGGGCCCGGCTGCGAATGATGGTCGGGTTGGAGGCCGGACTGTACGGCCTGATCGGGGCGGTCCTCGGCATCGTGCTGGGCGTGCCGATGGCCTGGCTCACCCTGGAATCGCTGCGCCTGGACCTGCCGCTGACGTTCCCGGCCGGTTGGCTCGTCACGATCGTGGCGGCAATCGCCGGGATCACCGTGCTGGCGGGACTGCTGCCGGCCCGGCGGGCGGCGAGGGTCAGCCCGGTGGCGGCCCTGGCGATCGACTGACCGTCGCGTGGCCCGGCACGGTTCTGCGGCAGAGGGCGCAGGCGGGTCGGCCGTCGCGGGGCGGGTGTCCACACCTGGAGGTCGTCACGGTCGAGCAGGTCGGTGGGCAGGGTGGACCGGTATTCGTCGGCGCGGCCACGGCCGGCGCTGGCGGCGACGAGGCGGATGAGGCCGAGGCGGCGCAGTAGGGCGATGACATCGCGGGCGGTGCGGTATTCGATTTCGAGGTCGACGGCGAGGCGGGCGATGCCGGGGCGGATGCGGGTGCGGGCCAGGATGTCGGCAGATCGGACTGTAGCGCGCGACCTCGCCACGGCGCTGCCGACGACTGGAGCACAGCCGGGCAAACCTGCTGGCGCACGCCCTCGAAACCGCGAGCAGAGAGAGCCCACGCGGTTGCGCCCTGCACACCACCCGGCGGATCCCGACCAGTCGGGATCCGCCGGGTGGTGTGCAGCCCAGGCTCGCGAGGACCGCCCGACATCCGCCGGTCCTCGCGGCCACAGCCGGGCCGGCCCGCCGCGATAACTCGAATTTCAGCGAATCTTGTTCGCCTGATCAGCGCCGCTGAATAGGTTCTCCGCATCCATCTGGATCTAGCACGGGAGTTCTTGTGGCATTGAAGAAGGTCTTGTCCACCATGGCGATGTCCGCAGCCGCCGTGGTGACGTCGTTCGCCGTCGCCGGCCCGGCACTGGCCTACAACGAGAGCTGGAGGACCGACGACGGCGACCCCGGTGGCATCGCCTACTGGACCGCGGACAACGACATCGTCAAGATCTGCGACATCGAGCCGGACGGCTGGGCCGTGGCGGCCTTCGTCTATCACCGGCAGACCAACGGCACGCTCGCCTTCGACTACCAGTTCTACGTCGGCGGCAACGGAAACTGCGCCGACCGGAAGGCCTCGGAGGGAGCCACCTTCAACCTTCCCGAGAACCAGAACGCTCACATCGGCGTCTGCCTGATGAGGGACGACTGGGCCGAAATCGACTACTGCGACTGGAACGAGTTGTCGAACTGAGCATGCGCCGCCCGCACCCGGCGTAGCACGCGAACGATCAGGAGCCGTCCATCCGGCATCACGACGTCCCGTTTTGATCCACTCAGTAGGCTGACACGCCGACGAGGATCGACATAGGACGGTGGAAGCTTGGACGACCTGACGTTCCGTGTGCTGGGACCCGTCGGCGCGTGGAGGAACGACTGTCAGCTCCGGCAGTTGAATGCCCAGCAGCGAACGCTGCTGGGCATGTTCCTGTTGGAGCCCGGGACGGTGATCGCCTTCGATCAACTCGTCACAGCGCTCTGGGGCGAACAGCCGCCGGCCTCGGCCCGCAACGCGGTGCAGGGCCACGTGTCAAAGGTCCGCCGCATGCTGAGCGCCGTACCCGAAGCCGCATTGCACACCGTGGGTCAAGGCTATCGCCTCGAGATCGAGCGGCAACTGGTGGACATGCACCGGTTCCGTCTCCTCGTCGGCCGGGCCCGAACCGATCCGGCCGCCGAGGCCGGCGAACTACTGCGCTCGGCGCTGTCGCTGTGGCGTGGTCCCGCCTTCGCCGACGTGGCCGGCGACTGGCTGTCCGCGACGGCCGGTGAGTCGCTCGAGCAGGAACGGCTGCACGCCGTGGAGGACCTCGCCGAGGCCGACCTCGGTGCGGGCCGGCATGCCGAAGTCGCGGCACAGCTCTCCGGATTCGTCGGTCGGCATCCGCTCCGCGAACGGGCGATCCGCCTGCTGATGGAAGCGCTGCACCGTGACGGCCGGCGCAGCGACGCCCTCGAGCTGTTCCGGGACACCCGGCGCCGGCTGGCCGAAGATCTCGGCGTCGAGCCCGGCGAGGCTCTACAGCGCACGCACCGGCAGATCCTGACCGCCGACGGCCCGGCGCCGGCTCGCCCGGATCAGCGCTCCGCGACGGTCGGCGTCCTGCGGCAACTACCGGCTGACGTGCCGTACTTCACCGGTCGGCGGCGGCAACTGACCGCGCTCAACGAACTCCTGCCGCCGCGGGCCGAAACGGCGCCCGTGCTGATCGGTGGGGCAGCCGGTGTGGGCAAGACCGCCCTCACCCTGCACTGGGCCCACCAGGTCGCGGACCGCTTTCCCGATGGGCAGATATTTCTGAATCTGCGCGGCTTCGACCCGACCGGCACGGTGATGGCGCCGGCCGAGGCGCTGTCCCGGCTGCTGGCCGCCCTGGAGGTGCCGGCACGGCTGGTCCCGGCCGTCCTCGACGCCCAGGCCGACCTGTTCCGAAGCACGATCGCCGGGAAACGGATCCTGCTCGTACTCGACAACGCCCGCGACGCGGCGCAGGTACGCCCGCTGCTGCCCGGCACACCCGATTGCTTCGTCGTGGTCAACAGCCGCGACCAGATGGCCGGTCTGGTAGCCGGGCACGGGGCGATCCCGCTCGTGCTGGACCGGCCGTCGGCGGCGGACGCACGCACCTTCCTGACCAGCCGTCTGGGGGCGCAACGAATCGCGGGCGAGCAGGCCGCAGCCGACGAAATCGTCGAGTACTGCGGACGGCTTCCACTGGCGCTCGCCGTGGTGGCCGCCCGCGCCGTCACCAACCCCGGCTTTCCGCTCGCAGCGCTCGCGGCCGAACTGAGGGAGGGCCGAAACGGCCTGGACGTCTTCGCGAACGGCGACCCCGTCACCGATCTGCGAGCCGTCTTCTCGTGCTCCTATCAGGCCCTCGGCCCGGACGCCGCCCGCCTCTTCCGGCTGCTCGGCCAGCATCTCGGTCCCGACCTGAGCCTGAGCGCGGCGGCGAGCCTCGCCGGCCAGCCGATCGGCCGGGTACGCACCCTGATCGCCGAGCTGACCCGGGCCCGACTGATCGACGAGTGTTCCCCGGGCCGGTACGCCTTCCACGACCTGCTCAGGACGTACGCGCGGGAACTGGCGCAGGAGGCGGACTCCGTGGACGAACGCCGTGCCGCGATGGTTCGCCTGCTGGACCACTACCTGCACGGCGCGCGACAGGCGGACCTCCAGCTGGAAACGGTCCGTGATCCGATCCAGCTCGCGGCCGCCGCGGCCGGGGTTCACCTGGCGATGCCGGCCGACCCGCCGCAGGCACTGGCCTGGCTCGCGGCCGAACGCGCGGCGCTGCTCGCTGCCATCGATCACGCGGCGACCGAGGGGCTTGTCGTGCACGCCTGGCAACTCGCTTGGGCGATCAAGCCCTGGCTGAGCCGACAGGGGTATCGCCACGATCACCTGGCAGCCCAGCGCACAGCGGTCGCCGCGACGGCCCGGTGCGGTGACCTGGGCGCGCGGGCCACGGCCCACCGATACCTGGCCGACGCCTACGACAGGCTCGGCCGCTACGCCGAGGCGGATGCGCAGTACCAGCAGGCACTCGACTTCGTCAGCGCGCTGGGTGACGTGGTCGGCCAGGGGTACATCCACCTGGACATCTCCCGGCACTTCGATCTGATGCGCCGCCACGACGCCGCCCTGGAGAAGGCGAAGATCGCCCTGAACCTCTTCCGCGACGCCGGCCACATTCGCGGACAGGCCCGCAGCTTCGGCGGACTGGGCTGGGAATACGCCCAACTCGGCAACTACCACGAGGCGTTGGCACACTGCCGGCAGGCGTTGCGCCTGCTTCAGCAGTGCGGGGACCGGCACGGCGAGGCGTCCAGCTGGGACAGCGTCGGCTACATCCACCACCAGCTCGGTGACTATCCTCAGGCGATCGAGTGTTTCCAGCGCAGCGTGGAGATGATGCGGAGTTTCGGCCACCAGAGCGCTGTCGCGGGGACCCTGATCTGCCTCGGTGAAAGCTACCTGGCCAGCGAGAATCTCGAGGAGACCCGCCGAGCGTGGCGGGCGGCGTCGGAGATCCTCGACGAGCTGGACCAGGCCCGTGCCGACGCGCTGCGCGAGCGGCTCCACCGGCTCCCAGCGACGCTCTGACGGCATACTACTGAGCCACGATCCGTTGCGGGGCTGGTCGAATGCCCGGCCGAACGGCGTCGGCCGTCCGGCCGGGTGGCGGGGTCGCGTCCTGGCCCTCGACGCGACCCCGCACCTCACCCAATGGGGGGAACTCGCAGTATCTGACGCTGGTGTCAGAGCGACGGGCCCCAGGACGCCCTATTGCCCGCTCGGTCAACACGACATGATGGTGCTGGTCATCGGCAGCGAATGCCTCGGCGCCCGTCGAGTACGAATCCCCGGTGCCGGGTGCCGAGAAATGCCCACGCATCTACAGGGCGGGTGCCGGCCAGCGCGGTCGGCAAGGTCATCCCGGTCGAACACGACGATGAGGGACGCATGCTGCTGCCCGGATAGCGGTCCGTGAGCGGAATGTGCGGGACGAATGCGGCGCGGAGACCGGTCATGGGCGCGGGGACGGCGCGCAGGGCGGGTAGCGGCGGAGATCCGGTTCCGGTTCGCCGTACTCATCTCGCCCAATGCTCTTCGAATGCGTCGTCAGACCGGTCGAACTTCGGCGAGCCGCTTGACCGAGTAATCGTCCTCCCAGCAGACGGCGGCCTCCCAGGCGGCCTCGGCTTGCGCGGCGATGTCGTACGCGTCGTCGTCGAGGCCGGCGGCGTTACCCGGCAGCACGAGGTCGAGGTCGGGCACGTCGACGTGTGCCTCATCCCAGTCGATCAGCCCGACGTGATCCGCGGTAATCCGGATGTTGCCGGGGTTGGGGTCGGCGCCGGCACGGTCAGGCCTGCACGGTCGAGGTGTTGAAGAAGCGCCGTCTCCCATGCGAGATCGGCGTCGCTCCGGCCGCCGAGACGACCGACCGCGAGGTGCCCGCCGACGCGCACGCTCCACACATCGTTGGCGACTCCCCCAGCGAGCGGCTCGATACGAACGGCGTCCTCACCCCACTGCCCGAGTGCCTCCCACCCCATTCGTCAGACCTTACGGGTTCCTAACATCAAGGACATCCACAGCGTCGCTGGCGACGGGTTTCACCGGACCATGCCACCTTCACGACACGGTCCGGAATTGGCGTGCTGTCGCCGACCTGCCGACCGCGGTGCCGCGAACCAGGACGCAGACGGCGGTGAAATCGGCCAAAGCCGCCGTGGCCAACAGCCGGCCGTCGATCTGCACTCCCGCCGCCTCGCCGGCTGGGCGATCGCCGACCACATGCGCGCCGACCTGGCCATCGACGCACAGTGGCGGGAGTCTACAAAGCCGGGCAACAACGGCGGGTGCGTCGAGTTCGCTCAAGTCGGCGGCTACGTGGCCATCCGCGATTCACGGGACCCGGGCCGGAAACCGCCGATCTTCGGCGCCGACGAGTGGGACTGCTTCCTCGACGGCGTCACCAAGGGCGAGTTCCCCGTACCCGAAGTCTGATCGTTTTGGATCATCGCCGTCCCTCTTGGCCGATCAGCGTGCTGGGGAGGCGCATGCGCTTCCCCAGCGGGCTGAACCGTTGTTTCCCGCCTCCCCGAGCGGTGATCTTCACGTTCGTTTCTTCTGCCGAACTCCGGAGGCCTCTCGTTGGGCGCACCATGCCTCGACCTCGGCGGCCAGCCAGATCTTGCCCTGACCGAGTTCGGCGACCGGGCGCGGGAAATCGGCCCGGTTCGTGATCTGATACACCCGCTGACGGCTGAGCCAACCCAGCCGCACCCGAATTTCATGACTGCCGACCAGCTTCGGCTTTCGAGTTCCCATGCATAAGAGAGTAGGCACTGGACAAGATTGCTAGCGACAAGGTCACCCGCACCGGGTCTAGGCACGAGCGATGGTGATGTCAAGGCCGGCTCGACCACGTCCTTGAAGTGGATCTCCCCGAGCACCTGCAGTCCGTTGCCAATAGTCCATGTTGTTCCGATGATGGCGGGCTTGGAGCCGCGGCTTGTGTGGGGCATGGGTGTGAGCGGGCCGTGACCGGAGTCGACGGGGAAGCCACCTTGGCCTTGGGCCGCGATTAGGGCAGCGGCGGCGACGGCTCAGCTGTATTGCACGATGTTCGGTTCCGGCACAACGTGTTCACTGACCGGCACCTGACCCGGACGGAACAGATCATGCGGGACGTGTGCGCCGACTTCGAGCCCGAGGTGATCGAGTTCAACAGCGAGAACAACCACGCCCGCCTCCTGGTCGACCTCCCGCCCAAGACGACCGTCGCCCGGCTGGTCAACAGCCTCAAAGGTGTCTCCTCACGACGGCTGCAGTACATCGAGCAGCAGAACCGTCCCGGTCGAGGCACTGCCCGGGCCTTGGCGGCCCTCCCAGCGCGGGCCTTCACCCCCGGCCTGAAAGGCCGGAGCACTGGCCCGCATTCCGGTAGCGGGCCGACCGGGCGCGAGGCCGTTCGCCGGGTCCAGCATCGGCTGGAAGGCGTACGCCGGGGTGTGGTCGTACTCGGTCATGAGCTGGGCCGTCGGGGCGCTGCCGTAACGGAACTCGGTGCGCGCCCCGCCCGGCTCGACGAGGGTCAGGTCGACCCCGACCCCGACCCCGACTCCGGCGCCGGCAGCCAGGTCGTGTCCGGATCCGCCGGCACGGTGGGCCAGCCGGGGGTCAGTTCGTCCACCGCCGCGTGCAGGGCGTGCAGCCCGGGGTGGTCGGCGTCGGCGCGCCAGATCATCGCCCACGGGAACAGCGGGACCGGATCGATGATCGGGCGCAGCACCCCGCCGGGCACGGCGGGTTGGGTGCTCATCACCAGGATCGGGCCGTTACGGCCGACCAGATGCTGGGCCAGCTCATCGATGCCGTGGACGTGCGGGTGGGCGCCGGCCGCGTCGATGCCGAACGGGGCGAGCAACTGCAGCATCGCGTGTTCCCAGCCGGGAGTGGCGTGGCTGCCGGCGCGGAAGCACACGCCGGCGCCGCGCAGTGCGCGGAGCGGGACGGCGTCGTGCGCGGTGAGCGGATGGTCCGCGGGCAGCAGCACAGCGAGCGGCTCGTGGCGGACCGGCCGGTGCCTCAGCCCGTCGGTGTGGTGCGGGATCCGACCGAAGGTGACGTCGAGGCGCTCGGCGAGCAGCAGGGGCACCGCGTCGTCGGTGCCGGTGTGGAAGCGGGCGAAGTACTCCACCTGCGGGTGGCGGCGCCGGGCCGCCGCCAGGACGAGGGCCGGGGTGAGTCCGGCGCCGACGACATCGACGGTCAACGAGCGCGGCTCACGGTGCAGTTCGCGCAGCGTGGTGTCGTGCAGCGCGAGCAGTTCCCGCGCCCGGCGCAGCAGCGTCTGCCCGGCCGGAGTCAGCACGACCCGCCGGGTGGTCCGATCCAGCAGGCGCACCCCGGCCCGGTCCTCCAGCCGCCGGACGTCGCGGCTGAGCGCCTGCTGCGCCAGGAAAAGCCGCTGCGCTGCGCGGCCGAAGTGCAGTTCCTCCGCCACCACGATGAAGTGGCGCAACAGCCGGATGTCGAGATCCTCGGGCACACGTCCGTTGTACTCGATTCACACACACAGCGCGTCAATGGGCCCCCAACAGGTGTTGGAGTTCGGACCGCAGGCGGGGCCACGATCGGATCACCGACTACGGCGATCGAGGTGGTTCGCGATGGGCGCACGAGGCGCGGTGGCGCTGCAGTATGCGGCGGCGGGTGCGCTGACCGCGTTCTGGGGCGCGTCGCTGCCCGCGTTCGACGCCCGGCTCGACCTCGGCGCGGCCCGGCTCGGCGCGATCCTCATGGCCCTCGCCGTCGGTGCGCTCGTGGCCATGCCGGTCGCCGGCAGGCTGGCCGACCGGTGGACCGGGCGGCGGCTGCTTCGGCTGAGCGCACCTGCCGCGGCGCTGGCACTGGCGGGTCCGGCGCTGGCCGGCTCGGCCGGGACGCTCGCGATCTCCGCCATCGGCCTGGGCATGCTGCTCGGCGTGCTCAACGTCGCGTTGACCGTGCAGGCGGTGGCAGTGGAGCGCGCAGCCGGCCGGCCGGTGATGGCCACGATGCACGGGATCTGGACGCTCGGTGCGGTCGCCGGTGGTGGGGCCGTGGCCACCGGGCAGTGGGCCGGTGCGGGCGTGCGGGTACTCCTGGTGGCTGGAGCGGTGACGCTGGCAACGGGGATGGCCGCGGCCGGCCGTGGGCTCGTTGAGGCGTCGACGTCGCGGACTCCGGAGGCGGGCACTCACGCCGGTAAGGCGGATCCCGTGCCGATCCGGCCGGCGCTCCTCGTCGCGCTCGGGCTGCTCGGTGCCGCCGCGTTCGTCGCCGAGGCGGCCGCCACGGACTGGGCCGGATTCCACGCCACCCGGGTGCTCAGCGCCGACGCCGCCACCGGTTCACTCGCGTACACGCTGTTCCTCGCCGCGATGACCGCCGTCCGCTTCGTCGGTGACGCGGCCCGGTCGCGGCTCGGCGTCGGCCGCACGATCCGGCTTGCCGGCTGCACCGCCACCGCCGGATTCGGCCTGGTGCTCCTGACCGGCGAGCTCCACATCGACGGGTCGGCGCAGGCCGGCTGCGCACTGGCCGGCTGGGCGCTGACCGGCGCCGGGGTCGCGGTCGTATGGCCGGTGGTCGCCAGCGTTCTCGGCGCCGGCGGCGGTCCGGCGCGGCAGCTGTCGACCGTCACCACGATCAGCTACGGCGGCGGGCTGGTCGCACCGGCCCTTCTGGGGTTCGTCGCCGCCCGCGCGTCCCTGCCGGTCGCGCTGCTCATTCCGGCCGCACTGGTGGTCGCGATCTCCGTCGGCGCGCCCGCGGTGCTCGCCGCGACCATGCCAGGCCACCGGCCGCCCGCGGGCACACGGCGCCGGCCGGTCCTGCCACACCGACCAGTCCCGCACACCCAACGAGACCCGCGAACCCGACCGGTCCTGCAGGAACAGCTCGTCGATACGAAGGGATCCGCACAATGACCACCACAACTCGAACCCTGGCCGTGCCCGGTGGACGGCTGTACTACGAGGTGCGCGGCACCGGACCACTGCTGCTGCTGGCGGCCTCGCCGATGGGCGCCGACGTGTTCGCGCCAATGGCCGACGCGCTGGCGAACCGGTACACCGTCGTCACCCATGACCCGCGCGGCATCGGGCGCAGCCGGCTGGACGACCCGGCCCAAGACTCCACGCCCGACCTGCGCGCCGACGACGTAGCCGCGCTGCTGGACGAACTCGAGGCCGACTCGGCCGACATGTTCGGCACCAGCGGCGGAGCGCTGACCGGGCTGGCACTGGCCGTGCGGCAACCGGGACGGCTGCGGACCCTGGTGGCGCACGAGCCGCCCCTGCTGCGGCTGCTGCCGGACGCGACGGCGCAGCTGGCCGCGGTCGAGGACGCGGTCGAGGCGTTCCACCGCGACGGGCTGGGTGCGGCGTGGCAGCGGTTCATGGAGCAGGCCGGTTACGACGCCGAGCACCCCGGCGAGGATGCCGGCGAGTACGAACCGTCGGAGCAGGATCTCGCCGACGGCACCCGGTTCTTCGGCCACGAGCTGTGGCACACCACGAGCTACCTGCTGGACATCGCGGCCCTCGCCGCCGGTCCGGTCCGAGTCGTGATCGGGCTCGGCGTCGAGTCGCACAAGTTGTTGACCTGCCGCACGTCCGTGGCGCTGGCCGAGGAGCTCGGGGCCACGCCGGCCGACTACCCCGGCGAACACACCGGCTTCCTCGACCACCCGGCCGCGTTCGCCGAGGCGTTGCACGCGGAGCTGGACCGACGGCCGTGGACTCGCGGTTCATCGTGAGCAGCGCGGTCTGCGCGACCACCCGATAGCTCTACCCCAGGCGTTGGGGGCCCCGGCGACGTGCCGACGAACTGGCTCCGCGCGATCGGTCAGACCGTGAATGTGGCATCGAAGTCGCCGCCCTGGTTGCTGAACCGCACCCGTGCGTCGGTCACACGGTGGTCGACGCCGTCGACCCGGACCTCGTGCGGGTGCGCGCCGCGGATCACCAGGACGAATTCGTCGCGGACGAACTCCGGGTAGCCGTCCCCGCTGGTGCGAGCCGCCACGGTCACTGTGCATCCGGTCCGAGTCAGAGTGAGGACCGTACGCCGGAAGGCCCCGCTCTCGGCCGCGGTGGTGACGCCGTCATCCTCGACCAGCAGCGAGGTGTGCGTGCCGTCTTCGGCCGGTACCACCACGTGCAGGTCAGTGCTGCGAGGCTGGTACCCGTCGGCGTGGTCGGGGGCCTGCGGCCACATCGGGATCACCGCGCCGCCCCGCGCGTACAGCGGGATCCGCTCCATCGGTGTCGCCGCGGTCACGAACCCCGGCCCCGTCAGGACTGTCCCGTCATACCATTCGACCCACGTACCCGCCGGCAGGTACACCCGCCGTGCGGTCGCCCCGGCGGCCGTGACCGGCGCGACCAGCAGGTCCGGACCGAACAGGTACTCGTCGTCCACATCCCGGGCCAGTGGGTCGTCCTGATGGTCGAACACCAATGGTCGCTGTACCGGCGCGCCCGTCCGGCTCGACTCCACGAACGCCGTGTACAGGTACGGGATCAGCCGGTACCGCAACCGGATCGCCTCGCCGACCAGGTTCGCCACCATCGGCCCGAACGACCAGGCGTACTGATCGACATGCACGATCGCCGAATGGTTGCGGCAGAACGGCGTCAACACTCCGTACTGCATCCACCGCAGGAACAGTTCGGCGTTCGCGTCGCCCATGAACCCGCCGACGTCGGCCCCGACGAACGCCTGGCCGCTCAACCCCAACCCCGCGGCCATCGGCATGCTCATCGCCAGATGATCCCACCGGGACAGGTTGTCACCCATCCAGTTCGCGGCGTACCGCTGAATCCCGGCCGACCCGGCCCGCGACAACACGAACGGACGCCGGTCCGGGCATGCCGCACGTATGCCCTCCACGGTCGCCATCGCCATCAACAGCGCGTACTGGTTGTGGAACCGCTCATGCGAGTGCCGACCACGACCGAACCGCATCGCCCGCGGGTCGATCGCCCCGGTGGCCGGCTCGTTCATGTCGTTCCAGATCCCCGCCACTCCCGAACGGACATGCTCGGCGTTCAGCCGTCCCCACCACTTCCTGGTCTCCGGCAGAGTGAAGTCGGGGAACGCCGTGTCGCCGGGCCACACCTGGCCGAGGAACAACCCTCCTCCCTCGGTCCGGCACAACAGGTCAGCCTCCGCCGCCTCGTCGAAGACCCGGTACCCGGGATCGTGCTTGATTCCCGGGTCCACGATGGTGACCAAGCGGTACCCGGCCTCCGCCAGCCTGCTCAACATCGCCGCCGGGTCGGGGAACCGCTTCGGATCCCAGGTGAACACCCGATAACCATCCATGTGCTCGATGTCCAGCCACAAGCCGTCGCAGGGGATCTCCTCCTGGCGGTGCCGGCGAGCCAGAGCCTCGACGTCGGCCTGGGTGTAGGCGAACCACCGGCACTGCTGATATCCCAGCGACCACACCGGGGGGATCGGGATCCGTCCGGTCAACCACGTGTAGGCCGCCAGGATGTCCGGCATTCGAGGACCGGCGAAGACGTACTCCACATACTGGCCGCCGTCGAACCGGATCGAATACTCCCCCGAAACGGAGAAGTCGTAGTGGGCACGATGAGGATTGTCGATGAACGAGCCGGCCATCGCCCCCGAAGCGGCGTCCAGGTGATAGAAGAACGGAATGGAGACGTAATACGGGTCGAACTCCGTACTCGTCGGGTCCGCCCGCGGATCCCTCTCCACCCGCGCCGCGGCGAACTCACCCGAGGCACGCGGATCCAGTACGTCGACGTTCCACAGAACGAAATCACGCCCGCGCCGGTTCAGCCGGCCGGTCTTCTCCCCCAGACCGTAGATCGCGTCAGCACCGCGGCACCTGCGGCGTATGACGAATGCGTCGTTCAACATCGCGTACGCCCCGTCGGCACCGACCGCTACCGGCGAACCGTCCGGGCGGTGCACGTCCAACCGGAACGGCGCCGTTCCCAGCGTGACCACCAACCCCGACGTTCGCAACCGCACGACACGGCCATCGGCCCCGGTCGTCTCCTCCACCGTGAACGGCACCTCGGCCGCCAACGGATCCACGCACACCGCGTGGGAGAGATCATCGTCGAAGACGCCGCCCCGGCTGATCGCGAACCGCACGACGTCCGCACGCACGACGTCGACCCGCAGTCGCTCTCCGTGCAATTCGGCCGACAATCCCTGTGCGGTCTTCTCGACGGAGTCGACACGCGTGAAATTGCGGAAGTACTGAGCGTCGGACACGCCTGGCCTTTCGACGGTGGACTCAACCCTTGACGGCGGCGCTGGCCGCCCCCGCGACAAAACGCCTCTGGAAGATCACGTAGACGATGACGACGGGAATGATCGACACCGTCGTCGCCGCGAACAGACCGCCGTAATCGGTGCTGTACTGCCCGCTGAACGTGGTCAGGCCTACCGCGAGCACCTGTTTGGACGGCGAACTGATCATCAGGTACGGCCACAGGTAGTCCTCCCAGACCCACAGGAACTGGAAGATGGCCAGCGCCGAGATCGCATTGACGCTCAACGGGGCGACGATGCGGTGGAAGACGTACAGCTCGGAGGCGCCGTCGATCCGGGCGGCCTCGAGGATCTCGTCCGGCACGTTGTCCATGCTCTGGCGCATCATGAAGATGCCGAAGGAACTGATCGCGGCCGGAATGATGATCGACGCGTAGCTGTCCTGCAGTCCGGCGTCGGTGAACATCGTGTAACGGGGAATCAGGACGACGGCCCAGGGGATCATCGTGGTCGCCAGGACCACCGAGAACAGCAGGCCGCGCCCCCGGAAACGGTACTTCCCGAACACGTACCCACCGAGCAGGCTGGTGTAGACGGCGATCGCGGTGATCACCACCGCGAGCAGCAGCGAGTTGCCGAACAGCCGAACCACGTCGAAGTGCTCCTGTATCGACCGGTAGTTCGCCAGTGTCCAGACGCGCGGCATCAGGTGCTGATCGACCGCGGCGATCTCGTCGGCGTGCTTGAAGCTCGACAACAGCATCCACACGAACGGGAAGATCGTGACGGCGGCGATGGCCAGCAGTCCCACGTTCAGGCAGATGGCGGTGATCCTGAGACGCATCAGTGTGCCTTTCCGCGTAGCGGGCCGGTCTGCGCCCGGTACCACAGCATGGTCAGCACCGCGGTGCCGACGAACAGCACGAACGCGGCCGCCGAGGCGTACCCGAAGTTGTAGTTCTCGAATGCCTCCTGATAGATGAGGTACGAGATCAGGCTGGTCGCATCGCCCGGACCGCCGGCTGTCAGGACGAAGACCTGGACGAACGCCTGCAGGTACCCGATGATCGACGTGACGACGACGAACAGGGTCGTCGGGCGCAGCATCGGCCAGATCACCCGGCGGAACCGGGCCCAGGCCCCGGCGCCGTCCACGTCGGCCGCCTCCAGCACGTCCGCGGGCAGGGCGTACAACCCGGCGAGGTAGAGGATGACCGCGAACCCGAAGTCCTTCCAGATGGTCATCACCATGACGGCGGGCAGCGCGAACCGGCTGTCGTAGAGCCAGTTGACGTCGAGGCCGAGGAACGAGTTCACCGCGCCGAACTGCGGGTTGTACATCAGCCGCCACACGTACGCCACTGCGACCAGTGGGGTGACGGTGGGCAGGTAGAACAGGGTGCGGAACAATGTCTTGGTGCGGGTCAGCCGGGAGTGGACGGCGTAGGCGAGGGCCAGGCCGAGGACGACCCGGCCGACGATCGCGCCCGTCATGAAGACGACGGTGTTGACCGACGAGGTCCAGAACACCGGGTCAGCGAACAGGCGCCGGTAGTTCGCCAGGCCGACCCACTGGTAGGTGTCGTTGAGCGGATTCCAGTCGTGCAGGCTGCCCAGGAGCGCGGCCACGATCGGCCAGGCCACCAGGGTGAGGATCGCCACGATGATCGTCGTGACTACGACCAGGCGCAGCGGGCGCTCCCCGCGGGCGGTCGAGGTGCTCCGGCGGCGTCGCGGCGCAGCGGCAGGCGGTGCCACAGCGGGCGCGGTTTCGGTGGTGGTCATCAGGCCCGGGCCGGACGGGGCCGCGCGGGGCGCGTGCCGGCCGTCCGGCCACCTCCTCTCGGGGACCGGCCTCAGTTCGAGGGCGCGTACGCGGCGTACGACTGCTCGGCGGACTGGAAGTTCTTGCCCGCCAGATCGGTGGTGATCTTCTGTTGCGCCGCGGTGAGCGCCTTGGCCGGGTCGACCTTGTTGTAGAGGATGTCCTGCCACATCTTCGTGAAGTTGTCCTCGAAGGTCGACGGGATGGTGCCCGGCCAGATGTAGCGCGTGATGTCGCCGTAGGCCTGCAGCGCGGGGTCGGCCTTGATGTCGGGGTCGTCGGCCAGCGGCTTGTACGCCGGAAAGACGCCGTAACTCAGGTTGAGCGCTTTCATGTTGGTCTTGTCGGTGAGGTAGAACTTCAGGAAGTCCTGGGCGGCCGCCTGCTGGTCGGCCGATGCGTTCTTGTTGATCCCCAGGGTCGACTCGCCGTTGTAGCGGTCGAAGGCGTACGGCGTCGTGCCCGCGGTGGGTACCGGGGTGCGGAAGACTCCGAACTTGATCTTCGGGAAGTCGTTGCGCAGCGTGCCCTCGTACCAGCCCCAGGCGTAGACCATGGCGGTCTGCCCCTGCCCGAAGCTGGTGGTGGCCTCGGTGCCGAAGTCCTTCGAACCGCTGCCGTCCGCGTACATCTGCAGGAAGCGCTGGATGACCTGCAGGTTCGCGGGGTTGTCGACGGTCGGTGTCTTGCCGTCGGCGGCGAACATGTTCTGCCCCAGTTGGTAGGCCATGCCGGACTGGAAGGCGCTGAACGAGGCGTTGAAGTTGAACCCGGCCTGCTTGAGCTTCGAACCGTCGCGCAGGGTGAGCTTCTTCGCCACCTCGCGGAACTGATCCCAGGTGGCCGGGATGTCGGCGTCCGTCAGGCCCGCCTTGGTCCACATGTCCCTGTTGTAGTAGATGGCCCCGCTCATCAGCCCAAGATCGATGTAGTAGACCTTGCCGTCGATCACGTGGGGCTTGACGTTGGTGTAGTCCGCCGTCAGCTGGTCGAGGGGGACGTCGTACGGTGCCATGTATTTGATGATGTTGTCGTGCTCGCTGTTGTGGACATTGAAGATTGCGGGCCCCTTGCTGCCCTGTAATTGCAGCGGCAGTTTCGTCCAGTAGTCCTCCCACGGCTGGTTGACGACGGTGATGTCGACGTTCGGGTGGATCTTCTGGTACGCGTCGGCGAACGCCTGCATCTGCGGGATGTTTCCCCAGGCCCACCAGTCGAGATGGATCGGTTTCCCGTCGTTGACCAGGGTGTTCGGGTCGTACTTCAGATTCTCGCCGACGATCGGCAGGCCTTTGGCCGCCGTGGTGTCCTTCACCCCGTCACCGTCGGAGGACTCGCTGGAGCATGCCGTCAACATCAGGACGGCGGTTGTCAGGACAGCGGCCAGTGTGCGCGTGGTTTTCATGGAACCTCCGCAGGAATTGAGTCATCGCCCTCTACAGCCGCTGCTGGAAGGCGGGATCAACGGCCCGAAGGAATGCCCGAAGGTCATTCGAATGCGAATAGATTTACCGGTATACTTGGGCAACCTAGTCCCAGCGACCGGCAGACGTCAAGATGGTTCGATGTCTGGGTGAGCGCCACCAGGGCGCGGAGAGGACCAGAGATGCCGACGCTGCAGGACGTCGCCCGGGAGGCCGGGGTCTCGAAGATGACGGTCTCCAACGTGCTCAACGGGCGCCGGGACCGGGTCTCCCCCGCCACCATCGCCCGGGTCATGGAGGTCGTCGGCCGTCTCGGTTACGTTCCCAACGCCACGGCCCGATCACTGAGCGCACGCCGGTCGAACATCGTCGCCCTGGCCTTTCCCGGCTGCGACTCCGGCGGGGCCGAGCCCCTGATGGACCCGCA
Source organism: Actinoplanes hulinensis (assembly GCF_019429605.1). Lineage (NCBI taxonomy): Bacteria > Bacillati > Actinomycetota > Actinomycetes > Micromonosporales > Micromonosporaceae > Actinoplanes > Actinoplanes hulinensis. Next base: position 41,661 of record NZ_JAHXZI010000003.1, on the reverse strand, counting down.
CGACTCGGTGTTCCTCGGCGTGGTCGAGTCGCATGTCACCAGGGCCGGCCTCTACCTGATGGCGCACTCGGTGACGAGCGTGGAGTCCACGGCCGACAGCCTGCGGTCCTGGAATGTCGACGGGGCGATCTTCCTGGGTACGCGGGCGGACGAGGTCGCCGCGCTGCAGGCGGCCTACGACGCACCGATGGTGTTCATCGACAACCACGGCACCTCGCCGCACATCAGCAACGTCGGCATCGAAGACCGGCTCGGAGGGCACCTCGCCGGCCGCCGCCTGATCGAGGCCGGGCATCGGCGGATCGGCTTCGTCGGGCCGCGGTTCGACGAGCCCGGCGTGGTCCGTGAGCGGCACGCCGGTTTCGTGCAGGCACTGGCGGAGGCCGGCCTCGATCTGCGACCGGAGCACGTGGTGCGGTGCAATGCAAGCTTCGACGCGGCCGTCGCCGTGGCGCAGCAGGTACTGGCGGCACCGCAGCGACCCACGGCGGTCTTCGCCACCGCGGACATCATCGCCGCGGGCCTGCTCAAGGGCTTCGTCCGGGCCGGATGCGCGGTGCCGGACCAGATGTCGATCATCGGGTTCGACGACTTGGAGGTGGCCCGGCACGTCACTCCCGAAATCACCACCCTGCACCAGGATATTCCGGGTAAGGCCAGGGCGGCGGTGGAGGTTCTGCTGGCTCAACTCGCGCAATGGCCCACGGTGCGTTCCGAGCGGCGGGTGTTGGGTGTCACCCTCGTCGAGCGCGAATCCGTCGGGCCGCCGCCGGCATCCGTGCCCTGAGCCCTTACCGCGCCACCCGCCGGGAACGCCGCCGCGAGAGCCCCAGGAACGCTAAGTCCAGCTTTACCGATAAATTTGGATTGCCAAGGGCCTTACGAAGGCCGCCTACCTGCTCACGCCGCGCGCCGCGGTCCGGCGGCGGCGGGCACCTGCTGTGCGTCATCCCGGTCCACAGTGACCGCGACGTCTTCGAAGCCGGGGTGCCCGCGTCTGGCCGTGAGCACCGCATTTGGCGATGTTCGCAAGCCAACCTCGGCTGTTCAGGCTGAATGCGCGGCATCGAGGGCGATAAGGGAAAGGTGTGCCTGACCTGCAAGGATGTGGGCGTCTAGACCATGTCCACAGCAGAATCGGGTGCACCTTTCTGGCGAGAAAGGGTAGCGGGTGGGATCAGCGGCTGGTCGTCGGCTCGGGCGGGAAGGGTCTGGTCGGTCACGCCGGTGCGGTCCTGCTGCGTAAATGTGCGGACCGGACCGTGAAGTTCACCGTCGGCTGGACCATCACCGACACGGACGAGGCCGCGATCGAGCTGCTGCCCGCCGGGGCGTGGTCCGACAGCCTGAACCAGGACGGCACCGCCACCAACAGTGCGCATGTGGCCGAACTGACCGGCCTAAACCACCGGCTGCACGCGTGGACCGGCACGCTGCGGCTGCTGGTACGGCGCACGAAACCCTCGGCCCGGCACGCCAAGAACCTCACCGACCTGGAGAAACCGACCGGCTGGCGCTACGGTCAAGTCCGTTGTGGAAAGGCGATGGGCCTGCGCAAGCTGCCTTCGAAAGCCTGGACGGCCAACCGCGACTGGGTCCTGGCCTGCAACATCGCCACTGATCTGGCCGTCTGGACGAGGCTGGTCGCCCTGCACGACCAGCCGGATCTCGCTCACGCCGAACCCGACACGCTGCGCTACCGGCTGCTGCACCTACCCGCGAATCTGGCTGCCCACGCCCGCCGCCGTGTCCTGTCGGTCCCCGATACCTGGCCCTGGGCCGAGGCGTTCACCCGCTGCCGGCAACGCCTCAGCCTGTTACCCCTGCCAACCTGACCCTCTCCCCTGCACCTACCAGCAGAGAGGCCGTGTCCGAGCTTCGGAGACCTCGCGCGTCCACAGCGTCACGTGGCAGATCCACACCCGCCACAGGCAGACAAAACGCTCAAGCCGAAACGGTCAGGCAGGGAGCAGTGCCCTCTGACGGATCGAGGCCAAGAGCCGAAACCATCCGTCTGGATTACATCGGCCATCGTCAGAAACCTTCGGCGAACCAGACGCCGAACGGCACCAGAAGCGCGACAGGGACGGCCAGAGTGAGATAGGGAAATGCCATCAACACAAAAGACCCGAGCCAGGTGAAAAAATTGCGAGTCCGATCCCAAAGGGCCACGCCAGAGTATACCGGAGGCGGTTGAGTTTTCCGAAAGTCTTGCTGGTTATGGTTCTCGGAGGACGCCATCGCGGCATCATATTCCCCCTGCAATTTTTGGTATCTTTCGAGTCTATCCGGTCCTGCGTGCTCCTTAAGGTTCTCTGCCGCTAATGAAATTTGCTGGATCCGCTTGTAATTTTCTTCCATTGCCTTCGCCCTGGTTCCATACCCAACACCGGAAACCACGAGCGACACCGCCAGAGAGAATACCGCCAGCGCGACCATTAGCGCGTCGCCACCCTTGCCGTACATGTCTCTCTCGGTCAGAATTCCAACTGAGGCGATAGCCGTCGAGGTCGACAATGCAACAAGAGCGATGTTCCACGCCATGTTGGCATGCGCCAGGCGGCGACAAGCGTTGAGTCGACTCAGGTAGGTTCTGTAGCTTCTTCTCTCCAGCCGCTCTACAGCCGGTGAAATATCATCATTTACAATTCCGGCCATCTTTCCCTCACATTGAATTTAGGCGAAGTCGTCCCGCCACTTGATCTTGGCGCAACCTGCCTCCTCGGGCCAACGCGACGTCTGGGCGCCATTCAAGATCATTCACACAGTTCGGCCCAGAGCCGGAAACGTGGCCCAGACAGGCGCCTCCCCTGAGGCCGGGACGGAGTGTTTTCCATGATCAATGTGCAGGAGTTCGGGTCCCGCCCTGGAGACGTCGGCGGGTGAGCTCAAGCATGTCGATCAACCAGCCGTGCTGCCGGTGATTCAGCGCGCGCGGCGGTAGTGCATGGCCACCACGCCGTTGCGGAGCGGCTTCGCCGATAGCAGCTCGAGCTGGCGCGTGCCGGGCAGCCCGCCCTGGTAAAGCGTCGGGCCGTGGCCGGCGATCCTGGGATGGACGAGCAGCTGGTACTCGTCGATCAGGTCCAGCCGGTCGAGTTCGGTCGCGAGCTTGCCGCTTCCGAGGAGGACCCCGGCCGGGGTCGCGTCCTTGAGCCTCTGCACACCCTCGCGCAGATCGCCGGCGATGTGGTGGCTGTTGGTCCACGGGAAGTCCTTGCGCGTCGCCGACACCACGTACTTGGGTTTGGCCTCCAGCTTGGCCGCCCACTCGCGCATGGCCGGCGGAGCCTCCTCGTCGCCGCGGGCGACGGCCGGCCAATAGCTCTCCATCATCTCGTAGGTGACGCGACCCCACAGCATGGCCCCGGCCTCGTCCATGAGGCGGGTGAAGAGGGCGTGCGTCTCGTCGTCAGCGATCCCCTCTTGATGGTCAACGCAACCATCCAGGGTGAGGTTGAGGCTGAAGGTAAGGAGTCCCATGCCCGGCGACTCTAACGCTACTACGGCGCTGCATCCGCGAGCTCGAGGTATACGCGCCCCGTCTCGCTGAAGTCGTCGGTCGGGACGAGCCTGCGCTCGCATCCTCCATCCGTCGATCATGGCTCGCTGCCGACTGCTGCACGACCCATGGTCATAAGGCGAAACACTCACGACCAGGTCGGGTCCCCGACGCTCGCCCGATGAACCCTCCCGGCGGGTGAGCGGGTGCCCGCCACGAATCAAGGGTTGCAGGCGCTGCGCCTCAACCAAAAGCTCCGCAGCGCTGCCGAAGTCCATGGCACAGCGGATCGCCTACGGGAGTGGGAGGAAGTTGAAATGGGGCGCAGGCCGCCAAGATCGCGACGGTTGAGATCTCGCGAACCCATTGCAGGTTTCGCGGCGAGTTGACCGGGCCCAGATGCTCTCCGGCGTGAGTTGGTCACTGGTGAGTCACGGCTGCAGGTGGAGCATGCCGTCATCGGCGTGCGTCACCTGCATCCCGAAAGGGCGGCTGATCCGACCGAGGGCACAGCGCAGGCGCTCCGCGTCAGCAGGGGTGGCGTGGTGCAGGCGCATTCGGCGGGCCTGCATCGGCGCCATGCGCAGCCGGACCAGGCGGCCGGTGTCCTGGTCGATCGACGCGAAGTACAGCAGGCGTAGATCGTCACGGTATTCCTCGTAGCCGCTGATGCCCTCGTAGTCGTCGATGAGGTCGCCGCAGCCGTACAAGATCAGCTTGCCGTGGTGGACCTCGATCGGCCGTGGATGGTGCGAGGAGTGCCCGTGTACGACGTCCACCCCGCCGTCGATGAGCCGGTGCGCGAAGCCGACCTGGTCGGCAGTAACCTCGTAGCCCCAATTGGATCCCCAGTGGATCGAGGCCACGACGAGGTCGCCGGGGCGCTTGACCCGCTGCACCTGGTCGGCGACCGCACTGGCGACGACATCGGACAACTCTGCCAGGAGGTTGACGCCCGCCCGATCCGCGGTGGCGGCCCAGTCCTGCGGGATGCCGCTGGACCGGGTGCCGAAGGAGAAGACCACGACTCGGCCGCCACCAGCCACCGGGACCATCGTGGATCGTTCCGCCAGGTCCGCGTCACGGCCCGCGCCCACCGCCGGGATCTCCGCCGCGACCAGGGCAGTCAGCGTCTCGGCGAGTCCCGGGAGGCCGAAGTCGAGTACATGGTTGTTGGCCAGGGCGCAGGCATCGGGCCGGACCGCGGTCAGGCAGGCGATGTTGGCGGGAGCCATTCGGTAGTGAACACCCTTGACGGGGTCGGGTTCGTCGCAGCAGGTGATGCTCGTCTCCAAGTTGATCACCCGCGCATCGGGGGCGATGTCGTCGAGCAACGGCAGGGCGTCGCCCCAGGGCCAGGCGGCGTCGACCGGGAGCGGGATCGGACCGTTCACCGCCTCCGCCAACTCGATGTAGGTCCGCGCGTCCCGGACATGCCGCTCCCATAGTCGCGGGTCGCCAGGGTGCGCCAGGATCTGGTCGACGCCGCGGCCGGTCATCACGTCGCCGCCGAGGAGCACCGTCACCAGATGATCGGGCACGCCTTACACGGTAGTCACCGAAGCCGGTCCCGGCGGGCGGATCCCCGTTGTGACGGAGAGGTCGGACCCGCCCGATCGTGTGGTCCATATCACGTCGTTGGCCGCCACGTCGGCCAGGATGGCCGCGGTGGCCCAGCCGGTCCGGTCGCTCGGTGGGGCCAGGTGGAACTCGGCTGCCGCAGTGTCTCCGCTGCGGTGGTGGTCTTGCCGCCGCAGGTGATCAATGCCGGCACATCGACCGCCAGCGGTGTCGTCGGATGGGTCGATCCCGTTCCTTCCCGGTACCGGAGAGAACACTGTACGGATCGGCATCGTTCAGCGGCTCAACCAGGCATCCGGACGGGACCGGCAAGCCGGCGACCCGCTGGAGGTGCTCGCCGGCTGATGCGGCGCCCCGGTCAGTACCGGTCGAGCCCCACCTGCGCGAACTCGTCGACCTTGTCGGTGGCCTGCACGCCGAGGGTACGCAGCCCGTGGTTGATCGCCATGTTCTCGGGATCGACCCAGACGTGGGGTGGCCCGTCGTCCTCGGTGCTGGTCAGCCACGGCCCGAAGAGGATCTCACCGTCGCGCCAGGCGATGACGTCGTGCGTGCCGCAGCCGCCGAAGAACTCGGAGTACACGTACATCACATCGCCGTCGGCGGACAGCTCGCGGGCCCAACGCTCGACGCCCACGCTCAGCCGCAGGAATCCGTCGCCGACCCGCCGGTCGCCGCCATCCAGCCCCAGCGCGGCGCGTGTCTCGTTGGTGAGATCGACGAACCAGATCCCCTCGACGTCCAGCGGCACCGCCGCGGCTCCCGAGGGCAGCGGCCCTTCGGGCGGCGTGGTGCTCATGATGACGATCCCCTCGACCGTCCCTCCCATGTGGCGTCCCCTCTCGATCGATGAATCAGGGCAGTCGATCATCGTATCGACCGGTAGCCACCCTGCCGGCATACCCGGCGAGAACGCGCAGCGAGGCGGAATCGGGTATGTCCGGGGACGAACCCGTCGCCGTTCCGTCGAGCTGCGAGACCACGGACGTACGCTGGTCGGCTCGTGCTGGAAATGCCGTTCGCGCCGTCGATCACCGGTGTGACCTCCCCCGGCGACTGGATCGGCGTGCTCGCCGTCCCGTTCGACGAGTTGCCGATCTGAGCGGCAGCCGTTCACGGACGGTTGTGTACGAACCAGGCGTCACCCGAGGACAGTGCGACGGCGACTTCCCACCGGCTGAGTGGGAGGTTGGGGGCGAGCGCCTTGAGCTGGCCGGCGGCGGTCCACGCGTCATCGCCGGGTGACGGGCGACAGCCGACCTGGAACTGGAGCATGGTGCCCCAGGCCGCGACCAGGCGGGCGTCCCAACGGTCCCGCCACTGTGCCAGTATTTCGGCGAGTTTCTGCTGGTATTCGCGGGTGAGCGCGCCGTAGAAGTCCACCCAGTACGCCGAGGTGCGCACGTCGGTGGTGGGTGTGAGCAGCAGCATGACGCTGTCGGGGGTGTACCAGTATTCGGTCTGGGCGATGACCCGCACCCGGTCGTGTACGCGGGCGTGCAGGTCGGCGTCGGTGAGCAGCCGGTCGTACAGGGCTCGTTCCAGTGCCGGGACGGGCGCCGGCAGCGGCACGTCGGAGACCAGGTTCGTCAGGTCGATGCCGCCCGTACCGTGTGTGTAGAACTCGATCTCGCCTTCGCCGACCTGGTCGTCTTCGTTGTGGTCCCGGTAGGCGGCCCAGGGTTCGGACGTCGCGGCGGCCTCGGCGAACGCCCGCAGTTCCGGCTCCGGCGGGCTCGGCGCGGGTTCGGGCTGGATCCGGATGGTGTCGTCGAAGTCGTCGGTGACCAGAAAGGGCAGGCGTCCGAGGACCGGTACGAGTGCGTCGGCGGCCTGCCAGGCCTCGTGCAGGCTGCCGGGGTCGATGTCGGTGACCAGGACGGTGCCCGAGGGGCCGTGCCCGATCGGCAGGCCGGCCAGCGGTGTGCCGGCGAATGCGGCTTCGATCCGGTCGAGGTCGTCTTCCACGACCGAAGTATCTCCGATCATCGATGCGGGGTGTCCGATGGCCCCGGCCGGCGGGCCGTCCGCGGCTGGTGGGTGTCTGCCCGGCCGTTCCTCGTGGATTTCCCGTACGAGTGCCGCGGTGGGCCGCTCCCCCGGTTCCACGTGGCCGCCGGGCATGTCCCAGAGGTCGGGGTACCAGCGTTTCCGGGGTGATCGGTGCACGAGCAGGATCCGGTTGCCGTCGCGCAGCAGTGCCGTGACGATGGGGGCCTTCGGTGTGTCGGTCACGCGGCCTCGCAGACGCAGAGTTGGAGCGGGGTGTCGGCGGCGAACGGCCGGCCGGACCAGTCGCCGAGGCGTTCGATGAGGCGTAGGCCGCCGAGGGTGAGGAGTAGCGGCAGTTCCTGCGGGAAGATGCTTCGGATGTCGAGTGGCGCGACGACGAAGTCGGGTTCGGCGTCGGTCGAGAGGTGCCACGTTCCGCGGGTGACCTGTGCGTGTGCGTCGTAGGTCTCGGCGACATCGACGGTGACGATGCCGCGGTCGGGGTCCGGGAATGTCTCCCGGGTACGGCGGACGCCGTCGGCTCGGGCGAGCAGGCGTACGTTCGGGTTGAAGACGTCGAAGACGAATCGCCCTCCCGGTGCCAGGTGCCGGCGGATCGTGCGGAAGCAGGTCACCAGGTCGCCGGCCTCGTGCAGGTGCAGCAGCGAGTTGGCTGCGATGAACACGAAGTCGAAGGTGCGGCCGAGGTCGAAGGCGCGCATGTCGCCCCGCAGCCATCGCACGGTCACGCCGCGGTCGCCGGCCTTACGCCGGGCTTCGGCCAGCATGTCGGTGGAGAGGTCCAGGCCGGTGCACGGGTGCCCGTCGGCGGCGATCGGGATCAGCTTGTGGCCGGTGCCGCATCCGAGTTCCAGTACGCTGCCGCCCTGCTGGTTGGCGGCGTCGCGGTAGAAGTCGGCTCCGGGGCCACTGCCGGGGAACATCAGGTCGTACAGCCGGGCGTGCGTGTAGAACGCATCGCTCATCGAGGGCCTCCGGGGGCAGCGGCTTCGGCAGGTCCTTCATGGAACACCATGGCGGCACCAGCCGGTGAAGGGGAAGGTCTGTGCGCCGCCGGTGTCGGCCCCACGGTGTCTCGGTGGGATTTGAACCCACGTCTCGCTTCCCCGAGGGGAGAGCGAAATCCTAGGCCGCTAGACGACGAGACACGGGGAAGATACAGCAGTGAAGCGCCCCTCGCCCGCGTGTTTCCGGGGCGGGGCAATGGCCTGCCCGCATCTCGCGAACCGGTCTCGGCCTCGTCAGCTGGAGAAGGTTCGGAGTGAAGCCCCGTCACGCCTGCGGCGAGACAGGTCGCTCGAAGAAGGTTTCCAGCACCACCGTGGCCTGTGTCCCGCTGACGCCGTCGATCGCGTAGATCCGGCGCAACACGTCCTGTAGCAGTTCGGTCGTCGCCGTCCTGATTTTCACCAGGACCGAGGCGCTGCCGGCGATGATGTGCGCCTCCACGATCTCGGGCAGCGCCGCGAAGTCCTCCGCCGCGTCGCCCATCCAAGACGTCGAGTCGATCATGACGAAAGCCAGGACGCCGCCGCCCACCACGGCCGGGTCCACCTCAACCGTGGTCCGCCGGATAACGCCGCGCTCCCGCAGCTTCCGTACGCGCTCATGGGCCGCGCCGGCGGAGAGACCGACCGCCTGCCCCAGCCCGGCGTAGGACTGGGTGGCGTCCTCTTGGAGCTTCGCCAGCAGCGCTCTATCGATGTGATCCACGGAACTCCATTCATGTATTTCTTGATGACACCATACTGCATACGACAGTATCGGCTTTAGACCGAACGAGGTTCGGAAACCCATGGGGGCGGGAAGGGACGGTTCCATGAACGGCGATGGCTCGGCACTGTATGAGATGTTCGACGACAGGTTCCGTACCGGGCGGTGCATGAACGGTGACGACCGGCTGGAGGTGCTGTATACCGGCTGCCGCTGGGCAGAGGGGCCGATCTACCTGCCGGCCTGGCGACAGGTGATCTGGAGCGACATCCCGAACGACCGGATGCTGCGCTGGGAGGAAGAAACCGGCACGGTCAGCGTCTTTCGCCGCTCCGCCGGGCACACCAACGGCAACACCGTCGACCAGCAGGGCCGCCTGATCACTTGCGAACAGGGCAACCGCCGAGTGACACGAACCGAACACGACGGCACCATCACCGTGCTAGCTGACCGATGGCAGGGCAAGCGCCTGAACAGCCCGAACGATGCGGCGGTGAAATCCGATGGTTCGATCTGGTTCTCCGACCCGGATTTCGGCATCACCAGCGACTACGAGGGCTACCGCGCGCACAGCGAGATCGGCTCCAACAACGTCTACCGCATCGATCCGGCCACCGGCACCGTGCAGCTCGTCGCGGACTGCTTCGGCGCACCGAACGGCTTGGTCTTCTCCAACGACGAGCGGCAACTGTTCGTCTCCGACACCCGGGCGGGCTTCATCCGGGTCTTCGACGTACGCGATGACGGCACCCTGTCCGAGGGCCGGATCTTCGCCGAAGCGGGTGCCCGCGAGAACGCCCGCTTCGACAACCTCCGCTTCGACGACGCCAACCGGCTATGGGCCGCTGCGATGGACGACGGTGTGCACTGCTACGACCCTGACGGCACGCTGCTCGGGCGGCTGAACATCCCCCAGTCGGTGGCCAACATCTCCTGGGGCGGCGCCAAGCGCAACCGCCTCTTCATCGCCGCCGAGACCAGCCTCTACTCGGTAGTCATGGGCATCACGGGAACACACCCGACCGGACCAGGACGCCGGCCCTGGCTGGACGCGCAGTCCCGGTGAAGGCGGCTGAGCCGATCAACACGGCTCCGTCCCAGTCATACGTCCGGATCTGGCCACAGATAGCTCCACCCCAGCGACTCGCGTCATCCGCGTGACGGTCCGCCGCCGGCCTCGGCGTCGCGGCGGGCGCTGGCGAGGATGGCCGGCAGCAGGCCGGGGAATCGGGATTCGAGGTCGGCGGTGCGCAGCGAGTTGAGGATCGCGGTGCCCTGGTAGCGCTGCTCGATGATGCCGGCCTCGCGCAGTACCCGGAAGTGGTGGGTGGAGGTCGACTTGCCGACCGGCAGCCCGAACGACAGGCAGGCCTGCTGGTGGTAGCCGTCGGCCAGCCGGCACACGATCATGCGGCGGATCGGGTCGGCGAGCGCGGACAGGATCGTGTCCAGGTGGAAGTCCTGTGGGCTGGGATGCTCCAGGGTACGCATCGATGGCTCTCCGCGGCTCGTGCTTGAAGTACGCCGGTCATCGTACTAATGTCACCCGTTGTACGAACACCGTCGTACTATCCCTGAACGGCCTCTATTCGGCGCGGAGCTGGACCGCTACATCGAGTCCCGGGCCGCCTTCGGCCGCGTGCTCCTCATCCCCTGACCCTTCAAATCGGGAGGAAAACCATGCAACGGTACGGTCTATGGGCGCCCGCAGGAATCTGGCCGGCCGACCCGGACGCGGTCGCGGATGCCGCCCGCGAGATCGAACGGCTGGGGTTCGGGGCGTTCTGGATCGGCGGCAGCCCTCCCGACGACCTGGCCCTGGCCGACGCGATCCTCGCCGCCACCAGCACGCTCACCGTCGGCACCAGCATCGTCGACATCTGGACCAGCGACGGCGACCGGCTGGCGGCCTCACACGCACGGCTCCGGCAGGCGTACCCGGGCCGGTTCTATCTCGGGGTGGGCTCGGGGCACGCCCCGACCGCCGAGTCGCGCGGCCAGTCCTACACGCGCCCGCTGACCAGGCTGCGGGAGTTCCTCACCGGACCGTTGGCCGAGGTGCCGGCGAAGGAGCGGATGATCGCCGCGCTCGGCCCGAAGACCCTGCAGACAGCGGGTGAGCTGACCGCCGGCGCACTGCCGTACCTGATGCCGCCCGCGCACACCGCCGAGGCGCGCCGCATCCTCGGGGACGGGCCGCTGCTCGTACCGGAACAGAAGGTCTTCCTCGGCACGGACGCCGCCGTGGCCCGCCAGGCGGGCCGGCGGGCGCTGCGAATCTATCTGCCGTTGCCCAACTACACCCGTCAGCTGATCCGGTACGGGCTGGACGAGCCCGATCTGGCCGGCGAGGGCAGCGACCGGTTCATCGACTCGGCCGTCGTCTGGGGTGACGACGACCGGGTCCGCGCCGGCATCGACGCCCACCTGGACGCGGGCGCCGACCACGTGGCGGTTCAGGTCCTCACCGAGGCCGGCTCCCCACGTGAACTGCCTCTCGCCGAGTGGCGGCGGCTGGCCGTCCTGCTCGGACTCGATCAGGCCTGAGCCTTCACCCCAGCCCGGGACCGGCACTCGACGGTCCCGGGCCCACGTCTCTCACCGGGACGCGCGCGGCGGGATGCCGCTAGGAACACTGATCCGGATCGGACGCCGCCGGGGCGCAGCTGGCGAGCGGCCTCGTCCACGCTGCGATAGTTCTCGACCGGGTCGCCGGGCTGGCCCAGCACCCGCCGCGCCGCCACGAGCGGGTCGGTGACCAGGTGTACCTTGACCGCACCCTTGAAGATATCGGCCGCCGCGACAGCCGGATCGGAATGCGAGAGGATCCCCGAAGCGCAGGAGTCAGGGTCTGAATGCGAGCTTGCTGTGACCGCGGTTTCGACAGCCGCCGCGCACGCCCACAAGGAGCGCCGCGGGCCCGGGGCGCTTGCGCGACCGGGCCTCGGCGAGGGTCGCCTGTCAGCACTTCTTCCAGGTGACGTGGTAGACGGTGTCGAGGTTGCCGTCGGTGGAGTCCATGGTGAGGAAGCTGGTGGCCCTGCTCTTGTCGGACCAGCCGGCGTTGACGCGCAGTTCGGTGTTGACGTTGAGGTAGCGCTGCTCCCCGCACGGTAGGAACGACACCGAGTTGATGCCGAAGCTGTCGGTGCGCTGCCAGTCGCCGTCGGTCGGCCCGGTGAACTGGTGACGCGACCGGTGGGTTCGCGCTTCGCCCTGGAAGTAGTAGAACGACGACTGGGTCGCCGACGCGCCCTTCTCCAGGCGGGCGTAACCGCGGTGGTCGGTGCTGGCGATGGCGTAGGTGAAGCCCTGCGGGACGTCGACGTTCAGGGCGAGTTGGCAGTTCTTGCGGAAGTCCAGCGGTTTGGCGCCGGCACCGACCTGGGCGGTGAATTCGCTGTAGGTGACGGTGAAGGCCTTGTTGTCCGGCGACACGGTCACGTCTGCGGTGCCGAGCGGGCAGCCGGAGCCGTTGGCGGCGACCACGTCGATGACCATCTCGTCGACCGGGAACGGCGCGGGGGCCGCGGCCGCCGGTACGACGGTCGCCGCGAGTGCGGCGAGCAGGGTGGTTGCGGTGACGACGGCGTTGCGCATGACGACCTCTTTCGAAGTGGGTGCGAGTTGGTCTTGGGTGCGAGCCGATTCGACCTGCCGCCGTAACGTACGTTTCGTCACTTTATGTCCGCAATGACGCCGCACCCCACCATGATCACTTACAGGTGACTTTCGGGTGCTTTACGGCCAAGCGGTTGATCAACCCATAGGCCGGTCGGTCCCGTCTTTCCGACGGACGGCCGATCCAGCTGCCGAACGGCCAGCACCGCGCACCCGGACCCACGAACCCGGTGGACGGGCCGCGGGTCCGGGCGTACGCATCGGGGTCAGCCGTTGAAGGTTGCCGGGTGGGGCCCGGTGCGCCCGTCACGGTCGAGGGCGTCGATCGCGGCCAGTTCGCCGGTGGTGAGCTCGAAGCCGAAGACGTCGAGGTTGGCGGCGATGCGTGCGGGTGTCACCGACTTGGGGATCACGATGCGGCCCTGCTGCACGTGCCACCGCAGGATGACCTGGGCCGGGGTGACGCCGTGTGCCCGCGCGGCCGCGACGACCGGGGCCTCGGTGAGGACGGCGCCCTGCGCGAGCGGGCTCCACGCCTCGGTGGCGACGCCGCGGGCGTGGCCGGCGGCGGCCGTCGCGCGGTTCTGCAGGGCCGGGTGCAGTTCGATCTGGTTGACGGCGGGAACGGTGCCGCCCAGCGCGATCACGCGGTCCAGGTGTTCCGGGAGGAAGTTGGAGACGCCGATCGCGCGGGTCAGGCCTTCGGTGTACAGGTCTTCCAGGCCCTGCCAGGCGTCCAGGTAGGCATCGGTGGCGGGGGCGGGCCAGTGGATCAGGTACAGGTCGACCCGGTCCAGGGCGAGCCGCTCCAGGCTGGCGTGCAGAGCGTCCCGGGCGGAGGTACGGCCCAGGTCGGCGATCCACAGCTTGGTGGTGACGAACAGGTCGTCGCGGGGCAGGCCGGAGGTGGCGATCGCCCGGCCGACGCCGGTCTCGTTGCCGTAGACGGCGGCGGTGTCGATGCTGCGGTAGCCGGTCTCCAGGGCGGTGGTGACGGCGGCCTGGGTCTGCGCGTCGGGGATCTGCCAGACGCCGAAGCCGACCCGCGGGACGGTGACGCCGTTGTTGAGAGTGACGGCGGGGATGTGGGTCATCGTTTCCTCGTTCGGTACGGGTGTGGTCAGCGCGCGGCGGTTGCCGGCACGAGGGTGGTGCGGTCGGCGAATTCGCCGCCGGGCAGGCGGGTCGCCAGCAGGTAGACGAGCAGGGCGGCGGTGGTGACGGCGGCGCCGGCCCACAGCGGTGAGGTGTAGCCCAGGCCCGCGGCGATGGTGCTGCCGCCCAGCCAGGCGCCGAAGGCGTTGCCGACGTTGAAGGCGGCGATGTTCGCGCCGGAGGCCAGGGCCGGCGCCTGGGCGGCGTGGCCGAGGATGCGCATTTGCAGGCCCGGCACGGTGGCGAAGCCGAATCCGCCCATCAGCAGCAGGGCGAGGACGGTGGTGACCTGGTTGCCGGCGGTCAGGGCGAATCCGCCGAGGACGGCGGCGAGCCCGGCGAGCAGCACGATCAGGGTGACCGGGAGGTTGCGGTCGGCTGCCCGGCCGCCGGCGATGTTGCCGGCGAACAGGCCGAGCCCGAACACGATGAGCAGCCACGGAACGGCGGTGGTGGGGAAGCCGCCGACCGCGGTCAGGGTGTAGGCCATGTAGCTGAACGCGCCGAACATGCCGCCGTACCCGAGGATCGTCACCAGGATCGACAGCCAGACCTGGCCGTTGGTGAAGACCCGGAACTCGCGGAGCAGGCTGCCGCCGGCCGGGGCGGGGGTGGCCGGGATCAGGGCGGCGATGCCGGCGAGAGCGAACACGCCGATGACCGCGATCGCCCAGAACGTGGAGCGCCAGCCCGCGGCCTGCCCGAGGAATGTGCCGAGCGGAACGCCGAGCACGTTGGCGACGGTCAGCCCGGCGAACATGATCGAGATGGCCGCGGCCCTCTTCTCGGCCGGCACGAGGTCGGCCGCCACGACCGAGCCGATGCCGAAGAACGCGCCGTGGCACAGCGCGGCGAGGACGCGGCCGAGCATCATCAGGCCGTAGTCGGGGGCGATCGCGGAGAGCAGGTTGCCGGCGATGAACAGCACCATCAGCCCCAGCAGGGCGCGCCGGCGGTCGACGCGGCCCAGCGCGGCGGTGAGCCCGATCGCCCCGACCGCGACGGCCAGGGCGTACCCGGAGATGAGACCTCCGGCGGCCGCCTCCGTCACCTGGAAGTCGGTGGCGACCTCGGGTAGCAGGCCGGCGATCACGAATTCGGTCAGGCCGATGCCGAACCCGCCGATGGCGAGCGCGTACAGAGCGAGGGGCACGGGGAACTCCTTTTGGCGTGCAATAACAAGCGCGTGCACTAGTTGCATGTGCAACGAGTGAATAGTTGCAGGCGCGCTATATCGGCGCAAGGCCGTGTAGGGTGAGCAGCATCTCTGCGGGAAGGGACCGGCATGGGGATTGGCAACGACGCGGTCGAGATCCGCGCCCAGGGCTGGCGCCGACTGGCCGCGCTGCACGGGCTCATCGAGATGGCCCTGGAGAAGGAACTCCAGGCCGCGCACCGGCTCTCGGTGGTGGAGTACACCGTGCTCGACGCGCTGAGCCGCCAGGACGGCTGGCACATGCGCATGCAGCAGCTCGCCCGGGCAGCCGCGCTGTCCAGCAGCGCGACCACCCGCCTGGTCACCCGCCTGGAGGATCGCGGGCTGCTCACCCGCGTCCTGTGCGCCGACGACCGGCGCGGGATCTACACCGAGCTCACCCCGGCCGGCCGACAGCTGCTCGACCAGGCCCGCCCCACCCACGACCGGGTGCTCGAGGAGTCGCTGACCCACGCCGAGAAACTGCCCGAGCTGGAGAGCCTCGTCGCGGCGCTGCACGCGACCTGAGCATCATCCTGGTCGGCGGCGTCGCCGCCACCGGCCGTGGGCGTCACGATGGTCGTGTGCTCGGTTTCGGCGCCGGCCGTTCCGCGTCTGCGCGCTGCCCGCCGGCCGTCGCGCTGTGCTGGTCGATCTGCTGCCACATCGCCTCGTCCGACCAGTAGCCGGTGTGCCGCCTCATCCGCGGCATCGGCTCACCGGCGGTGTAGAAGGCTGACTCCGGGTCCGGCAGCGGCACGTCGACGTCCGCACGCCCGACCGGGCCGCCGATGTAGTCGGTCGGGTAGGAGAAGTTGCGCCAGTCCCGCAGGCCGGCCAACACCCGATCATTGATGTACGCCGGGAACGCCCACCCGTACAGCTTCATGAGCGGCGAACCGAAGGTCGCCAGGACCGCGCGGCCGGGCGGCAGCTGGGCGAGGGCCACGGCGGCCAGGACGCTGCCCTGGCTGTGCGCGACCAGCAGAACCTGGTCGCCGCTGTCGTTCAGCCACCGGATACGGCGATGGATGTCGGGCACCGCCCGCTCGGAGTAGCAGGGCGGCGCGAACGGGTGGAAGGACCGCGGCCAGAACGTGCCGACATCCCACAGCACGCCCAGCCACCGGCGCGCGTCCCGGCGTCCCCAGCCCCACCGCAGCAGCGCCACGCCCGCCACCGGGATCAGCCCGGCCACCACGACGGCGAGCCGGTCGGTGAACGCGTACCGCACGACCATGTCGCCCAGGGACAGCCCGGCGGACACCAGGGCCAGGACCGCGATCGCCACGAGACCGTCGAGCAGGTGGCGGACGTCGAAGGCGTACTCCGCCAGCTCGCGGCCGCGGGCGACCGACCGGACCCACCGCATGCGGCGAAGCCGTTCCCCGGCGCCGAGGTCCCCGGTCGGCAGCGCGCTGCACCGCCAGGCGTCCCACGGCTGCGGTACGGGCGGAGTCGCGTCCGCCCGTCCGGCGTACTCGGCGCGGACCGCCGCCGGACCCGGGCCGTAGCCCGCGGCCGCGTACCGGATCAGCTGGGCCAGCGGAAACGCGATGAACAGCGCCACCGGCGCCAGGGTGAGCATCGGCAGCACGGCCTCGATCAGCGGGAACATCTCGACCCCGGGGCCGAGCGCGTTCACCGCGCCGACGAGGATGCCCACGCCGGCGACGTTGGCGCTGAGCAGGGCGAGCAGGGACACCACGAGCGGGGCTCCCGGCCAGGGCCGGATCGGGCGCGGCACGGTTGCGGTGGCGGCACCGCGGCGAATCCCCAACATGCGGAGCAGGGCGATGCCGGCCAGGATCGGTGCTCTGACGAGGACCAGGACGACGACCAGGGCAAGGGTGCCGATCGCTGTGGTCTCCATGTTCGGCAGGTGTCCGTCGCCGGTGAGATTCGTGGTCCAGGTCTGCCCGGCGGCGGCACACACCGCCAGCGTGGCCGCCACGACCAGCGGCATCACGGCGCGGTCCCCGGCCGTCTCGCACACCAGCAGCACGATCGAGCACCCCAGCAGCAGTCCCGCAGCGGCCGCCGACCAGGGCGCCCGGCTCAACAGGAACGCCAGCCACGACAGCCCGGCGCCGACGTGCAGCAGACTCAACCGGCGTACGGTGTCGGCGCCGTCGAAGAACCGCGGGTCGGTCACACCGCCCGGCAGGGCTGCGGCGTAGCCGCCTCCGTCGGTGGCCGGGGCGACCTCCTCGTACCGGTTGCGGGCTCGCTGGGACAGCAGCCAGAGGATGAGCAGGACCGCCGCGACGACGGCCGCCCCGAGGACCACCCGCTGACCGGCCTCGGGCCGGTCGACCATGCCGTGAGCGATCTTCCGCCACTGCGGCGCCGAGTCGTCGCCGGGGCGCCCACCGAACTGGAAGGCCCAGCAGTCCATGGCGGCGATCGCGACGATCAGCAGCAGGTTGAGGGTGATGCCCAGCGCGGCCAACCGCCCGCAGGCGCGGTGTGCGGCGAACGCCCACCGGTCCGCGCGGGTCCGCGCTGAGCAGGTCCAGCCCGCGAGATTCGCGAGCATGAAGGGGAACAGCAGCAGCCACAGCACCCGGGTGCTGCTCCGTGAGGTCATTCCACCCCAGCAGTACGCCTCGATCCGCCGGCCCCGCTGCTCGGTTTCCGCGGCGTAGAACCCGGCAAGCCGATCACCCCACACCTGCCGGTGGCTCGGGGTGCCGAGCAGCACGTCCGGCCTTGCCCCGCCCACGCCGTGCACCCGCAACTCGGTCACCGCCACCCACCGATTATCGGTTTATGGGGCAAATCGGTCAAATGTAACTATCGGAGCCGGCTGAACCACTCGGCGGCACCCGGCTGCTGCCCCGCCGGGCCGTACCCGTACACCGGCGAAGGCGCCTGGCGCCCGGCGGGCGGCGAGGGGATCGCCTGCCGCCGATTTGCTGGTGGACCGTAGTCTCTCAAGACGTTCGTCGAGTACGGGGGAGGTCGACGGTGCAGCCGAATGTGCACATAGACATTGAAGGGCTCCGCAGGACCGGGATCCGGATCGCGACGCCTCTGGTGACGGTCGAGGGTGCGATCAACCAGCAGGTCACCCATCTGACGGTGAGTGGGCCGGCCGCCGGCTGGGAATCGGCGCCGGCGCTGGCGGACGCGTCGAACGCCTGGCGCAACCACCTGAACGAACTGTCGCAGCGGGTGACGAGGTTCGGTGCGGATCTGGTCGCCAGCGCGGACGAGTTCGAGGCCGCGGACAGGGCGGCGGCCTCCTCGTTCAACATTCCCGCTCCCCCGCCGGCTCCCAGCTACAACGTTCCGATTCCGGTGTCCGGGAAGTGACGGTCACGCTGCAACTGTTGCGGGAGACCAATTCGGCCGCTTTCGGGGAGGCCGCGGAAGCGTGGGGGCTGCTCGCGAAAGCGCTCGACGACAAGCTCGACGAATTCGTCTCCGATGCGGCGGATCTGCCGTCGGTGTGGCCGTCGGGGACGCAGGCCGATGAGCGGGCGGCGGCACTGCGGGCGGAGATCGCGGGCACCTACCAGCCGTGTCACCGGATCAGCCAGGCGCTGCGAACGCACGCGGACACGATCTACCAGCTCAAGGGCATGCTGGAGGCGATCGTCGCCGAGTGCGCCGGCAACGGGCTCAACGTCGATCTGCTGTCGGCGACGGCGTGGGCGGCGCCGGGTAGTGTCACGGACACCGCGCAGGCGGCCCGGATTCCGGGGCTGATCCAGGGCTACAACGTGCAGTTGCAGGACCTCGCGGCGCGGGCGACCCGGCTCGACAAGGAGACGAAGGCGGTGCTCAAGGCCTGTCTTCCGGGCGCCGGCGCGCCGGGTGCGGGACCTGACTTCGGCACGTGTACGCCGTTGGACGCGACCGACGGCAAGACACCGGCCGAGGTTCGGCAGTGGTGGGATTCGCTGAGCCGCGCACAGCAGGATCAGCTGATCCGTGACTTCCCGGGGCGGATCGGCTGGATGGACGGTATCCCGGCCGAGGACCGGGACGAGGCGAACCGGACGGCGCTCGCGAACCAGAAGCGGAACGTCCTGGATCAGCTGGCATCGCACCAGGGTGATCCGGCGGAACTGCGGGAACAGCTCGAACGCATCAACAAGGTCGAGGACGCGCTGAGCAAACTCGGTGATCGCGGGTTCCTGCTGGGCGTGGACACCGAGGCCCACGCCGGGCACGGCAAGGTCATCATCGCCGCGGGCAATCCGGACACGGCCCGCCACACCGGGGTGTGGGTGCCGGGATTGAGCACCACCCTCTACGGGTCGATGGACGACAACATCGATCGCATCGTCCGGATGAACGACACCGCGGACAAGTTGACCCTGGGGCGCGGCGGTGACGTCTCGACCGTCTACTGGCTCGGCTACGACGCGCCCGACCTGGACAACGCCTCGGTGCTGATGAACTCGCGGTCGGAGGCAGGCCGTGACCCCTACCTGAATTTCGTGACCGGATTGCGGGCCACCCATGAGGGCGACGCCGGGCATCTGGTGGCAATGGGCCATTCGTACGGGTCGACAGTCGTCGGTGAGGCCGCGAAGACCGGTGGCCTGCCCGTCGACGACATCGTGGTCGCGGGCAGCCCGGGCATGCACGTGGACAACGCGAGCCAGTTGGGCGACGCCGGTCACGTGTGGGCGGGTGCCAGCTCGACCGACCCCGTCGCGGACGCGAAGTTCGCCGAGCCGTGGGACAAGGTGCTGGTGCCGGGCATGGCGCCGGGGATCTGGGCGGTCGAGACGGCGGCCGACAGCACACACGGGGATGCGCCGACCTCCGACGGCTTCGGCGGGAACAACTGGGTGGCCGACACGGGTGGGCACACCAGCTATTGGGAACCGGACAGTCAGAGCCTGAAGAACCAGGCTCGCGTGTTGGCAGGGGTGTACGACGAAGTGACTCTCAACAGCGGCACAGCACCGGGGAACCTCCGGTGACCGCCACTCGCGTCCTGTCGCTGGCGGCCGCCGCCGCAACATTGCTGATCGTCACCGCCTGCTCGGGGGAATCCGTGGAAACCAAGTCCGAAGCCGACACCACCGCGCTCGTGCAGGCGCAGGCCGACAAGATCGCGAAGCTGGTCGGTGGGCCGCTGGAGAACCCCTCGACGGGGCCGATGCCGTGCACCGGCAAGCGGGGTGAAAGCGGCAGCGACATCTACAGCATCCAGGGCTCCTACAACATCTCGACGCCGGCCGGGGAGACACCGCGGGACGGGATCGCCCGGGTGCGGGCCGACTGGCAGGCCCAGGGGTACACGATCACCGACGACCGTGACCTGGAGCCGAATCGGGGCATCATCGAGGCGAAGACGCCCGACGGGTTCAGCCTGAGTGTGGAGAGCCCGGCGGCGGAGGGATTCGCGGTATTCGTGTTCTCACCGTGCTTCACGCGCCCGTAACCATCGCGGGAAAACGCCCGCGGTCACCAAGATCACCGTGCCGCAGATCCTGCTCACCCCGTTCACGGTGAGCATGGCGCTGGGCTACCTGCTCTTCAGCCGGGTCGAACTGCCCGCTCACTTGAGCGTGCTCATCCTGATCTGGTCGTTGCTCGGCCGGGGCATCCGCAGTTACTCGCACCTGCGCCGCCACCCGCGGGAGATCCTGCTTCTGCCGTTCACCGCGGCGACCCTCACCCGCGAGACCCTCGGAGCAGAGGCCCGACCGTCGATCCGGCATCTGTTCAGTCGAGGATCGCGGTGGCTTCGATCTCGACCAGATGGTCGGGGACGTCCAGGGCCGCAACACCCAGCAGCGTGGCTGGCGGGACCGGGGTGATGCCCAGCTTCGCGGACGCCCGGGAGATGCCCTCCAGCAGTGGGGTCATCTTGTCGGGGGTCCAGTCGACGACGTAGACGGTCAGTTTCGCCACGTCGTCGAAGCAGCCGCCGGCCTCGGACAGAGCGGTGCCGATGTTGAGGTAGCACTGCTCGACCTGCGCGGCGAGGTCGCCTTCGCCGACCGTGATCCCCTCGGCATCCCAGGCGACCTGGCCGGCGATGAAGACCAGCTTCGACCCCGTCGCGATCGACACCTGCCGGTAAGCATCGATCTTGGGCAATCCACTCGGGTTCACCAGGTTGATGGCCATGTCGCCCGCCTCCTTGTCCTGAGTGCCGGTGGGCTCGTGTCCCCCGACAGTCTCTTGTGGTTACTCAGGAACCGTAGGAGAGTGGCTCCCGGCATGGAAGAACGCACTTTCCGGTGACTGGGGAACCCGATGGTGACCAAACAGATGAAGGGCCCATCCGAGGATGCGGACCTCAGGCGCGCGGACTCCTTGGCGCGAGAGATCTTCTCCGACGTCGCCAACAAGTGGGCGCTGCTGATCATCGAGACTCTCGGTGAACGCACCCTGCGTTTCACCGAGCTGCGGAACGAGATCGAGGGCATCAGCCACAAGATGCTCACCCAGAACCTGCGCATGCTGGAGCGCAACGGCCTGGTCGAGAGAAACGTGCACCCAACGATCCCGCCGCGTGTCGAATACACCCTCAACGAGCCGGGCCGGGGCCTGCGCGCAACCGTCGACGGAATGTGCGACTGGACGCACCGCTACCTCGGGCACATCGAGGCCGCCCGCCACCGCTTCGACACCTGACGACTGATCACGACGGTACCGACGCCGCGATGAGCCCGGCACGCGACCCGCCCGTGGTCAGCTGTCGGCGAATCTCAGCCCGCCGCCGTGGCCCGTGGCGATCGCGATCGCCTCGATGAGCCGCCGGGCGGCCGGCGGGTCGTTGCGGCCGAAATACGTTACGCCGTGCCGTCGCCGGCGGGCCATGGCGCCACCGGCTGCTCTACTCGATCGGTGTGGGCTCGGAACAATGAGCGAACTCCAGCTCCGGTGCGGCGACCGGATCGGTGCAGGTACGACGGGTGACCACCTGCGTGCCGAATCCGTCCTTCCTCGAATCCGTGGTGATCTCCACGCGGCCATCGGCTCCGGCGGCATAGGTGACCGGGATCGGGTCGCCTTCGACGGTCAACCTGGTCACCTTCAACTGGGCGGGACGTCCGGCCCGCACTGCCTCGATCAGGCAGCGGGCCGCGGATTCCGGCAAGCCGTCGCCCTGCGGCGGGTTGAACGTCCCGCAATCGGTCAGCCCGACGGTGGCGCTTGGAGCGGTCGTGGGGGCGGTCGGCCGCGGTGAGGGATCCGGTCCGCCGCACGCCGCCAGCGTCGCACACGCCAATACCGTTCCGAGTATCCGCTTCATCGCGTCCGTTCCTTCCCCGTTGGTCCTCGACGCGGCTTCGACGGAGCAACGGGTTCCCGAGTTCCGGCTGGGCCGAGATTCGTTGGACGGCAACGACGGACCGGCCCACTGTGGTGATCTCAGCGGGAGAAGCGCCCGTGGCCGGCCGTTCGAGCAGCCAGAGCCGGTAAACCTTCGCGGTCAGCTAGAAACTCGCTGTGGGAACGCGGGAACAGGCGTAGTCCCCGGCGACGCGCGCCAGCTCGTGGCCGCGCCCCTTCATGTACCTTCGTCGCGTCCAGGACGTGAATGTGGCGAGTGCGGCCGGCGACGAGGTCGGCGACCAGGGCTCCTCCTTGGTGACGTCGAAGTAGGTGAGCAGTTTGAGATCGGGGTACGCGCCCGAGCTCAGCTTCGCGTCCATGTCCTCGATCCATCGGGCCTTGTCGCCGCCGTCCTCGGTGGAGGCGAACTCGCCGATCATCACCGGCCGGTTCGGTGCGACGGCGCGGGCCTTGGCGTACGCGGTGGCGAAGGTCGCCTCGAAGGTCGTCCAGTGGTCGCCGGCCGGGTCCCACGACGGACCGAAGCCCCAGTTGTATCCGTCGATGCCGACCCAGTCCACATACCTGTCGCCGGGGTACGCGCCGGCCGGGTCGTTGAAGGGTGCGTCCGGCGAGGACCCGTTGTTGTACGCCCACACCCATTGCACGTTCCGTGCCCCGGCCCCCGTGACGAGGTCATGGACATACCGGTACGCCCGCACGTACAGCGACGGGTCGGCGTTGTTGTTCGCGATGCCCCACGGGTACCAGTTGCCGTTGAACTCGTGCCCCCAGCGAACCAGGATCGGCAGCCGCACGGCGGCGAACTCTTCGGCGCGCGCCCTGATGTAGCTGTCCCAGGTGCCGTCGATGACGTCGGTCAGGTGGATCTGCCCGGGGTCGTTGGGGCCGAGCGCGGTATTCCACGGTTCCCAGGTGTAGTGCGGCATGACGCCGCGCCGCCAGAGCGTCCTGGCTTCGTCCGACGGGAAGGCTCGTCCGCTCGCCCAGCTGTCGAACCACATCACGCTGGCCGGGGTGGCGCCGTAGAGGTTCTTGACGCTCGCCGCGATCGCTGTGGGGTCCTCTTGCCGGAACATGCCCAGGTAACGGTTGGGGCCCCGGTCCTTGCGGGCCGCCGCTGCGGCCGGCCCGGCGGCGCCGGTCGTCGCCAGTGCCACCGCGGCCGCCGCCGTGCCGAGGAGTGCCCGCCTTCGCATGTTGCCTCCCAGGGGTGTGAGGGCGCTCCTCACTGACTGGAAGCGCTTCCTGTCAGAAGATAATGACTCACGCTCGTCGATGTAAAGGACGGGTTTCCGGAGCCGTGCACGCAAGGCCGGGCGGCGAGGTAGGCGGACAGTGGGGGCTGAGTTACCGCAGCTAGATCGGCGACGATCCGGTCCCGTGCTTGACAAACGTTAACCTCAAGGTTACAAAATCGTCATAGACATCGCTGGATCGATGACCTGGAAGCGCTTCCAGTATTCTCCCCGATCCAGGCGATGGGACCCACACGGCTGTGACTCGGGCGCCCTCAACCCGAGCCGCCGGCACCCCGCGATCCGGTATCGCCCCATCCCCGTTCGTCGTGCACGACGCGACATCCCGGCATGACGAAACCCGTAGAACTGGAGACGTCAGTGACCATCACTCGATCACGCGCCCCGAAAGCGCTGGCCGCCGCGATCCTCTGCACCGTCGCCGCCCTCACGGCGCCCGGTGCCGAGCCGGCCGCGGCCGCCATCGGCCCCAGCTTCGTCGACAACTTCAACGGATTCGACACCGCCCGCTGGTACAAGGCCGACGGGTACAGCAACGGCGGCGTCTTCAACGCCGGCTGGCGCGCCGACCACGTCTGGTTCAACGGCGGCGTGATGGGCCTCAACCTGGACACCCAGTCCTGCCCGGGCGGCTGCTCCGGCAAGCCGTACGCCGCCGGCGAATACCGCACCACCGACCTCTACTCGTACGGCCGGTTCGAGGTGCGCATGAAGGCCGTCAAGAACCCCGGCACCGTGACCTCGTTCTTCACCTACACCGGGCCCAGCGACGGCCAGCCCTGGGACGAAATCGACGTGGAGATTCTTGGCAAGAACACCACCCAGATGCAGGTCAACTACTTCACCAACGGCGTCGGCGGCCACGAGACCGTCATCAACCTGGGCTTCGACGCCGCGAGCGGCTACCACAACTACGCCTTCGAGTGGTGGAACGGCGGCACCATCAACTGGTTCGTCGACGGAGTGCTCGTCCACCAGGAGAACGGCTCCCGTGGACCGCTTCCCACGCACCCCCAGCGCATCATGATGAACCTCTGGCCCGGCATCGGAGTCGACAGCTGGCTGGGGCCCTTCACCTACCCCGGCACCAAGCTGACCGCCACCTATGACTGGGCCAAGTACACGAAGTACTGATCGTCGCGGAGTTGGCGCCGTCCGGTCCAGCGGCCAGGCCACGTCGGCTCACCCGTACCTCTGGTTTGCAGTGTCTTGCCGGGCTCATTGCCCGGTGTGCCGACCGCCGCGACGATGAGGCCGGGCCGGACCTCGAATCGGCTGAAAAGACCCGCTAGCCTGGTGATGATTTCGAGCGGAGGGGGCCGTGTATGTCGTCGCCGGTCCCGTCGCGTCCGCCGACGCTCGACGAAGTCGCCGAACGGGCCCGGGTGTCGCGCACGGTGGCGTCCCGAGTGATCAACAACGGGCCGAATGTGAGCCGCGCGAAACGCGACGCGGTGGAGCAGGCGATCCGGGACCTCGGGTTCACGCCGAATCGGGCCGCGCGCGCCCTGGCGACTCGCCAGACCGGTGTGGTGGTGCTCGCGGTTTCCGGCGACGGGCCGGGAGTGTTCGCGGATCCGTTCTTCGGCCAGATCATGATGGGCGCGTCCACCGCGCTGGAGAAGACCGACCTGCACCTGGTGCTCAGCCTGGCCACGACCGGTCACGGCCAGCGGCGGCTGGAGAGCTTCCTGCAGACCCGGGGAGCCGACGGGGTGATGCTGGTGGCGCTGCGCGGTGACGATCCGCTGATCGACATCGCCGCGCGATCAGGACTGCCCACCGTCTTCATCGGGCTGCCGATGCACGGAACGCCACCGTTCTACGTCGAGGCCGACAACGCGGGCGGGGCACGGGCGGCCACCGAGTACCTGCTACGCGCCGGGCGCCGCCGCATCGCCATGATCACCGGACCGGACGACACCGCGGTCGGCCGGGAGCGCCGGCGCGGCTATGCCGAGGCGCTGATGCTGGCGGGACTCCGGCCGTACGCCACCGCGCCCGGGGATTTCATGGAGGCCGGCGGCGCCGCGGCGATGCGCACGCTGCTGAACGAGCACCCGGACCTCGACGCCGTGCTCGCGGCGAACGACAACATGGCGGCGGGCGCGCTGTGGGTGTTGCGCGACGCCGGCCGCACGGTTCCCGACGACGTCGCCGTGATCGGTTTCGACGATCTGCCGATCGCGTCGCACACCGATCCGACACTGACCACGATCCATCAGCCGGTGCAGGCTCTGGGCCGCGAGGCCGCCCGCATGCTGATCGAACTGCTCGACGGCGCGCAGCCGGAACCGTTCATCCTGCCCACGAAGGTGATCGTGCGAGAGTCGGCCTGAGGGCCGGCCGTGGGCCCGGCGCGCCGCCTTCACAGGACGGGTGGACGGCCGGCGCGATGGGTTTCGGGCGTATCAGTGGCCCTGAGGGACCTGAACGGGTGGCCGGTCCAATTCCCTGCGGATCTCATCGAGCCGGGACGCGACCCGCGGGACGGTCCGGCTCAGAGCGTCCAGATCGGTACGCAACTCCAGCAGCTGCGTCCATCGGACGGTACGTCCCTGCTCCAGCAGCGCCACGCTGCGCGCCGGATCCGCTACCAGGACAGCGCAGGCAGCGGCGTCACGGCCCACCGACGGCCAGGCGGCGAGCGCCCGGTCCTGCCCGGCCCGGCTGACGCCACGCCAGCCGAGGAGCGGGAGCAGGTGCACTGCGCTGGCGAACCGTGTGAGCACCTGCGGCCACGAGCGCCAGTCCGACGAGGCGCACAGTTCGGCGGCTTCGTACGCGGCAAGGATCCGGGTGCGTGCGTTGCCCGTCGGCGAGCCGGCGGCCTCGTCCCAGGCCTCGCACGCGCGGTCGGCATCCGCCCGGGCCGCACGGTGCCGGAACCGCCGCTGCCGAGCGGAGGCCAGACTGTCCAGAGCCCCCGCCCGAGACGGGTGATCCCGCGCGGTGATCCGGACGGCCTCCTCGCCGACCTGGACCGATTCGTCGATGTCAGGTCCATGGAGCGTGTCGTCGAAGCGCGCCAGCAGTCCTTCACAGAGGTTGACCAGGACTGCCGGCCGGGCGGCATGTCCGGGCCGGATGGTCGCGTAGGCCTCGCGCCCGTACCGGATGGCGGTGTCCAGATCCGGCCGGTGGCGGGTCACGGTGAACTGTGAACGCGCCACGATCGACAGGTTGCCGACGTAGCCGGGGCGCTGCGGATGATTCCGCGGGCTGCTGTCGACTGCCTCGGTCGCCCGGCGGACCGACTCGCCGAGATCCCCGGGGACGCCCGAGTCGCGGAACCTGACGAGGTACGCACAGCTCAGGAGATCGAGCATGGCGAGGCGATCGTGATGACCCTCCGGCCCCTTCGCGAGCGCGTCGTCGCCGCAGCCGATCGCGTCGTCCAGATCGGCCGGTTCGCCCAGTTGGAGGAAGCGTTGCAGCAGGGCGATGGCCAGGTGACACAGCCATCTCGGCCGGTCCGAATGGTCCGGCGGTGCCGTCCGGTCCGCACCCCGCAGGAGCTTGATCGCTTCGTTCAACGACGCGGCGTCGGCCCGGAGTTCGAAGTGGGTGCGCAGGACGATGCCGAGATTGGCGATCACCTCCACCCTTCTCGACGGGTCGGGTGACAGTGCCGCGGCCCGGCGGCCGGCGTCGACCGCTTCCGTGATGTCGGCCTCTGCTCCGTACAGCGCGTTCAGCCGCAGGATGGTGCTGAGGTTGCTGAGCCCAGTCACCTGGTTCTCGGCGGTCTGCCCTCTCGCATGTGCTGCCTCGCGCGCGGTCTCGATGGCCCGGCTCAGATCGGCACGGTCGCCGCGGGTTTCGAACCGCATCCGACGGCCGTTTGTCGAACCGGTGAGGGCCGCCACGCGGATCATCTCGTCGGCGCCGGTCGCCGCCACGATGCCGTCCATCAGGTCGATCGCATCGTCCAGGCCGCGACTGTCCGGGCCGGTCTGCTCGTGCTGGATGATCAGTGCCTTGGCGACGAGATAACGTGCGAGGTGTGTGGCCGGGTCTCGTACGCCGTCGACGGCAGCCCGGAACACGCGCACCGCGCCGGTCAGGTCGTCCGGCAGTCCGTGCAGCTCGATCCGTTGAGTCTGGACCCGGTTGAGTTGCGCCACGAGCGCGCCACGTTGCGGCTCCGGAACGGCGTTCGTCGCCAATGCGCCCAGCCCCGCACCGATCGCCTCATCGAGATCCGAGACGTCCTGCGACAACCGGTAACGCAGAACCAGCCCACTGCTGACATTGGTCAGGAAGATGCCCCGATGCGGGTGAGAACTCCCGGCACGGACCGTGACGAAGCGAAGTCCATCGACGGCCGTGGCCACAGCGGCGCGGTCGTTCCGCGCCATCGCCTGGCGCAGAAGCCGCAGGCAGTTCGCGACCCCATCGTCGTACACATCCGGCATCGGTCCTCCCGCACCCCGATCCTGACGCCCGGCGCCCCCTGGTTCAACGTTTCTAATGGTGTCGGCGTGGCGTCTGCCGCACCGGGGGTGCGCCCCGGCGACAGGCGGAGGGCACACGACACGGCGTACGCCACCGCCACCAGCCTGACCGGCGGCGCTGGAAGGTGAGGGCGGTCAGGCCTCGTGCCGGTATGCGGGATAGGTGAGGTAGCCCTGGTCGCCGCCCGCGTACCAGGTCGCCTGGTCGTCGTCGGCGAGCGGGAGATTCTGCCGCAGCCGTTCCACGAGGTCGGGGTTGGCGATGAAGGCGCGACCGAAGCTGATCAGGTCGGCACCCCGCTCCAGCCACCGCTGCGCGGCCGCTCCGTCCGCCTTCTTCGGGCCCATCGGGAACGCCGGGTTGACGATGAGACTGCCGGGCCAGGCGCGGCGCAGCCCGACCAGCACCTCCTCGGCGGTGGTGAGTTCCAGGTGGACGTATGCCAGTCCGAGCGGTGCCAGTTCGGCGAGCAGCGCGGCGTACATCTCGGGCACGTCGGTCTCCGTGGCGCCCCAGATGCCGGCTCCCGGTGAGAGCCGGATCCCGGTACGGTGGCCGCCCACCGCCTCGACCGTCGCGGTCACCGCTTCGACGGCGAACCGGATCCGGTTCGTGATCGATCCGCCGTAGCGGTCGGTACGCACGTTGGCCGTGCTGGAGAGGAACTGCGAGATCAGGTAGCCGTTCGCGCCGTGCAGTTCCACACCGTCGAAGCCGGCGTCGACCGCGTACCGGGCCGCGCCGGCGTAGGAGCGTGCGTGTTCGGGCACCTCGGCGGTGTCCAGCGCCCGGGGCACCGGCGCGGGTTTGCGGCCGGTCGGGGTGAAGAGTTCACCGGCTGCCGGGACGGCCGACGGGCCGACCGGCTGCATGCCGATCGTCTCCGGATGCGACACCCGGCCGCCGTGCATGAGCTGGGCGAAGACACGCCCGCCGTTGACGTGCACCGCGTCGGTGACCTGCTGCCACGACTTGGCCTGCTCATCGGTGTGCAGGCCCGGGGTGCCGGGGTTCGACTGCCCCACGATGCTGGGCTGCACGCCCTCGGTCACGATGAGTCCCGCGGTGGCCCGCTGGGCGTAGTAGGTCGCCATCGACGGCGTCGCCAGACCGCCCGCGGCGGCCCGGACCCGGGTCAGCGGGGCCATCACCACGCGGTTCGGCAGAACCATTTCGCCGAGTTGGTACCGGTCGAACAGGGTCGTCATCACGCACTGCCTTCCAGGAGCATGGCGCCCGCCGACCGGACGCGCCGCTACGCTAAGACCTGACATTGACGTCAGATGCAAGGTTTGCGAAGCAGATCACAGCGAGGAGGCCGGCATGCGGATCGGTGATCTCGCGGCGCGGGCCGGGGTGAGCGTGCGTTCCCTGCGCTACTACGAGGAGCAAGGGCTGCTCGTCAGCACCCGCAGCCCGGGCGGCCAACGCCAGTACACCGACAAGGAGGTCGGCCGGGTGCGGTTCATCCAGCGGCTGTACGCCGCAGGGCTCGCCAGCCGCACGATCGCCGAACTGCTGCCGTGCGTCGACTCGCCGACCGCCCAGAACGCCGACGCCGCCTGGACGCAGTTGCACCAGGAACGGGACCGCATCACGCAACACATCGAAGAACTCGCCCAGGCCCGCGACGCGCTCGATGAGCTGATCGCCATCAACCGGGAGCACCGGTCCCGGCTCGCTGCCCGATCAGCCGAGGCATTCGGTCCGCGGCAGTAGAGGACGTCGACCGCCGGCGTGATCCGGGTGCGTGGGCCGTGCGCGGTGACTCTCGCGCGCCGGGGCGGGAACGGCTGAAGTACCGACGCTGTGACCGAACCGGCCCTGCGCCTGCTGGTTTCCCTCCTGCAGGCCCGTCCTGCCCGCCGTTCCGACCTACCCTCCCTCGGTCTCGACGACGGCCCGCTCGACGAGTTGATCCGGGCCCGGCACGCCGCGCAGACCCCGCCGCGCGCCCCGATCAACCTCTACCCGTCGCTCGACGTCCTGCGCGACGTGATCATCCCGAGCCTCGCCGACGTCGTCGGCCCGTACCCCGAGGGCATGCGGCACGCCCGCGCCGTGCTGCCCGCCGCGGCCGTGGTGACCGACGACGACCGGGCCGTGATCGACGTGCTGATCCGGGCGGGCCTGCGCGTCCGGCTGGCCCGCCGGGTGGAGAGCTGGCTCTACTCCGACCCCGAGGTGCTGTGCGCGCTGCCGGTGGCCTGGGGCGAGGACCCGCCGCCCAGCATCATGATCGTCCACGATCCGGCGATCCGGGCGCTCACCGCCGCGTACTGCGAGACGGTCTGGCAGGCCGCCGCGCGGTACCGGGCGCCGAAGCCGGAGTTCCACGACGTGCTGCGACTGCTCGCACTCGGCATGTCCGCAAGACGGCTATGTGGACATCAGAGAGGCCTCGACCTCAGGAGGTCAGGAGAGCCCAGTCTCGACGTGGCCGAGACCGCCGTCGACAGGCAGCTCGACGCCGGTTGTGAAGGTCGCCGCGAAGCCGAGGAACAGCACCGCCTGGGCGATTTCCTGCACCGTGCCGTGCCGACGCATCGGCGTGATCTGGTCGCCGACCTTCATCAGCGCCGCACGCTCCTCAGCCCCCGCACCCGCGAACCCCATCGTCGGCGTGTCGATGAACCCCGGCGCGACCGTGTTCACCCGGACCCCGCGCGGCAGAAGTTCCGCGGCCAGCACCTTCGCGAACGCCCGCACGGCCGCCTTGGTCCCGGAGTACACGCTCATCGTCGGCGAACCAAGACCGTTGGTCACCGCCGTGGTGAACACGATCGACCCGCCGTCGCGGATCATCGGCGCCAGCCGCTGCACGGTGAAGAACACACCCCGGGCGTTGACGTCGAACATTCGGTCGTAGGTGGCCGCGGTCACCTGCTCGAACGGCTGAACCTCGGCGACACCCACGTTGACGTGCAGAAAGTCGAAGGACCCGAAGCGGGCGGCGACCGTCTCCCCCAACGCGTCGATGTCCCGCGTGCTGGTCACATCGGACCGCACGGCATGTACACCCGGCTGCACCGCAACCTCGGTCCGGCCGGTCAGCAACACCTGCGCCCCGCCGGCCAGCAGAGCGTCCACCACGGCGCGGCCCATGCCGTGGGTCCCGCCGATGACCACAGCCTTCTTCCCCGTGTACGTACCCATCATGCTCCTTTGTCGATGTCGGCAACGCCGGAACCGATGCTGCCAATCGGCGCCCCCGCTCACGAGTGGCAGCACCGACGTCATCCGCAAAATTCGTGCCACCATGGCCGACATGACAGCCCCCTCCGTCGCGGTCGTGGTCGTCGACCACACCGACATGCACCCCTGGGACATGTACGAGGTCGCCATCGCCTCCGCAGTGTTCGGCGTCGCCCAGCCCGACCTCGCCGACCCCTGGTACGACCTGCGCCTGTGCCCCGGCAGCGACCAGACGTCGGAGCCGCGCAACGGGGTGAGCCTCACCTCGTCGCACCGGCTCAGCGAGATCCTCGAGGCGGACCTGGCCATCGTCACCGCGGTTCCCGAAGCCTGCGTGACGGGTGCCCAGGACTTCGACGACAAGCTGTTGGACACGTTGCGGCGCGCCGCGGCTGCCGGGGTTCGGCTCATGTCGCTGTGCACCGGCGCGTTCGCCCTCGCCGAGGCCGGCCTGCTCAACGGACGGCGCGCGACCGCCCACTGGGCGCACACCGCGATCCTCGCCGACCGGTTCCCGCAAGTGACCGTCGACGACGCGGTGCTGTACGTCGACGACGGTCCGGTGCTCACCAGCGCCGGCATGACCGCCGGGCTTGACCTGTGCCTGCACGTGGTGCGCACCGACTTCGGCGCGCACGTCGCCAATCAGCTGGCCCGCCGGCTCGTCGTACCGGCGCACCGCCCCGGCGGGCAGGCGCAGTTCATCGACCGCGCGGTGCCGGCCCGTGACCACGATGGCATCGGCGGCGTCCTGCAGTGGGCAACCGCCCATCTCGACCGGCCGCACACCGTCGAAGGGTTGGCCCGCCGAGCCAGACTCAGCCCGCGTACCTTCTTCCGGCGGGTGCAGGCCGCGACCGGCACGACGCCGCTGCAGTGGCTACTGCATCAGCGCCTCGCCCACGCGCAGGTTCTGCTGGAGACTACGGGCTTGCCGATCGATGCCATCAGTGAGCGGTGCGGGCTGGGCTCAGCGGCCAACCTGCGCCGCCACTTCAGCATCCACGTCGGCGTGCCACCACAGCAGTACCGCCGGGCGTTCGCCCCACTACTCAGCAACCCCGAACACGCCACCGGTCAGCACTCCACGATGGCCCGCACCAGCCCGGCGACCGCTCCTCCGAGCGACCACAGAAAGCGAGGCTCTGCCCCGTTCACCGTCGTTTCGGCGGCGGAACGGGGGACGGTTGAATAGACGGGCGGTCGAGGGCTCTCCGGTGGTGCTCATCGTTTACTCCAGACGGATGAGATGGTTGGCTTGACGGCGCGTGCCGCCGCCCGCGAGCACGGACGGCGGCTACACGAGGTGTGGCGAATTCAGCGTTCGATCAGGTTCATCTGGTCGTCGGTGTGGTGGCCGCCCTCCGCCGGAGGTAGTGCGGTCAGCGCGGCGACCTGCTCGGACGTGAGCTTGACGGCGTCGGCGGCGGTGTTTTCCTCGGCGCGGCTGACCCGTTTGGTGCCGGGGATCGGGACGATGTCGTTGCCTTGAGCGAGGACCCAGGCCAGGGCCACTTGGGCCGGGGTCGCGCCCGTCTGGTCGGCGATGCGCAGGTTGCGCTGGAAGTTCTCGCCGGTGAAGCGCGGGTGGTTCTTGCGGAAGTCGCTGTCGTCGAGCTTGTCCAGGTCGGCGGGTGTGCGCAGGGTCCAGATCGAGTATTCCGACTGCAGGGCGGTAACCGGGTGTACGGCGTTGGCGCGCCGGTCCGCTTCGTACGAAAGGAACGCTTTTCCGAACTTCGGCGTGCGTCTGTGGTGAGCCCGCCTCAGCGCGGTCAGCTGCTCGAGAGTGGTTCGTGTCCAACTGTCGTCTCGCCCGTGACGGGGAGAAGACTTCATCGTGCTTTGTGGTCAGCGGCGGGTGCCGCCGGCGGTGAGCCGGCCGAGGTTCCGGTGCGCAGCCGTCCGAACGCCGTGCCCACGGCCGCGCCACCGGTCGCGCCGATGATCCAGAAGACGGCCATGGCGACGAGGAACTCCGGGCGCAGCACGTCACCGACCGCAGACTGCCAGTCCGGCGGCACGGCGTCGCCCGTGCTGAGATAACCGGCCCGCCGGTTCGCCCAGATCACCGCCTCGGGGATGCCGATGCCGATCACGGCAACCATGGCGGCCGCTCCGGCCAGCGCCGAAGCGCGCAGCGCCGCGCCGAAGGAGCGGGTGCGGTACGCCGTGAAAAGCGCGACAGCGAACAGCAGGATCGTCGGGACGGACATCGAGAAGCCGAGGATGCCGCCTTGCTCGTGCGCCAGCGACCAGCGCGATGCGGCGAACGATCCGGCCGCCACGACCACCCCTACCCCGGCGGCCAGCACCCAGGCGCCCTGCGGCGGGCCGGAGCGCAGCGCGGCCCACACACCCCCGAGGGCGAACCTGCGGCGCTCGGCCCGCGGGTCGATCGACGCGAGTTCGGCCCGCAGCGCGGCACCCCACGTGGCCCGGTCTTCCGGCAGGTCGGTCGTCGCCAGGTTCAGCAGGTGATGCCAGACGTCGCGTACCGGCGCTGGGGTCTGTGTGGCGACACGGCAGGCGCCGAGCGCGGCCCCGAGGACGGGCCAGGGTAGAGCCCAGAGCAGCGCGACGAGGAATGCATCGGCCGGGATCAGCAGGTCGCCTGCGCCGAGGTTGTCCACCACGGGGAACCCGCTCGGATCAGCCAGGTAAGCCGCGCGCAGCGGGAGGTGCGCGGCCGCGGTGCCGGCCGCGACACCCAGCAGCGTGAGCAGCCCGGCGACGGTGCCCGCCCCGACTCCGCGAGCCTTGCCCACGGCGGCTGCTGTCAGCATGACGAGCCCTCCGGTCAGGACCGAGAGAAGCAGGCCGAGCACGACGGCCAGCAGCGCCACGTCGAAGCCCCACCGCGATCCGTTGGCCACCACGGCGAGGTGACACTGCTCCAGACCTGCGGTCAGCAGGCCGGCCACGACAACGACGGCGAGCAGCCCTCGCCACACGGGGCGCCGGACGCCGGCACGCAGCGCGGCGCCGATGCGGGCGGCGAGCCCGCGCAATCCATCCGCGCGCACGGCGCCACCCAGTTCGACAACGAGCACCATGAGCGCAAGCAGCGGCAGCGGCATCACCACCACAAGGAAGAGGGTTTCGAGCATCGGGGCCTCCGAACGCCGAGGTCGTGCTGTCAGGTGGTCCTGGGCGCGAGCCGGGTCGCGCCTGAGGCGGGTGCGCTCCGCTCGGTGCGAGCCGTCGCGGCGGCGGTTCGGGCGAATTCAGCGCCGGCGGTGCTGAGCCGATAGAGATGACGGGCCGGCCGGCCGCGCGGCGGGTCGGTCTCCCAGGATGTCTCCACCAGCCCGCGCTCGGTGAGGCGAATGAGGATCGGGTAGACGGTGCCGGCTTTCAGGCCGAGGTTGCGGCACAGGTCGTAGCCGTGGCTCCAGTCCTCGCCGGACGCGGCGAGCGCGGTGAGCACGGCCGTGGTCTGCGGTGAGGGACGTCGGTCGCGAACCATGGCTCAAATATCTACCTAGGTAGAGTTTTGTGCAACACCCCTTCCGCGTACGCCTGCCGAAGGCCCGCACCACCCCGTCCGCGTGACCGTGCCGCCCATCGTGCCGGCGCGGCATGGCACCAAGTGCGGCCCGTGGCCGAACGACACTCCCACGCCCACGGTCCAGATATTCCGGCGCGGCACATGCCCGGGTGCCCGACCAACTCGGCAGATGATCGAAACGCGCAGTTCTACCTCATCTGCTGACCGCAGATCGGCTTGGCCGGCGGGCGTCATCGCATTGAAGGTGGAGTCGGCACGCAGAGCCGAGCCGGAGGAGAAGAGCCATGCATCCAGTCACTGCCGCGACGCCAGGCGGAACCGGGTCCGTCGACGACCAACTGTCCGTCCAGCTGCTGCACCAGCGCATCATCGTGCTCGGGGCCGAGGTCGACGACCCGATCGCCAACCGGATCTGCGGGCAACTGCTGCTGTTGTCCGCGGAGAACCCGCTGAGCACCATCAACCTGTACATCAACTCACCGGGCGGTTCGGTCACCGCCGGACTGGCGATCTACGACACCATGCGGCTGATCCCCAACGACGTCAGTACGCTGGCCCTCGGGCTCGCCGGGAGCATGGGGCAGTTCCTGCTCACCGCAGGCACCCCCGGCAAACGGTACGCACTGCCCCACGCCCAGATCCTGATGCACCAGGGCTCGGCCGGGTTCGGCGGCACCGCGGCGGACGTGGAGATCTACGCCAATCAGCTGGAGCGGCTCGGTCAGACGCTGCTGCGCCTGACCGCCGAGCACACCGGGCAGCCGTTCGACACGGTCGAGCGCGACAGCCGGCGTGATCGCTGGTTCACCGCCGAGGAGGCGCTCGAGTACGGCCTCATCGACCGGGTTCTCGACAGCGTCGACGACGTACGCCCCGAGACCACCCGCCAGCCGATGGGACTGAACGCATGAGCCATTACACGATCCCGACCGTCGTGGAGAAGACGCCAAGCGGGGAACGCGCTTTCGACATCTACTCCCGGCTGCTGTCGGACCGGATCATCTTCCTCGGCACCGAGATCGACGACGGGGTCGCCAATGTGGTGATCGCCCAGCTGATCCATCTGGAATCGACCGGGGAACAGGAGATCGGGCTTTACATCAACTCCCCGGGCGGCTCCTTCAGCGCGCTGACGGCGATCTACGACACCATGCATTTCGTACGATGCGACATCGCCACCACCTGCGTCGGCCAGGCCGCGTCGGCGTCCGCGGCGCTGCTCGCTGCCGGCACACCGGGCAAACGGTCGGTGCTGCGGCACGCGAAGGTGACCCTGCACCAGCCGTCCGGCCACGCCCGGGGCACGCTGCCGGACCTCGCCGTGGAGGCCAAGGAGGTGGCCAAGGTCCGGGCCGAGATGGATCAGATCCTGGCCGAGCACACCGGTCATTCGATCGCCAAAATCCGGGAGGACACCGACCGCCGGATGACCCTGGCGGCCCCCGACGCCGTCGCCTACGGCATCGCCGATCGGGTCATCACCCGGCGCGAACCGCGCGGCTACCGGCTCACCGCCGCCTGATCAGGCGGCCAGCAGGACGACATCGCCGGACCGGGAGCCGCGCGGCGCAGGCGCCGCGCGGCGCAGCCGGGCCGTCTCCAGCCGGAGAACCGGGGCGCGATGCGCCGTAAGGTCACGCCCCACCTCGGCCAACAGGTCGGCCAGCCCGATGCCCAGCGAGTCGCAGACAGCGGCCACGATCTCCGAGCTCGCCTCCTTGCGGCCGCGCTCCACCTCGGACAGATACTGCACCGAGACGCACGCGTCCCGGGCGACCTCGGCAAGGGTCCGCTCCTGCTCCAGCCGGCGGCGCCGCAGCACCTCACCGAGCAGGGTGCGCAACAGAGGCCGCGGTCGGTACGTCACGTCTGCCATGCGCCGACGGTAGTGAGCCGTCGCCCTCGCCGACACCCGATCGAGCCCGGTTCTGCCAGCAGCGTAGGAGCCGCACGCAGAAGTCCGGCCACAGCCTCCGGATCATCCGCCCGAAGGCTCCGGCAATGCGGAAAGGATCTCGTGTGACGACGAGCAGGCGACGACGATGGGTCACACTGGCCACGGTGTCGGCGCTCTCCACCACGGCGTGCGACGACAACTCGCCCCCGGACGCGATCGTCGGTTCACCCGTCGCCCGGGTCACCCGGGAGCTGCGCCGATAGGTGAGTGAAGGTGCCGTTCGTGCCGGGGAAGACCATGTCGATGCGAGACGGCCGTCCAGCAGATCAACCACTTCTACTTCTACGGCGACACCGTCACCCTGCCGGAATGACCATCACGCCGGCCACTTCCGGTGAATCTCAGCGTTGAAGACCTGGCCAGACCGGCCTGCTGGGGTCTGTCAGGAACGGCTCTGGCGCGCAATGATCTCCGCGACCTGGTTAAGTGCCGGCCGTCCGAAGCTCGCGCAGGTCAGCGGCTGGCCGTGGAGGTGGCCAGCCGCGCCGAATGCCTGCTTGTGCCAGCGCCGCAACCTGTGTCTCGTCCGCCATGGTCCGCACGCTCTCCCTGTAGACGAGCTAATGGATCCCGACCGCGTTCGTTTCCGCATCACGGTGATGCCGAAACGAACGCGGTTCACCTCGCAAGGTCAACACTGATGCGGGTTGAGCTGTGCAAAGGAGTTCGAAGACAAGGCATTTACTCTCGCGCGGCGAGGTACACCGCCCTGCCCGTACGGCGTGCTGCAGGAGCCGCCTCGACACGGGACGCGTCGGCAGGCAGGCGGGCGGCGGCCTCGGCCGGTTCGAGGAATGCGTACGCGGACAACTCGTCGGCGGGCAGCCGCAACACTGTGGAAGGGGGATCTCGTCGGCGTCGAAGGCCATGCTGATGAGCGCTCGTGGCCGGGGCCCGGCGGGCGGCGCCCAATCGACCACGAGTAAGGCACCCACCTTCAGGTGCAGGCCGAGTTCCTCGTACAGTTCGCGGGCGCAGCCATCCTGCGGGTCCTCGTCGGATTCGAGGTAGCCGCCGGGGAATGCCCAGTGGTCGCGGTAGCTCGGTTACACCAGCAGCACCCGGCCGGTGCCGGCTTCGGTGATCAGCGCCGCGGTGGTCGCGTAGAAGCTGGGGAGCTGCGCATACCAGTGGTCCGGTTCGATCCAGGTACTCACCGGATTGACGGTAGTCCACCGCTGGAGCGACTGCCGTTCATGCCACGACGAGCAGGCCGTGGTGGTGGTCGAAGAATTCGGCGGCGACCGGTACCCGCCGGTGCGGGCTCAGCCGATCGGTCAATTCGGTGAGGTGCCGCCGCACGCGCCGGGATTCTACGGTGCGTAGATGCGTGACGGCCTGGTCGCCGTAACGGCAGGCCTCGTCGGGATCGCCCTTCGCGGCGTGGATCGTGGCCAGCAGTGCGGTGTGCAAGGCACGGGTGCGAGGGCTGTCGTGTGGTAGGTGCAGGGACTGAGCGAGCTTCTGGGTCAACGTCGCCGGCTGGCCAGGGCCATGAGGTTGTCCTCATCACGCAGGACACCCCGCACCCGGTGCAGCCCACCGACGTGAAGGTCGTGACACTGCCCCGCACCGAAGACGCCGCTGACCGCGGCATGTGAGTTGAACCGACGTGCACTCACAACCGGCACGAACGATCGCAGCTCGACCAGCCGCGAGTCTCTCGCCGGCAAATCCTCGGATGCGGGGTGCGGTGTTGACGGTGGGACCTACCCTTCGCGACCGTGAGCTATCAGAGAAGAGTCGGTACGTTCGATTTCGCGGCGTACTCCTGGCGTGTCCATCAGGGTCCCTGTTTCGTCTGCGCCTACCTGGCCGGGCATCCCGGCTATCGGCACCACCTTGTCTACGAGGATGATGACTCGATAGCCTTCCTGACCCGGTTTCCTACTCTGCTCGGCTATTGCGTGGTCGCTCCGAAGCGACATGTCGAGAACTGGCACGAGGACCTCTCCGAGGAGGAGTTCCTCGGCTTTCAGCGCACCGTACGAACGGTCGCCCGCGCCATCGCGGCCACCGTGCCCACGGAGCGCATGTACTCGATGAGCCTCGGCAGTAAACAGGGCAACGCGCATCTGCACTGGCATCTGGCCCCACTACCGCCCGGAGTGCCGTACGAACAGCAGCAGTTCCACGCCGTCATGGCCGAGAACGGTGTTCTGCCTATCGACTCGACCGCCCAGGCCGACCTTGCCGATCGGATCCGAGGCAACCTATAGACAGAGGGCTGCCGTCAGGTCGGCCACGCGAATTGTGGTCTATCGATCCGCCGACGGCGTCATGTTCAGTGCGTGAAGCGGATCTCCGAGCTAACCGGGGTCGTCGATGTGAGTGAGCATGCTCAGCAGCATCCTCGGGATCCGCACGATGGCGTCGTCGAGCAAATGCTCTACTGCTGTCGCGTGAGGCGAAACGTTGACGTCGATCATCTTGGCCCAGTTCGCAGGTTCGTAGCGAGCCAGCGACGACAGAGCCAGCAGGGTCGACCACCACGCCAGAATCGGATGCAGCGGCCCTGGCATGGACCCGACGGCTGGGGTGATGAACACCTCCGCGGAAACCTGGCCGCAGTAGCGGGCGCCGAGCCGGGAGCCGGGCTTAATTACGGGCGGGCGTTCGCCGTCGACCAGCTCGAAGTGGACATCGAGGCTAGTAGCGAAGCCGTTGATGTTCCAGGCCACCTTCTGGCCGACCGCCCAGGACAACCCGCGCAGGGCCGGATAAGTCAGCGTCCATGGTCCACCGCAATAGCTCGCATGACCACTCGCGCCTATCGCTGGGGAAGCCGCCGAGCCCTGACAGTCCTGAACCTTGCCACGCCAAGCGAGCCCGAGCCCGCCTCCCGACCGCGCGCTCCGAGCCTGGCTTACAGCAAGGGTGCAGGAGGTAGAGGCCGACACCTGGTCGGAGATCGGCGGGCGCCTGGGCAAGGTGGGCTACTGGGAGTTCGAGGACTACCGCTCCTGACACCCGCTCATCGGCACTACAGGACGCCAGGCCGTCACTGCCGGCCACTGGTCGTGACGGCGGTCGCCCAAGCGCGGACAGCGGCTAGAAGAGGACGTCGATGACCAGCCCTTTCGAGAAAGAAATTCAGTGCTGATTCACTGGCCACGCCGCTGCTGGATCGCAGTGATTCGGGCAAGCGAGTAGGTAGGTCATGTTTCCCAGGAGCAGGCCGTACTCGTCCTCGCTGAACGCGCCATCCTGCTCCGGCACCTCGGGCCGTTTCGGGAAGCCAAGGTTCTCTGGAATCTGGGCCAAAAACTCCAAGCCCGCGCCGCAGGCACAGGTATAGACCTCCGCATCCTGAATCCACGCCGGCTTCCCTCCGACCCGGAACGCCCACTTGTCGTCCGGGCCGGCGTCGCGCAGCAGCAACCGGCGTGGCTGCAAAAACGCGTCCGCTGACTCAACAACGACGCCGCCGCGGTGCCGCAGGATCCGCCAGTGCGCCATCTCGTAGTCGCTCGTCGGCTTCTCCCAGTACAGCTCCGGAAGCTGCGCCGGGCCGAAACAGGCCTCGTTGTGAACCGGACACTGAAACACCAGCAGATGCTCGCCTCCGAAGTCGGCGATGTCGTCCGGGACGTCAAGCTGGAAAAAGAGCACCATCCGCTTGCCACAGGAACAATCCGGCCAGGATTGCTTCGATTCCAGGATCGGCCAGCCACCCACGGTGTTCCGATCCCCCGCGACTGCCGGCTCCGAGGTGATCTCGATCGCATGCATCGGGCGACGATATCGCCCGGCCAGGGCCTCGAGGTACTGCAACGGCTTCTCTGCGCTACTTTTGCCTGGGCGAACGCGCTCTTCTCGGCTACTTATCTACTGGTGGTACGACCGCTGCCCGGCCAGGCATGGTCGAGGTGACCGGCGGTGACGCTCTCACATCGGCTGCCCACCGTAAGTAATTGGTGTGGCTCTCATTTGGCATGCGCCCTGCCGGTCACCGCGGCGCGGAGAGGCTCCAGAGGGGTATGCCCAGCTCAAAGTAGCGCTGCCCTCCCGCCGACACCAGGTCGGAGCAGGGAGGACGAGACAGATGCCCAACGTCGTCATCGGAGTGGACCCGCACAAGCGATCAGCAACGATCGAGGTCATCGACCAGCGCGAACGCGTGCTCGCAGGCGACCGATTCAGCACTGATCACGACGGCTACAAGGCGATGCTCGCCGCTGGCCGCAAGCACAGCGATCGGATCTGGGCCGTCGAGGGCTGCAACGGCATCGGCCGGCACGTCGCCCAGCGGTTGCTCGCCGACGGCGAGACCGTCGTGGACGTGCCGACGAAGCTGTCCGCGCGAGCACGGGTATTCGCTACCGGCCAGGGCCGCAAGACCGACCCGGTCGACGCTCACAGCGTCGCCGTAGCTGCTCTACGCACGCCCGGTCTGCGGCAGGTCCAGGCCGATGACACCACGGTCGCGTTGCGGCTGCTGGTCGACCGCCGCGACCAGCTCGGCCGCGGCCGCACCGAGATCGTGTCCCGGCTGCACCACCTGCTGCTCGAACTCATCCCCGGCGGAGCGAAGAAGTTCCTGTCGGCCCAGCAGGCCCGCGCTCTGCTGAACACGGTCCGGCCGAGGGACGTGGTCGGCAAGACCCGCCGCTGGCTAGCGTCCGAGCTGATCCACGAGCTGACAGTCATCGACAAGAAGATCAAGATTGCCAACACCGAACTTACCGACCTGATCGATTCCACTGGCAGCACGCTGCAGGAACTGACCGGGATCGGCCCGTCCGGCGCCGCCCGGCTGATCGGCGACATCGGCGACATCACCCGCTTCGCCAGCCGCGCCCACTTCGCCTCCTGGAACGGCACCGCACCGCTGGACGCCTCCTCCGGCGACCAGAACCGCCACCGGCTGTCACGAGCCGGGAACCGGCGCATCAACCGCGTCCTGCACATCATGGCCGTCGTCCAGCTGCGCCGTGACACCGAAGGCCGCCGCTATTACCGGCGCAAACTCGCTGCCGGGAAGACCTCGATGGAGGCGATGCGAGCACTGAAACGCCGCCTGTCCGACATCGTCTACAAGCGGATGGTCGCCGACGCCAGACGGCTGGAGACGGGCCCGGGCGGACACGTGGGGGCGACTCTGCAATCCAGCGCGGCCGACCTCAACCCCATGATCGACACTTCGGAGAAGTCACTACCCGGACCCGCCGAAACCCACCTTAGAGCAGACCTCTCCGCCGCCTCTTGACACAGAGGGGTGCCATG
>NZ_JAHXZI010000029.1:0-104011 GCF_019429605.1 Actinoplanes hulinensis | reverse complement strand
CCAACTGCAACGGCACCGAGATCAGCACATATTCGAACGTGACACCGAGCGCGTGATGCAGCCGCTGATCACCGAGCATCCGGGTGATGTTCTCCAAACCGTTGAACTCCGGCGGCTGGATCAGGTTGTAGTCGGTGAACCCGAGCACCAACGACGCCGTCACCGGCCCGGCAGTGATCAGGACCAGCCCCGCGAACCAGGGCAACAGGAACAGATACGCGGCCTTGTTGTCACGCTTACGCGCAGAGCCGAGGGCGCTCACATGACCCTCC
Source organism: Actinoplanes hulinensis (assembly GCF_019429605.1). Taxonomy (NCBI): domain Bacteria; kingdom Bacillati; phylum Actinomycetota; class Actinomycetes; order Micromonosporales; family Micromonosporaceae; genus Actinoplanes; species Actinoplanes hulinensis. Next base: position 103,739 of record NZ_JAHXZI010000029.1, on the reverse strand, counting down.
TTCTCGTCGAACCCAGTGAGCAGCTAGAACGAAGCGCTCACCTCCCGGCTGGCGGTTCAGCAGGAGGAAAGCGCTTTCCACGGAGTCTGCATGGGTGTGACGAACACGTCAACGGTTTCACCGCGGTAAATTCTGGATCGTTTCAGATGTCGCAAGCGCGGGCCGTCCGCCTCGTTCACAAGATCATCTTTGAATGATTCAACCGGCGTGCCGGCCACCCGGCCCACGCCCCCCGGACGATGTTCCCGTCACCAGGTGAAATTCCCGGTCACACCTCGACCCGGCCCGTCGAAGGTTCTAACCTTGAGCCCCGGCGAACGCCGGGTAACGGAAGGCAAACGCGATGACCGCTACCACGGTCGCCGTCACCACCGGCCCCGACGGAACCCTTGTCATCCAGCTCCGTGGCGTGCTCAACGCCGAACATGCGGCTGATCTACGCCACGCTCTCATCCACGCCATCCGGCACACCCGGCCGTCCTGCCTGATCCTCGACCTGGCCGGAGTTCGGGAGATCGACGCGATCAGCCTCGGTGCCCTGGCGGCCGCCTGCCACCTCGGCGACGTCCAGCACGTCGCCGTCTACCTCGACCACTCGCCGGAACCGGTGGCCAGACAACTGGCCGCGGCCGGTGTCGCCCACCACCGGCTTCGCGACATCACGCGGTGAGCGCCACCTCGGATGTCCGGATCCGGTTGCGGCCGTCGTTCTTCGCCACGTAGAGGGCGTCGTCGGCGCGCTGCAACAGTTGCTCGACCGACTCGGTGGTGTTCCAGGTGGCACAACCGATGCTGCACGTCTGCCCGTCCGGCATCGCCGTCCGCAACCTCTCCAGCACGGCCACCGCCTCGGCCGCGCCGGCGCCCGGCAGCGCGATCACGAACTCCTCGCCACCCCAGCGCGCCAGGAAGTCGTCCTCGCGCAACTGGCCGCCGAACGCGCCCGCGGCCCGCTGCAACAGGTCGTCGCCGGCGGCGTGCCCGTACGTGTCGTTGTATCGCTTGAAATGATCGAGATCGGCGATCGCCACCGTCAGCGGCGCACCCGTGGCCCGCACCTCGTCGCAGAGCCGGATCATGTTCTCCTGCCAGGCCCGCCGGTTCGGCACCCCGGTCAGCGTGTCCGTGAACGCCATCCGCTCCAGCCGGCGCAACAGCCGATCGTGATCCAGAGCCAGCGCCGTCTCGTCGGCCAGCAGCCCGACCGCCAGGAACCGGTTGTCGCTCACCGACTCGACCCGCCGCGTCCAGCCGACCACGAGTACCGCCATGATCATGCCGTTCACCACCACCGGCTGCCACAGCATCGACTTCCCGTCGACCATGCTGAGCAGCGCCGTCGAGACCCGCGGATCCTTGGCCGGATCGGCAAGGAAGATCGGCTCCCCGCTGTGGTAGACCCGGGCGATCATCGACGAGCCGTCCAGCGGCACCCGCGTTCCGATCACGTCGGCACCGTCCGCCCCGGTCGCCACCAGCACGGATCCGCAGTCGGCCGGCTCCAGCAGCGTCACGTTGTCGGCGTACGCCAGATCCCTGATCGCCGCGATGATCGTGGTCCGCGCGTCCTCGCCGGTGCGGATCCGCCGGGCCGCCGCGCCCACCGCCGCCACCAGCCGATGAGAGTCACGCACCGCTTCCTCAGCCAGATGACGCTCAGTGATGTCCTGGAGCTGAACCAGCGTCCACGACTGCCGCCGCCGGACGTCCTTCACTTCCTTGCCGACGTTGCTGCGCCCGATCGTCAGATAGGCCCACCGCACGCTGCCGTCCGGCCGGATGATCTCGCGCTGGCCCTCGTCGGCGCCGTCTTCGAGCAGGTAGCGCCGTATGCTCCCGCCCACGACCTCGTCCGCGGGCTGACCCACCAGCTCGCAGAAGGCCGGATTCGCGGCGATCACCTGCCCCTCGTCATCCGCGATCGCCACGCCGGACGGCGAGGCGTAGAAGAGCCGCTCGAAGCCGTCCGCGACCGTCACCGCGCGCTCGTGCACCGATCGCAGCTGCCGCTGACGCCGGCGCAGGGCCTCGTGCATCAGCGCGCCGAGAACCACCGCGAAGGCCAGTTGCAGGCTGTAATGCCCCAGCTCGGAGCCGCGCAACTCGGGCAGCGCGACCACCGACGCGACCCAGCCGGTCAGGCCCGCCAGGCTCGCCACCGCGGCGAGCCGCCGGGACGTCACCGCCGCGCCGAGCCCGAGCAGTGTCAACATCAGTGAGGTCGTGTAATGCAGCCGCCCGGTCACCGCCACCTGCACCACGCTGTCGGCCACCGGCAGGAACGCCAGCCACTCGCCACGCCCGCGAGCCAGCAGCCGCCACGCGCGGGCCACCACCGGCATGGCGGCCAGGCACAGCAGCGCGGCCGTCACCCCGTAGAGCACCGTCATCACGGTCCGTGCCGGACCGTCCAGCGTGAGAAAGTTCGTCACCGAGAGCAACAGGTAGACCGCCGCCACAGCACCGCGAATCCACCGCGACGCGGCATCCGGCACCCGGCCACCGGCCGTGCGACGCCAACCTCTGCTGTGCAGCATGCCCAATGTCCACCTCCCCGGCCTTCCCGCCTTGTCGGCGCGGCCGAGGCCTTCTGAAGAGAAAACCCGTCATCGGTACGGCGTAGCGGCCCCCGGCAACAGCGGCCGAACCCGTGAGTCCCCGCGAGCCGCTGCCACTCCGGGCCGTGCCGCGCCCGCCGGGCGTGAGCGGGTGGCGCGCGGGCCTGCTGCCGATCCGGGCCGTGCCGCGCGTGATCGGCTGCGGTGTGGCGGGTTCGGATGGTCACATGAACAGCGGCGCGGTTGGGTATGCACGGCGGGAAGGAGGTGGCGGTGATGGAAGAACCGATCGGCACCCTGACACCGCTGAGCGACACCGACCAGATGATCGCCGACCCGGAGCAGGACGTGCGGGGCCGCGCCGTGATCGACAGCAACGGTGAGAAGGTCGGCACCGTCGCGGACCTGCTGGTGGACACTGCCGAGAACCATGTGCGGTTCCTGCGGGTGGCACACGGGGGCATCCTCGGGATCGGCGCCGTCTCGTCGTTCATCCCGGTGGATGCCGTCCGCCGGGTCACCGACGACGAGGTGCTCATCGACTCGGCCAAGGACCGGATCGCGGGAGCGCCACGATACGACCCGGACCTCGTCGACCAGAGCGACTACTACGAGAAGATCTACGGCCACTACGGCTACCCGCCGTACTGGGCGCCCGGGTACATGTACCCGCCGTTCCCCGGCATCCGCTGACCACCCGTCGAGCGGGAGGATCGGGGCGCTTCGGCCGTACCATCTCCGGGGTCTCCTGGCGCGAGGCGGGCAACCAGGCCGGGGCCGAAGACCGCGAGCGTCACCGTGGGTGACGCTCGTGGAGGGCCCGTGTCCTCAGGCGGTGGCGATCTCGTGGATCTGTGCCTTGACCGTCAGCTTCTTCGACGTGGTGCCGTTCTCGCCGGTCGCGACCAGGGCGTAGGTGTGCGTCTGGTAGTCGCCCGCCTCGCCGTCGCACGGGAAGGTCAGCTTCTCCGAGCCCACGGCCTCATAGGTGCCGTGGACGCCCGGGCCGTCGACGGCCAGTGTGGTGGTCGACGCGCCGGTGACCTTCCACTCCAGGACCACCGGCAGGCCCTCCTGCCGGGTCTGATCGGTTCCGGACGGGCAGGTCGGCTCCGACGCCACCCGGAAATAGTCGACGGCCGGCCCGGACGGGGTTCGCGCGGTCGGCTCGGTCAGCTTGCGGGTCTTGACCGGGCTGGGAGAGGTGGCCGCGGCCTCCGGCGAGATCGGCGTGGAGGATACGGATTCCGTCGACGGCGTGCTCGACACCGGAATCCCGCCACTGAGGCTCTGGCCGGCGCCGATCCGGGCCATCCGGTTCAGGATCTGGCCGGCCATCACCGCGAGTGTGACCATGACCAGCAGGACAGCTATGAACCACCGGCGCCCGGCCGCCGAACTCTGGGCCGCCACATGTCCTCCCTGGTGGAACAGGCATTTCGCGGCAGCCTATGCGGGACGTGACGTGCCGGGGTGGTCCCCGGCGGCGCTTGGCACGAAGCCGGTAGCGGTCACTTACCGGGATCAGGTGAGGGTGACCGGGAAGAGGTCGGTGCGGGCGATCACGGCGTCCCGTTCGGCGCTCATGGCGGTCCTGCGGGGGTCGGCCAGGAAACCGTCGTAGCCGGATTGCGAGCCGAAGGTGATCAGCTGCACCTCGGCCGGGGCGTCCGGGGCGGCGCCGTCGGCGGTGTGTGCGCGCTGGATCAGACGGCCGTCATGCTCCGGGAGCAGGGCCAGGACCTTGTCCTCGTACGCGGTCAGGGCTTCGGCGGCGCCGGGGCGCGCCCACAGCAACACACACAGTTGGATCGTCACCGGCCGACCCTACCTGTGGCGGCTGTGCCCGGCGCGATACAAGTATCTGCGTGGACAACAGTGAGGGCGGGACCGGCGACCGGCCGCAGATCCGGGACGTGGCGGCCGCGGCGGGGGTCTCCTATCAGACGGTGTCGCGGGTGTTGAACAACTCGCCCCGGGTGCGGCCGGAGACCCGCCGCCTGGTTCTGGACGCCATGGACCGGCTGCGCTACCGCCCCAACCGGGCGGCGCAGACGCTGGGCTCGGGCCGGGCGAACGCGGTCACCGTGATCACCGCGAACACGACCCTCTACGGGTACGCCGCCGTGCTCCAGGGGGTGGAGGAGGCGGGGCGGCAGCTCGGCCTCGCGGTCGGCGTGCGGGTCGTCGAGTCGGAGGCGGCCGCGGACGTCCGTCAGGCCGTCGACCACCTCAGCGATCCGAGCGCCGGCAGTGTCGTGGTGGTGGCGTTCGATCCGGCCGGGGCCGCCGTGGTGCGCGCGTTGCCGGCCGGTGTGCCGGTGGTGGCGGCGACCGAGGCGGGCGGGCTGCCGGACGTGGCACGGCCGATGTTGTTCCTGGACGAGCGGCAGGCCGCGGCCGAGGCCACCCGGCATCTGCTGGAGCTGGGGCACCGGACCGTCCACCACGTGGCGATCCCGTCCGAGGCGCGGGCCAGCGCGCGGCAGAGCGGGTGGCGGGAGGCGCTGTCCGGGGTGGACGCCGAGATTCCACCGGTGGTGGCGGCCGGGTGGGATGTGGCGTCGGCCTACCGGGCGGTGCGGGAGCTGGTCGCGGATCCGGCGGTCACGGCGATCCTGTGCGGCAACGACGACACGGCGCTGGCGGTGCGCCGGGCGCTGTACGAGGCGGGGCGCGACGTTCCCGGCGAGGTGAGCATCGTGGGGTTCGACGATGTGCCGGGGGCGGCGTTCTGGACACCGGCGCTCACCACCGTACGGATGGACTTCCTCGGTCTGGGCCGGGCCTGCGTGAACCGGCTGGTGGACGCGCCGGTCATCGAGCCGGAGGTGCCGCACCTGGTGATCCGTGAGTCGACGGCGGCCCCGTCAAGCCGGTAACGAAACTGTAACAGCGTCTTCCGGTCGTGCTGTGTGACCGGTCACACTAGCCGCAGTCCTCCATCGTGTGACCGGTCACATGGATGCTGTCGAATTCGGAGTGGAACCCCCATGAGACGAAGAATCGGCAAGACCCTGACCACCGCGGTCGTCGCCACCACGACCGCCGCCCTGCTCACCGCACCCGCGGCACACGCCGCCCCGTCCACCTTCGTGGTCGATCTGGCCACGAGCACCGGCGCGCTGCGCTACGGCGCGACCGGCTTCCTCTACGGCCTCGGCGACGAGGGCATCCCCGACGAGACCATGCTCGCCGCCCTCAAACCACAGGTCGCCGCCCAGAAGGCCCCGGACGGGCTCCAGCACCCGAACGGCGACGCACTCAAGATCGCCCCGATGTTCAAGCGCGCCGGCGGCCGCGACATCCAGATCTACATGCAGGACATCTACCAGCAGTGGCCGTACGAGAACCTGGGCATCGCCGACTATCTCGCCAAGGTCGACACGATGACCCGCAAGGTGGTCGCCGACCCGTACCGCAGCTCCTACGTGTACGTGCCGTTCAACGAGCCCGACGCGATCTGGTACGGCGGGAACCTCAACGGCCTGCTCACCGACTGGAAGACCGTCTTCCGGCGGATCCGCTCCATCGACCCGGGCGCCCGCATCGCCGGGCCCAACTTCGCCTCCTACCGCTCCGCCGACCTGCGGACCTTCCTCACCTACGCCCGCGACAACGGCGTGCTGCCCGACGTGATGGCCTGGCACGAACTCGGCGACGACTTCTTCTCCAGCTGGCACCTGCACTACGCCGACTACCGGGCGATCGAGACGAGCCTCGGCATCAGCGCGCGGCCGATCACCATCAACGAGTACGGCCGGATCTCCGGCGACCTCGGCGTGCCGGGGAACCTGGTGCAGTTCGTCGCCAAGTTCGAGAACAGCAAGGTGGACGGCTGCCTCGCCTACTGGACCACGGCCGGCGGGCTGAACGACCTGGTCACCCGCAACAACCAGGCGACCGGCGGCTGGTGGCTGCACAAGTGGTACGGCGAGCTGACCGGCAACACCGTGGCGGTCACCCCACCCTCGCCGGGCGGCTCCCTCCAGGGGCTCGCGGCCGCGGACTCCGGCAAGAAGCAGGCCCGGATCATCCTCGGCGGCAACAACCCGTCCTCCGGCACCTATGACACGAACGTGCAGGTCCGAGGGGTGCCCAGCTATCTGGGCACGACCGTGCACGCGACAGTCTGGGGTGTCGACAACTCCGGCCTGAACCCGTCGGCCGGGCCCTATGTGGTCAGGGAGGGCGACTTCACCACCAGCGGCGGGCAGCTCACGGTTCCGCTCACCGGGCTGAAGGGCGCTTCCGCGTACCAGATCATCCTGACCCCCAACAAGGACCTGACCGCGGCCTCGACCAGCCGCTACGAGGCGGAATACGCCGCACTCGGCGGCAGTGCGCGGATCACCTACGGCACCGGCACCGGTTACTCCGGGACCTACTTCACCGAGGGGTACGGGGCGAGCAGCACCGCGAGCACGAAGTTCGTCGTGACGGCGCCCGCCGACGGCTACTACAACCTCAGCCTGCGCTACAGCGCCGGTCCCTACACCGGCGCCCCGGCCGACCGGTCGATCCGGCTGCGGGTGAACGGCTCGAACCTGACCGACGTGGCACTTCCCGCCACTGCCGACTGGAACACCTGGCGCACCGTCACCACCAAGGTGTACCTGCCGGCCGGGATCAACCGGATCGAGTACAACGCCTACACCACCGACGACCGTGACGCCGTCAATGTCGACTATCTGGACGTCGCGGCCACGAGTGGAACCGTCAACGCGTACGAGAGCGAGAGCGCAGCCAACACGCTCAGCGGGACCGCCGTCGTGGTGTCCGACAGCGCCGCCTCGGGCGGCCGGTACGTCGGCTGGCTCGGTGCCGGCGCCGCCAACACGCTGCGCTTCAACGGCGTGACCGTGCCGTCGGCGGGCCGCTACCGGCTGGTGGTGAGCTACGCCAACGCCGAGGTGGTCGGCGACCACGCCTACAACAACAACATCGTCGACCGGTACGCCGACATCAGCGTCAACGGCGGCGCCGCGAAGAAGGTCGTCTTCCGCAACACGCTCGCCTGGAACACGTACCGGACGAGGGTGGTCGACGTGGATCTGGCCGCCGGGGCCAACACCATCACGTTCAGCAACGCCTCCTCCGGCTACGCGCCGAACATCGACCGCATCCAGATCGCCGCCGTTCTCGGCTGAGTAGGGAGTCTTCGTGAGCTTGGCCTGGGGACGGTTCGTCATCGACACCCCCGCGGACGGACCGGTGACCATGCGTCTCGACGGTGGGGCGGCACAGCCGCTGGTCGAGGTGCTGACCGCCGGAAGCGGGCGCGGGCACGTCTCGGCGCGGTTCTCCGAGACGACGATCGGCCGCCGGTTCCGGTTCGCCGGCAGCTCGCTCTCCGGCAGCGAACAGCTGCGGATCCGGCTGCGGGACGGCGAGAGCGGGCTGGCCGCCGAGGTGGTGCTGACGGGCGGAACCCAGGTCCGGACCACGATCACGAATGAGGGGCCGGAACCGGTCCTGCTGCTCGGCGTCACCACGTGCGCGATCGGGCTGGGACCCGTCGACAACCTGGATCTGGTCAGCGGGGAGGGCGAATGGCTCGGCGAGGGCCGCTGGACCCGGCGGCCGCTGCGTGAGCACGCGCCCGACCTCAACCTGCGGATCCACGGTCAGGACGGGCGCGGCCGGTACGCCGTGACCAGCACCGGAACCTGGTCGACCGGAGCACGCCAGCCCACCGGCGTCCTGGTCGACCGGGTCACCGGGACGGCGGTCGCCTGGCAGGTCGAGCACAACGGGCCGTGGCGGTGGGAGACCGGCGAACGGCTCGACGGCGGCTACCTGGCGCTGACCGGCCCGACCGACATCGATCATCAGTGGCAGCGGCCGCTCGGACCGGGCGAGTCGTTCACCACCGTCCCGGCGTCGATCGCGGTCGGCGACGGCCTGCACGGGGCGGTCGCGGCGCTCACCGCCCACCGGCGCGGGCTGCTGCGGCCGCACCCGGACCGGGCCGCGCTGCCGGTGGTGTTCAACGACTACATGAACACGCTGATGGGCGACCCGACCACGGCGAAGCTGCTGCCGCTGATCGACGCGGCGGCCGCGGCCGGCGCCGAGGTGTTCTGCGTCGACGCCGGCTGGTACGACAACGACACCACCTGGTGGGACAGCGTGGGGGAGTGGCAGCCGTCGGCGAGCCGCTTCCCCGGCGGCCTGATCGAGGTGGTCGATCGGATCCGGTCACACGGCATGGTCTCCGGGCTGTGGCTGGAACCGGAGGTCATCGGCGTACGCAGCCCGATGGCCGACAAACTGCCCGCCGAGGCGTTCCTCCAGCGCGGCGGGACCCGGCTGGTCGAGCACGGCCGCTACCACCTCGACCTGCGGCATCCGGCCGCGGTCGCGCACCTGGACGAGGTGGTGGACCGGCTGGTCGAGCAGTTCGGGGTGGGCTACTTCAAACTCGACTACAACATCGACCCGGGCGCCGGAACCGACCTGGACGCGCCCGCAGCCGGGGCCGGGCTGCTCGACCACAACCGGGCCCACCTGCGGTGGCTCGACGGGATCCTGGACCGGCACCCCGGTCTGATCCTGGAGAACTGCGCGTCCGGCGGGATGCGGGCCGACTACGCGATGCTCAGCCGGATGCAGGTGCAGTCCACCAGCGACCAGCAGGACTTCCGCCGGTATCCGCCGATCGCCGTCGCCGCGCCGCTGTCCATCCTGCCCGAGCAGGCCGCCAGTTGGGCCTACCCGCAGCCGGAGATGAGCGACGAACAGATCGCCTACACGATGTGCACCGGCATGCTCGGGCGGCTCTATCTGTCCGGGCGGCTCGACGCCATGAGCGACGGGCAGCGGGCGCTCGTACGCGAGGGCGTGGCGACTTTCCACGGCATCCGGGCCGATCTCGCCGCCACGACTCCGGTGTGGCCGCTCGGGCTGCCCGGCTGGGACGACCCGTGGCTGAGCCTCGGGCTGCACCACCACGACACCACCTACCTGGGGATCTGGCGGCGAGCCGGCGCCGGAACCGACCTGACGCTCGACCTCCGGCACCTGCGCGGACATCCGGTGACGGTCGAGGTGCTCTATCCGCGGCGGCTTCGCGCGTGGGCGTGCCACTGGGAAAGCGCCACCGGCTCGCTCACCGTGACCACCGCCGACACCGACCCGCATGCCGCGCGGATCCTGCGGATCCGCACCACCCGATAACGAAGGATCAGGATGAAACGCTGGATAACCATCGGCGCCGCCCTCACCCTGGGGCTCGCCGCCTGCACCGACCCGTCCGCCTCCACGACCAGCGGCGACACCGTCGCCACCTGGGCCGATCCGACCGCCAAGCTGGACGGTGTGAAGCTCACCATCTGGGCCGCGCAGAACAGCAACACCGTGCCGAAGAAGGTGGTCGAGGGCTTCCAGCAGGCCACCGGCGCCACCGTGGAGATCGTCACGGTTCCGGACCCCTACGAGCAGAGCGTCCAGACCAAGGTTGCCACCGGCGACAAACCGGACCTGGCGTTCTGGCAGCCCACCGCCTCGATGCTGACCGCGATCAACGCCAAGACCAACCTCCAGCCGCTCGGCGAGGCGCCGTGGCTGCCGTCGATGGATCCGGCGCTGCGCGACATCACCGGCCTGCTCGACGGAACCCGCTACGCGGCGCTGGTGACCAGCCCGGCCGTCGAGGGCGTCTACTACAACAAGGAGGTCTTCGCGGCGAACGGGATCACCGCGACGCCGAAGAGCTTCGACGAGATGATCAAGCTGGCCCGCGATCTCAAGGCCAAGGGCGTCACACCGTTCTACGAGATGGGCGCGGACCGGTGGGCCACCCAGTGGTGGGTGCAGGTGCAACTCGCCGACGCCGCGAAGGCCGGGCTGTGGGACCGGATCAACACAGGTCAGGACAAGTTCACCTCGCCGGCGGTGGTCGACACCATCAAGCGCTACGACGCGCTGATCAAGGAAGGGCTGTTCAACAGCGACATCAAGACCGCCAAATTCGAGGACCAGGGTACGGCGCTGCTGGACGGCAAGGCGGCCATGGTCGTGCAGGTGAACTCGTTCTTCGGGCAGTTGCAGGCCAAAACGGACACCGCCACGCTGGACCGGAAGATCGGCTTCTTCCCGATCTCGCCGTCCGGGAACGTCGGCACGTTCATCCCGGATCAGTCGAACGCTCTCGTCGCCTTCAAGACCGGTGACGCCAAGCGGGAATCGGCGGCCCGCCAGCTTCTCGCCTACTGGATGGGCCCCGGCTACAGCGACTTCGTCACCGACCGCAACACCGTGTCGTTGCAGACCGCGGTGGCCAGCCCGGCCGGCGTGCCGAAGGCGCTCCAGGACGTGCACGCCTCACTGTCCACCTCGGTCGGCTCCATGCAGGCCCTGGCCGTCGCGAACCCGGACCTGTACATCAATCTGGCCGACATGATCGCCGGCACCATGACGCCCGACCAGGTGGCCACCGCCACCCAGGACCAGTTCGTCCAACTCGCCAAGGCCGCCGGTTACCTCAAGTGACCACGGCAGTCGAAACACTCGCTCCGGCCCGGGCGCTGCCGTCGGCACGCCCGGGCACCATCCGGCGCCGTACGCATCCACTGTGGTTCCTGCTTCCGGCGTACGGCCTGCTCCTGATCTTCTTCTTCCTGCCGACCGTGTTCAACTTCGTCTACGCGTTCACCGACTGGTCGGGGTTCAAGGCGGAGATCAACCCGGTCGGGGTGGAGAACTTCACCCAGCTCACGTCGGACGGCACGCTGTTCCGGTCGCTGCGGATCACGGTCGTGTACGCCGTACTGGTCGCGATCTTCCAGAACGTCTTCGGGTTCGGTCTGGCCGTCCTGCTGGAACGGGACACGACGGTCAACCGGATCGCGCGCACGTTCTTCCTCATCCCGGTGCTGATGTCCGCGCTCGCCGTCGGCTACATCTTCCAGGCGCTGCTCAAGTCGTCCGGGCTGCTCGCCGACACCACATGGACGATCGTGGTCGTCGCATTGATCCACGCATGGAAGTGGATGGGACTGTCAATGTTGATCTACCTTGCCGGTCTCAAGTCGATTCCACTCGACGTGACCGAGGCCGCCCACATCGACGGCGCGTCGAGGTGGCGGACGTTCTGGCGGATCCGGGTGCCGTTGCTCGCGCCGGCGGTCACCTTCAATGTCGCCACCGCGCTGCTCGGCTCGATGAACGGCTTCGACATCGTGCAGGCCACCACCGGCGGCGGGCCCGCGCGTACCACCGAGATCCTCAACATCTTCATCTACCGGACCTTCGGCCAAGGGCTGTTCGCGCAGGCCACCACCATGAGCCTGGTGCTGTTCCTGCTGGTCGCGCTCATGGCGTTCCCGGTCATCTACGTGCTGCGCAAACGCGAGGAGGTGCTGTGAGCCGCCGTCTGCAACCCGTGTTCGCGCTGCTGCTGGTCGCCGTGGTGATCGGGGTGCCGCTCTGGCTGGTGATCGCCACCGCCGGCAAGAGCCAGGGGGAGGCGGTCGATCCGGACCTCACCCCGCCGACCACCTGGCACCTGTTCGACAACCTGTGGCAGGTGTGGACCGACGCCGACATCCCGGCCGCCCTGCTCGGCAGCCTGCTGATCGTCGCGCCGACCGTGGCGATCGTGCTGCTGCTCGGCTCGATGGCGGCATGGGTGCTGGCCCGGCGCGGATCCCGGCTCACCGCCGTGCTCTACGCCCTCGGCATCAGCGGCATCATCCTGCCTCCGGCGGTCGTCACGGTGGTCCTTCTGCTGCGCCAGCTCGGCCTCGCCGGCACCGCGGTCGGGATGATCGGGGTGTACGTCGGGATCTACCTGTCCACGGTCATCTTCTTCGTGACGGGCTTCGTGCGTACCATCCCGGAATCCCTCGAGGAGGCCGCGCGCATCGACGGCGCCGGACCGTTCGCGGTGTTCCGCCGTGTAGTGCTGCCGCTGCTGCGCCCGGTTCTCGCCACCGCCACCATTCTTATCTGCCTGTACGTCTGGAACGACGTCTTCTACGCCTTCTTCGTCATCGGCGGCCGCATCGACACCCTGCCCCTGAACCTGTTCCAGGTGGCCAGCGCCGGGCTCTACCTCAACAACTGGCACCTGATCTTCGCGTACGTGATCCTGATGAGCCTCCCGCTGATCGTCGTCTTCGCCGTCGCCCAGCGCCGGATCATCTCCGGCATCACCTCGGGCGCCGTCAAATGACCGTGCCCACGGCCCGCGCCCGCTCCGCATGACTGAGCAGATCGGTGTTGTCGGCGAACTGGTCGACCGTCCCGATCAGCGGCCGGACCGCGTCCCCGGCCAGCGCCTGCGCGAACCGGCCACCGCCGATCACCCGGAACGGGCGGTCGAAGAAGAACCGCACCTTCGTGTCCAGCGGGTCGGTCAGCCCGAGATCGTTGTGCATGCGGGCGACCGTCTCGTACGCGACGACCAGATGATGCTCGCGGGCGTGCCAGTTGGCGGCGGTCAGGCCTGCGGTGAGCGCCGTCCGCAGCCCGTCCACCCCGGGCAGGCGGGCGAACGCGGTGCCCAGCCACTTGCTGTACGGCGGATACCGGCGATTCATCAGCAGGACCAGGCGCATCAGGTCACGGGCCAGCCGGGCCGCCACCACCGCCGAACCCAGCTCGTCGCCGACCTCGCCGCACCGGCCGACGAAATGCTCCTCCTGGCCGATCCGCTGCCACTGGCAGGCCAGCACGTACCGCCACACGTCGTCGGGATACCAGGCCAGCGACTCGCGGACCCGGTGCAGACGGTCGAGGCCGTCGTGGTGCACCACACCCGCGGTGACCTCGGCCAGCGCCTGCGCCGGGGTGGCCAGCCAGTCCCTTACGGTGACACCGTCGCGCGGGTCGAACCCGAGCCGCCCGGTCAGCCAGGCGCCCAGCTCGGCGACCACCACACCACGGCCCGGCAGCACGGTGGTGGCGTGCCCGGCGACCGTGTCCGGCAGGTCCGCGTCCAGCCGGGCACGGATGGCGTCACCGTGGGCGGCCAGGTCCTCCGCGCTCAGGAACAGTTGCAGGCGAGGCCCCCAGTCGTGGTCGGTGGAGCGCTCGGTGTCGAAGCCGAGGACCTCCGAGCCGGGCCCGATCAGGGCGGCGGTGTGGGCCACCTTCGGCAGCAGCGGGCGTATTGACTGGTAGAAGCGGCGGGACAGTTCCACACCGGACACGAACGCAGGGGACATGTCAGGCATGGTGCCACCGGCGTCGCGTAGTCTGCCGGTGGGCCGTGACTGGCGCTGAGGTGGGGCACCACCGGGAAGCGGCCCGCCGACACGGCCGTGCCGCGCGCCTGGGCGATCCGTCCCACCCACGCGGAGTGAGCCTTGCCCGACCAGCGCAGAATCCTCGGCTACGCCCCACCGTCCGCGGTCAACGCCGGACTGCTCGCCGTCCTGATCGGCTTCACCAGCTCGGCGGCGATCGTGTTCAGCGCCGCCCGCGCGGCCGGCGCCGACGACGCGGAACTCGCCTCCTGGATGCTGGCGCTCGCCGTCGGCATGGGCGTCACCTGCATCGGCCTGTCGCTGCGGTTCCGGGCGCCGATCGTCACCGCCTGGTCCACGCCGGGCGCCGCGCTGCTGGTCACCGGCCTTGAAGGCGCCACCATGCGGGAGGCGATCGGCGCGTTCGTGGTGTCCGCCGCGCTGATCACGCTGATCGGCGTGACCGGCTGGTTCGGCCGGATGATGGACCGGGTGCCGACGTCGCTGACGTCCGCGCTGCTCGCCGGTGTCCTGATCCAGTTCGGCATCGGCCTGTTCGCCTCCGCCAACCAGGACCTCCCACTGATCGCCGCCATGTTCGGCACCTACCTGGTGGCCCGGCGGTTCCTTCCCCGGTACGCGGTGCTCACCGCGCTGGCCGCCGGGATCGCGGTGGCCGCGGCGACCGGCTCGTTCCGGCCCGGCGAGGTGCGTTTCGGCTGGGCGTCGCCGGTGTTCACGATGCCGTCGTTCACCTGGCAGGCCGTCATCGGGGTGGCGCTGCCGCTGTTCGTGGTCACCATGGCGTCGCAGAACCTGCCCGGCGTCGCCGTGCTGCGCAACGACGGCTACCAGGTGCCGGTGTCGCCGCTGATCACCTGGACCGGGGCGGTGAACCTGGTGCTCGCCCCGTTCGGCGCGTTCGGCCTCAACCTGGCCGCGATCACCGCGGCGATCTGCACCGGCCCGCACGCCCATCCCGACCCCAGGCGCCGGTATCTCGCCTCGGTGTGGGCGGGCGTGTTCTACCTCTGCGTGGCCGCGCTCGGGGCGACCATCACCTCACTGCTGGCCGCGCTGCCCGCGGTCCTCGTGCTCGGGATCGCCGGGATCGGCCTGCTCGGGACGATCGGCAGCTCGCTGACCACAGGCCTGCGCGACGACCGATGGCGCGAGGCCGCCGTGGTGACGCTTCTCGCCACCGCCTCCGGCATCGAGCTGCTCGGCGTCGGGTCCGCGTTCTGGGGACTGATCGCCGGCCTGCTCACCGCGGCGGCCACCGGAGCGTTCCGCCGCGAGGCGAAGGTGACCGTCTGAGCCGATCGTCAGCCCGGTGTGGTGGTCACGGGTCGTCGCGCCAGGCGTCGCGCAGGTCGCGGCGGGTGTCGGCCCACCATTGGCGTAGCCCGGCTCGCCACTCGCGGAGCTGGCGGACGATGTCGCGAAGCGCGTGCAGGTGGCCCGGATCGTCGAGATGGGCCCCGATCGCGGCGGTCAGACCCAGGAGCAACTGCAGGGGTACGAGGACGACCGCGATCACTGTCAGAAGGGTCGTCGAGGTTACGGCGTACCCGATGAGGAGCCCGATCTGCGTGACCGCGGTGACCATGCGGAGGTGGAGCGAACGGCGCAGCAACGGCGGTGTGAACCGAAGGCTGCGCCAGGGAAGAGCACCCGCCGGCAGCAGCAGGCGAAGGCTGAAACCGGCCGCGAACAGCACGAACACGGCTGCCATCGCGCGGCTGGGCGGCAGCATCGGCGGGAACCGGACGGCGATCAGGGCGGCCGCACAGGTCAGCACCACGGCCACGGTGAGCCAGCGGCGCAGGCCGGACAGCAGCCGGCGGATCGGCCACGTCATCGACAGCACGTTGGGGCGGCCGGGGTTGTCCCGGGCGACGTCACGCAGAGTGCGCAGAGAGCGGCGGACGCGGAGGCGTTCGGCGTCGAGCATCGCCAGCAGCCAGCGGCCGTACTCGCTGTCCGGATCGATACGCAGGGCGGTGCGGGCCGCCTCCTCGGCCTCGTCACGGCGACCGGCGTCGCGGGCCACGTCGGCCACGGTGAGCAGGGCCTCGACCGAGCGGGGCGCCAGGGCCAGCCCGCGCGCGGCGGCGGCCCGGGCCTCGGCGAAGTGGCGGTCGGCGGCCAGGGCACGGGCCAGGACGAGATGGCCGGACGGCCGGTTCGGGGCCAGGCGGGCGGCCTGCTCGGCGGCGGCACGTGCGTCGCCGTCGCGTAGCAGGGCGAGAAGGGTTTCGGCGTGTTCGACGTGCGCTTCCGGGCGGCCGGGTTCGGCAGCGAGTGCGGCCTCGGCGGCCGCCAGCGCTCCCGGCAGGTCACGCCGGCGGCGCAGCGCGAAGGAGAGCAGGGTGAGAAGGGCGGCGTCGTCCGGTGTTTCGGCCAGCGCCGCCCGCAGCGTCTCGACGGCCTGGGCGTCGCGGCCGACGTCGAGCAGGGCGCTCGCCCGCTGATACGACGCCACTCCACTCACGGCTGGCGATTATGCCCGCCTCGCCCAGGCCAGGCGGCGCAGGACCAGAAGGCCGCCGATGCCCGGGAACAGCAGGAACTTCGTCATCGGGTGACCGGCTGGGAAGCGGTGGGGGCGGGGCGCCAGACGGTGCCTCGGCGTTCGTGGTGGAAGAGGCGTTCGACGGCGTGGGCGGACGGGGCGCCCAGGGTTCGTTCGAGCAGGTAGAGACCCAGGTCCAGGCCGGAGGTGACGCTCGAGGCGGTGATCAGGTCACCGTCCTCGACGATGCGGGCGTCGATCGCCACGGCGCCGGCCGCGGTGAGGGCGTCCAGACCGAACTGGTGGGTGGTGGCGGGACGGCCGGTGATCAGCCCGGCCATGGCCAGCAACAGCGAACCGCCGCAGACCGTGGCCGTGATCGCGCCCGGCCGGTTCAGGACGACCGCGAGCATCCCGGGCAGCGGGGTCTCCAGCGCGCGGGCCAGCACCGCCGGGATCTCGTCCAGAGCCGCGGCGGCCGCGCCGGGGACGACGATCAGGTCCGCCTGTTCAGGGGCCAGACGGGCGGTGGCGTGCAACGTCAGGGAGCCGATCCCGCTGGGGACGGCACGCGGCCCCTCGGCGGATACCAGCTCGACCCGCGGGATCCCGCCGGCCACCAGAGTCTCGTACGGCGCGATGACGTCCAACGGGTCGAAACCGTCGAACAACACGATCTGTGCAAGCAACGTGAATCAGTCCTTCTCATGGGGAACGAGATGACCCTAGGAAGCGGTCGTCCCACCGAGAAGTGGCTGGACTGCCAGGTATCAACGGGTTCTCGCCAGTGACGAGTTATCCACAGGCGCGCTGGTCCGCGGCTTGGTGGGTGCCCGCCCGGGCAGTACCTTCGCGCCATGCTCACCGTGGCCGTGCTCGCCCTGGACGGCGTCATCCCCTTCGACCTGTCCACCCCGATCGAGGTGTTCAACCGGACCCGCCTGCCGGACGGCCGGGCCGCCTACCGGGTCCGCGTCTGCGGGCTCGGCGGACCCGTCGACTCCGGCGCTTTCCATCTGACGCCACCATGGGGGCTGGACGCCCTGGCCGACGCGGACACGATCATCATTCCGGGCTGCGCCGATCCGGCCGCCCCGGTCCCACCGCGGGTGCTCGGCGCCCTGCGCTCGGCCGCGGCCGGCGGCACCAGGATCGCGTCGATCTGCGCGGGCGCGTTCGTTCTCGCCGCCACCGGGCTGCTCGACGGGCAGCGTGCGACCACACACTGGCTGGTCACGAAGCGGCTCGCGGAGGCGTACCCGGAAGTGGAAGTCGATCCTGACGTTCTCTATGTCGACAACGGGCAGTTCCTCACCTCGGCCGGAGCGGCGGCCGGGCTCGATCTGTGCCTGCATCTGATCCGGCGCGATCACGGGTCGGCGGTCGCGGCCGACGCCGCCCGGCTCTCGGTCATGCCGTTGGAGCGGGAGGGTGGCCAGGCGCAGTTCATCGTTCATGATCAGCCACCGACTCCTCGCGGGTCCGAGCTGGAGCCGGTGCTGAAATGGATGCAGGACAACGCGGACCGGGCCCTGTCGCTCGACGACATCGCCGAGCAGGCGGGGATGAGTTGCCGCACACTGAACCGCCGGTTCCGGGAGCAGACCGGGACCACGCCGCTGCAATGGCTGCTGCGTGCCCGGATCCGTCAGGCGCAGTACCTGCTGGAGGCCACCGACCACTCCATCGAGCGGATCGCCGGCCAGGCCGGATTCGGGTCGTCGACGGCCTTCCGCGACCGGTTCAAGAAGGTCGTCGGCACCAGCCCGCACGCGTATCGGGCGGCCTTTCAGACTCCGGAAGCCCGGTGGGGGATGCTCGATGATCGCGTCACCACTTCGAGGTGACGTGTCAACCGGTCCGGTGACCCTGTGGGGCCCGGCCCGGATCTTCCTTGAGCGCTGCGTCCACCGTAGCGCGTGATCGATGTGATGATCACGGCGAGTACCGGTGATGCGTGTATCGGCAGTGCATCCCAGGTGGGCGGACCGCGTCGTACGGTCGTGTCGTGGACAACCGAGCCGAGGTACGCGACTTCCTCACCTCCCGACGCGCCAAGATCACTCCGGAGCGGGCCGGGCTCCCCGCCGCCGGGCAGCGCCGGGTTCCCGGTCTGCGCCGCAGCGAGGTCGCCGCACTGGCCGGGATGAGTGTCGAGTACTACGCGAAGCTGGAACGCGGCACGCTGGCCGGGGTGTCCGCCGGGGTGCTGGAGGCGATCTCCCGGGCTCTGCAACTTGACGAGGCCGAGCGGGCCCACCTGCTGCGGCTCGCCCACGAGGCGGACGGCAGCAGCGCGGTGCTGCGACCCCGGCGCCGGCCGAAGCAGTGGACGGTCCGGCCCAGTCTGCAATGGTCGCTCGACTCGATGAGCGCGCCGGCGGTCCTGTCCAACATGCGGGGCGATCTGCTCGCCGCGAACCTGCTGGGCCGCGCCATGTACAGCGACGCGTTCGCGGGCGGCCACCCGAATTTCGCCAGGTTCACCTTCCTGGACTCGGCGGCCCACCGGTTCTTCCCCGACTGGGACGGTGCGGCCGACATCACGGTGGCGAACCTGCGGACCGCGGCCGGCAAGGACCCGCACGACAAGGGCCTGCACGACCTGGTCGGCGAGCTGTCCACCCGCAGCGACGACTTCCGCCGCCGGTGGGCGGCGCACAACGTGCGGATCCACGGCACCGGGGTCAAGCACTTCCGGCACCACGTCGTCGGGGACCTGATCCTGAACTACGAGACCATGGACCTGCGGGCCGAACCCGACCTCACGCTGACGATCTACACTGCCGAGCCGCAGTCGTCGACCGATCACGCGCTCGCCCTGCTCGCCTCCTGGGCCGTCACGGCCCAGGAGATCGGATGACTTCGTCAAGGAGAGAGAACCGTGCAGAAACGCACCCTCGGCCAGGGCCTCGAGGTGTCCGCGCTGGGCTTCGGCGCCATGGGGATGAGCCACGGGTACGGACCCGGCCCCGACCGGGACGCCAACATCGCCCTGCTGCGGGCCGCCGTCGAGCGGGGCGTCACGCTGTTCGACACCGCCGAGGTGTACGGACCGTACGTCAACGAGGAACTCGTCGGCGAAGCCCTCGCACCGGTCCGCGACCAGGTCGTCATCGCCACCAAGTTCGGTTTCGCCATCGACGGCCAGGGCGGCCGCGACGTGGACAGCCGGCCCGAGCACATCCGGCAGGTGGCCGACGCGTCGCTCAAGCGGCTGCGCACCGACCGGATCGACCTGTTCTACCAGCACCGCGTCGACCCGGACGTGCCGATCGAGGACGTCGCCGGGACGGTCAAGGAGCTGATCGAGGCCGGCAAGGTGGGCCATTTCGGCATGTCCGAGGCGGCCGCCGCCACGGTCCGGCGGGCGCACGCCGTCCAGCCGGTCACCGCGGTGCAGAACGAGTACTCGCTGTGGTGGCGTGGCCCAGAGACGGAGCTCATCCCCACCTGTGCCGAGCTCGGCATCGGCCTGGTCCCGTTCAGCCCGCTCGGCCGGGGCTTCCTCACTGGCAAGATGGATGCGGACACCAGGTTCGCGCCCGGCGACATGCGTGCCGGCCTGCCTCGTTTCGACGCCGAGGCGCGGCGTGCCAACCGGGCGCTGGTCGACCTGCTGACCTCGGTCGCCGCCCGCAAGGGCGCCACGGTCGCCCAGATCGCGCTGGCCTGGCTGCTCGCCCGGCAGCCGTGGATCGTGCCGATTCCCGGCACCCGCCGCCTGGAACGCCTCGACGAGAACCTGGGCGCCGCCGAGGTCGACCTGACCGCGGCCGACGTCGGGGAGATCGAGACCGCGGCCGCCGCCATCGAGGTGCACGGCGCCCGCTACCCCGAGCACATGGAGCGCATGACCAATCGTTAGAGGTGGTCGAGGTCGTTGTTTCGCCGCCGGCATTTTCCGGTACGCGCGACCACGTCCCCGCCTCATCAGGGCCGTCCCGTCCGGTCGCCGCGATCTCACTGCCCGCTCCGGCCTGTGCCGCGCCCGCCGGGCTGAGATCGGTGGCCGGGCGGACCGTCACTCCCTCCGGTGCCGCCGGTCGCGTTCCACGAGGGTGGGTGAGCGCACACGATGGCGGCATCGTGTGCGCCTACATCGCATTCAGCCGTGGTGGCCGCGCACGTGATGTCATTCGTGCGAGCCCACCTACGGGACGAGGCCACGCGTACCGGGAAGGGAGCGGAACCGTTACCTCCGAGGTAATCGTGTGTCCGGCACAGCGTCGTTAGCGTCCCTTTCAACGACATTCGTCAACGTGAAAGGGAGGACCAATGCGAGTCTCCGAGCAGATTCCGGCCACGGCCACGGCGACCAGCGATGCGTTGCTGCGGTTCGTGCTGAAAGCGGATGCCGTGGTCACCGGCGTCAACGGCATCGCCTACCTGGTGCTGGCCGGTGTGCTGACCGACGTTCTCGGCTATCCGGTCTCCGTGCAGCGCTGGGTCGGTGCGTTCCTGACGGTGTTCGCCATCGGGGTCGGAGTGATCGCGACCCGCCCGGTGGTCAGCCGCGCCGCGGTCCGGGTGTTGATCGCGGTCAACGTCGTCTGGGTACTGCTCAGTGTCGTCGTGCTCGGCACCGGCGCGGTGGAGGCGACCACGCTGGGCCAGGTGTGGATGGCGGCACAGGCAGCGGTCGTCGCCGCCTTCGCCGCCATCCAGGCGTACGCCCTGAAGCCCCGGTGAGACGTCAGCCCAGGGCGTTCAGGAACGGCTCGTGGCTGTTCTTGAACTCCCAGCTGTAGAACCGGTCCCAGTTGATCGACCAGGTCATCAGGCCGCGGAAGTTCGGGTTGAGCCCGCTGCGCGGCGTGTAACCACCGCAGTTGGCGCCCTTGACCAGGCAGTTGACGGCCTGCTGAACGCCGGCCGGTGCGACGTAGCCGTTGCCCGCGCTGACCGAGCTGGGCGCGCCGAACGCGATCTGGTCCTCGCGCAGCGCCGGGAACATGTTCGCGGTGTTGCCGGCCACCGGGAACCCGGCCAGCATCATGTCGGTCATGGCGATGTGGAAGTCGGCGCCGCCCATCGAGTGGTACTGGTTGTCCAGGCCCATGATCGAGCCGGAGTTGTAGTCCTGGACGTGCAGGACCGTGAGGTCGTTGCGGAGCGCGTAGATGACCGGAAGGTAGGAGCCGGCCCGCGGGTCCTGGCCGCCCCACGGTCCGGAGCCGTAGTACTGGTAGCCGAGCTGGACGAAGAACGTCTCGGGCGCCATCGTGAGGACGAAGCCCGCTCCGTACCGTGTCTTGAGGGTTTTGATCGCGCTGATCAGATTGACGATGACCGGCGTGGTGGGGTTCTTGAAGTCGGTGTCGCCGGTGTTGAGCGAGAGCGAGTGGCCCTCGAAGTCGATGTCGACGCCGTCCAGCCCGTATCTGTCGATGATCGCGCTGACCGAGCTGACGAACCTGTCGCGGGCCGCCGTGGTGGTGAGCTGGACCTGGCCGTTGGCGCCGCCGATGGAGAGCAGCACCTTCTTGCCGGCCGCCCGCTTCGCCTTGATCGCGGCGATGAACTCGGCCTCGGTCTCGACGCCCGGGCACTCGGTGGCGGGGCAGAGGGTGAACCGGATGTCGCCGGAGGTGGCGCTGGTCGGCTCGCCGAAGGACAGGTTGATGATGTCCCACTCGGCCGGCACGTCGGCCATCCGCAGGTAGCCGGCGCCGTTGGCGAAGCTGGCGTGCAGGTAGCCGATGAGGGCGTGCTTGGGCAGCCCGCCGACGGGGATGGGGGTGCTCGGCGAGGTGGAGGGGGACGGCGACGTCGACGGCGACGGTGACGCCGAGGGGGACGGGGATGTCGTGGGGGAGGACGACGGGGACGGGTTCACCACACCGCCGCAGGCGCCGTTGTTGATCCAGACGTCCCACTGGCCGCTCTTGACGGCCGGATCCTCGCCCTGGGTCCACCACTTGGCGGTGTAGTTGTTGCCGCCCTTGGACGCGACGTTGTCCTTGACGTAGACGGCGGAGGCGCTCCAGGCGGGCGCGCACGCGGCGGCGGCGCTGGCGGTGGAGGCCACATATACGGCAGAGCACGCGGCGGCCACGACAGCCGCCACGGAGAGAACCACGGATCGACGCATGCGCAATTATTAAGACTGTTTACTGAAGAAGTAAAGAGTCAGTCTGGTTCCGGGACGGTGGCCAGGAATTCGTCGAGCCGGTGGCGGCGGCGGGCGCGCTCGGCGGACAGATGGCCGCGGGCGAACGACTCCGGCAGGTAGCGCAGCCGCGAGCGGCCGGCCGGGGTGCGGAACTCGCCGTCCGGTATCGCGCCCGCTCCCGGCGGCAGCAGGGCCAGCAACTCGTCGTAGACGGCGACCGACGTGGCCAGCGCGGCCAGCATCGCCTCCCAACTGTCGTCGTCCCAGTCGCCGGCGGCCGCGTGCTCGAGCTGGTTCGCCCGCTCCGCGTTCATCTCGCCGATCATCCACAGCTGACCGGCGTCGAGCAGGGCGGACGGCCCGTCGCCGGGCATGCTCAGCCCGTACCCCAGAGGGTCCGGGTCGGGGTCGTCGCGCGGCACCGTGAAGACGAACGCGCGCTCGCGCCGGCAGGCCAGGCAGACGCCGTGGTAGCGCAGCGTGAGCCGGGCTGGGTCGCCGCCGCGCTCCTGCACCTGCCGGTGGAACTCGGCCGTGCCGCACTCGCACCGGTGCAGGTCCATGAACATCAGAGCCTCGGTGACGCCGCGGGCCGGCAGCGGGTGGAGCTCCGGGCCGGGATCCTCCGGGCCGGACGCCGCCAGGTAGTCGTCGCGGGCGGCGAGCAACCACGGCCACCGGAACCGGTCGGGCTCGACGGCGAGCATCTCCTGTCCGTGCCGGCTGCGGATCTCCTCCTCCGGGACGGCGTCGGCGCCGGGCGGCACGAACAGCATCGCCTCCTCGACCGAGGAGGCGGCCAGTTTCATGTTCATCGCGTGGGCCTGCTGGTCGCCGGCCGCGTAGACCGTCGCCATGACCAGCCACTGACCGGGATCGACCAGGTGCGACGGCTCGCCGCGCAGGGACATCTGCCAGCGGGCGGTGCCCAGCGTGCCGGGGCGGACGGTGAACCGGAACCGGAAGCGGTGCCAGACCCGGCGGACGCAGCGGGCCTTGACGGTCAGCACCTCGTGGTCGCCCGCCGGCAGGCTGCGCTCGCCGAAGGACAGCAGCTTGCCGCCGCAGCGGCACTCCTGGAAGTCCAGGAACATGCTGGCGTCGGAGCCGGACCGGGCCAGCGGCGGATTCATCGGGGCGGTGCGGTCCACCGGCGGCGGTCCGAACACCGCCACGAACTCGGCGAGATCCAGGCGGCGCCGCGCCAGCTCACGATCAATGCGGGGTACGCCGAAGTCCGCCGCCCGCTGTCGGAGGGCCTGGAGGCCGTCGGCCGTCCAGAGATGGCGCACCGGCACCTGCCCGGTCCCGGCGGGCACGAGCCGGGCCACCTCGGCCGCACAGTCGACGGCGCACTCCAGCAGGTGGCGGGCCCGCTCGTGCTCGGCGGCGGTGGGCCGGCGCTCACCGAACACCCGCAGCATCTCGGCGGCCCGGCCGGCGCACCGGCGGGAGTGCTCCTGCCACTGGGCGGCGTCGAGCAGCCCGTCCGAGGCGGGGTCGACCAGGACCGTGCGCTCGCCCCGCCGGACCTCGGTCCGGTCGGTCGTGATCCGAACCTCGCCGTCCGGATCGCCGGTGAGGTAGAGGATCGCTTCGGTGACCGACCGGGCGACCGGCTCGAACTCGGCGCCGGGCAGCCCGCCGCTCATCCAGCTCAGGTCCTGGTGGGTGAGGCCGGACTCGGCGAGCAACTCGGCGACCACCTCGCGCGGGGGCCGGGCCGTGTAGTGCACGACCTCGACCCCCGGCTCGGCGTCGTATTGCAGGCGACCGAAACCGATCAGGTCGCCGCCGGCCAGCCGGATGAGGGCGAGTGCCGCCGGGCCGAGATCGTCGTCGACGGTTTCGAACCGGAGCCCGAACCTGGTCTCCACCGTGGCCCGGTCGAGGCGCAGGCGGGCCAGGTAGGAACTCGGGCCTCTCCGGACCCCGACAGCGACGGCTTCCACCCCGGCGGCACCTCCACATCGGCGCCCGTCAGTCTACGAGGCCGCGCAGCTCACCGGGGACGGTACGGCGTTGGTCGCCCCGCTGGAGGCGGTGAACCCGAAGCTGGTCGTGGCGCCCGCGGCGAGCGTGCCGTTGTACGGCGCGTTGCGGGCGGTGACCGTCTCCCCGGAGGTGGTGACCGTGGTGTTCCAGGTGTTGGTGAAGCGCTGCCCGTTGGGCCAGGTCCAGGTCACGGTCCAGCCGGTGATGGCGCTGTTGCCGGCCTTGACGGTGACCGTGCCCTGGAAGCCGCCGCCCCACTGGTTGCTGATCGCGTAGGTGGCGGTGCAGCCGCCGGACGGCGGCGGGGTGCTGGTGCTCGGCGACGGCGACGGCGAGGCCGACGACGAGCTGACCGACGGCGACGGCGACACCCCGCCGAACACCGTGGCCTCCTTCGCGGTGGCCTTGATCCCGTTGGCGCCGTTGAAGATCCGCTGGCCCCAGCTGGTCAGCTGCGCCGGGTTGAAGCTGGTGACCATGTCCAGGTACTCGACGCCGCCGCCGTTGCCGGACCAGGACCAGCCGAGGTAGCCGATGCCCCGCTGCTGGGCGGTGGCGAGGATGGTGTCCTCGTCGGGGTTGCCGTCGGAGTGGTCGTGCCCGAACTCGCCGACCACGATCGGCAGGTTGGCCGACTGGAACCGGCCCAGGTAGTCGTTGATCTCGGCGGCGGTGTCGAAGACGCCGTACATGTGGATCGAGAAGACGGTGTTGCGCTGCGGGTCGGCGGCGAACACCGAGGCGGCGTTGTCACGCATGATGAACTGCCAATCCTGTCCCCAGTTCGGCGCGTCCACCATGATCTGGTGCTGGAAGCCGGCGGCGCGCAGGCGGGTGATGGCCGACTTGGTGTCGGCGGTCCAGTTGGCGGACGCGGTGCCGTTGCCGTACGGCTCGTTGCCGATGTTGAGGATGACGAAGTTCTCCTGGCCGGTCAGGGCGCTCTTGATGGAGATCCAGTAGTCGACGGCCTGGGCCAGGGTGGCGGCGCCGGACTGTTCGCCGTAACCCGTCGTGTCGTGCACCTCGAGCACGCAGATCAGCCGGTTGGCCTTGCACTGGCTGATCACGGTGGTGACGTCCGAGGCGGGGTTGGCCGTCCAGCGCTGGCCGCTGGCCAGCACGACGCGGACCGTGTTGGCGCCGAGGGCCTTGATGTTCGCCAGTGAGGTGCTGGTCTGGCCCGCGTACCAGGTGTGCGCGTGATTGACGCCACGCATCAGGAACGTGTTGCCGTTGGCATCCAGGATGCGGGTGCCGGAGACGGTGAAACCGGCGGCGGCCTGGGCGGGCTGGGCCAGGGTCAGGACTGCCGCGGCGGTCGTCAGGACGGCTGCGAGGCCGCCCCACCATTTCGCTCTCATGGGGATCCTCCGGGGGACGGGGATGAGGAACGGGGGCTTGCGGGGGAGAATCTAAAAGGACTTAACTAAGTGGGTCAAGCCAGGATCTCAGTCGATCATGGTCGATGCAAGTCGGCCTTGACACCGCAAACTTAAGCCGCTTAATAATGATCAGCATCGAAGACGATCCCTGCTTCCCGGCCCGGGCAGCGGATGGTCCGCGCACCCCCACTCGCGGAGGAACTCGACGATGTCCATCCCCAGCACACGCCGGATCCTCGCCGCGGCCGCCGCGGCACTCCTGCTGGCCGGCTGCACCGGCAGCGACGGCGAGGAGAAGTCCGGCACCGCCGACAGCTCGATAACCGTGTTCAACGGCGCGAACGGCGCCATCGTGGAGAACTGGAACCCGTTCTCACCGACTCAGCTGCAACCCACCAACGGCACCATGTACGAGGCCCTGTTCTGGTACAACCTGGCCAACGACGCGCCGCCCCAGCCGATGCTCGCCACCGGTTACTCGTGGAACACCGACGGCACCGAGCTGACCGTCACCGCCCGCGAGGGTGTCAAGTGGTCCGACGGGCAGCCGTTCACCGCCAAGGACGTGGCCTTCACCTTCGACCTGATCAAGCGCACCAAGGCGATCAACGCCACCAACCTCGACATCACGAGTTCGGTGGCCAAGGACGACAAGACCGCGGTGATCACCTTCGGGGCCAAGTCGTTCACCGACGAGGCGGCCATCATCGGCCACACCCCGATGATCCCCGAACACATCTGGAGCAAGATCCCCGACCCCGAGAAGACGATCAACCAGAACCCGGTCGGCACCGGCCCGTTCAAGCTCAAGTCCTTCTCGGCGCAGAGCTTCGTCATCGAGAAGAACCCGAACTACTGGCAGCCGGGCAAGCCGCAGATCCAGAACGTGCGTTACATCTCGCTGGCCACCGCCGACGCCGCGAGCGCCGCGCTGACCGCCGGCCAGGTCGACTGGATGAGCTCCTACCTGCCCGGCCTCGACCAGCTGCTGAAGAACCACAAGGACCTGTCGTATGTGAACACGCCCACCATGACGACGTCGATCTTCACCTGCTCGGGCACCGAGTACGGCTGCAAGGGCCCGCAGACCGACCCCGCCGTGCGGCAGGCCATCTACCACGCCATCAACCGCGAGCAGCTCAACAAGCTGGCCGGCGGCGGGTACGCGGCCACCGCCTCGCCCACCATGCTGCTGCCCGAGCGCGACCAGAAATGGATCGCCGATCCGTCCCAGCAGACCATCCCGGGCACCGCCGACGCCGCGAAGGCCAACCAGATCCTCGACGCGGCCGGCTGGGCCAAGGGCGCCGACGGCATCCGCGCCAAGGGCGGCGAGCGGCTGTCGATGACCATCCAGACGGTGAGCGGCTGGAGCGACTACATCTCGCTCAACGACACGATGGCCCAGCAGCTCAAGGAGGTCGGCATCGAGCTCAAGCCGACCCAGCTGTCCTGGAACGAGTGGAACAACAACCAGGTGCAGGGCCGCTACCAGCTCTCACTGGACTCCATCGGGCTGGGCGCCAACTCCAACCCGTACCACATCTACCAGCCGAAATACGCCAGCGGAACCACCGCCAAGGTCGGTGAGAGCGCCCGGACCAGCGGAAACTTCGCCCGCTACCACAACGACACGGTGGACAAGGCGATCGCGGTGGCGGCCGGCACCAACGACGAGGCCATCCAGAAGGAGCAGTACAAGGCCATTCAAACCGAGATCGTACGGGACCTGCCGTACATCCCGATCTATGTGAACTCGCTGCTCACCGAGTTCAACACGAGCCGTGCCACCGGCTGGCCCAGCAACGACAACAAGTACGCGCTGCCCGCCTCCTGGAAGATCTGGGACAACGGCATCGTCCTGGCAAACATCACGCCGGCGAAGTAGCCCGGCCGATGCGCTACCTGTCCCGCAAACTCGGGTTCTACCTGGTCGCCCTCTGGGCGGCGCTGACCCTCAACTTCCTCATCCCCCGCATGATGCCCGGCGACCCCGTCGAGATCATGCTGGCCAAGCTGGGGCAGAAGGGGCCGGTCACGCCGGAGTCCCGGGAGGCGATCGAGGCGATGCTGGGCACCGACTCGAGCCGGCCGCTGTGGGCCCAGTACGGCGACTACCTCGCGGGACTGGCCAACGGGGACCTGGGCGTCTCCCTGGTCTTCTTCCCGGCCCCGGTCAGCTCGATCATCGGGCAGACCCTGCCCTGGACGATCGGGCTGATCGGGCTGGCCACGATCATCTCCTTCCTGACCGGCGTGGGCATGGGCACCCTCGCCGGCTGGAAGCGGGGCTCGTGGATGGACAACCTGATCCCGGTCACCACGATGTTCCAGTCCGTGCCCTACTTCTGGCTGGCCCTGATCCTGCTCTTCCTGCTCGGCAGCGTCTGGCCGGTCTTCCCGCTCAACGGCGGCTACGACGTCTACAACGTCACCCCCGGCTGGAACGGGCCGTTCCTCGCCTCGGTCGTCTACTACGGCACCCTGCCGGCGCTCACCATCATCCTGTCGTCCATCGGCGGGTGGATGCTCGGCATGCGCAACATGATGGTCTCCACCCTGTCCGACGACTACATGGTCACGGCGGAGGCCAAGGGCCTGCGCTCCCGGCGGATCATGATGCGGTACGCGGCCCGCAACGCCGTCCTTCCGTCCATCTCCGGGTTCGCCATCTCGCTCGGCTTCGTGGTCGCCGGATCGATCATCACCGAGGCGGTGTTCTCCTACCCGGGCATCGGGTCGGCGCTGCTCCAGGCGGTCGGCGGCAACGACTACGCCCTCATGCAGGGCATCCTCCTGATCATCACGCTGTCGGTACTGGGCGCCAACCTGCTGGTCGACCTCCTGTACTCGGTCATCGACCCGCGCATCCGGGCCCGGGGCTGAGGAAGGGAACGCCATGGCCACCGCCGACACCGTCACCGTGAACCTCGCCGTCCCACGCCGCCGCCCCAGCCTGCCGCCGATGACCGGCAAACTGGCGTCCGGCCTGATCATCGCCGGGCTCATCACCCTGTTCGGGCTGATCGGGCCGCTGCTCGTCCAGGACCCGGCCAAGATCGACGACATCGGCCTCACCCCACCCAGCGCCGACCACCTGCTCGGCACCACCCAGACCGGCCAGGACGTGCTCGCCCAGCTCGCCTACGCCACCCGCGGCTCGCTGATCGTCGGCGCCGTCGTCGGGCTGCTCACCCTGATCCTGTCCGGCTTCTTCGGCATCGTCGGGGCGTATGCGGGCGGCTGGCTCGACGAGGCGTTCTCCCTGTTCACCAACGTCGTCCTGGTCATCCCCGGGCTGCCCGTGGTGATCGTCATCTCGGCCTACGTCGCCGAACGCAGCCTCCTGCTCGTCGCGATCGTCCTGGCGATCACCAGCTGGGCCGGGTCCGCGCGGGTGCTGCGCGGCTCCACCCTCAGCCTGCGCAGCCGTGACTACGTGCTGGCCAGCCGGGTCGCCGGGGAAAGACGATGGCGGATCCTGCTGGTCGAGATCCTGCCCAACCTCATCCCGCTGCTCGCCTCCCAGGTGGTCTTCGCGGTCATCTTCGCCATCCTCGGCGAGGCCGGCCTCTCCTACCTCGGCCTGGGCGCCACCGAGTCCTTCACGTGGGGCACCATGCTGTACTACGCGCAGAACGGGCTCGCCCTGCGGCTCGGCGCATGGTGGTGGTTCGTGCCCCCGGGGCTGATGCTCGCCCTCTTCGGCGCGGCCCTGTCCCTGATCAACTTCTCGATCGACGAGATCATCAACCCCAAGCTGCGCAACCAGACCCGGGGCGCCCGCCGCGGCTGGCGGATGTCGCGCGAGCAGATCCGTAGGGCCAAGGAGTCGACGCTGTGAGCGAACCGGTCCTGACCATCGAGAACCTCAGCGTCGACTACCTGGTCGACCCGGTCGTGCACGCCGTCCGGGACGTGTCGCTGACCCTGCGGCGCGGCGAGGTGCTCGGCCTCGCGGGGGAGAGCGGCTGCGGCAAGAGCACCCTCGCCTACGCGATCGTGCGCCTGCTCAAACCACCCGCCATGATCACGTCGGGGCGGGCGGTCTTCCACGCCCGCGACGGCGGCGACATCGACTGGGGTGATCTCAGCCCGGAGGACCTGCGGGCCGCCCGCTGGGACAAGATCTCCATGGTGTTCCAGGGCGCCATGAACTCCCTCAACCCGGTCATCTCGATCCGCGACCAGTTCGAGGACATCTTCACCACCCACCGGCCCGCCATGTCCCGCCGCGACCGCCGCCTGCGCTGCGGCGACCTGCTCGAATCCGTCGGCGTGGACCGGGGGCGGCTCACCTCGTACCCCCATGAGCTGTCCGGCGGCATGCGGCAGCGCGTCATGATCGCGATGGCGATGGCCCTGGAACCACAGATCATGATCATGGACGAGCCGACCACCGCCCTCGACGTCGTCGTTCAACGCGAGATCCTCCGCGAACTCACCCGGCTGCGCGACGAACACGGCTTCGCCGTCGTCTTCATCACCCACGACCTGCCGCTGCTGCTGGAGATCAGCGACCGGATCGCGGTCATGCGCGACGGGGCGATAGCCGAACTCGGCGACGCCTACCAGCTCTACACCGAACCCCGCCACGACTACACGAAACAGCTGCTCGCGTCGTTCCCCAGCCTCACGGGCGACCGCGGCTCCTTCATCCGTCTCGCTCCGGAGGGGATGTCATGACCACCCTCGAAGTGCGGGGGCTGAGCAAGGACTATCGCCTACGGCACGGCATGCGTACGCGTACGCTGCGCGCCGTCGACGACGTCAGCTTCACCCTCGACCACGGGCGCACCGTGGCACTGGTCGGGCAGAGCGGCAGCGGCAAGTCCACCATCGCCCGCCTGCTGCTACAGCTCGAACAGCCCACCTCCGGGCACATCCTGCTCGACGGCGAACCGGTGGCCCGCCGTGGCTCCGCACTCGCGCGCTATCGGCGTACCGTGCAGATGGTTTTTCAAGATCCGTTCGCGTCGCTGAACCCGTTCCACGACGTGGAGCACCATCTCACCCGGCCGGTGCGGCTGCACCAGCGCGGCCTCAGTGACGCCGAAGTCCACCAGCGGGTGCTGCGCCTGCTCGAACGGGTCCGCCTCACACCGGCCGCCGACTTCGCCCGCCGCCGCCCGCACGAACTCTCCGGCGGCCAGCGGCAGCGCGTCGCCATCGCCCGCGCCCTCGCACCGTCACCCGGCGTCCTGATCGCCGACGAACCCGTCTCCATGCTCGACGTGTCGATCCGGCTCGGCGTGCTCAACCTGCTCGCCACCCTGCAACGGGAGGAGGACCTGGGCGTCCTCTACATCACCCACGACCTGGCCACCGCGCGCCACTTCTCCGACGAGATCCTCGTCCTCTACCAGGGCCGGGTCGTCGAACACGGACCGGCCGACGAGGTCATCCTCAACCCGCGGCACGAGTACACGCGTACGCTCGCCGACGCCGCGCCCAACCCGGAACGCCGTCTCGGGGAACTACGCCGCTGAGGCGGCGTGCCGGTCCGCGACCTGCCGCGCCCAGCGACGGGCGCGTTCGATCTCGCCGTCGACCAGCGGGCCGGTCATCCCGCCGACCCGGAAGTCCTCCGCCGGCATGACCGGCTGCCCGCCCAGGCTGTGCAGCCGGCGCAGCGCCTTGCGAGCGGCCGAGCCGGTCGGGAACCGGGTGTCCATCCGCGTGTCGAAAGCCGCCACCGGCAGGCCGGCCAGCGGGGGAGTGGCGTCCAGATACTCCCGGATGCCGGTCTCCCGCGCCCCGGCCCGGATTTCGCCGTGCTTGACCGCGTCCGCCCTGGTCGACGGCCGGCTCAACCCGAACGCGTGGGTCGGCGCGCCGACCACCAGCAGATCCACGCCCGTGACCGACGGCCGCTCGTGCACGTCGGCGAGCGTCACCTCGAACGGCCCGGCGAGCCCCTCAGCGACCGCCTGCGCCACCGCGGCCGTGTTGCCGAACATGGATTCGTAGACGACGAGCGCTCGCATGGCCGATCCCTCCCGGCGGTGGGTCCATTTTCGCCAGTAGACGCCCGGCGCGGCGCCTCCGGCCAGGGCCGGACGGCCCTACCCGGAACGGCCGCTGGCAGGATGGCCGACATGGATGCCGATCTCACCGAAGTCCGCCAAGCCATCGACGCGATCGACGCCGAGGTGGTGCGGCGGCTCGCCGCGCGCGAGCAGCTGGTCCGGCGTGCCGCTGCGCTGAAGACCGACGAGCAGGCGGTTCGGGCGCCGGCCCGGGTCGAGGAGGTCATCGCCAGGGTGCGCGGCCTGGCCGTGGCGGCCGGCGGCTCCCCGGAGGTCGTTGAGCGGGTCTACCGGGCGATGATCAGCGCCTTCATCGACCTGGAGCTGGCCGAGCGCCGGGATCTCGCCGACGACTAGCGGCGGGGCGTGGAGTCTGCCGGCCGCCCGCGCACCCGGCGCACGTGGCACCGCGGGGCGTCGAGGGTGTCCGTCCCGCGGTGCCACCGGGCTACCTGGCGATGAGGAGAAGTACTGCCCGGGCGCGCAGTTGGTACGCGGTGGAGGCGCCGCCGATGAGGGCCTCCGCGCCCGGGCCGGCCACCTGGTTGGGCCCTTCGGCCCAGGTGGAGGTATCGGTGACCCGGTACCACTGCTTGCCGGCGGGTGGTGCGGGCAGGGTGAAACTGACGTCGCCGGACCAGCCGTTGTAGGCGACGTAGATGCCCGGCGCGGAGTCACCGAACTCGCTGCCGTCGATGCGCCAGGCCAGTGCGTGGTTGTTCGCATTCCCCCAGTACGCGGCGTCCGGAGTGGTGCCGGCCGGCGTGAACCAGTCCAACTGGCCGAGTCCGTTCCCGTTGGTGTCGGTGGCGGTGTAGAAGTTCACCGGCCGCAGGGCGGGATGTGCCTTGCGGAACGCGAGCAGGCGGCTGGTGAAGGTGGCGAAGTTCGTCTGGTCGGTGCCGGGCGCCCAGGTGAGCCAGTTGGCGCTGGAGTCGAGGTTGTACGGGTTGTTGTTGCAGTTGATGCCGCGCAGATACTCGTCGCCGCCGGTCATCATCGGCGTGCCGCCCGACAGCAGGAGTAGCGCTTGACCGTTGCGTGCCGCCTTTCGCTGGTCGGCAGCCGCTCCGCCCTGATCCCAGGAGATGTTGTCGTCGGAACCGCCGTCCGACGGCCCGTACGGCCAGGGTTGGTTGTTGTTCTTCGCCGCACAGGAGTACAGGTCTTTGAGGGTGAACCCGTCGTGGGCGACCATGAAGTTGACCGAGTTCCATGGTCGGCGGCCGTCGTCGCCGTAGAGATCGGAAGATCCGGCAAAGCGATTGGCGAGCTCGCCCGGGGTGACCGCGTCGACACCCAGCTTGTTCTGGTCGCGGCGCACGGTGTCGCGGTAGATGCCGTTCCACTCCGACCAGCCGGCCGGGAAGTTGCCGACCTGGTAGCTGTTGCCACCGATGGCCCACGGCTCAGCGATCCAGTCGACACCGGAACCTCCGCTCGCCGGGCGGGCGGGCATTTCGGCGACGAGGCGGTTGAGGGCCGTGCCGGCGTTGGTGCGGTTGTAGTTGAAGCATCCGTGCTGGCAGGTATTACCGAGGACGGACGCCAGGTCGAACCGGAAACCGTCGATGCCGAGCGTGTTCTTCCAGTAGGCCACCGAGTCGACGATGAGGTTCTGCGCGACCGGGTTGGCGGTGTTGTAGTTGCCGCCGACACCGGTGTTGTCCCACGGACTCTGCCGGTCGCTGGTCAGTGAGTAGTAGGTGGGGTTGTCGAGGCCGCGCCACGAGAACAGGTTGTAGGTGTTCTTGTCGCCCTGCGCCCCCTCTTCGCCGGTGTGGTTGTACACCACGTCGACGAGGACTTTGATGCCGGCGTCGTGGTACGCCTTCACCATGGCCTGGAACTCCGCGGTGGGCCCGCCGGGGGACTTGTCGTAGGCGTAGCGACGGTCGGGGGCGAAGTAGTTGAGGGTCATGTACCCCCAGTAGTTGTCACCGGAGGTGCCGGTGGCGTCGATGTCGTTCGTGTCGTTCTGGGTCTCCTGGACCGGCAGGAACTCCACCGCGGTCACACCCAGCGACGCGAGGTACGCGGCCTTGAGCCCGGCACCCCGGTAGGTGCCTCGATAGGCCGCGGCGATCGAGGAGTCGTTCCTGGTCAGGCCGCGCAGGTGCACCTCGTACACGATGTCGTCCTTGAAGGCCCTGGTGGGTTTCGTGCCGGTCACGCCGGCCGACGCGGGCAGGACGATGCCCTTGGAGGCGAACGTGCCCGTGTCGGTCGCGCGGTTGGCGCCGGAGCGGTATCCACTCGCGCCGGTCTGGCTCGGGGTGAGCGGGTCGTGGCTGATCTCCCTGGCGTACGGGTCGATCAGGAGCTTGTTGGGGTTGAACCGATTGCCGGCGGAGTCGACGTCGGAGCCGAATCCGGCCGTTGAGCCCTTCGTCCAGGCCGCGTTGTAGGTCCAGTTCGGCCCCCAGGCGCGGTAGCCGTAATAGACCGTGCCGGTGATCCCGCGGGCGGCCAGGTCGGCCACGCTGACGGTGGTGGTGAAGGTGTCGCTGTTCTCGGTCAGGACGTAGCTGGCCTTTTCCTGTGCGCCGGTTGCGGCGCTGTAGAGGTAGACCGCGATCCGGGTGGCCGACGCTGAGTAGACCCGGAACGTGATGTTGCTGCCCGTGCCGTCGTAGCGCGCTCCCAGATTCTGGGCGTCGATCGCGGCCCGGGCCGGTGGCGCGGTGACGACGCCGCCGGTCAGGGCCACGGTGGTTCCGATGAGCAGGACGAGGGCCAGGGCAAGGCGCCGGGCCGGGTCTCGTGTCGTCATCGTGGCTCCTCAGCCACGCCGTGCGCCGGTGACGGTCCGGCGGGAGGGGACGGCGGTGAGGTTCGGCCTGATGCCGACGGCATCGGGCGCGAGCGGGGATTCATTGCGGAAGACCTCCTCGTGGGGACGGGGTGGTACGAGGAAGTCGGTGAGTGGCGCCCCTCTGCCGACTGTGATCGATGCAAATCCTTGCAATGTTGCCGAGACGCTAGCATCCGATGACGGAATTGTTAACGGGCATTCAGGGCTCGGACTACAAGATGCACCGCCAAAATGTGGCCAAATGGGCGCTAAGGCTTAGGGATTTACTGCCAGGATCTGCAAGAAGTTGCCGTCACCGTCCAGCTTCACTGGACACGATCATCGCGATTCACGCTCAGCGTCGACTTGACCGCCTCTGGAGTACGGGCGACGGTGGCCGTGCCGTCGTCCGCCGTGATGATCGGCCGCTGGATCAGCACCGGATGCGCGGCCAGCGCCTCGATCCACCGCGATCGGGCCTCTTCGTCCCGGGGCAAGTCCGCCAGGCCGAGTTCCGCCGCCACCGGCTCACCCGATCGGACGATGTGCCAGGGATCAAGCCCCAGCCTGGCGAGGACGGCAGTCAGTTCGGGCACCGTCGGCGGGTCTTCGAGGTAGTACCGGACGGTGTACTGCGCCTGCTCGGCATCGAGAATCGACAGGGCGGACCGACATTTCGAGCACTCGGGGTTGATCCAGATCTCCATTCGCTCACCCTGTCACGTGCCGTCCCGTCGGACCGTTTCCCGTACGCGTGCTGTGGCTTTGCCGGAATCTTGACCTCGGCGAGTACTAAGGCACCTCTACCCGAGCCTGAGCAGCGCCGCCGAACTCGACCGGCTGCTGTCCGTCGCCGACGACGTGCTCAGCGGGCTCGCGCCGGTCACACCGCCGTGAGCGCCTCGTCGATCATCCGGTGACCCTGGGCCTCGAAATCCTCGATGCCCTTGTCGTAGGCCCAGCACGCGGTGGCGATCGCCTCCCGGAGACGGCTGCGGCGCCATCCGTCGTCCGTCCGCGGGTCGCGGCCGTACCCCTCCAGGAACGCCTGCTCCAAGCGGGGGTCGTCGCGGAAGTCCTGGGCCACCAGGCGGTTGAAATCGGTGTACGCGGGGCGCAGCGCCGCCCGGCCGAAGTCGATGACGCCGACCACGCCGTCGTGGACCAGCCAGTTGCGGGGCTGCCAGTCGCCGTGTGTCGGCACGACCGTCGCCGGAGGGACGGGCCAGCTTTCGATCAGCGTTCGTAGCCGCCGCGATCTCGGTGGGGCGATGCGGTGCGGCCCATCCAGCAGCGTCAGCGACCTGCCGTTCTCGCGCTGCTCGTAGCCCTCGTCGACGGTCGCGGTCTGGCCGTGCAACAGGGCGAGCAACTCGCCCGCCTGGCGGAACGCGGCCGGGTCGGTGGCGTGGCCGCTGTTCAGCAGCAACACGCCCGGCAGGTAGGTGGTGACCAGCAGCTTCGCCAGGGTGCTGGCGTGCAGCATGGTCGCGGCCCTCTCCCGGCTCGTCCACGGGGTCAGCCAGTTACGGTGAGCGTGGATCTCGCGGGCCATGTGATGGTCCCTGGTGCCGCCCGCCTTGACGATGAAGCGGGCGTCACCCCGTGTCATCTCCAGCACGGTGGTCTCGACGATGCCCCAGCTGTGGTCCTTCTCGACCACCACGCCCGGGATCCACCGCTGCAGGAGGTCCCGTTGTTCCGGCGCGAGCCTTGCGAGCACCCCGTCCACAGTCCGCATCCTAGGACCAGCCCGATACCCCATACCGGCCGAGGTTTGCGCGTCCGGCGTCCGGCGTCCGGCGTCCGACGTCCGACGTCCGGCAATCGGCTTCCGGCGCCCGGCGGAGGACGGTCAGCGGCGCAGGTGGGACTGGAGGACCAGGGCGGCGGCGCCGGTCGCCGAGGCGGTCGCGGCGGCCAGCGAGACGGTGACTGTCACCGAGCGGTGCCAGGTGCGGCGGTCCGCGGGCTGAACGCGGCGCATGATGGCCGGGCCGTAGACGAACGACGCCGCCGCGAAACCGGGGCCGGTGAGCACCACCAGGTCGATGTCGAGCAGGTTCACCACCGACTCGGCGGCGGCCGCGACATACCGTGCGGAATCCTCCAACAGCGCGAGGCAGCGCGGAGCGCCCGCCCGCGCGGCCCGTGCCACCGCCGCGAAATCGGCGGCCACGCTCCGCGGCGTGGTCTGGTCGAGGCCGGCCTCCGCGGCCGCCGCGGCGTCGGCGCGGGCCGCGGTCACGACGGTGTGGGGCCCGGCCAGGATCTCCAGGCACCCGCGACTGCCGCACCAGCACTCCGGACCATCGACCTGTACGCACACGTGGCCGAACTCGCCCGCCGCACCGTGCCCGCCCCGCATCGCACGACCCTCGACGACGATCCCGGCGCCGATGCCGCTGCCCATGTAGAGGGCCGCGAACGCCTGTTCCGGCCCGACCCGCGCCACCCAGTACTCACCGACGGCGGCGGCGGTCGCGTCGTTCTCCACCAGCACCGGCCAGCCGTTCTCCTCGACCAGCCGCCGCCCGAGCTCGTCGGCGTCCCATCCCCGCAGGTGCGGCGGCGCGTCCCAACCGCGTGGATGGGCGTCGTCGCTCGCGTGCGGCACCGCCCCCGGGCTCAGTGAGACCGACGGAGCTCCTGGGCCTCTGAAGTGGGAAATGTCGGGCAATCCTGGTACGCCGCCCTCGGCCGCTGGGGTGTCGGCGTCAGGCGTGCGGCGGACGTTGCCGTTGCGGGGGCCGGGCCAGACGACGCCGAGCCCGAGGCAGCGGGCCCGGGCCACGCCGGAGGCCGCCAGCAGGGTGCCGATGCCGTCGGCGAGATGGGAGAGCAGGTCGCCGGGCGGTGCGGGACGGGCGAGGCGGGAGATGACGCCGCCGGTCTGGCCGGTCAGGACGAACGTGGTGACGTCCCGGTCCAGGTGGACGCCGACGGCGAGGCGGGCGGCCGGGTCCAGGCGCAGCAGAGTGCGAGGCTTGCCGCCGGTCGGGGCGCGGCCCGTCTCCACAACCAGGCCCTCGTTGAGGAGGCGGCGCACGGTCATCGACACGGCCGCCTCGGTGAGCCCGGTGATCGCGGCCAGCTCGACGCGGCTCAGCGGCTCGGAGGCGCGGATCGCGTCGAGGATGCTCTCCCGCGCCGCGGGACGGCGCCCCCGGCCAGGCCGGCCCACCGGCGGCGTAGCGTCACCGATCGCTTCCGTTGCCGTCGAGTTCTTCTTGGCGCTCATGCGGCAGCCCTGCCTTGCGGTTGGGCGGTCCCGGACTGACCGGCGCGCGCCGAGCCGGGTCGACGCTTCACAGCCTCCCGCCCCGGTCCGCTCACCGACTCCGGGTGCTCGGCCGCGGCAGGTACTGACCGTTCGACTTCGACGGTGAACGACACGAACCATCGGCCGCACTCACGGCGGACCGTCGCCGACATGATCCGCGCGGTGCCGGCCTCCGGCCCGCGCGCCGGCTGGCGAGCGGATTCGTGCACCTTGAGCCGTCCCAGCCTCGGCAAGGTCACGTGCATCCGATCGGGATCGAGCGCGAACCGATACGCCTGCATCGCCTTCACACCGCCACCACCCCGTCCGTCTCATGACCAGTATCGGCGAGAGGTACGACACTTCTCCGCACGCACCCCACCCGCCCAGCGCTACGCACACCCGCGAGCATCAGGGAGCACTCACCCACCAGCAGCCGGCAACCCTCACGCAGTCACCACCGAGTCGCCGAACCTCTCCGTCATCGCGCCACCACCCCGCCCGCCCGCCCGGCCGTGGGGCGTGGCACGGCACGTCCGAGACACGGATTCCGTCACTCGATCATCGATCCCGCCCGCCGTCAATCGGCTTGGACATCGCAACGGCTTCATGGCCCGGCCGTGCCCGGCGTGAACTGCTGAGGCTCCGGGTCCGCCGTCGAGCGGGCGGGCGAGGAAGCCGGCGGCATGACCCACCGTCACGTCGGTTCTCCGGTCGGGGTGACGCGGATCAGCAGGACCCGGTCGGGGTAGAGGACCGGGAGCCGCAGGCCGGCCGTGCCGAGGGCGCGGCCGGTCAGCCGGAGGCCGGCGGGTGTGCACCACGGCAGGGCGGCGCCCCAGGCCGCGGCGTTGCCGTCGGGCACGTCGCCGGGTGGCTGTGGTCGCACGTGGTAGAGCCGGGCCGGGTCGAGGCCGGGCAGGGCCACGGCGCCCGGTGGGTAGGCCTCGCTGGTGGCGGTCGCGGTGACCGCGAACAGGGCGTC
Source organism: Actinoplanes hulinensis (assembly GCF_019429605.1). Lineage (NCBI taxonomy): Bacteria > Bacillati > Actinomycetota > Actinomycetes > Micromonosporales > Micromonosporaceae > Actinoplanes > Actinoplanes hulinensis. The sequence goes on along the minus strand of NZ_JAHXZI010000029.1, from coordinate 64,909 downwards.
GGATTCGGACACCACGCCGGTCAGCGAATACGCCGGATCGGCCACGTCCCCGTGCACCAGCGTGCCGGTGTGCAGCAGCGACCGGACCTCTTTGTAGAGGGCCACCCACTCGCCCAGCCGGGCCAGCTCCCCGGGTGTCGCCCTGGTGAGGTCCCATTCGATGCCGAGATGGCCCCAGATGGCGGTGCCGGCGCGCATGTCCAGTGGCAGCTCACGGTGGGTGGTGTGCGAGCGTGGCGCGCCCACGTGCGAGCCGATCAGCTCCAGCGGCACGAGCAGGCTGGTCCACCGCTGGATCGCCACCCGTTCGTGGGCGTCGATGCAGTCGGACGCCCAGATGCGGTCGGTGCGGGCCAGGATCTCCAAGTCGACGCGGCCGCCGCCGGACGAGCACGACTCGATCTCCACGCCGGGATGCCGGGCGCGCAGCTCGTCGAGGAGCCGGTAGACGGCATGGGTCTGGTCGTGCACACCGGCGCGCCCGGACGCGGGATGGCCGGCGTCGACCAGGTCGCGGTTGTGGTCCCATTTCAGATACCCGATGTCGTGCTCGCTGAGCAGCGCGTCCAACCGGTCGCGCACGTAGCCGTACGCCGAAGGGTTGTGGAGATCGAGCACCTGCTGAGATCGCGCCGTCGGTGGCAGCCGGTCCCCGGCGGCCATGATCCAGTCGGGGTGGGCGCGGGCCAGGTCCGAGTCGGGATTGATCATCTCGGGTTCGACCCAGAGGCCGAACGCCATGCCCAGGTCACGGACCACGCCTATCAGGGGATCGAGCCCGTCCGGCCACACGTCGGGCGAGACCGTCCAGTCGCCGAGGCCGGAGGTGTCGTCGCGGCGGGACCCGAACCAGCCGTCGTCCAGCACGAACCGCTCGGCGCCGACGGTCGCGGCCGCCTTGGCCAGCTCGGTGAGCCGGCCCAGATCATGATCGAAGTAGACCGCCTCCCACGTGTTGACCACGACCGGGCGTGGCCGGGTGGGATGGCCCGGCCGGGACCGCATGTAGCTGTGAAAACGCTCCGAAACCGAGTCGAGCCCGTGCGCGCCGAAGGCCGCGAACACCCACGGGGTCGTGTAGGACCCGCCCTCGCGCAGCCCGATCTCGCCGGGAAGCAGCAGCTCACCGCCGCCGAGCGCGGAATGCCCGTGATAGTTGCGCTCCGCGACCGTGCGCGAGTTGCCGGAGAACGCGGTGTGCACACCCCAGACCCGTCCGTGCCGGTTGCCGAACCCGGCCGTGCCCGCGCAGAGCAGATAGGGCGAGTCGTAGCCGGTGCGACCGGTCCGGTTCTCCCGGACCCGCAGGCCGTGCGTGAACGCGGTCCGTTGTGGGGAGCGTTCCCGCAGGTGGTGGCCGGTGAAGTCGAGCAACTCGGTGGTCTCCGCCGGCACCGGCAGGAACAGTGTCAGATGATCGAGCCAGTAGGTGCCCGGCGCCGTGCTGGTCAGCCGCGCGCGAGCGCGCAACACCCCGGCCGGGTGCAACTCGATCTCGATCACCAACTCCAGGCCCGCGGTCTCGTCGAAACCCCTCACCCGTACGCCCAGAGCGCTCCGGTCCACGCCACGCACCGTGAACGCGCTGGACCACGCCGTGCCGTCGCGATGCCCGGCCAGACCCGGATGACCGAGCCAGCCGGCCGACTGCTCGGGCAGGATGGAGACGCGGACCGGGGTGTCGGCGGAGAACCCGATCGGCTGTGGCTCTGTGGCCAGCGCCAACTCGGCCAGTTCCTCGGGACCGAGGTCGCCCAGGGCCTCGCCCCAGTGCACGACGGCTGGCAGCGAGGGGCCGCGAAAGTCCAGCACAAGGCTCACGCCGGCGGCGCTCAGGTGCACGAAATCGGCCATCCGACCTCCGGCCTGATCATCGTTGACGGACTTCGTTCAGTTGCTTAAGAATGTGGGAGCCGCGGCGCGACGGCAACCCGATTTTCCTCACGCAGGGGGCACCACCGATGCTCAAGACCGACCTTCACCAGGGCTGGACCGTCCGTTCCGCGGGTGGCCGGGTCCCATCGGAGATCGCCGCGTCGCGGCTGCCCGCCGCCGTCCCGGGGACCGTCCACACCGACCTGCTCACGGCGGGTCTGATCGCCGACCCCTATCTGGGCGCCAACGAGGCCGGGCTGGCCTGGTTCCACCGCAGCGCCTGGCTCTACGAGACCACGTTCACGGCCGGCCCGGCCGCGCCCGGCGAGCGGGTCGACCTGGTCTTCGACGGGCTGGACACGGTGGCGACCGTCGAGGTCGACGGGACCGAGGTCGGGCGGACCGCCAACATGCACCGCGGCTACCGGTTCGACGTGCGGCACCTGCTGCGCGACGGGGAGATCCCGTTGAGCGTGCGGTTCGACTCGGCGCTGGAGCACGCGGAGCGGTTCGAGGAGCAGGCCGGCTCCCGTCCCCGGCCGTACCCTCATCCGTTCAACGCGGTGCGCAAGATGGCCTGCTCGTTCGGCTGGGACTGGGGCCCCGACCTGCAGACCGCCGGCATCTGGAAGCCGGTCCGGCTGGAGCGCTGGCACACCGCCCGGTTCGCGTCGGTGCGGCCGTCGGCCACCCGTGACCGGCTCACCGTGCACGTCGCCGTCGAGCGGGCGTCGGACGCGCCGTTGACCGTCGAGGTGACGGCCGCCGGGCACACCACCCGGGTCGACGTGGTCGCCGACCAGGCCACCGTGGAGCTGCATGTGCCGGACGCGCCGGTGTGGTGGCCGGTCGGCCTCGGCGAGCAGCCGCTGGTGCCGGTCGAGGTCACCCTCGTCACCGGCGACCACGTGCTCGACGAGCACCGCACCCGGGTCGGCTTCCGCGACGTGCGGCTCGACGAGAGCCCCGACGAGCACGGCAGCCGGTTCACGCTGATCGTCAACGACCGGGAGGTCTTCGTCCTGGGGCTCAACTGGATCCCCGAGGACCACCTGCTCACCCGCATCACCCGGGAGCGTCTCGAAGCGGCCGTGGACCGCGCGGTCGCCGGTAACGCCAACCTGCTGCGCGTCTGGGGCGGCGGCATCTGGGAGTCCGACGACTTCTACGACGTCTGCGACGAGCGGGGCGTGCTGGTCTGGCAGGACTTCCCGCTCGCCTGCGCGGCCTACAGCGAGGAGGAGCCGATGCGGTCGGAGATCCTCGCCGAGGCCCGGGAGAACGTGACCCGGCTCGCCCCGCACCCGTCGCTGATCCTGTGGAACGGCGGCAACGAGAACATCTGGGGCCACGAGGACTGGCAGTGGAAAGAGGCGCTGAACGGCGCGACCTGGGGCGCCCGCTACTACTACGAGGACTTCCCGGCGCTGCTGGCCGAGCTCGACCCGACCCGGCCCTACCACCCGGGCAGCCCGTCCAGCCCCGGCCACGACCCCGAGGCGGTGCACCCCAACGACGACCGGTTCGGCACCCGCCACGAGTGGGAGGCGTGGAACCGGGAGGACTACCGCTTCCACGACAACTTCGTGCCACGGTTCTGCTCCGAGTTCGGCTGGCAGGCGCCGCCCGCCTGGTCGACGCTGACCGCCACGCTCGCGCCGGAGGATCTGCGTAAGGATTCGGCAGCCTTCCTGCTGCACCAGAAGGCGGAGGACGGCAACGGCAAGCTCGACCGCGGGCTGGCCCACCACATGGCGGTGCCGTCCGACTTCGCGGCCTGGCACTGGGCCACCCAGCTCAACCAGGCACGGGCAACGGCCTATGCGGTCGCCCACCTGCGCGGTCACGCCCCACGGACGATGGGCAGCATCCTGTGGCAGCTCAACGACTGCTGGCCGGTCACCTCGTGGGCCGTCGTGGACGGTTCCGGACGGCTCAAACCGGCCTGGTTCGCGCTGCGCCGCACGTACGCCCCGGTTCTGCTGTCCTTCCAGGAGCGTGACGGCCGCACCGTGCTCGCCGTGATCAACGATCGCGATGAGCCGTGGCGCGACAGCGCCCGGCTGCGGCGGGTCCGCTTCGACGGCGCCGAGCTGGCCGAGGTCACCGCCGAGGTGGACGTGCCGGCCCGGTCGGTCGGGCTGATCGAGGTCGACCCGGGCCTGCTCGCGGCCGCCGAGCCCGACCGGGAGGTGCTGGTCGCCGACAGCGGTGGGCTGCGGGCCACCCACCTGTTCGCCGAGGACTTCGATCTGCGGTACGACCCGGCGGCGGTGCGGGCACACGCGGTGGCCGTCGAGGGCGGATACTCGATCACTGTGACCGCCGCATCGTTCGCCCGGGACGTGGCCGTGCTCGCCGACCGGGTCGCGCCCGACGCCGTCGTCGACGACATGCTCGTCGACCTGCTGCCAGGGGAGACGCACACGTTCACCGTCACCACGGCCGCGACCGTCGACGGCGAGGCGTTCGCGGCGCCCGAGGTGCTGCGGTCGGCGAACGCGCTCAACGCTCCGGCGCAGGTCGGCTGACGATGCCCACCCCGGGTGGCCTGATCGGGCTGGTGCTCACCGGAAGCGCCGCCCGGGTCGGTGTCGAGCCGTTCTTCATGGAGCTGATCGCCGGCATGGAGGAGGCGCTCGCACCCTACGGGGCGAACGTGCTGCTGCTCGTGGTGCCGGATCTGGAGGCCGAGCTGGCCACCTATCAGCGCTGGGCCGGCGACCGGACGGTGCAGGCCGTCGTCGTGGTCAACCTGGTGCACGACGACACCCGGCCGGAGTTCCTGGCCGGCCTGGGGCTGCCCGCGGTGCTCGCCGGGCGGGCCGACACGGCGGCCTTTCCGCGGGTGGTCACCGACGACGCCGGCGCCATGACGGTCGCCGTGGAGATGCTCGCCGGGCTCGGCCACCGGGTGATCGGGCGGGTCAGCGGGCCCGCCGACCTGGTGCACACGGCCGACCGCACGGCGGCGATGCACGCGGCGGCCACCCGGCAGGGCGTCGAGGCGCGCATCGTCGAGGGCGACTACGGGGCGGAGGCCGGGGTGCGTGGCGTCCATGACCTGCTGGCCGGTTCGCCGCCGCCCACCGCGGTGATCTTCGACAACGACGTGATGGCGGTCGCCGCCGAGCAGGAGCTGATCCGGAGCGGGGTGCCGGTCCCCGAGCGGGTGAGCCTGCTGGTCCACGACGACTCGCCGCTGTGTGAGCTGGCCGTGCCGCCGCTGTCCGCGCTCAGCATCGACGTCCACGACCACGGCCTGAGCCTGGCCCGCGTGGTCATCGCCACCCTCGACGGCGTCCAGCCGGCCGACTACCCGGGCCCACCGATCCGCGTCCTCCGCCGAGAGAGCACCGGCCCGGCCCCGGTCGCCGTCACCTGACCGGCCTGCCGGTCAGTGGGGTGGCAGGGGCGCTGCCGGGCGGATCGCGGTGAAGGAGTCGTGTTCGTAGCGGGTGGCGGAGAGCAGCAGGAGCCATTCGTCGCAGCCCTGCCACGGGTAGAGGTCGGCCGCGCCGCCGCGGACCGTCAGGGGGCCGTCGCCGGTGCGGGGGCTCGCGTCCAGCGGGGCGCCGTCGAACCCGGGGATCCACACGTCGGCGCAGAGTTCGCCGGCTGAACCCATGCCGGCCAGGCCGAACGGGTTCTCCGCGACGGCGGTGCGGGCCTCGTCGCCGAAGTCGTCGAGGAGCTGGTCCTCGCCGGGCCTGGCGTCGCCGCGGAAGGTGAGCGTGGTGGTTCCGGCGCGGGCCGCGTACTCCCATTCGGCCTCGCTGGGCAGGCGGAAGGGCAGGGCGGCCAGCAGGTCGCCGAGGTCGCCGCTCAGCCGCGCGGTGGTGGTGCCCGTGCGGGCGTAGAAGTCGTCGTAGTCCGGCAGCCAGTGCCGCACCTGGTCGACGGTCAGCGGGTGCCGGGCCAGTAGGAACGGCTTCACCTTCACCTCGCGGACCGGGCGGCATTCATCGGCACCGGCCAGGAACGGTTCGACCGTGTCCTCGGTGTCACCGGCGCGGTCGATGGCGCGCACCGCGTCGATCTCCGCATCGGACAGGCCCATCCGGAAGACGCCGCCCGGCACCTCCCGGAACACCACTCCGGACGGGGTGTGCCGCCACGCCGGGCGCCCGGCCGCGATCTCCTCGCTCCACATGGCGCGGAACGGTAGCAGGCCGCCGGAAAATGATGGGAAATCGTGTACGGATTTCTGTAATGTGCGCGCTCCCGGAATGTACGTGCCTTTAAGAATTGACCGCCTTGACAGCCAATGTGTTAGCGATAACATGTGTTCTTAATAAAGGCTTAACAAGGCATGCCATTCCCGGAGGCATTTCATGAGCTATCAGCCACGACGGCGGGAACTGCTCGCGGCGATCGGTGGCGCCGTCGTCACGGCCGCCGTCGGTCTCCCGGCGCGGCCCGCGGCGGCCGCCGACGTGTACACCGCCTATCTCATGGCGCACTTCACCGGTGAGAGCGCCACCGGCGAGCAGATGTACTTCGCCACCAGCACCGACGGCCTGCACTGGACCGACCTGAACGGGTCGCAGCCGGTGCTGCTGTCCAGCGTGGGGGAGAAGGGCGTCCGCGACCCGGCCCTGGTCCGCTCGCCGGCCGGCGACCGGTTCTACCTGATCGCCACCGACCTGCGGATCGCCAGCGGCAAGGGCTGGGACGTCGCCCAGCACAGCGGCAGCACCTCCCTGGTCGTGTGGGAGTCCACCAACCTGACCACCTGGTCGGCGCCGCGCCTGGTGAACGTCGCGGGCGCCATTTCGGGCGCCGGTTGCGCCTGGGCGCCGGAGGCCATCTACGACGCGGCGGCCGGAAACTATGTCGTCTACTGGGCGACCATTACCGACAAGGCGCGGATCCACTATTCCCGCACCACCGACTTCCGCACTTTCACGAGCCCGCAGGTCTACATCGACCGGCCGGGCACGCAGGGCATCATCGACACCCAGATCCTGGAGATCGCGGGCAGTGTGGGTGGTTACCGGTACGTGCGGGCTTCCGGCGACGGGCAGATCACCATCGAGGGCAGCAACCAGATCGTCGGCGGCTGGACCCGGCTCGGCGATCTGTCCGGGCTGGGCCTGACCGGGGCTCAGGTGGAGGGCCCGATCCTGCACAAGTTCAACGATCGCAACGAGTGGGGCCTGTGGGTCGACCAGTACGCGTCCGGCCGCGGCTATCTGCCGTTGACCACCATGAATCCCGCCTCGCTGAGCGCCTACCGGATCCGCGGCACCTCGGAGTACGCGCTGGGCGCCAGCCGGAAGCGGCACGGCACGATCCTGCCGATCACCCAGGCGCAGCGCACCGCGCTGCACGGTAAGTGGGCGACCTTCACGACCGGGGTCAACCGGATCCAGTCGTACAACTTCACCGACCGGTACGTGCGGCACAGCAACTTCGACGCCCGCATCGACGCCGGCGTCTCCCCGCCGGCCGACTCCCAGTGGCGGCTGGTACCCGGCCTGGCCGGCGCGAGCGGTGTGTCGATCGAGTCCACCAACTTCCCCGGCTACCACCTGCGGCACAGCAACTTCGACTTCGCGCTGGCCCCGAACGACGGCAGCACCGCCTTCGCCGCCGACGCCACCTTCACCCGGGTCGCCGGGCTGGCCGACTCCTCGGCGGTGTCGTTCCGGTCCTACAACAACCCGACCCGCTACCTGCGGCACTACAACTACCTGCTGCGGCTCGACGAGATCACCACCGCCACCGGGCGGGCCGACGCCACCTTCCGCCTGACCAGCTGACCGGAAAGCGAGCAACCATGCGCAATCTCGCCCGCGCGGCGACCGTACTCCTGGGCTCGTCGATGGTCGTGGCCGTCGCCGCCGGCCCGGCGGCGGCCGCCGAGATCCCGACCGGCGCCCGGTCGCTGGAGTCGGTCAACCTGACCGGCCGGTACATCCGGCACAGCGACTACCTGGGCAGCGTCGTCGCGGTCACCTCGAGCAGCACGGCCCAGCTCAAGAGCGACGCCACCCTCACCGTGACGCCGGGTCTGGCCGGCGGCGCCGGCTGCGTCTCGTTCCAGGCGGCCAACGGCATGTGGCTACGCCACCGCGACTTCCGGGTCCGCCTGGAGAGCAACGCGGGCACGGCCACGTTCCTCGCCGACGCCACCTTCTGCGTACGGGACGGGTCGGTGAGCGGTTCCGTGCGCCTGGAGTCGTCGAACTACCCGGGCCGGTTCCTGCGCCACCGCGACAACCAGCTCTGGATCGACCCGTCGACCACCAACCCCGGCACGTTCGCGGCGGACAGCTCGTTCCGTGTCACCACCCCGTGGGTGGCCGGCCGTCGCAGCCCGGTGATCAAGGGCCTGTACGGCGACCCGAACATCGCCTACCTGAACGGCCGCTACTACATCTATCCGACCACCGACGGGTACGCCGGCTGGAGCGGCACGCGGTTCAAGGCGTTCTCCTCCACCGACCTGGTGAACTGGACCGATCACGGCACCGTCCTGGATCTGGCCACCCAGGTCGACTGGTCGAGCGGGCGGGCGTGGGCGCCGACGGTGGCCTACCGCAACGGCCGCTACTACCTCTACTTCTGCGGCGACACCAACATCGGTGTGGCCACCTCGACCAGCCCGGCCGGGCCGTTCACCGACGCGCTGGGCCGTCCACTGATCGCGGCCGGGTTCCGCGGCGGGCAGATGATCGACCCGGCGGTGTTCACCGACGATGACGGCCGGTCCTATCTGTACTGGGGAAACGGGTACGCGTACGCCGTACCCCTGAATGCCGACATGATCTCGTTCGATCCGGCCAGGGTGACCACCTTCGGGTTGCCGAACTTCCGTGAGGCGCCGTTCGTCGTCAAGCGCAACGGCGTCTATCACATGACCTACTCGGTGGACGACACGCGCTCGGAGAACTACCACGTCGAGTACGCCACCAGCACGTCGCCGCTCGGCCCGTGGACGCACCGTGGCACGATCCTGTCGAAGAACCTGAGCCTCGGCATCAAGGGGCCCGGTCATCATTCGATCGTGCAGGCGCCCGGCACCGACACCTGGTATGTCGCCTACCACCGGTTCGCGGTCCCGGCCGGTGACGGCACCAACCGCGAGGTCACGATCGACCCGTTGCGTTTCGGCGCCGACGGCATGATCATGCCGGTGGTGCCCACCCTGTGACGGGATAGCAGATGATCGCTGATGAGACCTGCCGACGCCTCGTCAGCGCGGCCCGCGCGGGTGATCAGCGGGCACTGGAGGAGCTGATCAGGGCGTGTCTGCCGCTCGTCTACAACGTCGTGGGCAGTGCGCTGTGCCGGCACGCGGACACCGACGACGTCGTCCAGCAGGTGCTGCTGGACGTCGTCCGGGATCTGGGCTCGCTGCGGGATCCGGACCGGTTCCGGTCCTGGCTTCTGGTCATCACGATGCGCGAGATCAGCGCGCATCGTGGCCGCCGGGACCGGGAGGCGGTACGGGCCGTGCCGCTCGACGACGCGGCGGATCTTCCCGAGTCCGGTGGCGGTTTCGAGGAGCTGGCCGTTCTGCGGCTCGGCCTGCACGATCAGCGGCGGGAGGTGGCGCGGGCCGGCCGGTGGCTGGATCCCGATGACCGCGGCCTCTTCGCCCTGTGGTGGCAGGAGCTGGCCGGGCGGATCACCCGGCAGGAGACGGCCGACGCCCTCGGGGTCGGTCTCACCCACGCCGGGGTCCGCGTGCACCGGATGCGGGAGCAACTGGAGAACGCGCGGGCTGTCGTGGCCGCGCTCTCCGCCGAGCGGGTCTGCGCCGGGCTGACCCGGGCGGCGGACGGCTGGGACGGGGAGCCGGCTCCGCTGTGGCGCAAACGGCTCGCGCGGCACGTACGCGGATGTGGGGTCTGCATGCGGGCCAACGGTGACCGGATCCCGGTGGACCGCCTGTTGGGAGACCTGGCTCTCGTCGCCGTGCCGGCCGCTCTGGCCGGTGCGGCACTGAGCCGTTTTGCCAAGACCACGGCGATGGTGAAGACAGCGACAGCGGCGACGGTGTCGGTGGCGGCGGTGGCCACCGTGACCGCCGGCGTGGTGATGCTGCCCGGGGCGCAGAGCACGCCCGCCGCGGTGAGCAGGCCGAGCGCGTCGGCCGCGGTGAACAGGCCGAACTCGTCGGCCGCGGTCAGCGCCACTGCAGCACCGGTGACGCTGACCGGCACCCGTTCCCTGGAACTGGTCGCCACCCCGGGCCGTTTCCTGGCGTCCGGCCCCGAACTGGCCACACTGGCGCAGACCAGGACTCGGCGGACCGCCTTCACCGTGGTCGAGGGAATGTCCAACCCCGACTGCGTCTCACTGCGCGCCGCCGACGGCCGCTACCTGCGCCACTACGCCTTCCGGATCAAGCTGGCGGCGCCGGACGGCAGTGCGATCTTCCGGGCCGACGCCACCTGGTGCCCGCTCACCGGCGACGACGGCCGGGTGACGCTGCGCTCGGACAACTACCCGGCCCGGGTGATCCACTACCGGGCCGACGGCGAGCTGGGCATCGACGAGACCGACGGCACCCCGGCGTTCACGGCGGCGAGCACCTGGATCGTCCGTAGGACCTAGGCGGTGTGCGACAGCAGCACCCGGCTGACCGCGGCGGCCGTGGGCAGGTCGTCCACGGTCACCATGGCGCTGTCGCGGACGCACATCGCGTACCCGAAGCCCGGCCCGACCACCGCCGCCACGAACTCGCCCCCGACCGGCTGATCGAGCAGCACCACCGCCCGTCCCGGCGCGGCGAGCCCCTGGAGGAGCCCGGCGAGCCCCGGGTGGGACACCACGACGACCGCGCAGTCGTGATCGATCGCGGTCTCCCGCAGCCGGATGAGCCCCGCCTCGACATCCCCGGGAACCCGCTGCCGGGCCGGCCGGCTCCGGGTCGCTACCTCGAACGGCGTACCCACCGGCTGGTGGAATCGCGGCCGTGACCGGCGCAGCACACCGGCTCCCGCCGGGTCGAAGTGCCGGACGTTCTCGATCGGGCCGGGCCGGCCGAACAGCCAGCCCTGTCCCCAGCGCGCCCCGAGCCGCCGGGCCGTGGCGAGGTGCTCCTCGGTCTCGATGCCCTCGGCGATCACCACGGCGCCGGTCCGCGCGGCCTCGGCCCGCACCACGGCGGCGACGGTCCGGGAGTGTTCGGTGTCCGGGTCGTGGATCACGTTCATGTCGATCTTGATCACTTCGGGTTCCAGGATCGGCAGGAACGCCAGCGACATCGGGTCCGCCCCGAGGTCGTCCAGGGCGATGCCGTTGCCGTCGACCTGGATCTTTCCGGCCAGGCGGAGCATGCTGCCGGGGACGGTCGGCAGGGCGCGCTCGGTGTATTCGAGGATCGTCCGGAACGGAGGCCGGGCCGCGAACAGGTCCATCAGCCACGGTGACCGCGGCCGGTCCATGACGCCGGGTTCACCGTTGGCGAACAGCAGCGGCGGGGCGACCGGCGCCGCCAGCGCGCCTTCGACGGCGCGTTCGAAGCAGAGCATGTCCAGGTCGCCGAGCCGTCCCGCTTCGCGGGCCGCGGCGAAGAGCCGGTCCGGGAATTCCAGGGTGGTGCCGGCAGGCCCGCGGGCGAGGGCTTCCAACCCCATGACGGTACGGGTCGACAGGTCGACGATCGGCTGGAACACCGACCGTACGCGCCGTTCCTCCAGCAGTGCACCGATGGTGAGGTCGATCGTCGGCACCGAGCGCATCAGCCTGTGACTCCTTCCCGTGGCGGACACTGATGTCTTTCGGACCCCGTGCCCCCGGACTTGAGGGTTGCACTTGTGCAAATCGGTTTGTGATGGAAACCTGTTGGCATGACAACTGATGCGGTGCCCGGCGACCCCCGCCGGCTGCTGTCCGAGGTGCACGACCTCACCCACCGGGTCCGGCGCGATCAGCGGGTGACCTGGGTCGCACTGCTGGTGCTGGCCGTCGTGACGTTCGCGGCGATCCCGTTCGACTGGTTCGGCATGCGGGTCGACTGCGCGCCCACCGGCGAGTGCGAGTTCTCCCGTGACGGCGTGCTGTATTACTGGCCGCCCGCACTGCTGGTGGCGTACGCGGCGATCGCCTACGTCTACCGGCGGATCGCCTGGTCCCGCGGGGTGGACGCCCGCGTCCTGCCGTATGCGATCACCGGCGCCGCCCTGATCCTCGTCTTCCTCGCCGCCTGGGTGGCCGTCCGGGTGTACCTGGCCGACAACCCGCCACCCACCGAACCGCTGCCGTACGGGTGGATGGTCCTGGACCGGCTGGTCGCGCCGTGGGGCATCATCGGCGTCGCGCTGCTGGTGCTGGCCCGGCTGGAGCGCAACACCGGACTGCTGCTGTTCACCCTCGGCTACCTGGCCGTGGTCCTGGTGCCGATCGACTTCGGCTGGCAGACCCATCAGAGCGTGCCGGCCGAGTTCGTGCCGCAGCAGGTCATCAACGGTCTGGTGCTGCTGCTCGGCGCGGCCGGATTCGCGCTGGCCCGGCGGCGATGACCGCCGAGACAGAGCCGTCGCACCCGGTCACCGGCCTGGACGACGTGGTGCACCAGCGGGTCCGCCTCGGCATCCTGACCATCGCGCACGAGGCGCGGCGGGTCGAGTTCGGCTACCTGCGCGGCCAGTTGCAGTTGACCGCGGGAAACCTGTCCCAGCACCTCGGCGTCCTGGAGACGGCCGGACTCATCGAGGTCGAGAAGGGCTACGAGGGCAAGCGGGGGCGGACCTGGATCACCCTCACCGCGGCCGGGCGGACGGCGCTCGCCGAGGAGATCGGGCGGCTGAAGCTGCTCATTGCCCGCGTCGAGACCACGGACCAGTAGGGAACTGGCCGAAATCGGTCATGCGGTCGGGAAGCGCGGGTAGCGTGAACTGGCGTGCACATTCAGGACGCGATCGACCGGGTCGGGTTCGGCAGATTCCAGCGGCGGCTCTTCCTGCTGTGCGGAATCACCTGGGCCGCCGACGCCGCCGAGATCCTGCTGCTGTCGTTCGCGCTGCCCGGCGTGACCGAGGAGTTCGGCCTCACCTCCGGGCAGGCCGGGCTCGTGGTGGCGTCCACCTTCGCCGGGATGCTGGCCGGCGCCTGGTTCTGGGGGATCATGGCCGACCGGGTCGGCCGGCGCCTCGGCTTCCAGCTCACCATCGCGATCTTCGCGGTGTTCGGGCTGGCGTCCGCGTTCGCACCCGGCCCGGTCTGGCTCGCGGTACTGCGAGCACTGACCGGATTCGGACTTGGCGGGGCGATGCCGCTCGACTTCGCACTGTTCACCGAATACCTGCCGACCCGCGACCGCGGCCGCTGGCTGGTACTGCTGGAGAGCTGGTGGGCGGTCGGCACGGTGGCCGCGGCGGCGCTCGCCCTGATCATCATGCCGACGGTGGGCTGGCGCTGGCTGCTCGCCACCTCGGCGGCCGCCGCGCTGCTCGTGCTGTGGGCCCGGCTGCGGGTTCCCGAGTCGGCCCGCTACCTGCTCGCCCGCGGCGACGTGGCCGCAGCCTCCGCGCTGGTGGCCGAAGTGGCAAGGATCAACGGGGTCACGCCACCGGCCAGGCCGCTGACGCTGCCCGCGGGCCAGGGCACGGCGGGCCCGGGCGACCTGCTGCGCGGCGCGCTCGGCCGGACCACCCTGCTGCTGTGGACGGTGTGGCTGCTGATCGGTTTCGGCTACTACGGCATCTTCGCCTGGCTGCCGCAGATCTTCGCCGACGAGTACGGATTCCTGCGCAGCTACCAGTACGTGTTCTTCCTGGCGCTGGCCCAGCTGCCCGGCTACCTGTCGGCGGCCTGGCTGGTCGAACGGGCCGGCCGAAAACCGGTGCTCGCCGGCTATCTGGCCGCGGCCGCTGTCGCCACGTTCGGCTGGGCGGTGGCCGACACGTCGGCGATGGTGCTGATCTCTGCCGGCCTGATGAACTTCTTCACCCTCGGTGCCTGGGCCGCGCTCTACGCCTACACCCCGGAGCGTTATCCGACCCAGCTGCGCGCCTCTGGGCTCGGCGCGGCAAGCGGATTCGCCCGCATCGGCGCGGTCACCGCCCCGCTGGCCGGCGGTGCCCTGATCGCCCTCTCCCTGACGGTCGCGCTGACCGTATTCGCGGCGGCGTTCCTGCTGGCCGCGCTCGCGGTCGCCGGCTACGCGGCGGAAACCCGCGGCACCCGGCTCGACGACACCGTGGCGGAGCGCGTCCCGTTCCGCTAGACACCTTTCGGGCCAGGGTCTGAGTCGGGTCCATAGGAGACGGCGACGACGTACCGTTCGTTGTCCCCTGTGAAGCCGGCCGGCCGCCGTCGAGGGGGCGCCGGCTCGGCGAGGGGATGTGGTTCACAAGGGGGCAAGCGGGCCGAACAGAAACGGACGGGGATGTGGGCGTGACTGGTCGGCTGCTACCTTGACTCCCGTCGATCCGCCGGACGGCGGATCGTGAGCTCCAAACGGGGGAATGACATGCGCCGCAAGCAAGCTCTGTCCGTGGCCGCGCTCGCGGCCGTCACCGCCGGTCTCCTGGCGACGGCCTGGCCGGCCTTCGCCGACGAGACGCCCGTACCTACGCCGACCGTCTCGGTCGAGCCGAGCTTCCCGACACCGCCCGCCAAGCCGATTCCGACCGGGCCGGTCGAGACGGTGCCGCCGACGTACGGGACGTTGAGCCCGCCGCCGATGCCCACCTTCGACTGTGACCCGGTGGACGTGGACTGCGTGCCGTAAGGCGGCGCGCCGAGCCGGTCCGTGCCTTCCGCCCCGGGCACCACGCCTGGGGCGGCGGGTCCCCGACCGGACCCTGATCACCAATGGTGTCTGGCGATGGTCGAGGCCCGCGTTTCGCTCCTTTTGCGGTACGCGTTGCGGTCGGCCGGATCTCGCGGCGAAGGTGGGAAGCGCGCGAACAGGTGACTTGACATCGATGCCAGGCGACAACCGAGAAAGAGAATCCAGGGCAACCCGGATTTGTCCCGCACCTCGACCAATGACGGTTCTAGGGTCCCGGTCCTCCGAACACTTGTGTGATCCGCCGGCGTAGCCATAGCCTGCCGCCTGTGCCCGGATTCACGGTGCGAGCCCTCGACCCGGCGACGTGGCCGGATTTCGCCGCCCTCGTCGAGGATCAGAACGGTGTCTGGGGCGGCTGCTGGTGCATGGGCTTCCACTCCGAAGGCGTCGGCCGCGACCGGACTCCACAGCAGAACCGTGAGGACAAGCAGCGGCGGGTCGCGGCCGGACAGGCGCATGCGGCGCTCGTGTACGACGGCGACCTCTGTGTCGGCTGGTGCCAGTTCGGCCCCACCGGCGAGTTGCCACGGATCAAACACCGCCGGGCGTACGAGGTGGGTCTCAGCGTGCTGCCGGACTGGCGGATCACCTGCTTCTACGTGCACAAGAAGTATCGCCGCCGCGGGGTGGCCGAGGCCGCGCTGGCCGGTGCGCTGGAGGAGATCGCCCGGCTCGGTGGCGGCACCGTGGAGAGCTATCCGGAGGAGATCGGCGGCCGTACCCCGTCGTCGTCGTTCCTCTACAACGCCACGGTGGCCCTGTTCGAGAGGCAGGGCTTCACCCGAACCCGCCAGATCGGCAAACATCACTGGGTGGTGACCCGGGTCGTCGTGAAGTAGTCGCCCGCCGGGCCGGTGAACATCAGTGGGGTCGCGGCCAGCACACACAGCAGATGCAGCACCCGGGAGCCGGCCACGAGCAGGGCGGTGAGGTCGGCCCGCCCGATGGCCGCGCCCACGTCGTTGCCGTCGAGCAGCCAGCCGATCGGTTCGACGATCAGCGACAGTGTGCCGAGCATCCCGAGCCCGACGGCGAGGGTGAGCCGGGCCCAGTTGTGGCCGTCCCGCATCCGGAGCATGACGAGGGCGAGTACGGCGTAGAGGCCGGTCCGCACGGCGATGCCACCCGGCCCGGCCTCCTCCCAGCGCAGCAGCATCTCGGCGAGGCCGGCCCCGAGAGCCCCCAGCCACAGCCAGAAGGCGAGATCGACGGCGGCGGGCCGAACAGTGGTGGTACTTCGAACGGTCATACGCCGAGTCTCGGCCGCCCGGATCCCGCATTCACTGGCGTGAACTCCCCGTTTTGTACGGGGGACAACCCCACCCGGCTGGTTGTGGGGGGGGGGGCGAAGCCCGGGGGGAGGCCCACCCCCCCCGGGGGGGTTGGGGGTGCTTACTAACCCCGTTTGACACACCCCCCACAACCAGCCGGAGGCGCGCGAGCGGCGGCAGGCGGGGAGTGGCGGGGTGGCCGGCCTGCGGGACCACCGATCTGAGCCCGGCGGGGGCGGCACAGGCGGGAGTGGGCAGCGGGATCGCGTGGGCTGGCGGAACGGTCCTGAAAAGACGGGACGGGGCCGGGCGTACCGGAAAAGTCAAGCGATGGCCTCGAGCTGACCGCGCAGCTTGACCAGCGCCTTGGCCAGGAGCCGGGAGACGTGCATCTGGGAGATGCCGATCTGGTCGGCGATCTGCTGCTGGGTGAGGTTGCCGTAGAAGCGCAGCGTGACGATCTTCTGCTCCCGCTCGTCCAGGCTGGACAGCGCCGGGCCGAGGGCGACGCGCAACTCGGCGGCCTCGTAACCGGCGTCCTCGCCGCCCAGGGTGTCGCCGAGCTCGGTGCCGGTCTCGGCGACCGGGGTGGACAGGCTGGTCGAGTTGTAGGCGCGGGCGCCCTCCAGGCCCTCGACCACCTCGTCCTCGCTGATGCCCAGGTGGGCGGCGATGTCGGCGACCGTGGGGGAGCGGCCCAGGGTGTTGCTCAGCGTGCTGTTGGCGGCCGTGATGGCCAGGCGCAGCTCCTGGAGGCGGCGGGGCACGCGCACCGACCAGGTGCGGTCCCGGAAGTGGCGCTTCAGCTCACCCACGATGGTGGGGATCGCGAAGCCGCTGAAGTCGACGCCCCGGTCGGCCTCGAAGCGGTCCACCGCCTTGATCAGGCCCACCATGGCGACCTGGTGAAGGTCGTCGCGGGGTTCGCCGCGGTTCGCGTACCGGTTGGCGAGGTGCCGGGCCAGCGGCAGCCAGGCCTCGATGGCGCGGTCCCGCAGGGCGGGCCGGGACGGGTGGCCGGCGGGCAGGGCCGCCATCGCGCTGATCAGCTCACTGGCACGGTCGGTGCTGGTGGCGGCCTCGTCGTGGACGGCGGTGTCGGCGAGGACGGTCATCCGGGTTGCTCCCTCGGTCTATCAGGAATCTACGGCGGGCGACCGGGTACTTCCCGGTCGCCCGCGCCGGTAAACCGGTTCAGAGTTTGGATTCGCGATTGAACAGTCGCTTGGACCAGAGGTAGCCGCCCAGGGCGATGACGGCGCACCAGCCGAGCGCGATCCACAGGTCGTTGCCGGGCGGGTTGCCGGCGAGCAGGGCGCGCATGGTCTCGATGATGGGGGTGAAGGGCTGGTACTCGGCGAACCAGCGGATGCCGGCCGGCAGCGACTCGGTGGGTACGAAGCCGCTGCTCAGGAACGGCAGCAGGATCAGCGGCATGGGTGCGTTGCTGGCCGTCTCGACCGTGCCGCTGGCCTGGCCGAGGGCGACGGCCAGCCAGATGAAGGCGAACGCCACGGTGGCGACGAAACCGGCCGTGGCCAGCCATCCGAGCAGGTCGGCCGTGGGGTCGAAGCCGACCAGCAGGGCCACGCCGGTCACCACGGAGACCGCCAGCATCGCCTGGATGAGGCTGCCGATGACGTGCCCGGTCAGTACCGAGACGCGGGCGATGTGCATGGTCCGGAACCGGGTGATGATGCCCTCGGTCATGTCCATGGCGATCGCGATGGCGGTGCCCTGCACCGTGGACATCACGGTCATCAGCAGGATGCCGGGGGTCAGGTAGTTGGCGTAGGCGGCGCGCCCGTCGGCCGCGGACCCGCCGAGGCCGGCGCCCATCGTGCCGCCGAACACGTAGACGAACAGCAGCAGGAAGATGACCGGCATGCCGATGAGCAGGACGGTCATCGACGGGTATCGCAGCATGCGCTTGAGGTTGCGGCGCAGCATCGTGGTCGAGTCGCGCAGCGGGTGGAAGCGCAGCGCCGGGGCGGCGGTGAGGGTCGGGGTGCTCATGCGATGGCCACCTTGTCGTCGGTGAGGGCGAGGAAGACGTCGTCGAGGTCGGGGGTGTGCACGGACAGCTCGCCGACCTCGAGGGAGTGCGCCTCGAGCTGGTCGATCAGGGCTTTCAGTGAGCGGACGCTGCCGTCGCTGGGCACCCGCAGGGCGAGCGCGTCGCCGTCCGGGGCGGTCTGGCCCAGCACCCGTACGGCCTTGTCGTGGGCCTGCTGCTCGGCGAACCGCAGGCGGACGTGCCCGCCGGGGATGCGCCGTTTCAGTTCGTCGGCGGTGCCCTCGGCGACCAGCCGGCCGCCGGCCAGGACGGCGATCCGGTCGGCGAGTTCGTCGGCCTCCTCCAGGTACTGGGTGGTGAGGAAGATGGTGACGCCGCCGGCGACCAGGTCCCGGACGATCTGCCACATGTCCCGGCGGCTGCGCGGGTCGAGGCCGGTGGTCGGCTCGTCCAGGAAGATCACCTGTGGGCTGCCGACCAGGGTCATCGCCAGGTCGAGCCGTCGCCGCATGCCGCCGGAGTAGGTGGAGACCGCCTTGCCGCCGGCGTCGGTGAGTCCGAACTGCTCCAGCAGCCCGGTTGCCTTCCGCCGGCCGTCGCGCCGGCCGAGGTGGTGCAGGTCGGCCATCAGCCGCAGGTTCTCCTCGCCGGTGAGCAGATTGTCGACCGCGGAGAACTGGCCGGTGACGCCGATCGCGGCGCGGACCGCGTCGGCGTCACGGGTGACGTCGTGGCCGGCGACCCGGACGTCGCCGGCGTCCGGGCGCAGCAGCGTGGACAGGATCTTGACGGTGGTGGTCTTGCCGGCGCCGTTCGCGCCGAGCAGGGAGAACACCGTCCCGCGGGCCACGGTCAGGTCGAGGTTGTCGAGCACCACCTGGTCGCCGAACGACTTGCGGAGCCCGGTCACGGTGATCGCGGAGGTCATGGGGGTCCTTTCGGGGAGTGTCACGCGCGGTGGATGGTGATGTCGCCGTACGAGGTGCGGCCGCGGATCTCGACGGTCTCGTCGCCGCTGCCCGGGCCGGTGGTGTTCGCCAGCTGGTTGGACACCCGCCCGAATCCGGTGTCGACGGACACCCAGGCGGCGGTGCCCTCGGCGATGCCGATGTCCAGGTCGCCCATGGAGGTGCCGATCGTGATCGAGCCGCGGACCACCTCGCCGATCCGGATCTCGCCGTTGGACGTCTTCGCGTCGACATCGGCGCCGGCCCGCCCGACGGTGATGGCGCCGTTGGCCGACCGGACCCGTACGTCACCGCCGGCCGTGTCGATCGTGGTGTCGCCGTTGCTGTTCTTGACCGTGGCGCCGCCGTCGACCTCGCCGACCCGGACCCGTCCGCTGCCGCTGGAGATGTCGGCGTCACCGGTGACGCGGCCCACCGTGACGTGCCCGGCGGCCGTGGTGACGCGCAGGCCGGTGGCGTGCTCGACGGACACGTGCCCGGCGGAGGTCTTGAACCGGCTGTCCCCGAGCCGGCCGGCCGACCGGTAGTTGCCGATCTGCACGTCGGCGGAGACCGTCGAGCCGCTGGGCAGTTCGACGGTCACGTCCACCGCCTTGGACCGGCGGGAGAACTCGAGCGGGCGGTACTTCGGGCCGGTGATCCGCAGGGTGCCGTCGGTGTGGTCGATCCGGACCTGCTCGGCGGCCTTCGTGTCGGACTCGTCGGACGCGTTGCGGGGGCGGACCTCGATCAGGGTGTCGGTCCGGTCGGTGGCGGTGATCTGGACGTCGGCGCCGCCGAGGTCGAGGTCGAGGGTGATCGGGCCGGGGGTGCCGAATTTTGGCATGGCGGTCTCCACATCATCGGTACGTGGACCGTCTCCGCTGGTGGGGACGGGTGTGAGGGTGGTGCGGTGGGTCAGCGGACCCAGCCGCTGAAGGTCTTCCTGCCGGGCGGGCCGGGGATCGACGGCTCGGCGGGCCGGGCGGGCTCCGAGTGCTGGAGTGCGGCGGCCGCGGCCCGGACGAGCCAGGCGTTGGCCGAGCGGCCCTCGCGGGCGGCGGCCTCCTCGATCGCGGCCTTGAGCTGCTCGGGCATCCGGACGTTGAG
Source organism: Actinoplanes hulinensis (assembly GCF_019429605.1). Lineage (NCBI taxonomy): Bacteria > Bacillati > Actinomycetota > Actinomycetes > Micromonosporales > Micromonosporaceae > Actinoplanes > Actinoplanes hulinensis. Next base: position 44,935 of record NZ_JAHXZI010000029.1, on the reverse strand, counting down.
GCGGGTGGCCGGGCCGTCCTCGGCGAACTGCGGGTCGGCCTTCGTGTCGGGCGTGGCACCGGTCGGTGCCAACGGCTCGGTGGGGGGCAGCGCCACCACGAAGTCCGGGTCGCGGCCGCGCAGGCGCAGCTCCACCGAGCCGGGCGCGAGGTCGCGGGTGATCTCGTCGGCGGCGGCGGTCAGCGTCTCCAGCAGCGTCATCCGGATCGCCGACTCCAGCGGGCCGGTCAGGCGCTCGACCAGCGCACGCGCCTCCTCGCCGCCGGCCTCGGCGAGCGCGGCGAACTCGCGTCCGAGGTTGTTCACATACGTGGTCAAGTCCATGGCACTACTGTGGCACTGGGATGGCACAAGCGCAAGACCCTATGGCACAACTCTGGTGCCAGGTTGGCACCGGACGTGGGGATGCCCTGTCAGTACACCCCTCCGGGTGGTCGTGCCCACCGTTTCCCAGGCAAGATCTTCAGTACGGAGAGACATCACCACCTCGGAGGACACCATCTTCACCGTCAACGCCATCGCGGCTCCGTCGGCCACCGACCCGCTCGTGCGCACCACCGTCGAGCGGCGCGACCCCGGACCCCGCGACGTCCTCATCGAGATCAGCTACGCCGGCATCTGCCACTCCGACATCCACACCGTCCGCGGTGAGTGGGGCGAGGTGCCGTACCCGCTCACGGTCGGCCACGAGATCGTCGGCCACGTGACGAAGGTCGGCGCCGAGGTCACCAGGCACCGGGTCGGCGACCGGGTCGGGGTCGGCTGCATGGTCAACTCCTGCCGGGAGTGCGCCAACTGCCGCGCCGGCCAGGAGCAGTACTGCCTGAACGGCAACGTCGGAACGTACGCGTCGACCGACCGGGACGGCACCGTCACCCAGGGCGGCTACTCCACCCACATCGTCGTCGACGAGGACTTCGTCCTGCGGGTGCCCGAGGCGATCCCGCACGAGGCCGCCGCTCCGCTGCTCTGCGCCGGCATCACCACCTACTCGCCGCTGGCCCACTGGAAGGCCGGGCCCGGTAGGAAGGTGGCCGTGGTCGGCATGGGCGGCCTCGGGCACATGGCTGTCAAGATCGCCGTCGCCATGGGCGCCGAGGTCACCGTGCTGTCGCAGACCCTCGGCAAGAAGGACGACGGGCTGCGGTTCGGGGCCGAGCACTACCACGCGACGAGCGACCCGGCCACGTTCGAGGCGCTCGCCGACACCTTCGACCTGATCGTCAACACGGTCAGCGCGCCCATCGACGTCAACGCCTACCTGCGGCTGCTGCGCCTGGACGGCACCATGGTCAACGTCGGCGCGCCGCCCGAGCCGCTGCCGGTGAAGGTGTTCACGCTGTTCAGCAACCGGCGCTCGTTCGCCGGGTCGAGCATCGGCGGCATCGCCGAGACCCAGGAGATGCTCGACTTCTGCGCCGAGCACGGCATCGCCCCGGAGATCGAGCTGATCGACGCCGACCGGGTCAACGAGGCGTACGAGCGGGTGCTGACGTCCGACGTGCGCTACCGGTTCGTGATCGACGTCGATTCGCTGCGATAGCGGAACCGGCGGGCATCCGGGCACGTCACACCGGCGGAACACAGGAACCGCCGATGCTGGAGGACCCGGATGCCCGTTCGAGCGACAGTCGCGACGATCGCGATGCTCACCCTTCTCGTGGGCGGCTGCGCCCGGCCCGGCGAAACCGTGAGCGACAGCGCCCGGCCCGGCGCGACCGTCGGCGACAGCGATCTCCGGTTGGCGGACCGGATCGGCACCCTCACCACCAACGACCGGTGGGAGTCCTGCGCCAGGCACCGGCCGGCGGACCCGATCGGCGTCGACGGAGCGCAGGAGGCACTCACCATGCCGCTGCTGGACGACTCGTTCCAGCCGGTCAGCGCCGTCATCTGCGGCACCACCGTCAAGGAGCGGCCGTCCGGCGGCAGCGACCTGGTCGAGTTCGAGTCGAAGACCGGCGATCTCGGCGCGCTGCTGCCGGCCCTGCGGCTGCCGGACGTCGACACCCAGGCCGAGGCGTGTACCGCCGACCTGCCCGCCGTGCCGTGGCTCGTGCTGCTCGACGCGCAGGGCCGATGGGTGCGGCCAGGCGTCCCGATCGACGAGTGCGGCAAGCCCCGCATGGAGTTCCGCGACGTCTTCGAGAAGCTGAAGACCACCGAGATCTCCAGCAAGGTGGTCAGCGAGATCGAGTCCGCCGCCGCCGCGCAGGCCGGCTGCTCCCAGACGTACGGGGACATGACCTGGGCGTACGGGACGTTCGACAACGTCCGCGAGGTGGACATCGACTCGCTGCCGACCGCCACCGAGGTCCGGCGCTGCGTCTACTTCGTGCCGGAGAAGGAACGGGGCGGCGACAAGCCGGCCGGCGACTTCCGCTCCGGCGGCCTGATGGACGACGGCGCGTGGGAGGCCGTCCGCAAGGCACTGCTCGCGTCCGCGCCGGCGCCCGCCTGCACCACCCCGGCCAGCGGCTTCGCCGTCCTGCACCTGACCCGGGGCGGCTCGGTCTCGGTCGAGAAGGACGGTTGCAAGCGGGCGCTCGTCGAGCCGATCGACGGCGGCGCCACCCTGCGCGTGGCCGGCCCGGAACTGCTGGAACTGGTCTTCAAGAAGTAGCGGTGAGCTTCGTGACGTCGGGGGCGTAGACGGTCATCCAGTGCGGGTGGAGGCGGTAGTAGACCACCTCCAGCTCCCAGTCGAACGCGTCCGCGCCGTAGAAGTCCTGGAAGTAGGCGAGCAGCTCCGGCCAGTCGTCGGCCGGGGCGCCGCCCAGCGGGTTCAGGGTCTCGACCGTGCCGTGGGTGAAGACGCCCAGATCCTCGCCGCGCAGGTGGGCGACACTGGCGGCCGGGCGGGCGGCGAGATGGCGCGCCTTCGCCGCGGTCCGGGCGGTGCCGAAGACCCACCTGCCGTGCAGGAAGTGGCCGTCGACCCCGCTGATCCGTGGCTCGCCCTTGGCCGTCACGGTGGACAGGGCGAGGGTGCACATGCCGGTCAGGACGCCGGTGAGCTGCTCCGCCGTCACCGTACGATCCGTGAAGATCGACTGGAGGTGGTCGGTGGAGCGGGACAGCGAGGCGTCGAGAAGGGCCTGGAGCTCGATCAGTTCTACCGGCGTTTCACGCATACCGTCACGGTAGCGGGACGATCATCGGCGGACACCCGTACGATATCGGTCCTCTCCCGCCACGCACCCACGGTGGCCGCCGCCGGTCGACTCCGGGTGAGCGGCGGCCATCCGCCAGGTGAACGTGTCACTCCTCGGCCACGGCGGGCTGGGGCACCTCCCGCAGCTTCCGGTTGTGCTTGCCCTTGACGTCGTCGATGCGCCGCCGGAGATCGTCGCGGACGTCCATGACGGCCGCGTGCAGGTCTTCCTCGGAGGACGTGGTGACGATCTTCTCGCCGCCGCTGAGCCAGCACTCCAGGGTGACCTTCTGGCCGCGGGCGGCCCGGTCCTTCACCATGATCTCCAGCTCGGTGGCGTCGGCGTGGAACCCGGCTAGCCGGGCGTCCAGGGTGCTGAACTGCTCGACCAGCCAGTTCCGGTCACCTTGGGAGAATCCGGCGCCCATACGCAGGCACTCCGCGACGGTGGCCGGGTCGGTGACGGCACTCATCTGAACAACTCCTCTGTCCGGCGAATACGGTCGGACACCTCATACCCACTTGATCGCAGCGAACACCGCCCTATGGTCTTGGTCATGCACATCCGGCCCATCCATCAGGGCGACGTGGCCCGCCTCGCGGTGCTCCTCGACCAGCTCGGCTTCCCGTCGACCGAGCGTGACGTCCGCCATCGCCTCGACTACTGGCTCGGCGACCGGGCCGGCGCGCTGCTCGGCGCCGACGACGACGGCGTCCTGGTCGGCGTGGCGGCGCTGCACGTCACCCCGCTGCTCGAGGTCACCGGCAAGTTCGGGCGGCTCGCGGCGCTGGTCGTCGACGAGGCCAGCCGTGGCCGCGGGGTGGGACGGCTGCTGATCCGGGCGGCCGAGGAGCGGGCCCGGGCGGCCGGCTGCCTGTTCCTGGAGGTGACCAGCAGCAGTCATCGGCATCCGGCGCACCTGTTCTACGAGAGCCTCGGGTTCACCGACAGCCGGGAGGACTGGCGCCGCTTCGTGCTCAAACTGGATGAGGCGGCAGGCACACCCGGACGGTGAGCCCGCCCTCCGGGTTCGGCCGCAGCGTGACCGTGCCGCCGTGCGCGCGGACGATCGCCGCCACGATCGAGAGACCCAGCCCGGCGCCGTCGCGGGACCGGCTCCGGAACGGCTCGAACAGCTCCCCGGCGGTCTCCTCGGCCACCCGCGGGCCGCTGTTGCTGATCGTCAGCTCACCCTTGTCGAGCAAGGCGACCTGTACGCCTCCGTCAGGCACGTTGTAGCGGATCGCGTTACGAACGAGGTTCGACACCATCTGGGCGAGCATCACCTCGTCACCGAGCACGGTGACCGGGGTCAGCGCCGTGCGGACGGTGACCGCGTCGGTGGGGTGCTCCGCGACGACCTGCCGCACCACGGTCGCCAGCTCCACCGGCGCCGGCGCGTCCGGACCGCGTTCCCCGTTGGCGAGTTGCAGCAGACCGTGGATGATCCGCTCCGAGCGGAGCGTGTTGCTCAGCAGTTCGGCCCGGATCCGCTCCAACCTCTCCGGGGTCGGATTCGCCAGGCCCACCTCGATGGCGGTCCGCTGCACGGCCAGCGGGGTGCGCAGCTCGTGCGAGGCGTTCGCGACGAACCTGCGCTGACTGCTCGCCGCCCGTTCCAGCCGGTCCAGCATCGCGTCGAAGGTGTCCGCGAGCCGCCGCAGCTCGTCGTCCGGGCCGGTCAGGGCGATCCGCTCGTGCAGCGTCGACAGCGACAGGCGCCGGGCGGCGTCGGTGATCCGGTGCAGCGGGCGCAGCATCCGGCCGGTCAGCCACCAGCACACCGCGAACGCCAGCACCACGATCACCGCGATCGCGACCAGGGTGGTGATCCGGCCGCCGTCGTGGGGCTCGTCCATGGGCGGGTCCGGGCAGTCCGCCTCCCCGCATTCGGCACCGCCGTGGCCGACGACAAGGGCCTGGAAACCCAGGGCGGCGAGCGGCACCCCGATCGTGATGAGCGCGAAGAACCCGCCGTACAGCAGGGTCATCCGGGTGCGTACCGAGTGGCTCACAGCCGGTACCCGCCGCCCGGGACCGTCACGATCGCGGGCGGGTCACCGAGTTTCGACCGCAGTTTGCTCATCGTCACCTTGACCACCGTGGTGAACGGGTCGATGTGCTCGTCCCAGGCGCGTTCCAGCAGGTCCTCGGTGCTCACCACGGCACCCTGGGCGCGCATCAGGACCTCCAGCACGGCGTACTCCTTCGGTGACAGCGGCAGGCGGCGGCCGTCCCGGGAGGCCGCACGGCGGGCGCTGTCCAGCGTGATCCCCGCGCGCCGCAGCACCGGTGGCAGCGGGCGGGCGGTCCGCCGGGCCAGCGCGCGGATCCTCGCCACCAGCTCGTCGAAGGCGAACGGCTTCGCGAGGTAGTCGTCGGCGCCCAGGTTCAGGCCGTCGACCCGCTCGTGCAGCTCACCGGAGGCGGTGAGCATCAGGATCCGGACCGGATCGCCGGCCACCCGCCGGCACACGTCGTCGCCGTGCACCTCCGGCAGGTCGCGGTCCAGGACCAGTACGTCGTACTCGTTGACGGCCAGCCGTTCCAGCGCGGCCGCGCCGTCGTAGGCGACGTCCACCGCCATGGCCTGCTCCCGCAGCCCCTCGGCCACCATCTCGGCCAGGAACCGCTCGTCCTCGGCCACCAGAATCCGCATGCCTGCCACCCCCGCCGATCAGCCTGTCGCGTCCCCGGTTTCCGCCCGGTCAACGCCCTGGTGGAACGGGTCGGGCAGGTGGCGCCACCCGGCCTCGCCGCGGGAGAGCTCCTCGTCGGTGAGCAGGCAGGCGGTCAGGGTGCGGTGCAGGCGGACCGGGTCCAGGTCGAAGCCGATGAACGCCAGGTGGTGGTGGCGGTCGCCGTAGTAGGGGTCCCAGTCCAGGTCGGCGGCGATCCGGCGTTCGGCGTGGACGGTCTGCCACTCCTCGTCGTCCAGGCCGGCCAGCCAGACGCTCGCCGGGGCCAGGTGCGGGGTGGCCGCCGACTCCCAGGACATCACCAGGTCGGGGCGGCTGGCCAGCCAGAGGTGGCCGCGGGAGCGCAGCACCTGGTCGAGCACGTCGTCGAGGGCCGCGTGCAGGCGTTCCGGGTGGAACGGGCGGCGGGCCTTGAAGACGGACGAGACGACGCCGTTGACGGGCAGTGGCTCGTGCAGGCCGACCGGGCGGCCGCGCAGGCCCCGGGTGACCGGGGTGAGCGGGACCGGACGGTGGGCCACGGCGGGCGGGTGGGTGTCGGCGGTGGTGAGCACGGCCGCCCACGGGGCGAGCCGGTGCAGCAGGACGCGCAGGCGGTCGGCCTCCCACGGGTCGTCGTCGGGCAGGTCGGCCAGGACGATCGTGTCGGCCTGCTCGATCTGGTGGGCCACGATGTCGCTGATGCCGCGGCGGTCGCCGGCCTCGGGCAGGACGGTCTCGTCGGCCAGCGCGTCGAGCAGCAGGTCGGCGGCGACCGCGGTGACGGTCCGGCCCAGTGACACGCCCGGCGGTGGGTCGGCGGTGGCCCAGTCGAGGCGCAGGCGGTCCGGCTCCCAGGTCTCCGGGAACACCACGAGCAGGTCGCCGTCGTCGTGCCGGCCGGCGATGGTCAGCAGGTCGTCGAGGGTGGACCAGGTGATCAGCCGCGACGGCCGGTCGGTCAGCAGACGGTCCGCCACCGCGCCGGTGACGTGCGGCCAGAATCCGAACAACGGGGTGACGGTCGCCATCTTTCCTGCTCATCGCTGATGTAGGAGTGCGGCCGAGCATAGCGGTCGGCGCGTGTCCTCCGGAAGACGCTTACTGAAAACGATTTTCGTTATACTATGAGTTCGTCAGGTTACCTCAAGCCCGGCTCATCGATTACGTTGGAATGGACCGGCGCTGAGCGCGGTCGGGCGGGAGTGTAGATGGCGCCGAATCTCCAACCGCGCGTCGACGGCGATTTGCGGTCCATCCTCGACAGTCACGACACCCTTCACCGGATGCTCGACACCCTGGGCTCACCGCTGAACCTGGTGCTGCCGGACCGGCTCGCCGCCAACGTGCGAGACTTCGAAACCACCCTCCGGGCGTACGACCTGGGCGGCACCGTCTACTTCGCGCACAAGGCCAACCGGTCCAGCGCCCTGGTCCGGGCACTGGCCACCACCGGCGCCGGGATCGACGTGGCCTCGCTGGGGGAGTTGCAGCACGCGCTCGGCGCCGGCATCGGCCCCGACCGGATCATGGCGACCGGGCCGAAGAGCCGGGAGTTCCTGTGGCTGGCCGCGCGCACCGGGGTGACCGTCGGCGCCGACTCGGTGCCGGAGCTGGCCGAGCTGGCCGGGATCGTTGCGGCGCACGGCCTGCCCCGGGTGCGGGTGATGGCCCGGCTGTCCGGGTTCGCCTCCACCGGGACCACCGTGCTGAGCCGGGCCAGCCGCTTCGGCGTACCGGTCTCCGCTCTCGATCCGCTCTGGGCGGTGCTGGACAAGCACCGTGAGCAGCTCGACTTCCACGGCGCCGCCTACCACCTGGACACCAACGGGCTCCCGGAGAAGGCCGCCGCCCTGGAGGGCTGCCTCCAGGCGCTGGCCGAGGCGCAGCGGCGCGGCCTGAGCCCGCGGGCGGTCGACGTCGGCGGCGGGTTCGGCGTCAACTACCTGGCCGACAGCCGGGAGTGGGAGGCGTGGACCACCGAGCTGACCGGCGCGGTCCTCGGGCAGCGGCCGCCGATCACCTGGGACGGCCACGGCTACGGGCTGCGCAACGAGGGCGGGCGGCTGCGCGGCGCCCTGGCGGTGTACCCGGCGTACCGGGCGGTGGCCGGACCGGCCTACCTGGACCGGCTGCTCGCCACCGCGTCGACGGCGCACCGCCGGCCGCTCGGCTCGCTCGTCCTGGACAACCTGTACGACCTGCACCTCGAACCCGGCCGGGCACTGCTCGACCAGTGCGGCGCGGTCCTCACCCGTGTGGAGGAGGTGCGCGACGGACTGGTCCGGGTGGCCGCGAACAGCAACGACGTCGCTCTGGAGGCGCACGGCGTACTGATGGATCCGATCCTCGTGCCCCGCGGTGAGCCGCGGCCGGACGACGGCCCGGTGGAGGTCTTCCTGGCCGGCAACCTGTGCCTGGAAGCCGACCTGATCACCCGGCGCCGGGTGCTCCTGCCGCGCCCGCCGCGCGCCGGTGACCTGCTGGTGTTCGCGAACACGGCCGGCTACCTGATGGATTTCAGCGCCGGGAGCGCGCTGATGCAGCCCACCGCCCGGACCGTGGCCGCCTGGCGGCACGGCGGCGACTGGCGGTGGTGCCTGGACGAGCGGTACTGGCCCGTCACGGGCCGGGAGGAGACCGGGTGAGGTACGACAGCGTCACCGACATCATCGGCGACACCCCGTTGGTGCGCATCGACGAGGCCGTGCACGGCCTGCGCAACATCGACCTGTACGCCAAGATGGAACTGTTCAACCCGTTCGGATCGGTGAAGGACCGGGCCGCGTGGAACATGGTCCGCCACCGCCTCGCCGACGCGGCCGACCGTGGCGACACCGTGGTGGAGCTGTCCAGCGGCAACACCGCCAAGGCGCTCGCGGTGATCGCCGGGATGCACGGGCTGACCTTCCGCAGCGTCACCAACCGGATGCGGATCCCCGAGGTCAAGGATCTGTTGCTGCTGCTCGGCGCGCAGATCGACGAGCTGCCGGGGCGGTCCGAGTGCCTGGATCCGGCGGACACCGACGATCCGCTGACCCGGATGTACCACACCGTGTCGGCGGCCGGCGGCGGCTACCTGCACACCGACCAGTACTTCAACTCACGCAACGTGCAGGCGCACCTGCACGGCACCGGGCCGGAGATCATCGCCGATCTGGGCGGGCGGGCGCCGGACTACTTCATCGCCTGCGTCGGCACGGCCGGATCGTCCACCGGCGTGGCCCGGGCGCTGCGCCACCATGATCCGAACGTGACCGTGGTCGGGCTGGTCGCCGGGAAATCGGACTTCATCCCGGGGATCCGTAACCTCGACGAGGTGCACGAGGTCGGCCTGTTCGACCCGGAGGTGTACGACACGATCGAGGCGGTCAGCTCGGACGAGGCGATCGACGGGCTGCTCACCCTGGTCCGCCGGTGCGGAACCCTGGCCGGGCCCACCGGGGGCGGCGCCTACCAGGGGGCGGTCCGCTACCTGCGCGGGGTGGACGCGGGGCTGACCGAACGGCGTACCGCGGTGTTCATCGTCTGCGACCGGGTCGAAAGTTATATGAGCTACCTGCGGGAACGGCGTCCCGAGCTGTTCCGGCAGCCGGCCCGCGCCCACTCGGTGCGCACCCTCACCGGTGACGAGCTGGCCGCCGCCCGGACCGTCGACGTGGCCGGGGCACAGGAGTGGATCGAGAAGGAGCAGCCGCTGATCGTGGACCTGCGCAGCCCGTTCGCGTACCGTGCCCTGCACCTGGACGGGTCGGTCAACATCGTCGACGACCTGTTCGAGGAGATGCTGCGCGGTGGGCTGCCGTTCAGCCGCCGGCGCCCGGTGCTGCTGGTCTGCCCGGTGGGGGAGAAGTCGGCCCGGTACGCCGCCCTGCTCACCCGGATGGGCCACCCGGACGCCCGCTCCCTGTCCGGCGGGGTGATCGCCTGGCGCGACTCCGGCGCGGAACTGGTGAGGGACTGACCATGTTCCCCGACGAGCTGCGGTGCTGGCAGGAGGGCCTGCGGGAACAGTTCCCCATCCTCGTCGCCGACCCCGGGCAGGTCTATCTGGACAGCGCGGCCACCGCCCAGAAGCCGCAGGCCGTCCTCGACGCCGTCACCGGCTATCTGACCAGCGAGAACGCCAACGCCGGGCGCGGCACCTACCGGTGGGCCAACCGCACCACGGCCCTGATCGACCAGGCCCGGTCGCGGGTGTCGGCGTTCCTCGGCGACCCGTCGCCATCACGGTCCGGCGTGCACTTCGTGAGCGGCACCACCGAGGGGCTGCGGACGGTCGCCCGCGACTGGCTGGTCCACGAACTCCGCGACGGCGACGAGATCATCGTGCCGTTCGCCGACCACACCGCCAACACGATGCCCTGGCAGGAGGCGGTGGACCTGCTGGCCCGGCAGGGAGTCCGGGTCACCGTGCGGGAGATGCCCTACGACGCGGCCCACGACTACGACACGCGGGCGCTGCCGGGCCTGGTCACCGAGCGGACCCGGTTCATCGCGGCCACGCACGTGCACCACGTCTACGGCGGCGACATGAACCTGGCCCGCCTCCGGGCCGCCGCCGGACCGGAGGTGATCATCTGCGTGGACGCGGCGCAGAGCGCCGGGCACCTGCCGGTCGACGTGGCCGCCATGGACGCCGACTTCGTGGTCTTCTCCGGCCACAAGGCGATGGCGCTGCCCGGCACCGGGGTGCTCTGGGCGGCCAACCGGCGCGGCGCCCGCTTCACCCCCGGCGGCTGGAGCGGCACGCCCAACACCAGCGGCATCGTCTCCCTGGTCGCCGCACTCGACTGGCTGGAGGCGGCCGGCCTCGAACGGATCGCCCGCTGGACCGTGGCGCTGGGCGCCCGGCTCACCGACGGTCTGCGCAAACTGCCCGCCTACGAGGTGCTGGGCTGTCAGCGGAGCCTGGCCGCCGACTCGCAGGTGCAGCAGCGGCACGGCATCGTGACCCTCCGGCACCACGCCATCGGCTCCAACGACCTGGGCTTCATCCTGGCCGCCGAGGGGTTCATGGTCCGCTCCGACGGCCACTGCCAGGCCCATCAAGGCGAGAAGACCTCATCGGTACGGGTGAGCCTGCACGTCTACAACACGGCCGACGAGGTGGACCGCCTCCTCGACGTCCTCGCCGCCCTGGACGACTGACCCGCGGACGTGATGGCGCGTTTTGTGGCCGGGCTCCGCGTTTCGCTTCCGGCTCCTTTCTCTTGTACGCGTGTCCTCGTCCCGCCTTTTCTGGGCCGTCCCGTCCGGTCGGCGCGATCTCGCTGCCTGCTTCGTCCTTTGCCGCGCCCCGCCGGGCGTAGATCGGTCGGATACTCCCGCATGTGCTGCCGCTCCCTCCGGGTGGGTGGTCGCGGTTGTGCTTGCCAGGCAACCGGTGGTGGTCCCGGCCGTCACGCCGGTGGCGCCAGGTGAGTGGTCACGCGAGATTCGGCCGGTCACCGGCGGTCGTTCGGGCCATCCGCAAACTCCGATATAGATCTTGGGTGATCGTCGCCGGGCACCGCGATCTTGGGTGATCGTGGCTGCCTGGATATCTCTGATTGCCCAATATCCTCCAGGAAAAATAGATCTTGAGCGATTGTCGACCGCCGGACGGCAACCAGGACTCAAGATCGGCCTGGAAACGCGGACCTCGGCCAAGAAGGATCTCTAGACCGTCTCGGTCACCCGCATGCCGATGGGGAAGTGGTCGGAGAAACCGGTGACGTCGACGTCGTGGCCCATGCCGCCGAACGGGCGCGGCTTCGGGTAGACGCCGGTGTCCACGGTCCCCGGGAAACGCAGCACCTCCACCGAGGCCGGATCGACCCGCAGCGGGTCCGCGTCACCGGCCATGTTGACGTTGACCAGGAACTGGTCCAGCTGGTTGGGCTCGTTCTCGAAGTAGAAGCTGCCGTCCGGGACGCCGGTCTCCGGCCACATCAGGTTCCACAGGCGCGGGGTGTCCGCCTCGATCACCCGCCGCCGCTGACGGGTGCTCAGCGCGTGCTTGACCATCGACACGTCGAACGGCTCGTCGTTGAAGTCGCCCATCGCCAGGGCCGGTGTGCCGGGGCCGAGCACCTCCAGAGCCCGGGAGTGGAAGTAGGCGAGCGTCTCGCCGGCGATGTGCCGGTATCCGGCCGACTCGAACTGGCCACCGGAGCGGGACGGCCAGTGGTTGCCGAACACCACCAGGGTCTGCCCGGTGGTGGTCCGGAAGTTGACCTGCACGATCTCGCGGGTGGCGTTGCGGCGCATCACCACGTGGAAGAACACGTCGGTGGTGGCCGGCGCGGCGAACCGGTCCAGGCTGTACAGGAACGCGACGTCGATGCCGCGGGCGTCGCCGGTGTCGGCGTGGACGATGCCGTACTTGCGGCCGGGCAACTCGGTGTGCACGGCCTCGGCGAGCAGGTCCAGGACGAACCGGTTCTCCACCTCGCAGACGCCGAGCAGGTCCGGGCCGGCGCCGCCGTTCATCCGGACGATCACCGACGCGAGCTGGGCGATCTTCTGGTCGCGCAGTTCCGGCGTCCATCCGGCGATGTCGTTGTGGATGGCGCGGGCGACCTTCTCGGTGCGGTGGGGCGAGTTCTCCTCGTCGAAGAGGTTCTCCAGATTCCACCAGGCCACGTAGTAATCGGGCATGTGCGTACCGTAACCGCCCCCGGTGGTGCCCGGGCAGCCACCGATCATCCGATCCGGGCCTGGCCGAGCGCCCGGTAATGCGCGGCCCTGGCCGGGTCGCCGGCTTTCCCGGCGGCCTCGGCGGCGGCCTCCAGCGTGGCCGGCGGCAGACCGGAGACGGCCCGGGACTGGTGTTCCGCCTCGGTGAACACCACCCGGGCCAGTTCGCCGTCGGCGTCGGCGGCCAGCCGGAACAGCTCCTCGACGTAGCTGTGGCCCAGGCCCGCGCCGGTCCAGCCGGAGACGTCGTCCAGGACCCGGCGGCACTCCCGCAGCGCTGCCCAGGAGGCGTCCAGGTCACCGGCCCGGCGTTCCAATCCGGCCAGACTCCGCCATCCCGCCGCGGACTCCCAGGCGGTGCGGGTGAAGGCGAGAAGCTCCCGCTGGGCGGCCGCCGCCTCGGCGTACGAGCCGAATTCCGCCAGCCGGTGGCGGAGCAGGGTCAGCGTGTCCCGATCGCGTGGGCGGCCGTCCGCCCACCGGTCCAGCCAGTGCCGGGCCAGAGCCTGGTCGTCGAGGAGCCGGGCCCGGTCGAGCCAGGTGATCTCGTCCTCGTCGGCCGGATCGGCGGGGAAGTACGACCGCCGGTGCTCGAACCAGTCGGCCAGTTCCTGCTCGGACACGATCGGCTGCCCCTCCTCGTCGAGCAGGTGCCCCAGGACGGCGTCGCGTTCGGGGTGCGCGCTTGCCCGTACGAAATCGATGGTCTCCTGAATGCCCGCCGCGAAGAGGAACTCGACGTCGTAGCCGCACCACGTGTCGTAGTCGACGCCCTTGATCTCCCATTGCAGCCAGACATCGTCGACCTGCCGGAATTCGGCCAACAGGTAACCGGCCAGCTTGGTCTCCTCGGTCAGCCCCTGAAAGACCTCCTGTTCGGCCAGCCAGCGGACCAGCGGGAGATCGCCGGGGCGGCGGTCGTATTGCAGCGCCCACAGCACCTGCGCCCGTTTCGCGGCATTCCGGTCGTAGTCGTCCCCGTCCTCGTCGGTTGCAGCCTCGTGGCGCAACTCCGGCCATGCGGCAGGAAGCCGCCGCATCCGGTCCAGCTCTTCTCGCCCCGTGTCCAGCATCGGGCAAGGATGCCACGGCCCCGGCATGCCACTGTGGATCTATAGCCGGGCGCGGTCATCCCGGACCGGTCCGACATCAACGTGTGGACCGCGGTCGGCCGCAAGCCGTGACGTCCACCTATCCGCCGCTGAACCTCGCCGTCCGCACCCCGCGGATCGCCCTGTCCGGCGTCGAGGAGTGCCGGCCCGTCCTCGGCGTGTGACCGGTCAGCGGCCGTACGCCTCGTAGAGGCCGTTGCGGAAGACCGGCTTCCGGTCCAGGCGGCGTTTGGCGGCCATCGCGGCGTCCCAGCCCGGGTAGGCGCGGCGCAGCTGATCGGCTGTCGCGTGCAGCCGGTACGGCAGGTAGAACGTGCCGCCGACCGCGGCCGCCGCGTCGATCAGCGTCCGGGTCAGCTCGCGCATGCGGTCGTCGGCGCGGGCGGTGCGTTCCTGCCGGAAGCTCATGACCAGGCCGAACACGTCCTCGCGGGCGTATGCCAGGGCGCTGCGGGTGTCGGCGCGGACATCCCGGACGGTGACGTTGAGCAGCTCCATCGGACTGGCCGCGATCACGTCCCGGGCCGTCTGCACGAAGTCCCACAGCCGCTGCCGGGGCACGAAGTACTCGTGCAGGATGTCGCTGGTCTCCTCGGACCGGTCGGCGAAGACGGCGGCCGGCTCGTTCTGGATGGTGTTGCGGCTCATCGGGGCGGCCAGCCAGGGCGCGGCCTCCCGCTCCAGCGACCAGCGCAGCGTCTTGCCCACGTCGCTGCCCGCCGAGCCGCGGAAGATCGCCCGCTGCAACTCCGGCGCCGACGGCCGGGTCAGCGGCAGGACGGTGCCGACCGTTCCCGCCTTCGGGGTGAAGCGGACCAGGATCGCCTCCTCCAGGAAGCTCAGCGGATCCACCGACAGCCGCCCGTACGCCATCTCCGACGTCCCGGCCGCGAACCGGGCGGCGTACCCACTGGTCGGCACCGACACGAAGTGCGGCTCGTAGATCGCGTTCGGCCAGACCTCCAGGTCCGCCTCGAGGATCACGCCGAACATGCCGTAGCCGCCCAGGACCAGGCCGAAGAGCTCGGCGTTCTCGGTGGGCGAGCAGGTGAGCACGTCACCCTCGGCGGTCAGCAGGAGCAGACGGCGTACGGTGCTCGCGATCGGTGGGTGCGACGCGTGCCAGCCGTGGCAGTTCACGCTCAGCGAGCCGCCGATCGAGAAGTCGTGGTTCGACTGCATCACCTTGGGCGAGAACCCGGCCTCGTTCAGCACCGGGATCAGGTCCCGCCAGGTGGTGCCCGCGCCGACCCGCACCACGCCCGCGGCCCGGTCCAGGTCGATCCGGTTCATCGGCCGGGTGTCGAGCACCCAGCCGCCGGCCAGCATGCTCTGGCCGCCCATCGAGTGGCGGACGCCCGCGACAGCCATCGCCGGGTCCTCGCCGGTCGTGATGCGGCGCAGCAGTGGGGCGACGGTCCGCGCGGTCCGCTCCGGTGCGGGATCGGCGAACAGCACACCCCGTACCGCGGTGGGGTTGATCCGGCTCGCGTCGTCGAGGAGCGCGCCGGGCGCGGACGTGGCCGGGATGGCGCCCAGCCCGGCCAATCTCGTCACCGCGAGCGTGGTGGCGCTGCCCAGAGCGAGCGCGCCCGCGGCCGTCACACCGTGGGTCAGTACCTGTCGCCTGGTCGGGCTCATCGCCACCTCCGTCGCCCCTTCATGATCACATGGGCCGGCCCGCAGCCGGCGGCCGCGCCGGGCGCTCAGACCCGGAACGTGGCGACGAGGCGCTGCATCTCGCTGGACATCCTCTCCAGCTCGCACGCGGCGTTCTGGGCCTCCCTGGTTCCGGAACTGGTCAGTTGCGCCGCGTCGGCCACTCCGGTGATGTTGTGGGCGATGTCGGCGGATCCGGAGGCGGCCTGTGCCGCGCTGCGCCCGATCTCGCTGGTCGCGGCGGTCTGCTCCTCGACCGCCGCGGCGATGGTGGTCGTGTACCCGTGGACCTGGTCGATGATCTCGGAGATCTGCGTGATCGCATCGACGGCGGCGCCGGTGTCGCCCTGGATCGTCTGGATCAGGGTGGAGATCTCCTCGGTGGCCGAGGTGGTGGCCTGCGCCAGGTCCTTCACCTCGCTCGCGACGACCGCGAAGCCCTTGCCCGCATCACCGGCCCGGGCGGCCTCGATGGTGGCGTTGAGCGCGAGCAGGTTCGTCTGCTCGGCGATCGTCGTGATCAGCTTGATGACGGCGCCGATGTCCGCGCTGGACCGGCCGAGCTTGGACACGGTCCGGTTGGTCTGTTCGGCCACCTGCACCGCGTTCTGTGCCACCGTCGCGGCGTCGGTGGCGCTGGCGGCGATCTCCTGGATCGAGGCGCCCATCTGGTCCGCGGCGGCGGCGACCGTCTCGACGTGGTGGGAGACGATGTCGGCGGCGGTGGACACCCCTCCCGCCTGGCCGTCGGTCCGCTCGGCGGAGTCCGCCATCTGCTGGCTGACCGTGGTCAGCTCGTGTGCCGCCCCGGCGAGCGTCTCGCCATGGGTGCCGAGCATGCTGACGGTCTCGCGCAGGCGCCCGGTCGCGGTGTCCAGTCCGGCGGCCATCCGGCCCAGCTCGTCGTGGCTGGTCACGTTCGCCGTGGCGGTCAGGTCACCGGCGGCCAGCCCGTCGACGGCCGTGGAGACCCGGCGCAGCGCGCCGGCGATGCGCCGGGCCACGAACAGCCCGAAGGCCACGGCCAGCACCAGCCCGGTCACCAGGAAGACGATCATCTGCCGCCGCGCGGATTCGTGCACGGCGTTGGCCTCGTCCGCCTGCTTCTCGGAATCCTGCTGCTCCATGGTGATCAGCTCGCGGGTGATCGCCGCGGCCTTGACGATCTGTGGTTCGGCCAGCTCGTCACGGAGGCGTTCGATTTCGGCGACGTCGTTGCGGCGGCGGGCGGCCGTGATCTGCTGCCGGCCTTCGGTCCGGTACTCGTCCCACGCCGCGACGAGTTCATCGACGCGTTCGGGCGCGACCGATTCCGCGCGGTAGACGCGGGCCTGGGTGTCGAATGCCGCGTCGTCGGCCGCCATGGCCTTCTCGAAGCGGGTCATGTTCTCGTCGGTGGTCGACAGCGCCTGGTTGAAGCTGTCCTCGGTGGTACGCCGCATGATCAGCGCGAGGGTGTCCACGTGTTCCTGGGACAGCACGCCACGCTGGTAGAGGTAGCTGGCGTTGTCGTTGAGCGCCGACAGCCGGTCCAGGCTCAGCAGGCCCTGCGCGGTCGCGGTGACCGCCAGCACCCCGATCACCGAGAGGATCTTCGTCTTCATCCGGCGGTTGTCGACCCACCGGCCGAAGCCGCCCGTGACCTGCTGAGAAATAGTCATTCGCTGCGCTCTCGATTCTGAGCCGGTGACATGCGCGGGCTCATCCGTTGCGGCTGGTTCCGAGTGCCGGTTCGGTTGTCCGCGATGGCCCATGAGCCCAGCAACCGTCTCGCATCGGACGGTGACCGGAAACTACCGTTGATCCGGGCACGGAGTGGTGGACCGGGCGCCGCGATCAGACACCGTCGGCGGTGAACTCGCGGGTGGTCCGGGTCAGCACGGTGAAACCGGCCGCGACCAGGAACTCCGTGTAGTCCTCCTCGGTCACGTCGGCGTAGTCGAGCAGACGCGTGGCGCCGCCCAGCTCCAGCCATGCGGCGGCCTGCCCGAGCAGCCAGGTGCCGATCCGCTGACGGCGGTGGTCCGGCTCGACCCACAGGTTGCCGACCTCCGCCCACGCCCCGACGCGTGACACCCGGGGCCCGGCGTCGAGGTTCGTGTCGACCTCGATGTGGCCGACCTCGGCGCCGTCCAGCAGCGCGGTGATCCGGGTGCCGTTGATCCCGACCGTCCGGCTCGTGGTCAGCCCGTCCACCGGCCCGGCCGGCCGGGCGAGACGGTCGACCGGGGCGAGCAGCACGGCCTCGACCCGTCCGTCGTCGCGGAACCCGATCCGCTCGTAGATGGCGCGGATGTGCGGCCACTGCTCCGGAACGCCGTACACTCCCGGGGCGGGCAGCGCGCCCTCGGCGAAACTGCGGGCGACACCCCACCGCCGCAGCTGGGCGTGGCAGGCCACCGCGAGCGCGTCGCCGGCCGCCAGCGAATCCGGCCAGTACGGGGCGTCCGGCCAGCACACCAGCCACCGGATCTCGCCGGCGTTGCGGTACATCTCCCCGGTCTCCGGGCCTTCGCCGTACCGGATCAGATGGGCGGCCGCCACCACCCGGCCGCGCTGCTCGGCGACCAGCGTGATCCGCTCCCGGGCCCAGCGGTCGACGATGAACTCGCCCGGCTCCCGTTCCAGCTGGCTCAGAAGTACCTGAACGGAGACGGACACACCGGGTACGACGGCGGCGATGTGGGCATTGACCAGACCGGTGACCTGTTCCCGGTCGCCACGGGTGAACGGGCGGACGGAAATCGACATGGCGGACCCTCCAACACGATGGACTGGACGAGCCGCTACCGGGCGGTACGCCACCACTTTACAAAGGGGCGCAAGGTGGAAGGCATGACGAACACGAGGATCCGCCGGGCCGTGAGCGCCGGACTACTGGTCGCGGCGATCGCGGGGTGCGGTTCCAGCCCCGATCCGGCGCCCGCCGCACCGGTCGCCTCCGCTCTGCCGCCTTCGGTCCCGGCCTCCGTCCCGGCGCCGGCCGGGATCCCTGCCGCGGCCCTGCTGCAACCCGAGGACGTACGCGGTGCGACGGCGGAGAGCCTTCCGCAGGGCGAGTACGCCTACGTGCGGCCGCTGCGCCCGTGCGGTGGCCGCTACCCCAGCGACCCCACCCGTACCGCCGCCGTGGCCAAACGGTTCGTGGTCCCCGGCAGCACCCCGGAAACCGTCCCGACCGTGGTCGTGCAGTTCATCGGCCGCCACCAGCCCGGCGGCGCGGCCCGGCAGATCCAGGAGATCGACGCGGCCCTGAAGAAGTGCCGGGGCGGGCTCGCCGAGGGCCAACGGAAATGGGACATCATCGAATCGGGCGGCGACACGATGCTGGTGCGGATCGGGCAGCGGTTCAGCTACGCCGACGAGGAACCGGCCACGGTCAACCACTACGCCGCACTGGCCCGGGTCGACGACGTCGTCGTCGTGGTCGCCGACATGGGCTGGGAGAACATGGACGGCTCCGAGAAACTGGTTCGCGACCTCATCGGCAAGGCGAAGGTGCGGGCCGAGGCGGTCCACTAGACACCGGCCATCACCCAGCGGCCCCGGCCCAGCCTCTTCGCCTCGTACATGGCCATGTCGGCGGCGCGCAGCACGTCGTGGTCGTCGGCCGTGTCGTCCGGGCCGTACGCCGCGATGCCGACGCTGACCCCGATGTCCAGGGTCTCGCCGTGGAACGGGATCGGCTGGGCCACGTCGCCGAGCACCCGCTCGGCCAGGCGGACCGCCTCGGCCTCCGGCAGGTTCGGGCAGAACAGCACGAACTCGTCGCCACCGAGGCGGACCACCAGGTCGGTGGCCCGTACGGCGGCCGACAGCCGCTGCGCGACAGTGGCCAGAACCAGGTCACCCGCCTCGTGGCCGTGGCTGTCGTTGACCTCCTTGAACCCGTCCAGGTCCAGGTAGAGCACGGCGACCGGCCCGGACCGCCGCTCCAACTCGTCGGTGAGCACCGCCCGGTTGGCCAGCCCGGTGAGCGTGTCGTGCCGGGCCTGGAAGGCGAGCAGCGCCTGCGCCTTCTCCTGCTCGCGGACCGCGATGGTGAACCGGGCCAGCACGAACGCCGTGCACAGCGACGCGGCGATCAGCCCGGCGACCGCGTCGCCCTGGAGCATGGACAGCACCGGCGTGGCCAGCAGCGCCAGGCCGAGGAACACCACCCGCGCCGGGTGCAGAATCCGGATCTTGTGGCCGGGGCTGGTCAGCTCGGCCCGGTTCTCGTGCAGGCAGGCCGCGACGATCATGGCGTTGCCCAGCAGGATCAGCGGGCCGATCCGCTCCACGACCGGGTAGTCCAGGAACAGCGGCAGCACGTTGTAGGCCACGTCGATCGTCAGGTACAGCACGACGGCGCCGACCATGAGGCAGGTCGGCACACCCCGGTCGCCGGGGGACAGGGCGATGAACAGCACCGCGGCCAGCAACACCACGCTGGCGACCGGGTAGAGCGGCGGCACGACCGTCTCGGCGAGGCTGTAACCGGAATCGAGGTACGGCAGGATCAGATACTGCCAGCTCGCCAGGGCGGCGGCCACCGTCAGGGTGAGGCCGTCCAGGACGGCGCCGCGCAGATTGTTCGGGGCGCGGCGGCGGGCCATCATCGTCAGGGCCGCCGCCAGCAGCGGGTATCCGGCCAGCCAGAACGCGTCGGCCACGCCCACCGGCGGGACGGAGCCCAGGTAGACGTAGACCAGCTCGATGACGTCGCCGGTCAGCCACAGCGCCGGCGCGACGGCGGCCAGCAGCCACGGCCGGCGGTCCGGGCCGGGCGGGATCCGGCGTACGGCCAGCCAGGCCATCGTGCACAGGGCCAGATAGGTGATCACGTACAGGACGTTGCCGATCGTGGTGTCCCACGTCAGCATCAGACCGGCGACCGCCGCGATTGTGCCGCCCAGGAAGATCCGGATGCTGGTGGAGGTCATGGGCAGACAGTCGGCGGGCGGCGGCCGGATCTGTGGGAAACCGGAGTGACGTGGAGCACCGGTAGAGTCGCGCTGTGACGGTCGTGGTCGGTGTGGACGGCGCGGGCCGTACCCATCGGCTCCGTGCGCTCGCCGCGGCCGTGACCGGATCGGTGTGGTTCGCCGGCGGGGTGACCGGCGCGCTCGGGGACGCGCCGCTCGTGGTGGTCGACGACGCGCACCGGCTGGATGCCGTCGCCCTGCGGGAACTGGTCGCCCTGTGCCGGGCCGGGGTGCCGATGGCGGTCTCCCGGCGTCCCACGATCGACCGGCCGGAGCTGGCCGCCCTCGACGAGGCGGCCTCCGCGGGCGGTGTGGAGGTGCTCGGGCCGTTGGGCCCCGGCGCGGTGGCCCGGCTGGTGGCCACGGTGACCGGGCGGCCGGTGTCGCCCGAGGTGGTGGAGGCCGTGCACGAGGCCTCCGGCGGGATCCCGGTGGTCGCGGTCGCAATCGCCACAGCGCCGGCCGATGACGTGGCGCCCGCGCTGCTGGCCCGGGTGCAGCGGCGGTTCGCGGTGCTCGGCGACGCGGCGGTGACGGTGGCGCGGGTGCTGGCGTTGCGGCTGGATCTCGGCGACCCGGTGCTCGCCGCCGCCTCCGGTCTCGATCTGACCGGGCTGGCCGCCGAGCTGCGGACGCTGCGGGACGAGGGTCTGCTCCTGCCGTCCGAGCGGATGATCCCGGCGATGGCCGCGGCGGTGCTCGCCGAGCTGCCCGGGGCCGAGCGGCGGCGGATTCACGACGCGGTGGCGGGTGCGCTGCTGGCGGCCGGCGCCGATCCGGTCGCGGCGGCCGGTCAGTTGCGGGCGGCACGGGCGGCGACCCCGGCCGCGGCGGCCGTCTACCGGGCGGCGGGGGAGCGGCTGCGGTTCACCGATCCGGCGGCGGCGCTCGGCTGGTTCGACGACGCGGCGGACGCCGGAGCCGGGGCCGTGGAGCTGGCGGCCGGCCGGGCCGAGGCGAGCGCGCTGCTCGGCCTGCCGGTCGACGTCGACCAGCTCACCCTCACGACGTCCCGGGAGAAGCTGGTCGCCGGGGCGGTCGCCGCCCAGGAGGGCCGGGCCGCGCGGTCCGCCGAGCTGCTGCTCGCCGCCGGCGGCCCGGGGCCGATGCTGGCGGTGCCCGCGCTGGTCGCCCTCGGCCGCCCGGTTCCGGCCACGCGGGTGGTCGATCCAGGAGCGGATCCGGGGGTACGGGAGAGCCGCGCCCTGGCTGCGGAATCCGACGAGGACCCGCTGCCCGTGGCCTCCGGGCCGGCTCCCGGCGGGGGCATCCCGCTGGCGCTGGTTCGGCTCGCCGAAGGTGCGCTGGCCGCCACGGAGCCGGAACAGGCGCTGCCGCTGCTCATCGAGGCCGCCGAGGCGATCGAACGGGGATCGCCGCGGGTCGTGCTGCCGGACACGCCGCACGCGATCGCCGCCGTGGTGGCCGTCGCCGCCGGTGACGTCGCCTCCGCCGAGCACCTGCTCACCCGGGCGAGGGCGGCCCGGGCCGGCGGCCCGGCGGCCGACGAGCGGCACCGGCTGCTGCTGGCCTGGGCGCGGATGCGGGCGGGCCACTACGACACCGCCCTGCACGAGCTGCGGTTCCCGCCCGGCGCCGACCCGTCCGGCCGGGACCGCGTGCTGCGGGCCGCGCTGGCCGCCGGGATCGCCCGCCGGCGCGGTGACATCGCCGGGCTGCGGGACGCGTGGACCGGGATCGAACCGCTGCTCGCACGCCGTACCGTGGATCTCTGGCAGCTGGAACCGCTCGAAGAGCTGGCGGTGGCGGCGGCCCGGCTCCGTAGGATCGGCCGCCTCACCCCGGTGCTGGCCCTGCTCGACGACATCGTCACCGGCCTGGGCCGCCCGGCCGCCTGGTCGGTGGCCCTGGACTGGCTGCGCCTGCAGACCGCGATCGTCACCGAGGACGCCGGCGCCGCCGCCGAGACGGCCGAGCGGATGACCACGACCGGCGGGACCCGCCCGCGGGCGCAGTGCGTGGCGGCCCGGCGCTGGGCCGAGGTGCTGGCCGGAACCGTGGACACCAACGAGATTCTGGCCGCCACCGAGGACCTGCACGCCGCGGAGCTGCCGTGGGAGGCGTCCCGGCTGGCCGGGCAGGCCGCCATCCGGACCGGCGACGCAGGAGCCGCGCGGCGTCTGCTGGAGCGGGCCCGGGAACTGTCCGAACCGGAGGCCGACAGCCCCGGCGGTGGTGGCGGACTGTCCGAACGCGAGGTCACCGTGGCGCGTCTCGTCCTGGCCGGCAGCACGCACCGTGAGATAGGCGCTCAGCTATATATTGCGCCGAAGACCGTCGAGCACCACGTGGCACGGATCCGTGGCAAGCTCGGCGCGAACACCCGGGCCGAGCTGCTGGCCATGCTCCGCGAGATGCTGGACGGCTAGACAGCGCCGGTTTGCACCGATTCCGCGATCCGATGGGTTGGATCTCGGACACCACACTGTGGATCCCCTAGCGCACCCCCTATACCACGGGGGACACCCCGATGCCCGGACCGGCTCACGGGTCGCACGCTGGTGCCGTGCCCGGATGAAGGAACGGGACACACACCGAGCTAGGAGAGATCATGACCGTCAACGCAGCTGAACTCCTCAAGGACTTCGTCGTCAACCTAATCACCGACCGTGACTTCGCGGCCCGGTACGCCGAGGACCCGAACGGCACCCTGACCGCCGAGGGCGTCACCGATGTCGACCTGTCGGCCGTGGACGTTCCAGCGGTCGTCAACGACGCCGCCACCGAGCCGGGCGTCTCCTCCGAGGCCCGGTCGGCA
This sequence comes from Actinoplanes hulinensis, assembly GCF_019429605.1. Taxonomy (NCBI): domain Bacteria; kingdom Bacillati; phylum Actinomycetota; class Actinomycetes; order Micromonosporales; family Micromonosporaceae; genus Actinoplanes; species Actinoplanes hulinensis. The sequence goes on along the minus strand of NZ_JAHXZI010000029.1, from coordinate 21,904 downwards.
CTGAGCAACTACTCCGGCGGCGGCGGTGGCGGTGGCGGCGGGGCTCCGGCCCACTCGGCCGGCACCCAGTCCGTCGAGCACGTCGTGCAGCACCTGAACTACGTCACCTACGCCACCTACGAGGGCGACGAGACGATCACCCAGAACCTCGACCTGTCCGTCACCACGATCACCGACAACAGCCTCGACCTCGACGTGGACGGCAACGTCTTCGGCGACATCGACGCCACCAACATCAGCGCGTCCGGAGACGGCGCGGTGGCCGGCGGCGACGATGTGAACGCCGCGACCGGTGACGGCGCGGTCGCCACGGTCGGCGACGGCGACGTGAACGCCGCCACCGGCGACGGCTCCACCGTCGTCGACGGCGACATCAACTCGGTGAGCGGCGACGGGGGCCTGCTCATCGACGGCGACAACTTCGGCCAGGCGAACACCGGCGACGGTGCCGTGCAGGCCGGCGACGACATCTCCGGCGCCGTCAACACCGGCGTCAACACCGGCATCGTGGCCGACGAGCTCGACGACGCCGTGGTCGGCGACGGCAACCAGACCGCCCAGGTCGACGGTGGCGCCGACGAGTCGGTGTTCAACTTCGGCGACGGCGACGTCAACAACCTGCCGGACGCCGAGATCGAGGACAGCGCGGTCACCTTCGGCGACGGCAGCGACGCCACCAACCTGTCCGACGTGACGGCCGACGACGGCTCCGCCATCTCGGTGGGCGGAAACGCCAGCGGCAACAACGAGGACAACGACACCACCGTCACCACCGTGTCCGACGACGACACGACCATCAACGACAACGACACCACCGTCAGCGACAACGACACCAACATCACCGACATCGACACCACCACCGTGACGTCGGACGACGACACGATCGAGAGCGGCGACGACACCACCGTCGTCGGCGCCTGACCCTGGAGGAACCGTGGCCGAGGTCGCGAAGGCCGTTGCCCTGATCGATCTGGCGCTGCGCGCCTGTTCGGCGTACGACCGACCCGACGCGGCCACCCGCCTGACCGCCGCCAAGGAGTCCCTGGCCGACCCGGTGCTGCACGTCGTCGTGGCCGGCGAGTTCAAACAGGGCAAGAGTTCCCTGGTCAACGCCCTGGTCGGTGCGACCGTCTGCACGGTCGACGACGACGTGGCCACGGCGGTGCCGACCTACGTGCGACACGGTGCGAAACCCGAGGCGGCCCTGCTGTACGAGCCGGGCCGCCGCGAGCCGATCCCGGTCGCCGACGTCCGCCGGTACGTGCTGGAAGGCGGCGCCGGCGGCGTGAACGGGGACCGGGTTTCCGGTGTCGAGGTCCGCATCCCCCGCAAGATCCTCGCCGGTGGCCTGGTCCTGGTGGACACCCCCGGCGTCGGCGGCCTCGGTTCGCCGCACGCCGCCGCCAGCCTGGCGGCCGTCTCGATGGCCGACGCCGTCCTGTTCGTCACCGGCGCCGCCCAGGAGCTGACCCGCAGCGAGGTCGACTTCCTGCAACGCGCCCGGTCGCTGTGCCCGGTGGTGGCGTGCGTCGTCACCAAGACCGACTTCTACCCGGCGTGGCGGCGCATCCGCGAACTCAACGAGCGGCACCTGGCGGCCCACTGCCCGATGCCGCTCATGCCGGTGTCGTCGGCGCTGCGCTCGCGGGCGGTGAAGGCCAACGACACCGCCCTCAACGCCGAGTCCGGCTTCACCCACCTGGTCGCCTTCCTCACCGAGAAGATCGGCGCCTCGGCCGTCGACAGGCTGGCAGGAGAGGCGTCGGCCGAGGTGCTCGCGCTCTGCGAGCAACTCGACGGCCGCTTCCAGGCGGAACGGGCCGCGCTCGCCGACCCGGAGGCCGCCGCCCGGGTGGTCCGCGAACTGACCGGCGTGAAGGAACGCGTCGAGTCCCTGAAGAGCGCCGCCGCCAAATGGAACCAGACCCTCAGCGACGGCGTCACCGACCTCACCTCCGACGTGGACCACGACCTGCGGGCCCGGGTGCGGGTGGTGATCGCCGAGGCGGACACCGCCATCGAGGAGGGCGACCCGGCCGACACGTGGGCCGAGATGGAGGCGTGGTTGCAGTCGCGGATGGCCGATGAGCTGCTGGCCAACTACGAGCTGCTCCGCGACCGGGCCACCGACCTGGGCGTACGGGTGGGCGACCACTTCCACGAGGCGTCCACGATGATCATGCGGCGGCCGTCGGTGACCGACCCGACCCCGCTCGCCACGGTCGCCGACTTCCAGCACAAGATCGACCTGGAGCGGATGAAACTCACCAAGCAGGCCATGGTGGCGCTGAAGAGCGCGTACGGCGGCGCCCTCATGTTCATCATCCTGGGCAGCCTGGTCGGCGTCTCGCTCGGCCCGATCGGCATCGGCATCGGCCTCGTGATGGGCCACCGCGGCCTGCGCGACGAGAAGAAACGCCAGGTCACGAAACGCCGCGCCGAGGCCCGCAACGCGATTCGCCGCTACTGCGACGAGGTCAGCTTCGTGGCCGGCAAGGACTCCCGGGACACCCTGCGCCGGGTCCAGCGGCAGCTGCGCGACCACTACAGCGGCCTCGCCGAGGAACTCAACAAGGCCAACGCGCAGGCCCTGAACAGCGCCGCCGAGGCCGCCAAACGCACCCAGGCCGACCGGGAGAAACGGCTCAAGGACGTGGACGCCGAACTGGCCCGGGTCCTGCAACTGCGGCAGCGCGCCCAGGCGGTGGCGGCATGAGCGCGAACCTCGTCGACCGCACCCGCGCCGTCCTCGACCAGGCGCTCGCCACCTACCGCGGCACCGCCGACGCGGCCCGGCTCGGCGCGATCCGCGACCGGCTCGCCGCCCCGCTGCGGGTGGCCGTCGCCGGCCGCGTCAAAGCCGGCAAGTCCACGCTGCTCAACGCCCTCGTCGGGGAACGGCTGGCGCCGACCGACGCGGGCGAGTGCACCCGCATCGTCACCTGGTACCAGGACGGCCACGCCTACCAGGTGCACGCCGCCCTCAAGAAGGGCCCGGCCCGGCCGCTGCGGTTCACCCGCGACGACGGTGCCATCGACGTCGACCTGGACGGGCTGAACGCCGCCGACGTCGACCGGCTCACCGTGACCTGGCCGTCGCGGGCGCTGCGCACCGTCACGCTGATCGACACGCCCGGCATCGGCTCGCTGTCCGAGCAGACCGCCCGGCACACCTGGGAACTGCTCGCCCCCGACGACGAGGAGACACCCGCCGACGCGGTCGTCTACCTGCTGCGGCACCTGCATCCGGGCGACGTCGAGTTCCTGCGCGCCTTCCACGACACCGAGGTCTCCCGGCCCAGCCCGGTCAACGCGATCGGGGTGCTGTCCCGGGCCGACGAGATCGGCGCCGGCCGTCCCGACTCGATGGCGTCGGCCCGGCGGATCGCGACCCGGCTCGGCACCGACGGGAACGTGCGCCGGCTCGTGCAGTCCGTCGTACCGGTCGCGGGTCTTCTCGCCGAGACGGCCGTGACGCTCACCGAGACCGAGGTCTCGCAGCTGCGGAAGATCGCCGCCCAGCCGGTCAAGCAGGCCGAGGAGCTGCTGCTCTCGGCCGACCGCTTCGCGTCGGCCATGCCCGGGCTGGGTCTGACCTCACTCGAGCGGGAGGCGCTCCTGGCCCGTTTCGGGCTCTACGGGGTACGGCTGACGAGCACCCTGCTGCGCCGGGAGGTGGCGACGACCGCGACCGCCCTGGCCAAGGAACTCACCGACCGCAGCGGCCTCACCGAACTCAAGGAGATCATCGGCTCGCTCTTCTACGACCGCGCCGACGTGCTCAAGAGCCGGTCGGCGCTGCTCGCGCTGGCCGAGATCGTGCGGGACCGCCCCCGGCCGGGCAGCGAGGCGGTGGCCGCCGCGGTCGAGGAGATCATGGCGTCCGCGCACCCGTTCAACGAACTGCGGGTGCTGTCCAGCCTGCGGGCCGGATGGATCACCGGGAAACCGGACGCGGTCGCCGACCTGGAACGCCTCATCGGCGGCTCCGGCAGCACCGTCAGCGACCGCCTGCACCTGCCCTCGGACGCTTTGGAGAAGGAGCAGGCCGCCACCGCGCGGGAGGCGCTGGCCCGCTGGCAGCGCCGTGCCGAGAACCCGCTGACCTCGTACGAGATGACCGTCGCCGCCCGCGTGGCGGTGCGCTCCTGCGAGGGCATGCTGGCCCGGCTGGAGCAGCGGCGATGACCCGCTCAGAGGATCTCGGCGCCGTCGTCTGGGAGATCGTCGATCTCCGGCCAGTCCACCGCGAGGTCCATACCGCTCTCCGCACCGGTGAACTCAGGCAGATCGTCGGTGATCTCGTCGACCGCTTCGTCTTCCTCGACCTCGAACAGGCCGGGCTCCGTCACGTCCTCGACGCTGTCGGCGCCCGTACCGAAATCGAGGTCCGTCTCGTCGATCTCCGGCTCCGCCGGAACCGGGGCGGTCGTCAGCAGCTCCAGCCAGCCGAGCTCGCCGGCAGTCTCCGCGCCGACCGTGCTGTGGGCGCTCACGAACGACGCCAGATGCTCGGCGACCTCGACGGGAGCGGTGTCCGCGTAGCTGACCACCGCCTCGGCGACCAGGTCCTCCGGCAGCTCGCGCAGGAAGTCGCCGGGGGCACTGCCCGGGCCGGCGAGCCCGGCGAACACATCACGGAGGGGTTCCATGCCTCTACCTTATGAGCGCCGCGCGCCCGCCTGCCTGGGGGAAACCCCCACACGTACCCCCAACCGTCACGACACGATACGGAGCATCCGGCGATGTACGCACTCGGCATAGACCTCGGCACCACCTACACCGCGGCCGCCACCTGGCGCGACGGGCACGCCGAGATCGTCCCGCTCGGCAGTCACAGCGCCGCGATCCCGTCGGTGGTCCTGCTCCGCGAGGACGAGACGTTCCTGACCGGTGAGGCGGCCAGCCGGCGCGGCCTGACCGAACCGCACCGGGTCGCACGCGAGTTCAAACGCCGCATGGGCGACACCACCCCGATCCTGCTCGGCGGGGTGCCGCAGTCGGCCGAGGCGCTCACCGCCCGCATGCTGCGCGCGGTCGCCGACCAGGTGATCGCCCGGGAGGGTGGCGCCCCGGCGGCGACCTGTGTCTCGTACCCGGCGAATTGGGGCCCCTACAAGACGGACCTGATGCGGCAGGCCGTGCGGATGGCCGACCTGGACGGCCCGGTCACCTACACCACCGAGCCGGAGGCGGCCGCGGTCAGCTACGCCCAGCAGCAGCGCATCGAACCCGGCTCGATCGTCGCCGTCTACGACCTGGGCGGCGGCACCTTCGACGCCGCGGTGCTGCGCAAGACCGGCATCGGCTTCGACATCCTCGGCCGCCCCGAGGGCATCGAGCGGCTCGGCGGCATCGACTTCGACGCCGCCGTGTTCAGCCACGTCCAGGCCGCCCTGGGCGGCAAACTCGCCGAACTGGACGAGGACGACGGCACCGCGATCGCCGCGGTGGCCCGGCTGCGTGAGGAGTGCGTGCACGCCAAGGAGGCGCTCTCCTCCGACACCGACACCACCATCCCGGTGCTGCTGCCCAACATCGCCACCGAGGTCCGGCTCACCCGCTCCGAGTTCGAGGCCATGGTCCGCCCGGCCCTGTACGGATCCGTCGAGGCCCTCAAACGCGCCATCCGCTCCGCCGACGTCACCCCCGACCAGCTGCACTCGATCCTGCTGGTCGGCGGCTCGTCCCGGATGCCGATCGTCGCCCAGCTGGTGGCCTCCGAGTTCGACCGGCCGGTCGCGGTGGACGCGCATCCCAAGCATGCGGTGGCGCTCGGCGCGGCGTGGCTGGCCAGCGGCAAACAGGCGCAGCCCAGCGGGCCGGTGTCCGGCCGGGCGAGCGCGCGGCCGCCCCGCCCGGCGCCCATCCCGGTGACCCCGGTCAGGTCCACGCCGGCCAGTACCGCGCCCGTCAGTTCCGCGCCCGTCAGTTCCACCCCGGTCAGTTCCACCCCGGTCAGTTCCACCCCGGTCAGTTCCACCCCGGTCAGCTCTACTCCGGTCAGCTCTACTCCGGTCAGTTCCGCTCCGGTCAGTGTTCCCCAGGTCAGCGCCCCGCCGGTGACCTTCCCCGCGCAGCCCACCGCCTTCCTCGCCGCGTCGGCCACCCCGCCGGCCGCGCCGGTCAAAGCGCGCGCCGCGGCGGTGCCGAGCGGCGGGTTCCCGACCGTCAAGCCGCGACCGGCGCCCACCGGGCGGGCCGCCGTCGAACGCCGCCGATCGCGCCGCCGGCTCACCCTGCTCATCGCCGTGGGCGCGGTCACGGCCGTCCTGGCGGCGGCCGGCGTCGCCTACGCCCAGTTCGGCCTCAAGGACCGGGACAAGCAGCTGACCGGCGCCGGCGCCACCACCCCGGCCTCGCCGAGCGTGAACGCCGGACCGCCCGCCGACGAGGTGTGCGGCGACGCCATCAAGAGCAACAAGCGCTGGGTGTGCCTCACCTCGGCGGTCGTCGCCGACGGGAAACTCACCATCGACTACGACGTCGAATGGGCCGGGTCCACGCCCGACGTGAGCGGCGGCTACCACCTGCACATGTGGGGCGGCGACGGGAGCTATCCGGCCGACCACGACATGGGCTCCCACGCCCCCAAGGCCGATCAGGGCGAATGGTACGTCGAGGACCGCGACCAGTCGGTCCTGGACCTCGACGACAAGCGCTACACCAGGGCGATCGCCGACGCGCCCAAGGTGTGCGCCCGAATCGCGCTGGCCGGCCACGGCCTGGTCAAGGACGCCAACGAGGGCTACCTCACCGGCAACTGTGTCCCGATCACCCGGGAATGACCGGCCCCCTACGGCTCGTCCGGTTGCGCCATGATGGAGCGATGGCAGTCAAACAGCGGCGAATCGTCATCATCACGATGATGGTGTTCGGCCTGATCCTGATGGGTGTCGGGCTGTTCTTCCTGGACCTCGGCCTGGAGGACGCCGACAAGGCGGCCAGCGTCGTCGGCGCGATCACCGGCATCGCCGGCCTCGGCCTGTCGACGGTGAGTTTCCTGCTCGCCCGGCCCGGCGCCAGCTCTGCCGCCGCTCCCGGGCCCGGTGGTCAGCGGGTCGACAACGTGGAGTCCGGCGCGGCCGTCGACGTGGTCGACGGGGTGGCCGGAAACGCCCGGCTCGGCGATCATGCGCCGGCCGTCACATCGCGGCCCGGCGCGCGCCCGGTCGCGCCGTCCCACCCGCAGGGCGAACAGTCGGTGACCAACACCAAGGCCACCGGCGCGATCCGCATCGTCCGCGGCATCGACGGAGACCTCGACATCAACTCCTGAGCAGCCGGGTGAGCTCGTTCAGGCACGTGGTGACGTCGTCGGCGCCGGTGAGGCGGTAGTAGTACAGGCTGGTCAGCCTGCCGGGCTGTTCGACCACCTTCATCTCGGCGTCGCCGTCGGCTCCGACGACGAGATGGACAACGACCCGGCCGGTCTCGCAGTCGATCGAGGCCACCGACCCGTCCCGTTCGGATCCGGCGGTGAGACTCCAGCGGGCGCCGGCGTTCTCCCCGCACCGCTCTCACCGCTGTCGGGTCGATCGGATGTTCTCGTCACGGATGTCAGCCTGCCAGCATCTCCGGGCGGTTGCCGCGTTCGTCATGACCGTCACCTCCGCCGCGGTCGCCGCCTACTTCACCGCACACGGCAACCGCGACCACCTCGGCGCCGGCCGTACCCTGCTCACACCTTCACCGCTGCTGTCGGACTCGCTCTGGTGCTGCTCGTGACGCTCGACGAGTTCGCCACCCTGCTCGGCGTCGACCCCACCTCCAGCCTGCGCTGGCAACTGCCTGCCAGCTACGCCGTCGCCGCAGTGGCCGGGATGGCGTGGGCGCTCATCCTCAAGAACACCAGGCCACAGGCGTACGCAGCGATCGGACGCGGTGCCAACAGCGCCACCCTCGACCTCCGGCCGCCGACACGGGCCGGACGGTGACCGCCATGACCATCCGATCGCAGCCGACCATCCGCACCGCGACTCCTGCCGACCAGCAGACGATCAGCGAACTGCTGGCCGAGGCATTCCTGCACGGCGACCTCGCCGACTGGCTCATCCCGCACCTCGACACCCGCGCCCGCATCTACCCGCACTACTTCGCCCTGCACGTCGAACACGCCCTCACCCACGGATACATCGACATGACCGCGGACGGCTCATCCGTAGTCAGCGAGACGATCATCAGAGCTCAGGGGCTCAACGCACCCTCGATCTCGGTCGCCACGAATCGTGGAACGAGCCGCCGAGATCCGCGGTGAGCGGAGTCAGGCCGCGGCCATGAGCTGGACGTCGTTCAGCTCTCCGGTCATTCCGTGAAGCCGCTGTACCGGCACACGGAGCCGCAGGATCGGGAACTCGTCCAGTTCCTCGCGCGTGAGGTGTTCCAGGATCGCCAGGCGCAGGGCGGCGAATCCCGGATCGAAGTCGGGATCGTCGGCGCCGAGAGCGTCGAGGGCGTCCAGCGACAGCAATAGGGCGGACTCCTCGGTCAGGCGCATCATGCCGATCATGGCAGCGGCGGCGCTCACGTTCCGGACTACTGGATGAACGACTCTCTGTTCGCCGAGTTCGTGCAGGTACACGGCGTGAGAGAGCTCAGCGAACCGCCGCACTCTTTCCCGGCCACCGCTGCGCTCGACAGCCGCGCACAGCCGGCGTATTTCGTCGTGTTCCCTGAGCAGGACGTCGATCACGTCGGAGAATGTCATCGACGTTGCCGAATCTGGCGGCAGGCGGATCGGGGAAAAGACAACATGGCGAGGGCTCCTGACTCTGCCGGAGCCGGGTCGGTGGAACTCACCCAGCACAATCTCCGCTTGAAACACAGCCGTCAGGGTCCGGAACGACACCTCCGATCGTACTCCTCCCACAGGCCACGGCTTGACGTTCGTCGGCGGGGCGAGACCCGGCTCGGGATGTGGTCAACCCGGCTCGGGGATGTCGACCGTGCGATGGAGCATTGCGGCGAGTTCTTGCGACGCGTATCCGGGGACTGGGCCTCCGGTTTTGACCGGTGCAGTAGGGGAGTCAGGGCCGAGACAGGCGTCAGGGAGCCGCCTGCGAGCAATGCCGACGATCCATTCGACGATGTCGAATGGATCCGTATGACGGCCGGCCAACCACCACACCTCGAGATAACTGGCGGCGAGCACGTCTTCTCGGCGGCCGTCGTCGATCGGGCGTCGACGAAGTTCCCGGTAAATCTTCAGCGGTGTCCGACACGGTCCTCCTGTGGGCCGCCGGTCCCCCTCTGGCGGCGGCCCACAGGAGACCTCATTTCGAGGAGAGATCGGAGACTTCTTCCACTCTGCCCACGCCGCGCGCAGTGGCCCGGGGCGGGGAAAGACAGCTGTGATCATGGATGACGACTCCTCGGTGCACCACCCACCATGAGTTGACGAGGCGGTGGGTGTGGACGGTGATGAGGCCGCGGAGTCTGGACGGCCGCTCGCCGGCGAAGGGATCGACGACGGCAAGGCCCGGGTACCCCGTTCGCCGGGCGGTAAACCGGACGGATGCGAGCTGTGATCCGGTTGGTGCATCGCTGTGGTCCCCGGGCCGAACGGATCCCGTCGCTCGTGGCCGGCCGACGTAGGCTCGAGAAGTCGCCCGGGACCCCGGTGGCCCATCCGGCTGCCGCTGACCTTGTTCCTCGACCACCCTGCGCGAGCGGTCGGCCGACTGCCTGACCGACCCGATGTCGCCGTGCCGCGGGAAGCACCGACCATGACGACCGTCGCGGCCGTTACCCCTTCGTACCACCGAGTGCAATGAAGGACGGTTCGTGACCTCTCCCCGCCAGACGATGATCCTGGGCAGCGAACTCGCCTACACCACGGCCGGTACCGGGCCTGCCGTACTTCTCGTGCACGGTCTCGGCGGCGACCGCCGGACCTGGCGGCATCTCATCGGCCCGCTCGCCGCCGGCCACACCGTGATCGCCGTCGACCTGCCCGGGCACGGGCAGTCCGGCGCTCCGGCCGGGGACTTCTCTCTCGGCGCGCACGCCACCGCCTTACGGGACCTGCTCATCACCCTCGGCCACGGCAGTGCCACTGTCGTCGGTCATAGCCTGGGTGGTGGCATTGCGCTGCAATTCGCCTACCAGTTCCCCGAACGTACCGATCGGCTCGTTCTCATCAGCAGTGGTGGTCTCGGCCCGGAGGTCACCCCGGTGCTGCGGGCCGCGACCCTCCCCGGCGCGGAGGTAGTCGTGGCGGGCATGGCACTGCTGCCCCGCTGGCTGACCCGACGAGTGGTTCCGGTGCTCTCGCTGTTGCCGGGGGTGGCGGCCCGCCAGGACGCCGGGCCGTTGGCCGAGGGCCTGCACCAGCTCCTTGGAGCCACCCATCGCCGGGCGTTCATCCGCACGGCCCGCTCGGTGCTGGGCTGGCGGGGGCAGGCCGTCAGCGCGACCAGCCATCTCCAGTTGCTCGCCGACCTGCCGGTCATGGTCGCCTGGGGCGATCACGACGCGACCATCCCACCCCGGCATCACCAGGCCGTTGCCGATCTACTGGCGAATCCCACCGTCGTCGAGATCACCGGGGCGGGCCACTACCCGCACGAGACCGCCGTCGACCAGATTCTTCCGGCGTTGCTCGCTTTCCTCGCCGGCAGCACCGCGTTCCGGTACTCCGAGGACCGCTGGCGCCATCTGCTCGCCCGGTCGCCGCTGACCTGAGCGGTGCCGTTTGCCGACAAGGCAGCGGGGTATTCCGTACTCACCAGATTCTATGTCGTGGCCCGCGTGGTCCCGGCGGCCGTCCAGACTCCCGCGGCCTCACCTCTCGCCGCAAACGCTTGTCGCACGATGCACATCGGCCGACAGCATTCTAGGAGTCGAGCCATGAGCGCACCTGTCATCACCGCTCTTCCCGGCCCCAAGCCGATGATCGAGGAACCGCAATCACGCGCGGCCATCGCCATGCTCTGGATCTTCGTGGTGGGCCCGTTCGCCGCGCTGTTCGCCGCCGTACCGATCGCCTGGGGGTGGGGTCTCTCCGCACTCGACGCCACCATGGCGGTCATCGGGTATGTGATCGCGGTCGCCGGCGTCACCGTCGGGTTCCACCGCCATCTCACCCACGGCTCGTTCAAAGCCAAGCGGCCACTGCGTCTGGCGCTGGCCGTGGCCGGCTCCCTCGCCGTCGAGGGGCCCCCGACCACCTGGGTCGCTGATCACCGACGGCACCACGCCTTCACCGACCGCGAAGGCGACCCCCATTCCCCATGGCGGTACGGCACCGGCGTCCGCGCCCTGGCCAAAGGACTGTGGTACGCCCATTGCGGCTGGTTCCTCAACCCTGAGGTCACCAACAAGGCCCGGTTCGCGCCGGACCTGCTCGCCGACCGCGGCATTCGCGTCATCGACCGGTTGTTCGTCCCGTTGATCGTGCTGTCGCTGCTGTTGCCCGCGGTGATCGGCGGGCTCGTCACCGGCACCTGGACGGGGGCGCTGACCGCCTTCTTCTGGGCCGGGCTGATCCGGATGGCCCTGCTGCACCATGTCACCTGGTCGGTCAACTCGATTTGTCATGTCGTCGGCGAGCGTCCGTTCAACAGCAAGGACAAGGCCACCAACTTCTGGCCGCTGGCGATCCTGTCGTTCGGCGAGAGCTGGCACAACAGCCACCACGCCGACCCCACCGGTGCCCGGCACGGTGTGCTGCGCGGCCAGATCGACCCGGCTGCCCGTCTCATCTGGATCTTCGGGAAGCTCGGCTGGGTACACGACGTACGCTGGCCCGACCCGGCCCGGCTCGCCGCCAGGCGCAGGACGGTCTGAGGTGCCGTCGGTGTGGGTCGACACCGCCCGTAAGCGGACTCAGGACCGGCTCGCCGTCGCCCGGCAGGGGTGGACCCCACCGCCGTTCACCGCCGATCCGGCACTCGGCGAGGCCCCGGTCGTGCTGCTGGAGCAGACCCCGTCAGTGGACGACGGGCTGCCACGGGGGGTACGCGTCGCCGGCGCGTGGGCATGGCGGATCATTCTCTTCGTCGCGGCCGCCTACCTGCTGATCCAGGTCGTCAGCCGGTTGCAGATCGTGATCGTTCCGCTCGCGATCGCGCTGTTGCTGGCCGCCCTCTTCGAACCGTTGTCGGCCGCCCTGCGCCGACGGGGCATGAACCGGTCACTCGCCGCCGGGCTCGTACTCGTCGGTGGTCTGGTCGTGGTCTTCGGTGGTCTCACCCTGATCGTGCAGACGGTCATCTCGCAGCTGGACGACCTCAGCACGCAGGTCGGGGAGGGTCTCGCCGAGGTGCAGGGGTGGCTGGCGCAGGGACCACTGCATCTGTCCCAGAGCCAGCTCAGTGACGGTCTGGAGCGTCTGCGGACGACCATCACCGCCAATCAGGGCGCGCTGACCTCCGGCGCCGTGAACACGGCCACCACACTCGGCGAGGTCGTCGCCGGATTCCTGCTCGCGCTGTTCACACTCTTCTTCTATCTGCGTGACGGTGGACAGATCTGGACGTTCGTGTGCCGGATGCTGCCGCGCGCCGCCCGGATCCCCACCGCCCGGGCCGGGCACTACTCGTGGCACACCCTGGTCTCGTACGTGCGGGCCACCGTGCTGGTCGCCTTCGTCGACGCCGTCGGCATCGGCGTCGGTCTCGCGATCCTGCGCGTCCCGCTCGCCCTGCCGCTGGCCGCGCTCGTCTTCCTCAGCTCCTTCATCCCGGTCATCGGCGCCACCCTGTCCGGCACGGTCGCCGTCCTGGTCGCGCTGGTCACCGTCGGCCCGGTCAAGGCCCTGATCGTGCTGGGCGTGGTCATCGCCGTGCAGCAGCTCGAAGGCCACGTCCTGCAACCACTGATCATGGGGCGGGCCGTCGCTCTGCACCCGCTCGCAGTGATCCTGGCCATCGCCGTCGGCGTGGTCGTCGCCGGCATCGTCGGCGGACTGGTGGCCGTACCGCTGCTCGCGGTTCTCAACACTGCCATCCGCTACCTGTTCAGCCACCCCGGCGGCGAGCCCACCGCGGACGATGAGCCGCCGGGAACCGAGCCGGCCGAAGTCCCCCTCGACGAAAGTGAGTCACCTCGATGACCGTCACGACCACCCGCACCGGCCCGGCGCCCCGATCGGCGGTCGTCGTCAACCCGGCGAAGATCGACGACATGGACGGGCTGCGCAGCACCGTCGATGACACCCTGACGGAAGCCGGCTGGCCCGCGCCGCGATGGTTCGAGAGCACCGAGGACGACCCCGGGCTCGGCCAGACCCGTGCGGCCGTCGAGGCGGGCGCCGAGGTGGTGTTCGTCTGCGGTGGCGACGGGACCGTGATGTCCGCGGTGTCGGCGCTGGCCGGCAGCGAAGTGGCGATGGCCGTCCTGCCCGCCGGCACCGGCAACCTGCTCGCGGCCAACCTCGGGCTGTCCACCGATCTGGCGACCGGCCTCGCGGTCGCACTGGAGGGCGGCCTGCGGCTCCTGGACGTCGGCACTCTCGACGGCCGGCACTTCGCGGTGATGGCGGGCATGGGCTTCGACGCGCACATGCTCGACGCCACGTCGGACACCGCGAAGAAGCACATCGGCTGGCCGGCGTACGTCCTCGGTGCTCTGCAGCATCTCAAGGACCGGCCGATGCGGGTCACGATCCGCATCGACGGCGGCACGCCGATGCGCCGGCGCGCGCGCTCGGTGCTCGTCGCCAACGTCGGCCGGCTGCAGGGAGGACTGAGGCTGCTGAGCGAGGCGCAGCCGGACGACGGCGTCCTGGACATCGCCGTCCTGACCCCCAACACGCTACGGACCTGGGTGGCGCTCGGGTGGGGGCTGATCCGGCGTAGTGAGCGGATCCCCGCGCTCGAGGTCTTCCGCGGCAGCCGGATCGAAGTGATCAGCAACCGGCCCCAGCCCCGGCAGCTCGACGGCGACCTCATCGAGGCCGGCGACCGGCTGACCGTGTCGGTCCTCCCGCACGCGCTCTGGCTGTGCGTGCCGCAGCCGGCCGGCCACCCCGACCTCAGCGTCGACGCGGACGCCGCCGCCGACCGGCTGGACTCGGCGCGTCTATGACGGTGCCGGCCGATCGCCGGTCTCACCCGTGGTGGGAGCGGCGGTCTGCTGAACGCCACCGGGACGAACCGGGCCCACGGCGTCGGCGATACTCGCCCGGGCGGCGCCGGCGACAGCCTCGGCGGTGATGCCGAACTCCCGGTAGAGGCGCTGCTGATCGGCGGAGGCGCCGAAGTGTTCGAGGCTGACGATCCGGCCGGCGTCGCCGACGATCTCCCGCCAGCCCTGCCCGATCCCGGCCTCCACACTGACCCGGGCCCGGACGGCCGGTGGCAGCACCTCGTCGCGGTACTCGGGCGACTGCCCCGCGAACCACTCCCAGCACGGCAACGAGACCACGCGGACGGTGCGGCCCTCGTCGGCGAGCAGGGTCCGGGCGTCCAGGGCGATCTGCACCTCGGAGCCGGTGGCGATCAGGATCACCTCCGGTTGCCCATCGCCGCCGGCCACGACGTACCCACCCCGGGCGGCGCCCTCGGCGGAGGCGTACCTTCCCGGACCACGGTCGAGCACCGGAACGTTCTGCCTGGTCAAAACCAACCCTGCCGGCCGGTCGTGGTGCTGCAGGATGGTGCGCCAGCACACCGCGGTCTCGTTGGCGTCACCCGGGCGGACCACGTCCAGCCCGGGGATGGCCCGCAGCGCGGCGAGGTGTTCGACAGGCTGGTGGGTGGGCCCGTCCTCACCGAGACCGATCGAGTCGTGGGTCCAGACATAGGTCGCCGGAAGCTGCATCAGCGCCGCCAGACGTACCGCGGGCCGCATGTAGTCGCTGAAGACCAGGAACGTGCCGCCGTACGGCCGGGTCAGGCTCTGCAGGGCGATGCCGTTGAGGATCGCGCCCATGGCGTGCTCCCGGATCCCGAAGTGCAGGGTGCGACCGTAGGGCCCACCGGTCCAGTCCTTCGTCTGCCTATCGGCGGGAACGAACGACGGCTCCCCGACCATCGTGGTGTTGTTGCTCTCGGCAAGATCAGCCGACCCGCCCCACAGTTCCGGCAGGACCGGCGCCAGTGCGCTGAGAATCCGCCCGGAGGCCGCGCGTGTCGCAGTACCCTTCGGGTCCGGCTCGAAGGTGGGCAGGGCGTTCTCCCAACCGTCGGGCAGGTCCCGGTCCAGTAGCCGGTCGAGGAGGGCGGCCCGGTCCGGGTTCGCGGTGCGCCAGGCCGCAAAACCCGGCAACCATTGCTGATGTACGGCTGATCCGCGCGCGGTGGCGGCGCGGGTGTGTGCCAGCACGTCCTCCGGCACCGCGAACGTGACGTCCGGGTCGAACCCGAGAACCGTCTTGGTCGCGGCGATCTCCTCGTCACCCAGCGCCGACCCGTGCGCCTTACCGGTGTTCTGCTTCGTCGGCGCAGGCCACCCGATGATCGTCCGAAGCAGGATCAGCGATGGACGCCCAGTCTCCGCCTTGGCGGCCTCGGTCGCGGCGAGCAGCGCGTCGATGTCCTCGACGTAGGCGCCGGTACTGGTCCAGTCGACGGTCTGCACGTGCCACCCGTAAGCGGCGTAACGGGCGGCGACGTCCTCACTGAACGCGATGTCCGTATCGTCCTCGATCGAGATGTGGTTGGAGTCGTAGAACAGCACCAGGTTGCCCAGTCGCTGGTGACCGGCGAGAGAGCTGGCCTCGGCGGTGACGCCTTCCATCAGGTCGCCGTCGGACGCGACCACGTACACGTGATGGTCGAAGGGGCTCTGTCCGGGTGCGGCGTCCGGGTCGAGCAGGCCGCGCTCCCGACGTGCCGCCAGCGCCATGCCGACGGCACTGGCCAGCCCTTGGCCGAGCGGTCCGGTGGTGATCTCCACGCCCCGGGTGTGCCGGAACTCGGGATGGCCGGGCGTCGCCGACCCCCACGTCCGCAGGGCCTTCAGATCGCTCAGCTCCAGGCCGTACCCGCTGAGGTAGAGCTGAATGTAGAGCGTGAGGCTGGAATGCCCGCAGGACAACACGAACCGGTCCCGGCCGAGCCACTGATCGTCGGCCGGGTCGTGTCGCATCACGTTCTGGAACAGCAGATGTGCCAGTGGGGCCAGGCTCATCGCGGTGCCGGGGTGGCCGTTGCCGGCCTTCTGCACCGCGTCGGCCGCGAGTAGCCGGGCTGTGTCGACCGCACGGACGTCGATCTCGGTCCAACCGGCGTCGCCGGCGACCGGCGACGCCACGGAGCGTCCTGAGGGGGAGCGGGCAGCATCGAACTGGCTCATGGTCGGGTCTTCCCGTAGTGGGGACCGGCGCGATCCGGACGACAGTGACCGCGAGGTCCGGGCGGCCTCCTGGCGTGTGCCCCTCCAGGATCAGCCGAAACAAGCCGTGCCGAAATGCCGGAGGACGCCTAGAGTCGATGGTGCGACTCCTTTGTGGCCGCCGCCCCGGACCCCGGCATCCAGCAAGTGGAACGCAGGGACGCTGATGTCACCAAATCCGGAACCGCCGACACGACCTCCCGCGCCCTCATCGACGACAAAGCAGACCCCGGCGGCTACTCGCGGCGATGTCCTCGCTTCCCGCCGGGCATCCGGACCGTGCGGCGTGAAGCCCGGCTCGCCATCATCCCCGCACTCGCCGGACTCGGTGAACGGGAGCGCCGGATCCTGACCCTGCGCTTCTACGGCAATCTCACCCAGGCGGCCATCGCCCAGCAGGTCGGCATCTCCCAGATGCACGTCTCCCGGTTGATCGCACGAGCCCTCGGCAGGCTCCGCAGCGAACTACGGCAGGACTCCCGTATCGGCGACCGCGGGCCCGGACCTCATGATCATCCGCGTGTGGGCCCGGCGAAGTCGGTCAGACTGGACAGGTCGGTGACGACCAGGTAGGCGATCTCGCCGAGACGGCGATTGTTCCGGCGAGCATAGGAGCGAATCATCCGGAACGCCGCATCGACGTCGATCTCGTAGTGCTGTGCGATGGCGCCCTTGGCCTGTTCGATGACGATACGGCTGTTCAATGCGGACTCCAGTTGCTCGGTCAGCACCTCGGCACGGCTGATGGTCCGCTCCTGCAGCAGGCTGATCGCCGCGATGTCGGCCAGCGCCTGCACGATCCGCACATCGCTCTCGTCGAGATCGCCGGTGACCCGGCTGAACAGACCCATCGCGCCGATGATCTCGTCCCGGAGCCGGAGCGGGAACGCGTGCACCGCGTGGAACCCGAGGTCCGTGGCGGAACGGGCGAAATCCGGCCAGGCCGCGGCCGCGGTAGCGTTCAGATCAGTGTTGACCACCGGGCGGCCGGTGCGGAACGCGTCGAGACACGGCCCCGCTTGCTGTTGCAACTGGAGCAACTCGAGCAGCTTGGCACTCTCGTCGGAAGCCGCCATGAAGTGCAGATGGCCTTTCGCATCGACCAGCAGGATCCCGACGGTGGCATCGGCGGTGAGTGCCGCGACCCGGTCAGCGAGCATCTGCAGGAACTCGATCAGGTCGAACTCGGCGACGAGGGTGTCGGCGACCTCGACGAATACCTTGGCGAGGCTGTCGGCGGATACGGTCGTCATGGCTGCCTCCCGGCCTTGCGGTCAAACATTATGCGGTTCACGACTGCGACGGATCGAAACGCAAGCGGCGGGTCACGACATCGGTCGCGACTTCCGACAGGGGGCGGTCCTCGGCGTAGGCGTAGGCCCGCAGCCGTGCCATCGCCTCGGCAAGGGAGACCCCTAACTGCACCATTACCATGCCCTGGGCTTGATACAAGTGCGCATGATGCTCGATGGCATCATCCAGATCCCCGTCGTCCTTCCCGTCCAGCAGGGTCGTCACCGCGCGATCGGCGAACGTGACAGCCCACCCGATCTGGTCGCGGGACAACCGCCCCGACTGGGTACGAAGCACGTCCAGCGCACCGAGACGGACAGCACCGACCTGAAGGGGAAACGCGAATACCGCCCGGATCCCCTTGTCGTGGACGGCCGGGCCGTAGACCGGCCACCGTCGCATGACCGTTTCGTCAAGGTCGGGGATGAGGACCGGCCGCCTGGCGGCGAAGGCGTCGATACACGGGCCCTCACCGAGGGTGAACTGCAACTCTTCGATGCGCTCGGTGGCCGGATCCGAGGCGACAGCCATGCGGTGGCCGTCACCGACGGACATCACGCTCACCCCGACCCCGGTGGCCGACAACGCCACCGTCGCGTCCGCGCACACCTTCTGAAGCCGTCGCAGAACACCCGCACCGGCGGCCGGAACTTCCGGTATCCGCGAATCATCCGCGCCCTCGTCCACGTCGACTCAGCCGGACCGTTGCGTGCCGAACCGCGGCACATGCCATGACAACCCGTCACGGCCTCGGCGAATACGCACTGCCGCCGCACCTCCCCTAAACACTGCCGGGGTCCGGGGCAGCAGCAGAAATCCGTGGATTCCCACGACTCTAGTCAACGGATGCCGCCCGGAAGTGCCGAGAGGGGGTGAATTCCTTCCGCGGATCATTTTTCGTACGCGATCCCGGCGAGCAATTCAGGCGCGTGGCGTGTGTCGGTGCCGTCCGAGGCGGCGGAGAGGGCGTCGCCGGCCGATTCCCGGCTCGCCTCCGGCGGAACGACCAGCAGATCGAAGCGGTCACGTCCGAACTCCGTGATGACGGTGAGCAAGCCGGCCGGCTGAGCCGTATGCCAGCCGAGCCGCACTGGCCGGCTGTCCATGGCCGCCCGGCGATGATGTGGAAGATCCCACTCGGTGACGTTCAGTAACACATGGGTGATCTGTCCCCGAAGCCCGCCAAGCGCCGACACCAGCGCGGGCAACTCGGCAGCCAGGTCCGTCGACCTGGGCCACCAGGCTCCGTCCAACACGGTGCTCCGGGACGGATGCTGGTCCAGCCGCAGGCGTACCGCGGTCTCCGGCGTCGAGACGTTCGCGGGTTCGACAGTTCGGGTCATGGCGACGACTCCTCGTGGTGCCGCACGACGTGCGGCCAATGGAAAGGCGGACCGGTGCGGCCGCGGAGTCTGGACGGCCGCTCACCGATCATCTGGACGGCCGCTCACCGATCAAGGAAAGACGTTCTCCGGTTACCCATTATTCATGATCGATAAACCTGTCGATACGCAGCTCAGACGGAGTCAGAGACCGCAGCCGGGTACCCGGAGCTCGAGCAGCCGCTGACCAACCCGCATCCCCGCACCCTGCGCGTACACTTGGAGACGACTGATGGCCTCGCCGTCGGGCGCCGGCCACAGTCGGCGTGCGCGGCCCGGCATCTGCTGAGGTCCGCGCCTTTCACCGGCCTCGGTGGACCTCGTCTCGCCCGCGTCATCGGGCCGGACCCGCGCCTGCGTTGGTCCTGAACGACGGGAAAACCCATGAGGACACCGGCTCGACTTCTCGGATCATCAGCTTCCGCCGACCGGCCGCAAGTTCGAAACCAGGTAATCCGGTGACATCGGTACGCCGGGTCGACCGGCGTGTCACGAACGAGGCCTTCTATCGAGCCGTCGTCGCTGCCCAGCAAGCGCCTTCGGCCTACGGCACACAGCCGTGGCGATGGCAGGTGGCCAACGGTGTTCTGGACCTGTTCGCGCACACCGAACCCTCAACCGGCTGTCCCGGCCCCGACGAACGACTCGCCACGATCGGCTGCGGAGCGGCCCTCCACCACGCCCGCCTGACCCTGGCCGCGCGCGGCTGGCGGGTGACCACCACTCGTCTGCCCGACCCTACGGAACCGGCCCATCTCGCCCGCCTGCACATCGACGGCCCCGCACCGGTCAGCCCCGGCACCGCCCACCTGGCGCGCACCATCAAGCTGCGTCACACCGACCGGCGCCCGATCACCGGCCAGCCGATCACACCGGAACACCTGAGTGCCATCCGCTCCGCCTTCGAGTCCCAGCACACCCGTCTCGCCGTGTTACGGCCTGACCAGATCCTCGATCTGGCCGTGGCGACGGCCCACGCCGACGATCTCGAACCGGCCGGCTGGCAATGGCAGTCGGAACTGGCTCTGTGGGCCGGGGCCGGCCGCATCGTCGGAGCACTGCACCGCGTGCTCCTTCATCCCGCCCTCGACGGGCACGACCGGGCCGCGACGTTCGCGGTGCTGCACGGCCCGGGGGATCAGAGCCTGGACCTGCTCCACGCCGGCGAAGCGCTCTCCGCGGGCTCGCTGGTCGCCGCCGAACTCGACGTATCGACCCTCTCCTTCAGCGCACCGATCGAGCAGGACCGCGCTCGCGACATTCTGCGGGATGCGATACCCGACCTCGGTCATCCGTACCTGATGGTGCGCCTGGGTCACCACGCCCCCGAGGCGTGGGACACCATCTCGACCGCGAGCAGCAAGCCCGCCGTGATGGCATAGCCGACCGGTCGGCGGTGCCCTCGGCCCCACGACCCGTTCGGTTCACGACTCCAGCGCCAGCGTCGCCCAGACGGTCCCCCTGACATCACAGCGAGAATCCTGTGTTCACGCTTGCTTCGCTGACCGCAGGCGACGGCTACGGATCCACCGGGCGAGGTCAGTCGGCTTGCAGTGCGATGGCGATGCCGACGCAATGGGCGCCGAAAGCCACGATGGTCAAGGCGTGGAAGACCTCATGAAAACCGAACCAGCGCGGGTGGGGATCGGGACGTCTGAGGCCGTAGACCACGGCGCCGACGGTGTAGAGCGCGCCACCCAGGAACAGAAAGGTGACGATCGGTGCGCCGCCGGCCCGCCAGAAGGCGGGTAGGTAGATGACGGCGACCCAGCCCAGGACGATGTACACCGGCACGTACAGCCAGCGCGGCGCGCCTACCCACAGGACCCGGAACACGACGCCGGCCAGCGCGCCGCACCACACGATCCAGAGCAGGCCCCGGGCCTGCCCAGGCGGCAACGCAAGCACGCAGAACGGCGTGTAGGTACCCGCGATGATCAGGAAGATGTTGGCGTGGTCCAACCGCCGCAGCACACCCTCCGCACGTACCCCCCAGTGGCCGCGGTGATACACCGCACTGATCCCGAACAACAGCGCCGCCGACAGCGTGAACAACGCCACCGCCAGCCGGGATCGGGCGTCCGGGGACAGTACGGTCAACAGTCCCCCGGCTCCGACGGCGAAGGGAAAAGCGCCGACATGCAGCCATCCACGTAGCCGCGGCTTGATCATCGTGCCTAGGTTGTCCAAACCCTTCTCGACCCGGTCCTCCAGGTGACCCGGCCCCGCACTCGGACCGCCGCCGGCTCCCACGTGCCGGGAACGATCCACGCTCATGTCGCCAGACACGTCAGAGTGCATGGGCGCCGTCCTCAACAGGTGCACTCAGGCCCGCTGGTAAGGCGCTGATCACCAGGACCCGCGCCATACCGGTCACTTCCAGGATCCACTGATGCATGGGCCGGGGCCGGCACACTGTCACCGACATCGCCCGCGGGAGGACACCGACAAGGCCGGCAAGAAAGTTGGAGAGGGCGGCACCCGCGAAAGCCACTTCAGCCAGATCCACGAAGACGCGTTCCGGCGACAGAGCCAGGACCCGGACGACGACGCCACTCAGCGCCTGCGCCGCGTCGGCATCGACGTCCCCGGCAACATAGACGTTGACCTGCCGGAACTGCGGCACAGCCAGAACTGCGACAGCGCAATCGGAGAGCGGATACTGAGTCACGGCCGACCCCTGCAGACGCGGTGAGACACGCCGGGGTCTGGGGCGGCGGCCGACGACGTGGCCGTACCAACGACAGTACGCGCACAGTATTCCCGGTGACCACATCATTGCGTTCCAGGTCGGCGGGAACCCGGAATATATCGACAGGCGCTGCTAGGCCGTGTATCGAAGTCGGTGGTGGTGGGTGGAGAGGATCACGCGCGTCGTTGATCGATAGACAGTGAGGTCTCCGGTAGACGGTTTAGCGACCAAGCAGAACCGGAGACCACCGGAGACCTCG
>NZ_JAHXZI010000028.1:0-110990 GCF_019429605.1 Actinoplanes hulinensis | reverse complement strand
CGTCCCGGCAACATAAATGTTGCCAAAGGAATCTCCCACCCATCGCCTAAACGATGAGCCGGGGTATTGCCATAATTGGCACTGGCTTATCAAGCACCCTGTTGAGTTCTCAAAGAACAACCGCACACCTTCGAACCGCTCCGCTTTCGCGTCTCGGCCCCCCGGGGCACTCGCTCTACTTTACCCGCCGTTTCCGCCGTGTCAAATCCGCGTTTCGCAACCGAATTCGACAAACGGAAACACACCGAATCACACGACCTAGTAGATCGTTTGATCGAAGTTTGGGTTCCTCCAGGACGGCCGCGCCGGGCCCCTGATCGGGTCCCGCTCGCTCGCCCGTCTCCCTGGCGGCTCGGACAACATTACTCGCCGCCCCTCGCAACTCCAAATCGGGGTCCCGCGACGGCCGTCACAGCCTGGAAAGCTCGAGCCCCGGCCCTCGAACCGAGGACCGGGGCTTGGCGGATACGCAGGTCAGGGCAGCAGTTCCACGCCGGCGAAGGTGCGCTTGCCCCGGCGCAGGACCAGGAACCGGCCGTGCAGCAGGGCGGACGCCGGGATCACCGCCTCGCCGTCGGCGATGCGCTCGTTGTTGAGGTAGGCGCCGCCCTCGGTGATGGTCCGGCGGGCCTCGTTGGCGCTGGCCACCAGACCGGCCTCCTTGAGAAGGACGCCGACGGGCGGGAGCTCACCTCGTACCGGATGAAGACCGGCCTCGGCCAGCGCGGCGCGCAACGTGTCCGCGGAGAGTTCGTCCAACGAGCCCCGGCCGAAGAGGGCCTGGCTGGCCGCGACCGCCTGGCGTGCCTCCTCGGCGCCGTGCACCAGTGCGGTGAGCTCCTCGGCGAGGGCTCGCTGCGCGAGCCGGGCCTGCGGCCGCTCCGCGGTCGCCTTCTCCAGCTCCTCCAGCTCCTCGCGGGACTTGAAGCTGAAGTAGCGCAGGTACCGGTTGACGTCACGGTCGTCGCTGTTGATCCAGAACTGGTAGAAGGAGTACGGCGACGTCATGGTGGGGTCGAGCCAGACGGCGCCGCCCTCGGTCTTGCCGAACTTGGTGCCGTCGGCCTTGAGGACCAGCGGGGTGACGAAGGCCTGCACCGGGCCGGCGCCACGACGGCGGACGAAGTCGACGCCGGCGGTGATGTTGCCCCACTGGTCGGAGCCGCCGAACTGAAGCTGGCAGCCGTGCTGGACGTGCAACTGGTAGAAGTCGTTGGACTGGAGCAGCTGGTAGCTGAACTCGGTGAAGCTGATGCCGCTCTCCAGGCGGTTCCGCACGACGTCGCGGGCCAGCATCTTGTTGACCGGGAAGTGCTTGCCGACGTCGCGCAGGAAGTCGATCACCGACGTGGGGCCGGTCCAGTCCAGGTTGTTGACCAGGGTGGCGGCGTTGTGACCGTCGTAGGTGACGAACGGCGACAGCTGGGTGCGGATGCGCTGCACCCAGCTCTCGACCACCTCGGGCGGGTTGAGGCTGCGCTCGCTGGACTCCCGGGGGTCGCCGATCTGGCCGGTGGCGCCGCCGACGAGCAGCAGCGGCCGGTGGCCGGCGAGCTGGAGGCGGCGGGCGGTGCAGACCTGCATGAGGTGACCGACGTGCAGCGAGGCGGCGGTGGGGTCGAATCCCACATAGAACGTGAGCGATCCGCCGTCGAGCTTCTTGCGCAGCTCGTCGGGGTCGGTCGAGTCCTGGATGAGTCCGCGCCACAACAGGTCGTCTACGAGAGTCACGGTACGGATTGTCCCGCACGGCCGGTCGACAGGTGATGCTGGGTGGATGGGTCACCTTGGTAGGGCACATCCCCCGATCGACATCTCGAAGAAGAAGGCCGAGGCCCGGCTGGCGGCGGCGCAGGAGCGGCTGCTGCGGTTGCGGCTGATCCTGGGCGGGCAGATCGGGGCGAAGAAGATCGGTCCGCCGTTGTGCGTGCTGTTCGAGGGGTGGGACGCGTCCGGTAAGGGTGGGGCGATCAAGCGCCTGGTGGCGCCGCTGGACCCGAGACACGTCCGGGTGACGCAGTTCGCGGCCCCCACGTACGACGAGAAGCGGCACCACTACATGCAGCGGTTCTGGAAGGTGCTGCCGGGCCGTGGCGGGATGACCGTGCTGGACCGGTCCTGGTACGGGCGGGTGCTGGTGGAGCGGGTCGAGGGGTTCGCGACGCGTGAGCAGTGGCGGCGGGCGTACGACGAGATCGCGGAGTTCGAGCGGACGCTGGCCGCCGAGGGCATGATTCTGATGAAGTTCTGGATGAACGTGTCGGACGAGGAGCAGTTGCGCCGTTTCGAGAGCCGGCGGGACGATCCGCTGCGGTCGTGGAAGCTGACCGACGAGGACTGGCGGAACCGGGAGAAGCGGGCGGAGTACGCCGCGGCGGTCGAGGAGATGATCGACCGTACCGACCGGCCGCGGGCGCGCTGGCAGGTCATCCCGGGTGACGACAAGCAGTACGCCCGGTTCGCGGTGGTCGAGCACGTGTGCCGGGTGCTGGAGACGAAGCTGGCGAAGCGCGGCTATGACCTGGGGGCCGCGGACGCCCCCGGGAACCCGGAGGCATGATTCGGCGTTTTGGTAATATTGCCCGCGAATGTCCGTTATCGTCGGGATCATGACCAGACGCAGGAACGCTCAGTCCCGCCTGCTCCGCGCGACCGGCCTGCTCGTGAGTCTCGCCGGCATCACGGTGAGCACCGCCGGGCCGGCCGGCGCGGCGGCGGGCGAGGACGCACCGGGTGTGGGAGCCGAACCGGTCGCGGCCCGGACCATGACGACACCCACCATGACAGCACAGACGGCGGTGGACCCGGCGGTGCAGGACCAGACGACGTGGACCGCGACCGACACCCGGCCCGGGTACCGGGCCACCTCGGTGAGCCTGATCCGGAGCGGCGGCGGGCGCGGCCAGCTCTCGATCTCCCTCCAGGGCACCGGTAACGGACACATCGGGCGGATCTACCGTCTCGCCTCCAGCCCGTCCTTCCTGGCGCTGCGCCCGGCCTATGTGCCGGCCAGCAAGTCCGGGAAGGCCCGGTACGAACTGGAGGTCGGCTACCGCAACGGCCGGGAGAAGAAGGTCGTCACCTACACGAACACCCCGGCACCCCAGGTGCTGACCGACATGATCCGCCTGCTCGAGCACATGCCGCCGCCCAAGTTCCCGGCGGGCTTCCCCTTCAGCGGAGGGAACCCGTTCCACAAGGGCTTCCCCTTCGGCGACCGGGGATTCTGATCCAGCGGGCCTCCACGGAGGCCCGCTCTACTCATCCGGCCGCCTCGCGTGCCTCCGCCGGGCCCGGGGCGGCCACCGCCAGCGCCGCCAGCCGCCGGCAGTCCTCCGCGGTATGCGTGGACAGCGCCGCCCGGACCGCCGGGAGCGCCCGCGGCGACATCGACAGGCTGGTCACCCCGAGGCCGACCAGCACCGGCGCGAGCAGCGGATCGGCCGCCGCCTCGCCGCACACCCCGACCGGTCTGCCGGCCGCCCGGCCCGCCTCGCCGCAGAGGCCGATGAGCTGCAACAGCGCCGGCTGCCACGGATCCAGCAGATCGGCCAGGGGACCGCACATCCGGTCCGCGGCGAACGTGTACTGGCTCAGGTCGTTCGTACCGATGCTCAGGAAGTCGACGACCCGCAGCAGGTCGGCGGCCCGCAGCGCGGCGGCCGGCACCTCGATCATCACGCCCGCCCTCGGCAGGCCGGCCTCGTGCACGGCGGCCGCGAAGGCGCTCGCCTCGGCCACCGTGGAGACCATCGGGGCCATCACCCAGACGTCGGCGCCGGTCTCGGCGCGGGCTTCGGCGATCGCCGCGAGCTGGGTGGTGAGCACCTCCGGGCGCTGCCGCGCCACGCGCAGACCGCGCACCCCCAGGGCCGGATTGGGCTCACCCTCCTGGTTCAGGAACGGCAGCGGTTTGTCGGCGCCGGCATCGAGGGTACGGATGACGACCCGCCGCCCGGCCATGGCGCGGAACACGTCCCGGTAGGCCGCGACCTGCTCGCCGTGCCCGGGTTCGGTGGCCCGGTCGAGGAAGAGCAGCTCGGTGCGGAACAGCCCGATGCCCTCGGCGTGCGCCTCGTCGGCGGCCGGCACGTTCCGGGCGGACCCCACGTTGGCGAGCAGCTTGACGGCGTACCCGTCGGAGGTCCGGCCCGGCCCGGTGAGACCGGAGGCCGCCGCGGTGAGCCGGGCCGACGCCTCGATCGCGGCCTTGACCTCCACGTCGTCGACGCCGGTCGCCACCCGCCCGGTGGCGCCGTCGACCAGCACCCGGGCGCCGTCCGGGACGGCGAGCACCCCGGCGCAGGCGACCACCGCGGGCAGGCCCAGCGCCCGGGCCAGGATCGCGGTGTGGCTGGTCGGGCCGCCGATCTCGGTGACCAGGGCGATCACCTGGTCCGGGTCGAGGTCGGCGGTGTCGGCGGGGGCCAGGTCGTGGGCCGCCAGGACGTAGCGGTGGCCGGGCGACGGCACGCCCGGCATGGGCAGGCCGAGCAGCACCGCGACCGCGCGGTCCCGCAGGTCGTCGAGGTCGGCGACGCGCTCGGCGAGATAGCCGCCGGCCGCGGCGAAGATTTCCCGGAACGTCGCGAA
The DNA here is from genome assembly GCF_019429605.1 of Actinoplanes hulinensis. Taxonomy (NCBI): domain Bacteria; kingdom Bacillati; phylum Actinomycetota; class Actinomycetes; order Micromonosporales; family Micromonosporaceae; genus Actinoplanes; species Actinoplanes hulinensis. The sequence continues at coordinate 106,397 of NZ_JAHXZI010000028.1, read as the reverse complement.
CGCGCCGTCGATCGCGTGCGGCGCGTCGTGGCCGGTCTCGATGAGCTCTCGTACGCCGTCGCGCAGTTCCTCGTCGCCGGCCATCAGCGCCTCGGATCGCAGCACCTCGGCCACCGTGGCGTCGGCGGCCCGGTCGGCGCGCCGCCCGAGTTCGGCGACCACCTCGGTGAGCGCCGCCCCGGCACGGGCGACCTCCGCCTCGATGTCGGTGACCGTGGTGGGGGCCGGCAGCGCCGGGGCCGCCGCGATCCGCAGCAGCGGGCCGGCGACGGTCCCGGGGCACACTCCGATCCCGGTGAGGACGGTGTCAGGCATGGTCGGCGTCCAGATCCTTCGCGAGCAGCGCGGCCAGGTCGTCCAGGGTCTCGTCGGCGCCGTCGCCCTCGGCTTCGAGGGTCACCTCGGTGCCCTTCTTCGCGCCGAGGGCGAGCACCGACAGCATGCTCCTGGCCGGCACCGGCTTCCGGTCACCGGATCGGATGGTGACCTTGACCGGCGCCTTCGCGGCGGCCTCCACGAAGATCTTGGCAGGCCGGGCGTGCAGGCCGCTCGCGGACCCGATCGTCACCGTGCGCGTGGGCATGGCGTCCCCCTCCAGGGCTCGATGGTGACCTTGATGGCCTCGCCGCGGGCGACGATCCCGAAGGCGTCGATGGCGCTCTCCAGCGGCAGGCGATGGGTGATCAGGTCGGCGACCGGCACCGCGCCGGAGGCGACCAGGTCGAGTGCCTCGGCGTTGTGCGCCGGGCTCGACCCGTTGGCGCCGACGATCGTCAGCTCCCGGTAGTGGACCAGGTTGGAGTCGCAGGTGATGGTCGGCTGGTCCTTGGGCAGGCCGCCGAAGAAGCTGATCCGGCCCTGCCGGGCGGCCATCCGGATGGCCTGCTCCTGCGCCCGGCCGGAGGCGGCCGCCGTGATGATGACGTCGGCGCCGCGGCCGCCGGTCAGCCTCAGGATCTCCTCGACCGGGCCGGTCTCCCCGGCGCGGATCGCGGCGTCCGGCTTGACCAGTTCGGCGGCCGTGTCCAGGCGCCGCCGGCTGAGTTCGACCAGGAACACCCGGGCGGCGCCGCGGGCGCGGGCCAGCCGGACGTGCAGGCAGCCGATCGGGCCGGAGCCGATCACCACCACGTCGTCGCCGGCGCCGACGCGGGCCAGGTTCTGGGCGTTGAGGGCGCAGGCCAGCGGCTCGGCGACGGAGGCCTCGGCGAACGAGACGCCCTCCGGGACGCGGTTGAGGCCGCCGACCCTGAGGACCTCCCGGGGGACCACCATGTACTGGGCGAAGCCGCCCTCGAAGTGGTAACCCATCGAGACCTGGTCGGGGCAGATCGTCATCCGGCCGCGCCGGCACTCGGCGCACTCTCCGCACGGGATGGCGGCGATCACCTGGACGCGGTCGCCTTCCGACCAGCCGTCGACGCCGTCGCCGACCTCGACGATCTCGCCGGCGATCTCGTGGCCCATCACCCGGGGCGGGTGGATGTGGTGGTGGCCGAACTTGGAGATCTTCACGTCGGTGCCGCAGGTGGAGCAGTTCCGGACCCGGATCTTCACCTCACCGGGACCGGCCCCGGGCTCGGGCGCGTCCTCGAAGCGGACGTCGCCGGGAGCGTGGAATCGGACGACCTTCATCGCTTCGTCTCCTCCTGGATCGACCCGAGCAGCCGGATCACGGCGCCGGGATCGGTGGCCTCGCGCAGTTCGCGGGCCCGGTCCTCGTCGAGCAGGATCTCGGCGAGGGAGGTGAGCAGCTCGACGTGCCCGTCGCCCCGGGCGGCGATGGCCACGCACACGGTGACCGGCTCGCCGCCCCAATCGACGCCGTCCGGGAAGCGCAGCACCGCGAGGGCGTCGCGCTCGACCAGGTCCTTGCCGGCGAGGGTGCCGTGCGGGATGGCGACCCCCTCGCCGACGTACGTGGAGATCGACCTCTCCCGGTCGAGCATCGTGTCGACGTAGCCCGGGTGGACGGCGCCGATCTCCACGAGGACCGCGCCGCAACGACGGATCGCGTCGTCGCGGCCGGCGGCGCTCTCGGCGAGCCGGACGGCCCGGGGGTCCAGCAGCTCAGACATTCAGATCGGTGCCCTGCTGGATGGCCTTGACCACGCGGGTCACGGCCGGGTCGCCCAGGAAGATCTGGAACGGCACGATCGGCTTGCCCGGGGCCGCCGAGCGGGCGCGGGCGGCGAGGCCGCTGTGGCAGACCACCACGTCGGCGTCGGCCGGGATCGAGTTCACCGGGGTGTGCTCCACGGTGACACCCGTCTTGCCGAGTTGTTTGCGCAGTGTGCCGGCCAGCATCACGCTGCTGCCCATGCCCGCGTCGCAGGCGACGACGAGCTTGTGGATGTCCTTGCCGTTGATGGTTGCCATCGCGGTCCTCCTGGACTCAGACGTTTTCCTTGCTGGTCTCCGGGGCGGGCTCCTCCTCCGGCTCCTGGTCGGACTTGAGCCTGCCGAACCCGAGCAGCAGCGACGCGACACCGAAGGTCACCGCGGCCGCGATCGTGACGCCGAGGATCATCCCGGCGTGGCTGCCCTTGGCGGTCACCGCGAAGAAGGCGAAGATGCTGCCCGGAGCGGGCGAGGCGACCGTGCCGGCGCCGGTGACCATGAAGGTGGCGACACCGGCCATGCCGCCAACGATCATCGCGAGGATCAGTCGGGGCTTCATCAGGACGTACGGGAAGTAGATCTCGTGGATGCCGCCGAAGAAGTGGATGATCATCGCGGCCGGGGTGCTGGGGCGCAGCGACCTCGGGCCGAAGAAGAGGTACGCCGCGAGCAGGCCGAGACCGGGGCCGGGGTTCGACTCGATCATGAACAGGATCGACCGGCCCTGCTCCGCCACCTGCTGCACGCCGAGCGGGCTGAGCACGCCGTGGTTGACGGCGTTGTTCAGGAACAGCACCTTGGCCGGTTCGACGAGCACCGAGACCAGCGGCATGAGGCTGTGGTCGAGCAGGAAGTCGACCGCGTCGCCGGCCGCCCGGCTGAGCCCGTCGACGACCGGGCCGACACCGACCTTGCCGAGGATCGCGAAGGCGCCGCCGACGATGCCGGCCGAGAAGTTGTCCACCAGCATCTCGAAGCCGGGCCGGATCCGGCCCTCGATCAGGCCGTCGAAGAGCTTCATGGCGTACGCGGCGAGCGGACCCATGATCATCGCGCCGAGGAACATCGGGACGTCCGCGCCGACCACCACACCGGCGGTGGCGACCGCGCCGACGACCGCGCCACGCCGGCCGTGCACCATCCGGCCGCCGGTGTAACCGATCAGGATGGGCAGCAGGTACTTGATCATCGGATCGACGAGTTCGGCCAGATTCTCGTTCGGCACCCAGCCGACCGGGATGAACAGGGCCGTGATCAGACCCCAGGCGATGAGCGCTCCGATGTTCGGCATGACCATGCCGGCGAGGTGTCCGCCGAGTCTCTGGACCCGGGCTCTGAAGCCGGCTCCGGCGACCTCGGGGGTGTACGAAGAGGCCATGAGGGGATCTCCATTTCGGTGACGGAGAGATAGCGAGGGTGTGTGTGGCCGCCTCCGGCTGTCGCGGGGTGGATCGGTGGGTTTCGTACCGGGGCGGGAGCTTGCCGGGGCGCCGGTCAGGTGAGCCGGCGGGCCGGATCGGGGTGGGGGGTCACGCGCACGCTCGTACGGTCGAGATCGGTGGGGCCGGGCATCCGGCTGCCCGGGAGGCTGACCGCGGCCGCGCCCCACGCCAGACCCTCCACCAGCGCGGCGGCGTCGCACACACCGGTCGAGAGGAATCCGGCGAGCAGCGCGTCGCCGGCGCCGACCGTGCTGCGCGGGACGCTGACCGGGGAGGCGCCGGCCAGCACGCCGTCCCCGTCGACCAGCACCGCGCCGTCGGCGCCGAGACTGGCCAGGACCGCGCCGGCGCCGGCGGCCCGCAGCCGGCGGCATCCCTCGACCACGTCGCCGAGGGTCGCGGGCATCCGGCCGACCGCCTCGGCCAGCTCCTCCCGGTTCGGTTTGACCAGGGCCGCGCCGGCCGCGACACCGGCCAGCAGCGCCGGTCCGCTGCTGTCCACCGCGAGCCGGGCGCCCGAGCCGACCAGCCGGGCGCAGAGGTCGCCGAACGCGGCGAGGCTGGGGCCGGGCGGCAGGCTGCCGCAGATGACCACCCAGTCGGCCGCCGGCGCGGCGGTCAGCACCGCGTCGCTGACCTCGGCGAACTCGTCGTCGGAGAGGACCGGGCCGGCTTCGTTGATTTTGGTGACCGTGCCGTCCGGCTCGGCCAGGGTGATGTTGGAACGGGTCCGGCCGGCGATCGGCACGGCCAGCATGTCGACCCCCTCGGCCTTGAGCAGGTCGACCAGTTGCTCGCCCTCGGCGCCGCCGGCCGGCACGACGGCGGTGGATCGCACACCGTTGGCGAGCAGCGCCCGGGAGACGTTGACGCCCTTGCCGCCCGGGTCGATGTGCGAGCCGCCGGCCCGCAGCACCTCGCCGCGGGTCAGCACGTCGACCTCGAGAGCCCGGTCGACGCTGGGGTTGAGGGTGACCGTGAGGATCACGTCTTCTCCCTCCGGTCGCTCACACCTTCACCATCCGGACTCCCGCAGCCTCGACCTCCCCGGCCAGGTCGTGGTCCAGGCCGTGGTCGGTGATCAGCAGGTCGAGATCGGTCAGGGCGCCGAACTTGGCCAGGTAGTCGTTGCCGATCTTGGTGTGATCGGCGAGCAGCACCACCCGGCGGGCCGCGGCGATCATCGCCCGCTTGACCGCCGCCTCGGCCGGGTCGGGAGTGGTCATGCCGCGCTCCACGGTGCATCCGTTCGTGCCCATGAAGGCGACGTCGACATACATGTCGGCGAGTGGGCGCAGCGCCCAGTCGTCCACGGTGGCCAGTGTCCGGCCGCGCACCCGGCCGCCGAGCAGCAGCACGGTCAGGTTCGGCTTGAGACCGAGGGTGGCGGCCAGCACCGGCGAGTTCACCACCACGGTGAGCTCACGGTCGGCGGGCAGCAGCTGGGAGAGGCGTGCCGTGGTGGTCCCGGCGTCCAGGATGATCGCCCCGTCCTCCGGCACCTCGGCGAGCGCCGCCTTGGCGATCCGCTCCTTCTCGCTGATCAGCACGGCGTCCCGAGTGGCCAGGGCCGGCTCGAAGCCGAGCCGCTCCACCGGGATGGCGCCGCCGTGGACCCGGCGCAGCACACCGGACCGCTCCAGCACCGTCAGGTCGCGGCGGATCGTCTCCGCGGTCACCCCGAAGGCCTCGGCCAGCGCGACGACGTCGACCCGGCCCTCGGCGCGGGCCCGTCGCACTATCTCCTGCTGGCGCTCCTCCGCGTACATCCCTGCTCACCCGCCTGGCTCGTTTTGGCTTTGTATTTGTTTACGCCCGGTTCTGCCCGAGCGCAATATGCCGAAGAGATTTCGGTCCCCTTTCAGGACGATGACCTCGACCCGATTTCCCAATGAATCCACTCAATACCGAAAAATTGTCCGCCGCTGGATGCCCGTTTGTGTGGGGTTGGCGGATCAGGCGAGGTGCCGCTCCACCACGACGATGCGGTCCCGCGTGCCGTGCAGCACGAGCAGACCGCCGTCCGGGACGGTCGCCTCCACCGGGACCGGCCCGAGCCGCCGCCGGCACAGTTCCCCGAACAGTTCCTGCACGATCTCGAGTTCGGCGCGGATCGCGGCCGGGCGGCCCGTCTCGAACGATTCCCCGGCGATCCGCAGACCCCATTCCCGGTCCGCGCCCCGCTCCTCGGCGATCCCATAGGCGGAGAGAATCGACCGGGTCGAATAGGACCCGTCACGGACCAGCAGGAAACAGCCGGCCCCGGATGCGGCCCGGCGTTCGAGTCCGTACAGGATCCGTACGTCATCGGGGCGGCTCAGCGCGTCGGCGGCCCGGCACGGGGCGAGCCACAGCAGGTCGTCACGGTCGGGGGCGCCGGAGTCCGCCTCGGCCGCGAAATAGTCGGCACGTTCCGGCCAGCCTTCCCGCGAATAGCTGGTGGAACCGAGCCACGGCCCGAGCCGGACCGCATGACCGGTGGATTCGGAAACCGCCCGCACGGCGGCCGCGGTCATGTGTTCCCCGGGCCGGATCCGCCCTTTCGGAAAACACCACTCACCGGCCGCCGCGCGTATCACGGCGACCTGCCGCGCCTCTCCCGTGCCACGCCACAGGACCGCGCCGGCCGCCATCACGGGCGCGGAGAACGACGGTCCGAGTTCCACCGGCCCACGGTAGGCCGCTGCCCGACTTGATCGGATTGCCCTGTTAGAGGGATCAGTCGTCCGCGCGATACCCCGACAGTCCGAGGGTCTTGCGGATGGCGCTCTGCACCTCGTCGACCGGCGGGCGGCCGTCCACGTCGTGCACGACCTCCTTGCGCCGGAACAGCTCCAGCACCGGGCGGGTCTTCTCGTGGTAGTCGGTCAGCCGGGCCTCCAGGGCCTCCGGCGTGTCGTCCGCCCGGGTGATCAGCCCGTGGCCGCAGATGTCGCAGCGACCCTCCACCTCGGGACGGTCGGCGATCAGGTTGTAGTCCATGCCGCAGTTCGGGCACAGACGGCGGCTGAGCACCCGGCGGCGCACCTCGTCGTCCGGCAGTTCGAGGTGGATCACCGCGTCGATGTCGTAGCTCTCCATGAAGAACTCGGCCTGCCGCCCGTTGCGCGGGAACCCGTCGATGATGAAGCCGTAGTTCCAGTCGTGGATGCCCAGCCGGCGGCGCACCACCTCCTCGACCAGGTCGTCGCCGACCAGCTCGCCGGCCGCCATGGCCCGCTTGACCTGGGCGCCGATCTTGGTGTGCTGACGCACGTGCCAGCGGAAGATGTCGCCGACGCTGATGTGCGCCAGGTCGAGGTCCTCGCGCAGCATCTTGGCCTGGGTGCCCTTGCCGCTGCCCTGAACGCCCATGATCACGTACTTGCGCATGTGCCCTCTCTCAATGATCAGCCGGTGTGGTCCGCCGCGCCGGCGCGCAGCGGGCCGGGCGCGCGCCCGGACAACGTGGTCGGATCGATGCTCCAGGCGCCGGCCACCCGGAAGACATCCCGTTCGGCGACCAGCACGGACGCTTCCGGGTCCAGCTCCCCCGGCAGGCCGGCGTCGCGCTCCGCCGGATCCGGCACGCCGAACCACGACGTCACCTCACCGGTATGCCCCACATATCCGAAGGCGCGCAGCAGGTCACCCTTCACCGCCCGCCGCCAGCGGTGCGACTCGGTGACCCGGTGGGTGGCGAAGAACTGCACCTCGGTGCCCAGCTCGGCGGAGAGGGCGACCACGTCCGGGTCGGAGCCCATCAGCCGGCGGCCGACGGCGAGCACCCAGCGGGTGTCCCGCGCGCCGGGCAGCGGCGGGGTGACCGCCACCCGGTCGTCGGTGAGGTGGGCCAGGTCCAGTCCGGACCGCCAGGGCACGGGGCCGAGGTCGCGGAGCCCGAGAGCGGCCAGGACCGCTTCCGGGTCGCCGCCGGCCACCGCCAGCCACGCCTGTTTGCCCCCGAACCCGGCCATGACATCGAGATCCATGGCAGTAACGCTAGCTTCAGCGCCGGAGGCGGCAACTCCGGCGTCAGGGCCACCCGTAGTTGCGGCGCAGGATGGCGGCGACCCGGTCGAAGCGGGGCCGGTCCAGGATCGCGCCCTCCCGGCGGATCCCGTCCTCCTCGACCTCCAGGACCCGGTCCAGCCGGATCCAGCTCGGACGGGCGGTGCGGTCCCAGTCGCCGGGCCCGAGAGCCATCCAGTGCCGCTGACCGTCACGGTCGCTCTGGCTGGAGAGCATCAGACCGAGCAGGGTACGCGCGTCGCGCCCCACCACCAGGACGGGACGGTCCTTGCCCTGGCTCGGGTCGTCCTCGTAGGGAACCCAGGTCCAGACGATCTCGCCCGGGTCGGCGTCACCGTCCAGATCGGGCGAATAGGCGAGGTGGCGTCCCTGTTGGGGAGCCGGGACGGGACGCGCGGGCCTCGGGGGGCGGGGCGCCGGGGTCTCGACGGGCGGAGCGGTCTCCACCGGCTGCCGTTCCGGCGCGCCCGCGATCTGCCGGAGCCAGGTTCTGAGCAATTCGAGCACCGCGACACCTTACGGCCGAAGGACCTCGGCCGGACAGGGCCATGATCCTCACTATCCTACGAAGTCCTGGGTCATCCAGGTGACGCCTTCGGCGTCGCGCACGATGCTCAGCCCGATACGGGTGAAGGACTTGTTGAGCAGGTTCTTGCGGTGCCCGTCGTTCGGCGGCACCTCGGCCAGCATGGCGTCGGTGAGCCCGTTGGCCGCCCGGACCATCGCCGCGTCGCTGCTGCCACTGGATCCGTAGCCGATGTTCTCCCCGGCCGTGCCCCAGGAGACGCCCTGCGCGCTGAACCGCTCGCCCAGCCCGGCCTCGCCGGAGCACTGGTGCGACAGCCCGCAGCCGTCGATCATCAGCTGGGTGTGCAGGGCCGCGGCCCTGGAGAGTTTCGTGGTCAGGGTGAGCGGCTCGAGCCCCTCGGCGGCCCGGGCCTCGTTGATGTGGGCGAGCACCTGCTCGGCCACCGTCCCGGAGGTCGCGGGCGCGCTGGTCCTCTTCGCCGTGCTCGCCGTCGGGTCACTCGTCCTGCTGCTCGTCTTCTTGACCGTCACCTTGGGACTCGCTTTCCGGGAAGCGGAGGCGGACGGGATGGCAGAAGTGCCGGGAACGGCGCTCGCCGAGGAGGCGGCCGAGGGATCGGGGGATCCGGCGGCGGCGAGTGGGGTGTTCAACGACCGGGGGGCGGGGGCCGGACCGGTGCCACCGTGCGCCAGTCCCGCCACCAGGAAGCCGGCTCCGATCACCACCGCTGTCGATCCCGCTGCCAGGGTGTACCGGAATCGGGCGGCGGCGGAGAGGGGCACGGTGAATTCACCTCGGTGAGCGGGGACGGGACGGACGCCCCCTCACTATGCGGCGGGCACCCGCCCCGAGCGGCCCGGGAAAGGATTCCTTAAGGATCGGCTCACCGACTCCTAAGACACGCCCGGCCTCAGCCCTCCACCCGCGTGCGCAGCACGTCGTACAGTTGCTGGTCCTTGACCGCGCTGTAGAGCGTCGGCCCGGCGCTGGTCAGGATCACGAAGGGGCAGGCCCGGTCACCACCGGTCAGCGCCGCCTCGGCCACCTTGCGGCGGGTGGCCACCTCGTAGACGGTCAGCCGGTACTTCCCCTCCACCAGCGACAGCTTCTCGTCACCCGACTTGCAGGCGCGGATCGGCTTCCCCGGGCCGGTCAGATCGAGGCAGGCCACCAACTGCGCCCGCTGCGGCTCCGGCGCCCACGCCCGGCGCAGCGCGGCGGATCCGCTGTAGGCGATGCGGTTCAGCGTCCGGGTGAACCGGTTCTCCGCGGTCAGCGACTCCCGCACGCTGATCATCGTCGGGTGCGGGCTGTCGCCCCGGTGCTTCGGCGCCGCCGGGAAGAAGGTGCCGCCGCAGACCTGGTCCAGGTCGTCGTCGGCACGCACCGGCTGGTCACTCGCCAGCGGCCCGGTCGCGGCCGGCGCCGGGGCACTCGCCGGCGGGGTGGCCCGCGGCGCCGGCTGCGCGGACCGCGCCGGGCCGGAGAAATCCACGAACCGCAGAACCGCCGCGCCCAGGCAGCCCACCAGAACCACCGCGACCGCCGACGGGATCACCCAACCGCCGCGCCACCAGGCCGTTCTGCCCTTGTCCACCCCATCATCGGTACGCGTGCCGCCCGGCCCGCCGTCGAAGGGCGCCTCCGGACCGGCCGGGATCGCGTCGGCCCGCCCGACGCCGGCCGCGGCCAGTCGCGCGCCCAGCCCCGAGCTCTCCCCCGCCACCGCCGAGTCCGGTGTTTCCCCTGCATGTTGCATCGTTCGCTCCCCGCCCGCTCCCAGGACGACGAACTATATCGATGGAAACCGGAATGCGCACCGCCGCGGCCCGAATCTCCTCCGGGCGACCACCAGGAGGCCCCCGATAGTCTTGACCTCGGTCGACCCGGCCGGTGCCGGACCCACCGATCCGGTGACGGCGCGCGTCGCCCGTACCCCCGAATCGAGATCGAAAGCCACTGGTGAGGCGCTGCCGTGAGCACCGACTGGATGGATCTTCCGGCGTCCGCCGTCGACGAGGCCGCGCGGCGGCTGCTCGGCTGGCGGATCACCGCGAACGGGGTGACCGCGCGGCTCACCGAGGTGGAGGCCTACAGCGGGCTCGGCGAGGACCCGGCCAGCCACGCCCATCGCGGCCGGACCGGCCGGAACGCGGTGATGTTCGGCCCGGCCGGACGGCTGTACGTCTACCAGATCTACGGCATGCACTTCTGCGCCAACGTGGTCTGCGGCGAGGCCGGGCAGGCGGCGGCCGTGCTGCTGCGGGCCGGCGAGGTGGTCGACGGGATCGAGATGGCGCGAGCCCGGCGCCCGGCCGCCCGGCGCGACACCGACCTGGCCGCCGGCCCGGCCAAGCTGATGCAGGTGCTGGCGCTGACCCGGGCGGCCGACGACACGCCGCTGTTCGGCGCGGGCCCGGCCGTGCTGGCCCCACCGGACGCGCCGGTGGGGCCGATCTCGGCCGGGCCGCGGGTCGGGGTGACCTCCGCGCACGACGTGCCGTGGCGCTTCTGGATCACCGGCGATCCGACCGTCAGCGGGTACCGCCGGCACACTCCGCGGGCCCGGTCCGGTAGATCGTGAGCCGCTGGGTGGCGCGGGTCAGGGCCACGTAGAGGTCGTTGACGCCGCGCCGCGACCCGGCCCGGATCTCCTCCGGGTCGACCAGCACCACATGGTCGAACTCCAGGCCCTTGGCCTGCGTCACGGTCAGCAGGACGGCCGGCTCCTCCACGTCCTGGCCCAGGTCCGGGAGCACCGCCGCGACCTCGGCGAACCCTCCGGCTCCGGCGATCACGGCGAGACTGCCGCCGCCGGCCTCCGCGGCCACGATCGCGGCCAGGCCGGACAGGTCGCCGGTCAGCTCACGGGGCTCCACACCGGACGAGCGGACCGGGCGCGGCAGCTCGACCTGGGGGATCATCCGGCCGGCGTACGCCATGATCTCGGCCGGGGTGCGGTAGCTGACGGTCAGCTCGGCCAGCCGCCAGCGGTCCGCCACGTACGGGGACAGCACCTCCGACCACGACTCGGCGCCGGCCCCCGCGCCGGTCTGGGCCAGGTCGCCGACCACCGTCATGGACCGGCTCGGGCAACGGCGCATCAGCATCCGCCACGCCATCGGGCTGACCTCCTGCGCCTCGTCGACGATCACGTGACCGTACGCCCACGACCGGTCCGCCACCGCCCGCTCGGCCGCCGAACGCCACTGCCGGTCGGCCAGGCGCTCGGCGAGCATGTCGGCCTCCATCACGTCGGCGATGTTCGGGATCTCGGCCTCGTCGTCGGCTTCCGCCTCGTACGACTTGGAGCCGGCCGTGATGTCCAGGACCCCCTGCGCGTAGTCGAGCCGGGTCCGCAGCACCCGGGCGGCGGCCGCCCGGGCCGCGCTGTCGTCCGCACCGAGCAGTTCGGCGGCCTCGTCGAGCAGCGGCACGTCGGCCGGGGTCCAGCCGCCGCCCGGCGCCCGGCGCAGATCCGGGTGGTCCGTGGTGGCGTACAGGTCGCCGAGGAACCGCTGCGGGGTGAGGACCGGCCACAACTCGTCGAGCACCGCCCGTACGCCCGGGTCGGCGGCCAGGTCGTCGCGGATGTCGGCCAGGTCCGCGGCGTTCAGCAGGTTCCGTTCGCCGGGCGCGTCGTCCTCGCCCAGCGGGTCGTCCCAGAACGGGTCGTCACCGATCCGCTCGGCGATCTGCGCGGCCAGCACGTCGAGGATCCCGTCGGTGAAGATCGGCCGGGCCAGGTTGTGCAGCCGCCCGGAGGCCCGCGCCCGCCGCCGGGCCGGCTCGCAGGAGGCGGCGTCCAGCCGCAGCACGTGCCGGTCCACCACGATCTCGATCGGCGCCGCCGGCACCCGCTGCCGGTCCCGGACCGCCTCGGCCAGGAACTCCACCATCGCGGCGCGGCCCTTCACCTCGGCCACCGCCGCCGGCTCGGCCCGTCGCGCGGCCACCCCCGGGAACAGATCGCCGGGCGTGGCCAGCACCACCCCGGTCTCCGCGAGCGACGGCAGCACCTGCGAGATGTAGCGCAGGAACGTCGGATTCGGGCCGACGATCAGAACACCCCGGGCGCTGAACTGCTCCCGGTGGGTGTAGAGCAGGAACGCCGCCCGGTGCAGCGCCACCGCGGTCTTGCCGGTGCCCGGTCCGCCCTGCACCACCAGCACGCCACCGGCCGCCGACCGGATCACCCGGTCCTGTTCGGCCTGGATGGTCTCGACGATGTCGCGCATCCGGCCGGTCCGGTGCGCGTCCAGCGCCGCCATCAGGGCGGCCTCGCCGACCAGGGTGCCACTCGCGGCCGCTGCCGCGACGTCCGGATCGAGGACCTCGTCGTCCAGGCCCACGACGGTACGGCCACGCGTGCGGATGTGGCGGCGACGGGCGACGCCGTACGGGGTGACGGCGGTGGCCACGTAGAACGGACGGGCGGCCGGGGCCCGCCAGTCGACGAGCAGCGGATCCTCGGTGTCGTGGATGCCGATCCGCCCGATCCGCAACGGCGTGCCGTCGTGCGGGTCGAGGCGGCCGAAGCACAGCCCGGACTCGACCGCGTCGTACCGGGCCAGGCGCTCGGCGTGACCGCGGGCGGCGCTGTCCCGCTGGGCGCGCGCCTCCGGGGTGCCGCCGGTCCGGCGCCACGTCTCGGCGAGGCGGGTGCGTTCCCGGTCCCGCATCTCGTCGAGCCGGGTGTAGATCATCGTGACGTGGCGTTGCTCCTCGGCGAATTCCGTGGCGGAAACGCTTGACAGACTTGACACCCGTGCCTCCAGGCCCTATTCTGATACTGGAACTCTCTGCTTCGTGTGACAATTCCGCGCAGAGAAGCATCAGAGTACTCCCTCTCGCCTCAGTTCAGCAGCGCCTTCAGCGCCGCCGCGTCCGCGCGCCAGTGCGACGTGTCCAGCAGCGGCGGAGGCGACACCGGCAGCGGGCCGTCGGCGCCCGCGTCGTCCGGGTAGCGGGCGATCACATGGGTGTGCAGATGCTCGCCGGGCCGCCCCAGGGTCAGGTAGTTGAGCGTCGCCGGGCGGAAACAGTCACGGATCGTCCGGGCGACGGTCAGCACCTCACGGTGGTAGAGGTCCGACTCCACCGGGCTCAGATCGATCGGCTCGGCCACGTGCCGGCCACGCCAGACCACGACCGCGTGGCCGCGGACATAGGCCTGCCGGGCGAAATAGGTGTCGGAGACCCGGCCCGACCAGACCCGCAGACCGAACTCGGTCTCCTCCCGCCGCTCACCGCACCAGCCGCACCAGTCCTCCGCCACCCCGGAACCATAAACGATCCTCGATAGATCACGGTGCCCCGCGGGGTCTCATCACAGGGCCTGGGAGCGCCACCTCTGGTTCGGTTTGCCGGTACAGGCCTTCAACCGGACGGTGCCGTGCTCGCCGTCCGCGCTCACGGCGTTCTGGGTGACGCAGCGGCCCTTACGGTCTCCGGACTGGAGAGCCGCGGTGAACCACCAGATCTGGCGGCCGTTCTGCGAGTTGCAGGCCGCGACCCGGATCTTGGCGCCCTCGGCGGTGCTGTCCGGCTGGATGCAGTCCAGGCCCACCCGGAGGATGCCGGTGCTGGTCAGGAACAGGTTCTGGAACCGGTTCGCCCGGTCACAGACCCCGGTGGCCAGGATCTTGCCGACCCCGCCGCCGGTCAGGCACAGGTTCGGGCTCTGAGCCGAGACGAGCAGACCCTGGTGCAGCGGCGGCGGGCCGGGAGCGGCGGCGACCGGGGTGGCCGGCGCGGCCAGTAGCAGGGCAGCCATCACGAGCGGGGCGAACACACGGCGGACGAACATCCTTCCATACTATGACAAAAGGTTCGGCCAGATCGGCGATTCGCCCGGCCGGAAGCCCCTCGCGGGGGACCATCACCCCGGCCCCGATCGCGGGCGGCTGACCGGAAACGGCCCCGGGCCGCGCGGGCGGACACTAGCGTCAGCGGTGATGATCTCGCGTCGCGGCCTGTTGCTGCTGAGTCTGATGTGCGGTGCCGGCGTGCTGTGGTCGGCCGGGCTCATCGGCGCCCTCGCGTTCGGCACCCGTCCGGTGATCATCCCGATCGCGGTCGGGTTCGCGGCGATCCTGACGGTGCCGGCGTTCGCGGCCGGGATCCTGGCGAACCGGCGCGGCTTCCAGACCCGCCAGCCGCGACGCTTCTGGAGTCTGGCGTCGTGGGTGCCGCCGCACGTACCGGTCTGGGCGGCCCTCGCCGCCGCGGTCACGTTCTTCGGATTCTGGGTGGCGCTGGTGGGGGCGTTCGTGGCCCTGGACGGCACGCCCGGGCAGCGGGACGGGAAGTACGTGCTGGAGGAGAACGATCAGGTGATCGAGGTGAGCCGGTCGGTGTACGAGCGGCAACTCGACCACGAGACACAGATCTCGCTGGCGGTGCTGGGGGCGTTCGCGGTCGGCGGGACGTTCCTGTGCGCGGCCCGCGCCACCGCCCACGAGGAGCCCTGAAACCCCCTCCCCCGCGATCTTGAACGCCTCACCACCGCTCCCCACCTCCCCGCGATCGCTCCCCACCTCCCACGATCTTGAACGCCCCACCTCCGCCCCCCACCTCCCCACGATCTTGGGCGTTTTGTCACCTCTGCGAGTCTTCTTCATGGCTGCCCACGGCGGAATCCGCAATCCCTCGCCAGCGGATGCGTCACCCGGAGCGACCTTGAGCGATTTGCCACCGTCTCGGGTGGCAAATCGTCCAAGATCGCCTAACCTCGGCATGCAAAGCGGGCGAAACGGTCGCCTAACTCCGGCGAAAGCCCCATTTCCACCTAGCGCGGCGGACGGCGGCCCCCAATCGGCGATTCGCCCGACCGGGCGCTTGACGTAGAACCGCAAACACCCGAGAAGAAGGCTCCTGCGGGTGGTGAGACGTTCAAGATCGCAGGTGGTGGGGTGCCTGCCGTGCCGGTGGGGCGCCTGCCGTGCCGCTGGAACGCCTACCGTGAGGTGGTGGACGACGACGTGCTCGCCAGGGCCGCGCGGATCGCAGCGGACTGGCTGGAATCGCTGGACGTGCGGCCGGTCGGCGAGACGGCCGGGCTTGAGGAGTTGCGCGAGCGGCTGGGCGGGCCACTGCCGGACGGCCCGGTGGATCCGCTGAAGGTGGTGGAGGAACTGGCCGTGGCCGCCGATCCGGGGCTGATCGGCAGCGCCGGTGGGCGGTACTTCGGGTTCGTCATCGGGGGTGGGCTGCCGGCCGCGGTGGCCGCCGACTGGCTCACCACGGTCTGGGATCAGAACGCCGGGCTCTACGCCTGCTCACCGGCGGCGTCGGTGGCCGAGGAGGTGGCCGGTGAGTGGCTGCGGGAGTTGTTCAGGTTGCCGGCCGGCAGCTCGTACGCCTTCGTGCCCGGCTGCCAGAGCGCGCACCTGACCTGTCTGGCGGCCGCCCGGCACCACGTGCTGCGCCGCGCCGGCTGGAACGTCGAGGAACGCGGGCTGGCCGGGGCGCCCGCCGTGCGGATCGTGGTGAGCGCGCGGCGGCACACCACGATCGACCGGGCGCTGCGGCTGCTCGGATTCGGTACGGCGTCGCTGACCGTGGTGCCCGCCGACGCCGCGGGCCGGATGGACGTGGCGGCGCTGCGGAACGCACTGCACACCGGTGGGCCGGCGATCGTCTGCGCGCAGGCCGGCGAGGTGAACACCGGCGCCTTCGACGACCTGTCCGCGATCGCCGACGCGACCTCGGCCGCCGGGGCGTGGCTGCACGTGGACGGGGCGTTCGGGCTGTGGGTGCTGGCCAGCCCCCGGTTGCGGCACCTCGCGGCCGGGGCGGAACGGGCCGACTCGTGGGCGACCGACGCGCACAAGTGGCTGAACGTTCCCTACGACAGCGGGATCGCCTTCTGCGCCCACCCGGAGCCGCACCGGGCCGCGGTCAGCACCACGGCCGATTACCTGGTGCAGAGCGGTCCGGACGGGCCACGCGACCAGATCGACTGGACGCCCGGGTTCTCCCGGCGGGCCCGCGCCTTCCCGGTCTACGCGGCGCTGCGGTCGCTGGGCCGGCGTGGCGTCGCCGACCTGGTGGAGCGCTGCTGCGGGCACGCCCGGACCTTCGCGGCCGGGCTGGCGGACGTCCCGGGTTGCGAGGTGCTCGGCAAGGTCGTGATCAACCAGGTCCTCTTCCGCTTCGGCGACGACGACACCACCGACCGGGTGCTGCGGCACGTGGTCGACAGCGGCGAGGCGTGGCTGAGCGGCACCATGGCGGGCGGGCGCCGCGCCATCCGCCTGTCCGTGTGCAACTGGCGCACCAGCGCCGACGACATCGAGCGGACCCTCACCGCCTTCCGCCGCGCCGTAGCCGCCACCGGCTGAGCCACCCGCACGACCGCCATTGAAACGCACGAAAACGTCAGCGACGCCGGGCGACCCCACGCCGGAGGGGAAGCGACGGCGGCAAGGCGACCGGAAGCGTGATGACGGGGCCGAGGTGAGCAGGGGCGAGATGACGGGGACGGCGGTCAGGTCAGGGCGGTGAAGAAGTCGGCGATCGTGGCGGTGGCGTCCAGGGCGCCGGAGGGCGGGTCGAGTTCGAGGAGGCGTTCGGCGGCCGCGCCGGGGCGGGTCGCGCCCGGCCACTGGTGACCGGCTCCGGCGACGCTGACCAGCTCGATCACCCGGCCGCCGGGGCAGTCCGCGGTGGTCGTGGTCACCGCGCCCGTGATGCGCTCGGCCGGTGGTGGGCAGCCCGCCCGGTCGCGCCAGCCGGCGACCAGATCGGGCACCGGTGGGCCGTCGATCCGGATCGGGACGCGGCCGGTGCCGTCGTTGTCGCGCTTTCCGGGGCCGCCGGACCACGGCACGCTGTGATCCTCCGTGCCATGTATGTGGATCACCGAGACGGGGGCCGGGGACGGGCAGTCGCCGATCACGATCCCGGCGACCGGGGCGATCGCGGTGACCACGGTCGAGTCGCAGGCCAGGCGGTAGGCCATCATCGCCCCGTTCGACATGCCGGCCGCACGCACCCGGGCCGGGTCGATCGGCACACGCCGGCCGGTCTCCGCGACGACCGCTTCGAGGAAGGCGACGTCATCGACGCCGTCGCGGGTGGCGGGGCCGCAGCAGCCCGGTCCGGCATTCCAGCTGCGGTTCACCCCGTCGGGGTAGACGACCACGAAACCGTCACGGTCGGCGCGGGCATCCCACCCATACGACCTCTCGGCCTGCGCTCCGCTGCCCGCCCCGCCGTGCAGGACCAGCACCAACGGCACCGGCCCGGGGGGAAGGGCGACCGGACGATATGTCCGGTAGGCCCGCTCCCGCCCATCGACCGTGATGGTGTGCGCGTGACTGCCGTCGGGCAGCTCCGGACGGGCCGCCCGGCTGCAGGCGGCGACCGGAAGCAACAGCAGCAGCGCGGCCGACAGCCGCCACGGTTCGGACATGCCCGCATCCTCGGCCGCGAAGGTCTGGATCCGGTAAAGGTGCGGTACGAACCCGGCCAGGATCCGTGGAGTGCTCACGAACGCCGGGTACGGTCGAGGTCCGCGGGTGGCCGCCGAGGGGGAGGCCACCCGCACGCACCCACCCGTGGAGGACCGATCCCGGGTCCAGTCCCGGGGGGTCCACCGTGTCCAGGCGGAGATTCGTTGCCCCCACGGCGGAGACGGTGCAGAGCCTTCGATGAGCGATGAGGGGAAGCGGATCCGCCTTTGGTCCGTCGTCGCCGAGGCCGGGGCGCTCGCCACGGCCGGGCCGCGGGCGAAGGTGCACGGCGAGGCGGGCGACCTGTTCGCCATCGGTCCCGCGGGGACCGTGGTGATCACCGGTGGCGTGCGCACCGCCGAGGACCTGACCGTCACCGGGCCGTTCGCGCGGCTGGTCGAGGGGCGGCTGACCGGCGGCGACGCCCTGCCGGTCCACGTGTTCGCCCGCCTGCCCGACGGCTGTCTGGCGCTGGGCACCGCGCGGGTGACCGAACTGGCCCGCCGCCGGGGTGTGCTCCAGCGGGCCGGTCTGCGGCTCTACACCCCGCTGCCGCAGCACCTGCTGGATCTGGCCCGCCCGGACGGCCCACCGGCCGGGACCGACTGGCTGGACCTGCTGCCCGGCGATCCGGTCGGTGCGCTGCGGGGGTTCGTCGCCGACTGGTACTCGGACGTCCCGCCCGCCGCACCGGAGCCGGCCGACGGGCTGCCCGGGCCGTTGCGCGCGTTCCACGAGGCGGCCGCCGGGCGGCCGGAGGTGTCCGGCGGCGCGCTGCGTGTCCTGCCGGGGCCGCCGGCCGCCGGGCCGGACCGGACGCTGGTGTTCGGCACCGCCTCGGACGGCACCTTCGATCTGCTGATCGAACCCGGCCTGGAGGATCCGCCGGTCTACTACCACGGGCTGAGCGATCAGCCGCTGCGCGAGCGGGAGCGGCTTTCCGCGTACCTCATGATGTCGAGTTTGACCCGTGCGGCGATGGACCGGGGCGGTGGCATGGCGTTCGTCGACCGGGCGCAGGCCCGGCGGATCGTGGCCCCGCTGCGCCGGGTGCCGCTGCGGCCGATGCGCTGGCCGTGCGCCCGGTCCCGGCTGTACGCGGGGCCGGACATGGTGGCGCTGGTCGGCGAGGACGACGCCGACTGGCTGGAGGTCTACGTCGGCGTCCGCCACCGCGAGGCCCTGCGCCGGCTACGCAGGCTGGGCCTGGACTGGGCCTCACTGGAGGACTGAGTCCCGCCTCAGACCGAGGCGATCGTGGATGCGATCTCGTCGACGATCTCCCGGGCCAGGAAGCCGATCCGGCCGTACCGGGGAGCCAGGCGCAGGCCGCTGACCGCGTGCGCGTAGGCGCCCCAGCAGGCGGCCTGCGCCGGATCGGCGCCGCGGCCGAGCAGTCCGGCCACGATGCCGGCGCGGACGTCGCCGCTGCCCGAGGTGCCGAGGCCGGCGTGGCCGCTCTCCTCACGCCAGGCCGGGCCCTGCGGGGCGGCGATGTGGCCGAAGAGCGAGACCACGGCGTGATGGCGTTCGGCCAGCTCGCGGGCGGCCGCGGCCAGATCGTCGCCGGGTTCGCGGCCGAGCAGGTGGGCGGCCTCGACCAGGTTCGGGGTGAGCACGGCACGGCGGCGGTCGAGCAGGCCGGGTTCCTTGCTGAGGGCGCCGAGGGCGTACGCGTCGAGGACCAGGGCGGTCTCCTCGGGCGCCCGGGCCAGGACGGCGCGCATCAGGCGTACGGTGTGGTCGACGTCGTCGAGGCCGGGCCCGAGGGCGATCACGTCCGCGCTGCCGGCCAGCTCGAGGATCTCGTCGGTGGGCGCACCGTCCGGCGCGAGACCCACCACTTTGGCCTCCGGGACCGCGATGCTCAGGGGTACGGCGGACTCCGCGGCCACCGCGAGCTGCAACCGCCCTGCGCCCGCGCGCAGCGCCGCGACCCCGGCCAGCAGGACCGCGCCGGGGGTGCAGCGGGCGCCACCGACGACCAGCACGGTGCCGCGGGACTCCTTGCCCCCCTGGGGATCCGGCAGGGGCCAGTCCCGCAGGAGCGCGGGGGTGACGACCTGTTCCTCAGACCGGTTCGGCATTGACGTCCTCCTGCCGGGTCGGCGGGGCGCCGTGGTGGCGCAGGTGCTCGACCGAGTTGAACAGGACCGGTTCCAGGCGGTCGCCGGTTCGGGCCCAGGTGCTGACCGAGCAGTTGGCGATGGTGGCGCCGTGGGCGATCTCCATGAGCTCCGCCTCGCTGAGCCGCTCGGCCAGGTAGCGCACCATGAGCACGGTGGCCTCGTGGGCGAGGAGCACGACCCGGCCGCCGGGGTGGTCCTCGCCGATCTCGCGCAGCAGGGCGCGCAGCCGCAGCAGCACGTCGGCCCAGGACTCGCCGCCGGGTGGCCGGTAGTAGAACTTGCCGAGCCGTTCCCGGCGGCGCGCCTCGCCGGGCAGCCGGGCCTGTACGCCGCGCGCCGTGAGCAGGTCGAGAACACCGAGCTCACGGTCGCGCAGCCGCTCGTCGACGACGATCTCGGCCGGGATCGAGCCGAGCGCGATCTCCGCGGTCTGCCGGGTGCGCAGGTAGGGCGACACCACGGCGAGCCGCGGTTGCTGCCCGGCCAGCCAGTGGCCGACCGCCTCGGCCTGTTTCCGGCCCTCCGCGGCGAGCGGCACGTCGGCGTCGCGTTCCGGGATGTCGATCAGCTCGGCGCCGCCGGCCTCGGCGTTCTGAGCGGTGACGTTGCCGGTGCTGAGGCCGTGCCGGACGACCGCGAGCCAGTCCAATCGGTGCATGCCGGGGCCTTACCCGGTTTCGGACAGGGCTACCCCCTTCGCCAAGACGGTTGAATGCGGACAAACAGCTCGCCGACGGGTGACCGCTCCGCGCGCTGCCGGAATCCGGCATCGATCCGGTGACAGCCGTGCGAGAAACTCGACAAACTCAACTGATTTAGTAGACAAGGAGGGTGATGGTCCGGCAGGCTGCGCCGCATGGATCCGATCATGGTGCTCGCCGGCCTGGGAGTCGGCATCATCGTCGGGCTCACCGGCATGGGCGGTGGCGCCCTGATGACGCCCATCCTCGTCCTGCTCTTCGGCGTGCACCCGGTCGCCGCCATCTCCAGCGACCTGGCCGCCAGCGCGATCATGAAACCGTTCGGCGGCTGGGTGCACGCCCGCCGCGGCACGGTGAACTGGCGGCTGGTGGCCTGGCTGTGTGCCGGCAGCATCCCGTCCGCCTTCCTCGGCGTCCTGCTGCTGGACATGTTCGGCAGCGACGAGAGCGTCCAGCACGCCGTCAAGATCGCCCTCGGCGTGGCGCTGCTGCTGGCCGCCGGCGGCATGCTGCTCAAGGCCTGGACCGGGCGCCGCAACGCGGACCGCCCCGTCGCCCCGATCACCGTCAAGCCTGTTCCGACCGTGCTGATCGGGATCATGGGCGGCCTGGTGGTCGGCCTCACCTCGGTCGGCTCCGGCTCACTGATCATCGTGGCGCTGCTGGCCCTTTACCCGACGCTGCGCGCCAACGACCTGGTCGGCACCGACCTCATCCAGGCGGTGCCGCTGGTCACCGCCGCGGCACTGGGCCACGCCTTCTTCGGCGACCTCCAGCTCGACATCGCCGGCGCGGTGATCCTCGGGTCCATCCCGGGCGTGCTGCTCGGCTCCCGGATCTCGTCGCGGGCGCCCGGCGGGCTGGTCCGGTCCGCGCTGGTGATCGTGCTGCTGGCCAGCGCCCTCAAGCTGTTCGACCTGCCCACCCTCGTGGTCGGGGTGGTCGCCGGCGTGGCGATCCTGGTGGCCGTCGGCATCGGCCTGCACGGCCGGACGACCCGGCAGAAGGAGCCGGTAGAAGCCGGCATCAGCTAATCCCGCCCCGAGCGGCTGCCGATGTGAGGCGGCGTCGAGTCTCGGGGAGTGCGGATGAACGTACGGCAGAAGCTGCTCGGGGGTTACCTCCTGGTGGCTCTCATGGTGGCGGCCACCGCGCTGATCGGATGGCGGAGCACCACGGTGTCGGCCGAACGGGCCGCCGCCCTGGAGGCCGCCCGGCTGGCTCGGGGCGTCGCCATGGACGTCGCGCTGGGCCTCGCGGCCGACACCGAGGGCGAGGTGATCGCGCCGCTCTACTACAGCCCCGAGGCACTCGACAACTACCTCCAGCGGATGCACGCGACCCAGCACCGCGACGCCGTGGTGGTGGACTCCGGCAAGTACATCCTCGGCGACGTCGTCGAGGAGAACGTCGCGTCGGTCTTCGACCACGATCTCGGCGACGAGGTCGGCAGGACGATCGACGACGGCGAGTCCCGCGTCTTCGTCGAGACCAGCGCCGACTACCCCGGCGGCATCAAGCAGGTCGTGGTGCCGATGAACACCAAGGCCGGCAAGAGGATCGGCGCGGTCATCCTCGAGTACACCCCGATCTACGAGCAGATGATGGCGTCCACCCGGACGTCCCAGATCATCACCATGGTCAGCTCCGCCGTGGTGATCCTGCTGGTGCTGGCCCTCGGCTTCGGGCTGTCCGGTTCGCTGATCCGCCGGATCACCTCGCTCACCGCGGCGGTCCGCACCATCCGTTCCGGGGACTACTCGCTGCGGGTGCCGCCGGACGGCCGCGACGAGATCGGGCGGCTGGCCCGCGCCTTCAACTCGATGGCCGAACAGCTGGAGCTGTCGGCCCGGGAGATCCTGGCCAAGGAGTACACCGACAGCATCCTGGCCAACGCCGGCGAGGGCATCTGCGGCATCGACCCGGCCGGGCGGATCACCTTCGCCAACGACGCGGCCGGGCGGATCACCGGCCTCGGCGCCGGCGGGCTGCTCCAGCGGGCGGCCACCGTGCTCTTCCCGGAGGCGGCCGACGGGCTGACCAGCGGCATCCGGGAGGGCCGCCTGCTGCGCCCGGACGGCACCTCGGTCCGGGTCGAGTACAACGTCAGCTCCCTGGAGAAGGCGGGCCGGCCGATCGGCGCGGTCGTCGTGCTGCGCGACGTCACCCGGCAGCGCGACCTCGAACACGACCTGCGCCACCAGGCCCTGCACGACGGGCTCACCGGGCTGCCCAACCGCAAGCTGCTGCTCGACCGGCTGGACCACGCGCTCAACCGGTCCCGGTCCTCCGGCGAGCACATCGCCCTGCTCTACCTCGACCTGGACGGTTTCAAACGGGTCAACGACAGCCTCGGGCACAACGCCGGCGACCTGCTGCTGCGGACCGCGGCGGAACGGCTGAGCTCCGTCCTGCGCCCGCACGACACGGTGGCCCGGCTCGGCGGCGACGAGTTCGCCGTCCTGCTCGAGGGCGCCACCCCGCCGGTGGTGGAGAGTCTGGCCCGCGCCTGCCTGGACGCCATCGCCCGGCCCTTCGTGGTGCACGGGCGGGAGGCGGTGGTGACGGTCAGCGTCGGCGTGGTCCCGGACGCGGCCCGCTACGCCGACGCCGACGAGGTGGTCCGCAACGCCGATGTCGCCATGTACGCCGCCAAGGACCTGGGCAAGAACCGGTTCATGGTGTTCGAGAACCGGATGCACGAGCAGCTGCTCACCCGGCTCGACCAGGAGAACCGGCTGCGCGAGGCGGTGCACCGCGGCGAGCTGCGGCTGCACCTGCAACCGGTGTACGCGGTGCAGGAGGGTCAGGTGGCCGGCGCCGAGGCGCTGGTCCGCTGGCAGGACCCGTTGCGCGGGCTCCAGCAGCCGGGCTCGTTCATCCCGCTCGCCGAGGAGACCGGAATGATCATCGAGATCGACCGGTGGATCCTCCTCGAGGCCTGCCGGACGCTGCGCCACTGGCAGGTGGAGAACCCGTGGACCGCGCCCGCCTGGGTCAGCGTCAACCTGTCGGCCGCACACCTGGACCTGCCCGACCTCACCGACCACGTGGCGTACGCCCTGGCCACCACCGGGCTCTCCCCGCGCTGCCTGGTCCTGGAGCTCACCGAGACGGTGATGATGCGTGACGTCGCGGTCACCTCGGCCCGTCTCCAGGAACTGCGCGAACTCGGCGTACGGATCGCCATCGACGACTTCGGCACCGGCTACTCGTCGCTCGGCTACCTCCGCGACATCCCGGTCGACGTGCTGAAGCTCGACCGCTCGTTCATCACCGGCCTGGTCGGCAACGGCCGCCAGCAGGAGCTGGTCAGCGCCATCGTGCAGCTCGGGCACACCCTCGGCCTGCGGGTGGTGGCCGAGGGCGTCGAGGACGCCGAGGAGCTGAACCTGCTCACGGCGATGGGCTGCAAGTTCGTGCAGGGCTACCACCTGGGCCGCCCGGAGCCGGCCCACCAGCTCTACGAACGGCTCACCACCCCGGCCCTCAACGGCTGAACCGGCCGGAATGGAATCGGCCACCGCCCACCCGGGCAGGCGGGTGAGCGGTGGCCGTGATCGGGTGCTGAGCCGGGTCGGCGCCAGGGTGGAAGGGGACCGGCGCCGACCCGGGGGTCAGCTCTGCACGAAGACCGAGACGGTCCGTGCGGGGACGGTGAGCGTGCCGGTCGCCGCCGCGAAGGACGCGGAACGGGTGACCGGGTCGGCCGAGGCCCGCTGCACCGGGTGGAGGGCGACCTTCTTACCGGCCAGCGCGGGCACCTTCTGGGTGGCCGCCGTGGTGCCGGCGTTGAAGACGACCGTGATCGACTTCCACTGACGGTCCACGCCGCGGGCGTCGATCGTCATGGTGATCACGCCAGGGGTCTCGTTCAGGCCGGACAGCGGGAACGACACCCGCTGCCGCACCTGCGAGCCGGTGGCCAGACCGAACGCCGGGCTGGACTTCCGGATCCTGAGCAGCTCCTGGTAGAGGTTGTTGGACAGGTTCATCGAGGCGCAGTCCGGCACCAGGGCCGGGTCGGCCAGCAGCGGCTTGGCGTAGGCGTACTTCGACTCGTTGTCCGCCTTGGGCGGCAGACCCCGGCCGAAACCGTTGCCCCGCGTGCAGTCCCAGATGATCTGGTTGAACCAGTCACCCGAGTTGAACGAGTTCCGGTCCAGCGACTTGGAGCGCAGGATCTCGCTGCCCGCGGTCACGAAGCCCGCACCCTGCCCGAGCACCGTGGTGGCCAGCGCCACCGACTGCGCCCGTGCCCGGTCCGCGGCCGTGGTGGCCTGGGGCAGCTTGTACGCCAGCGCGTCGTACAGGATCTCGTTGTCGTGCGCGTCGACGTAGGTGATCGACTCACCGGGGTCGACCGTGTAGCCGGCCGGCGCCCCGTTGTAGTCGACCTGCGAGCCCTTGACGGTCGCGCCGGACGAGTCGGTGAACGTGTAGTCCGCCAGGTTGCCGGTCAGACCGACCTTGATCAGGTCCTGGTAGTGCAGCAGGCGCGCCTTCTGCTCCGCCGCGGTGCCGTTGACCGCGTCGCCGTTCGGGGCGCCGGCCAGGCCGGACGCGAAGCCCTGGATACGCGGGTTGTTGTCGAACGGGCCGCCGCCACGGACCGCGTCCCGGAGCCGGTCGTTGAACACGCCGATCCCGGTGCCGCCCATGTTCAGCTGGGTGGCCTGGATGAAGCGGGCGTCGTTCGCCACCTCACCGAAGTTCCAGCCCTCGCCGTACACGTAGATGTTCTTGCCGTCGACGCCGTCCTTCGCCAGCGTGAGCTTGTCCAGGGCCTTGCGCACCGCCAGGATGTTCTCCTTCGGGTGGTGGCCCATCAGGTCGAAGCGGAACCCGTCGACCTTGTACTGCCTGGCCCACGTGACGATCGAGTCGACCACGAGCTTGCCCATCATCGCGTTCTCCGGCGCGGTGTTGGAGCAGCAGGTGGAGTTGGCGACGGTGCCGTCGTCGAGCAGCCGGTGGTAGTAACCGGGCACGATCTGGTCGAGCACCGACTTGGCGTCGGTCCCGGCCGCCGAGGTGTGGTTGTAGACGACGTCCATGACCACCCGCAGACCGGCCTGGTTGACCCCGGCGACCATGGAACGGAACTCCTTGGTCCGGTCGTCGGGCGACACCGCGTAGCCGCCCTCCGGAACCGTGTAGTGCAGCGGGTCGTAGCCCCAGTTGTAGCCGTCGGTGGCGGCCACCGCGGCGATGCAGGCCTGCTGCTCCTCCGAGTCGGCGGGCAGCGACGCCAGGTCACAGGCGGGCTGCTGCTGGTCGGCACGCTTCTCCGGAATGGTGGCGAAGTCGAACGCCGGGAGCAGGTGCAGGTGGGTGACCCCGGCCTTCGCCAGCTCCTTCAGGTGCTTGGTGCCCTCCGACTCGACGGTGAAGGCGCTGAAGGTGCCCCGCTTCTCGGCAGGCACGGACGCGTCGGCGATCGAGAAGTCCCGGACCGACAGCTCCGAGATCTGGATCTTCGCGGGAGCGGTTGCCGCCGGCTTCCTGAGTCCTGCCCAGCCGGCCGGCGCGAGCGCCGGGTCGGACAGGCTGACGAAACGGCTCCGGGTGGAGTCGGCGGTCAGCGCGACCGCGTACGGGTCGGTGACCGACGCCGTGACCAGCTTCTGCGCGGCCGGCTGCCACGCGGTGACCCGGAACTTGTAGAACCTACCGGCCCAGTCGCCGCGGCCGGACCAGACGCCGGTGCGGTCGTCGCGGGTCAGCGCCACGAGAGCCGGGGAGACCTGGCCGGCGGTGTCGTAGACCTCGAGCTCGACGCTGCGGGCGGTCGGCGCCCACACCGCGACGCTCGCCTTCTTCCCGCTGAGGACCGGGCCGAGGGTGGCGCCGGTCGCGGAGCCGTAGACGTCGTCGAGGACGCCGGAGAGCTGGACGCCGGTGGCCGAGAGCAGCTTGCCTGCGGCGTCGCGTTCGGTCACCACGATCTGGCTCTGGAGAACCTCTGCGAGATCTTTTTTGGAGGTACGGAACGCGCCGTACTGCCAGAGGTGCGGGAACGCCTCACGCTGGGCCTCGGTGAGACCGTTGCGCTGTGCCTGGAGAGACACGGTCTCGTACGTCCCGGTCAGCTCGCCGTCCTTGACGCCGATCCCGCCGGTGGGCGACCAGACCAGGTCGTAGACCTTGCCGTCGGTGCCCGCCCCGACCGGCTCCAGAGTGGTGCCGGTGCCGGTCTTCCAGGCGATCGTGCCCCGGTCCAGCCAGACCGCGGCGGACTTGGTCACGTCGGCCACGCCACCGCCGCCGGCGGTCTTGACCAGCGGCAGCAGGCGGGTCTCCTGACCGGCCAGCAGCCAGACCTCACGGCCGGCCTTGCCGAAGTCGAGGGACTGGTCGCTCGGCAGGTCCTTCTCGTCGCCGCGGTGGATGATGTAGCTCAGCGAGGTCGCCCCGGCCGCGAGCGGCACCTCGAAGACCGCGCCGTAGCTGTCGATCCGGGCCGGGAGCAGCGGGCTCGACCAGTCGGTCGGGTTCGCGGCGCCGGACCAGACGTGCATGCCCCAGCCGTCGTAGTTCCCGTCGGCGCGTTTCCAGTGGACGACCGCCCTGGTGGTGTCCTGCGCCGGGTCGGGCTCGCCGGTGGCGGCCTGCCGGGAGGTGTAGACCTTGGCGTCGCCCTGCTTGACCCAGATCTCCGGGTTGTCGCCGACGTTGATGCTCCGGTCCGCGTCGACGTCCTTGTCGCCGTCGTCGTCGACCACGACGAACCCGACGCTCTTCGCGCCCGGCTTGAGCTTCACGTAGGCGAAGCGGCCGTACGAGTCGGCGCCGGTGAACTGCTGACCGTTGGGCCAGGTGGTGGACATGGACGGGTCGATGTCGCCCCACACGTACAGGTTCTGGTCGTCGTACTCGCCGTCCGGCCGCTGGTAGTGCACGACCGCGTAGCCGGCGGTGGAGGTGGCCTCCGGGGTGCCGACGGTGATGCCCACGGTCGAGGACGCGAGCCGTCCCCTGCTGTCACGCACCACTGCCTTGTACCGCACCGGGGTGTCCCCGGCCAGCCCGGTCAGGTCGTGGTAGACGCGGTAGGGCGCCCGGTCGGCGGTGCCGAGCAGCTTCCATTCGCCGTTTCCGGCCTGGGCCGCGAAGGTCACGGTCGACAGCGGGTCGCCGACGACGTCGGCGACGATCTCGGTGCGGGTGGCGACCGAGGCGTCCGGCTTCGGGCCGCTGATGCTCACGGTCGGAGCGGCGGAGGGTACGGCGATCGCGTTCCCGGCCTTGAGGACGACCGAGGACAGCGCCGGCACCGTGATGGTGATCTTGCCGGTGGCGTCCGAGGTCACCGCCGTGGCGCCGCCGTAGATCCCGGTGAACGTGGCGTTCGGCGTGGACGTGGCGAAGCTGACGGTCTGCGTGGTGGTGGCGTTGTTGGACGCGACCACGTACTCACCCCGCTTCGACCTGTCCAGGCGGGACGCCGCGAAGACGCCCTGGCCCTCGGCCGCGTACCGGGTCATCTGGACGCCGGTGACCAGCGCCGGGTTCGCCTTGCGGAGCTTCGCGAGCGCCGCGATGGTCTGGTAGACCGGGTGCGACGTGTCGTAGTTGTCCACCGCGTGGGTGCTGTCGGTGCCGATCAGGTCGTCGTCCAGGTAGTCCGCGCTCTTGCTCGCGTACATGTCCTGGCGGGCGTCCTTGTCGCCGCCCGGCCCGGTGAAGCCCTGCTCGTCGCCGGAGTAGACGACCGGCTGGCCCCGGGTCAGGAACATCAGCTCGTGGGCGAGCTGGTCGCGCTTGAGCCGGGTGTCGGCGGTCGCCGCGGCGGCGATGAAGGAGCCGATCCGGCCCATGTCGTGGTTGCCGAGGAAGGTGGGCAGCCGGTCGGCGCCGGTGTTGCGGGCGGTGTAGAGGTCGTCCTTGGCGTACAGGGCGGACAGCGCGTCGGCGCCGCTGTTGCCGGTGACGAAGCCGCGCGCCGCCTCCTGGAAGGAGAAGTCCAGCGTGGCCGGCAGCTTGCCCTCGCGCACGTAGGTCGACTGGATCTCCTGGTCGGCGGTGTAGACCTCGCCGAACATGAAGAAGTCGTCCTTGCCGGCCTTCTTGGCGGCCCGCTCGACGCCGGGCGCCCACTGCTGCCAGAACTCCATGTTGGAGTGCTTGACGGTGTCCAGGCGGTAGCCGTCGATGCCGGTGTCGGCGATCCAGTCCGAGTAGATCTCGGTCATGCCCTCGACCACCTCGGGACGCTCGGTGAAGAGGTCGTCGAGGCCGACGAAGTCGCCGTACTCGCTGTTCTCGCCGGCGAAGGTGGAGTCGCCGCGGTTGTGGTACATGTTCACGTCGTTGAGCCAGGACGGCTTCTTGACGGTCCGGTCCGCGGTGCTGCCGAAGACCGGGGTGTACGGGTACGACGTCGCGTCGGTCTCCGGGAACGTCGAGGAGGTCGCGTAGTTGCGGTCCTCGAACGGCTGCCCGTCGGTGTCGGTGTACGGGGAGTCGGCCTTGTCGACGTACGTGTTCGTGTTCTCCGCGTACCTGATGACGTCCGCGGTGTGGTTGACGATGATGTCCAGGTAGATCTTCATGCCCCGCTGGTGCGCGAGCTTGACCAGCCTCTTCAGGTCCGCGTTGGTGCCGAAGTGCGGGTCGACCTGGGTGAAGTCGGTGATCCAGTAGCCGTGGTAGCCGGCCGACACGTCGGCGCCGGCGCCCTGCACGGGACGGTTCTTGAAGACCGGGGCGAGCCAGATCGCGGTGGTCCCGAGGCCCTGGATGTAGTCCAGCCGGTCCATCACGCCTTTGAGGTCGCCACCGTGGTAGAAGCCCTTGTCGGCGGGGTCGAAGCCGGTCGACAGCCGGTCGCCGGAGAGCCCGCCCCTGTCGTTGCGGGCGTCGCCGTTGGCGAACCGGTCCGGGAGCACGAAGTAGAACTGCTCACCGGAGGACGGGTTGTCCGAACCCCACTTCGCGATCACCGCGTCGCTGGGAACGGAAGGAGCCGCGACGGCGGCGGAGGCCGGCACGGCAACGAGTGGGAGGAACAGACTGAGCAGCGCGGCGCCCAGTCGCAGACGGCGGTGTAAAGGTTTTCTCGGTGCCACTGCGCACCCTTCCGATTCGGTGGTATCGGATCGACTGTTATATATTTTCAGGCACCACCCCGGCGTGGACGCCGCCCGATCGACTCCGTAGTGTGATCATGGGACGGCCCGGCGATCCGGGGCACGTTCATCGAACGATCAACTTGTATCGCTCTTGTTGCCGGGACGTTAGCAAGGTCTTGCATCGAATGGAAGACCTTTCAGGACCATGCCGAGCAGACAACAGACCACTAGAGTGGGACCATGCGTGCGCGAATGGCCGATATCGCCAAACAGGCTCAGGTCAGTGAGGCGACGGTGTCGCGTGTCATAAATGACCGCCCCGGCGTCTCGGCTGAAACCCGGCAAGCGGTTCTGACCGCACTCGACGTGCTGGGGTATGAACGACCGGAAAGATTACGCAAGCGCAGCGCCGGCCTCGTCGGCCTGGTCGTCCCCGAGCTCGACAACCCGATCTTCCCGGCCTTCGCCCAGGTGATCGAGTCGACCCTGGCGCAGCACGGCTACACGCCGGTGCTCTGCACCCAGTCGCCGGGCGGCGTCACCGAGGACGAGTACGTGGAGATGCTCCTCGACCGGCAGGTCTCCGGCATCGTCTTCATCTCCTCGCTCGCCGCCGACACCACCTCGGACCGCTCCCGCTATCAGCGCCTGCTCGACCGGCCGCTTCCGATCGTGCTGGTCAACGGCTATGCGAAGGAGCTGGAGGCGCCGTTCGTCTCGTGTGACGACCGGGTCGCCGGCGAGCTGGCGGTCACCCACCTGGTGGCGCTCGGGCACCGCCGGATCGGCATGATCTCCGGCCCCAACCGGTTCATCAACACCCAGCGCAAGCTCGAGGGCTACCGCACCGCCATGAAGCGCGAGGTGGGCCTGAGCGACGCCGAGGTGGACGAGCTGATCTCGCTGACCCTGTTCGGTGTGGAGGGCGGCGAGGTGGCCGCCGACCGGCTGCTGGCCAAGGGCGTGACCGGCATCATCTGCGCCTCGGACATGATGGCGCTGGGCGCGATCCGGGCCGCCCGGCGGCGTGGCCTGCGGGTTCCGGAGGAGGTGTCGGTCATCGGCTTCGACGACTCGGCGCTGATCCCGTTCACCGACCCGCCGCTGACCACGCTGCGCCAGCCGGTCGCCGCCATGGCGGTGGCCGCGGTCCGTTCCCTGGTCGACGAGATCAACGGGCACGGCGCGCCGCACTCGGAGTACCTTTTCCATCCCGAGTTGGTGGTCCGTAACTCGACGGCGGTCGCTCCGATGCGTTCGGAGGTTTCCGTCACCGTCGCCTGACCGAAATCGTGCGGATAGCGCCCGGGCCGCCGTCCGCACGATGAGAGAGCGTTCTCCCGGATGAGGGAAAGACGTCCAGGCGCCTACCGGAATCGGTAGACGCCTGGACGAATTCGTTTTGCGAATCAGCCCTTCGTGCCGCCGGCGGTAAGGCCGGAGACGAGATGCTTCTGGGCGAAGAGGAATACGATTCCGGCCGGGATCGTGACCAGAATGGCCGCGGCGGTCAGGTATTCCCACTGCGGATTGAACTGGGGCACGAACTGGCGCATGCCGTAGGCCAGTGTGAACTTGTTGTCGGTCTGGATGAAGGCCGACGCGTAGGCCACCTCGCCCCACGCGGTGAGGAAGGTGTAGAAGCCGGTCACCGCGATCGCCGGGCGGGCCAGCGGCAGGATCACCGTCCAGAAGGTACGGAACGGGCCGCAGCCGTCCAGCGACGCCGCCTCGTCGAGCGAGTTCGGGATCGAGTCGAAGTAGCCCTTGAGCATCCAGGCACAGAACGGCACGGCGATCGTCAGGTACGCGATGACCAGCGACGGCAGCGTGTTGATCAGGCCCAGGTTCGCCATGATCGTGTAGATCGGCACGATCAGGATGGCCACCGGGAACATCTGGGTGACCAGGAAGACCATCATCAGCGACCGGCGGCCCGGGAAGTTGAACCGGGACAGGGCGTACCCCGTGGTGGCCGAGAAGAAGATGCCGAAGAGCATCGTGAACGCCGCCACCAGCACCGAGTTGAGGAACCAGATCGGGAAGTTGGTGTCGAACAGCACGTACTCGTAGTTGGCCAGGGTCGGGTCCTTGACCAGGGTGAGCTCGCTGCTCTGCACGGCGTACCCGGGCTTGAACGAGGAGAGCAGCACCCAGGCGATCGGGCCGATCGCGATGAGCGACGCCACGATCATGGTGGCGTGCAGCCCGATCGAGGCGGCGATGCTGCGCCGGCCGCGCCGCGGCTTGTTGACCCGGGCCGGCCCGGACGGCGACGCCGGGGCGTCCGCGATCGGCGGAGTGGTCGTCATCTGAGCCATGTCACCAAACCTCGCCTTGCTTGCGCAGCACCCGCCGGTAGAACACCGAGAAGACGAGCAGGATCGAGAGGATCAGCACGCCGTAGGTGGAGGCGAGCGAGTAGTTGCGGAGACCCTCGAAGGCCGCCCGGAACGCTCCGGTCACCAGGATCTCGGTCTGGCCCGCCGGCTGCCCCTCGGTCACCAGGAAGATGATCGGGAACATGTTGAAGGTCCAGATGGTGCCGAGCAGGATCACCGTCATGCTGACCGGCCGCAGACCGGGCAGGGTGATCGCACGGAAGCGCTGCCACGCCGTCGCCCCGTCGATCTCGGCCGCCTCGTAGAGCTCGTCGGAGATGCTCTGCATACCGCCGAGCAGAGCCACCATCATGAACGGGACACCGAGCCAGATGTTGGTGACGACGGCCGTGAACATCGAGGTCCAGCGGCTGTCGAACCAGGCGACCGGATCGACGCCGACCCACCCGAGCATCGAGTTGATCACGCCGAAGCGCTCGTTGAAGAGGAACTTCCAGGCGAAGGCGCTGACGAACGCGGGGACCGCCCAGGGCAGCACGAGCAGCACCCGGTAGAGGCCGCGGAACCGCATCTGCCGGTTGATCATGACGGCCAGGCCGAGGCCGAGACCGTAGTGGAAGGCCACCCCGACCACCGTCCACACCAGGGTGTTGGCGGTCCACATCCAGAACTCGCCGACCTTGCCGGTGAGGACGTTGAGGTAGTTGTCCAGGCCCACGAACGACCAGGCGTTCGGGTTCTCCTTGCAGACCTCGCCACCGGTGATGGACTTGGTGCAGATCTCGGCGAGCTGGTTGGCCTCGGTCTGGTTGGTGAACGAGATCCAGAAGCCGTTGATCAGGGGATAGAAGATCAGAATCGCGAGGACGAGGACGACGGGCATGACCATCGCCCACGCCGACCAGTTCTTGTCCCAGCTCTGCCGCAACTTGGTCGGCAGTCCGACGCGGCCCGGCGCCGGGTCGGCGGTCACAGTGCTCATCAGCTGTGCTCCAGGGGAACGACGGCGGGCGCCGGCCCTCGGAGGGCCGGCGCCTGCTTCAATCGGTCAGTTGGTGGCGTACGAGGGGACGACCTCGGCCTTGTACTTGTTGGCCACGGCGTCCAGCGAAGCCTTGGCGTCCTTGTTCTGGATCAGGACCTCGGTGGCCATCTGGTCGAGCGGGCCGAAGAACTGGCCACCCTCCGGGATCCACGGGCGGCTGACGGCGGCCTCGGCGACCGGCTTGAAGGCCGAGACGACCGCGTTGCTCTTCACCGACGCGACGTCGTAGGCCGACTTGCGGGTGGGCAGCAGGCCCAGCTTGCCGGCGAGGAACGCCTGCGACTCGGCGGAGTTCAGGAACTTGACGAACGCGACGGCGGCGGCGGCCTTCTCCTGCGGAACGCCGGACCAGATCACGTAGTTGTGGCCACCGATCGGGGCGCCGGCCTTCGCCGAACCGGCCGGGACCGGGGCGATGCCGAGGTTCTCGACGCCACCGAAGGCCGGGGCGGTCTTGATGTTGTTGACCTCCCACGGGCCGTTGACGATGAAGGCGACCTTCTTCTCCTTGAAGAGGGTCATCATCGTGCCGTAGGAGTCGGTGGCCGACGGCTTGACCGAGGCGCCGCTGGCGATCAGGTCCTTCGCGACGTTGAGGCCGGCGACGTTCTGCTCGGAGTTGACCACGATCTTCTTGCCCGTGGTGTCGACCAGGTCACCGCCCTCGCCGTACATGAACGGCAGGGCGAAGTAGCCGGCCGCGTTGACGTACAGGCCGTCGACGCCGGTCTTCTTCTTGACGGCCTGGGCCGCGGTCTTCAGCTCGGCCCAGGTCTTCGGGACCTCGATGCCGGCCTTCTGCACCAGCTCCTTGTTGTACATCAGGGCGAGGCTGTCGGTGACCTGCGGGACGCCGTAGGTCTTGCCGTCGAACTTGTTGGACGCCATCGGGGCGGCCAGGTAGTCCGACTCGTCGGCGAGCAGCTCGGAGCCGTCCAGCGAGTACAGGTAACCCAGGGAGGCGAACTCGGGAACCCAGGCGACCTCGGCGCGGAGGATGTCCGGCGCGCCGGTCTTCGCGGCGGCGGCGGTCTTGAACTTGTTCTGCGCCTCGGCGAACGGCACCGACTGGTAGTTGATCTTGACGTTCGGGTACGTCTTGTTGAAGTTCGCGATCAGCTCCTGGAAGGCCGGACCCTCGTTCTTCGCGTCCGAGGTGTCCCACCACGTGAGCTCAGCGGACAGGGAAGCCGGGTCGGCCGCCTTGGTCTCCGTGGAGCCCGACTTCTCCTCGCCGCAGGCGGCGATCGTGAAGGCGAGGGCGACGGAGGTGAGAGCGGCGAGTCCCTTGTTTATGCGACGCATGTTGCGCTCCTTGAATACCTGCTGGGGTTCGACCGGACGGTAGCAAGAAGTTTCGGGCTTAGAAACCCCTTGCGAACGAACTTGCAACACGCCCGCTCGCAAGAACCCGCACGATCCCGACATCGCGGGCGTTGAAGGCGGTTCTAGCTGCTGTTCTGTTACCTACCGGATCGGCTTGGGGAACATGATGGTCATGGAAGCCAGTTACAGGGATCCACCGTCAGGACGGCCTCAGCAGACGGACAAGGGGATGCCTCCGATGCAACTTCTTGCACGATGAACTGAAAGCCCATGCCGGACGGCGACGAGCGACCGTCCGCTCCGGCAAGAAAGACGACAGGCATGTAAAAAGGCGGTGACGGGCATACTGCGCGTCACCGCCTTCACCGGCCACCAGGTGTCAGGTCAACGACTCCAGATCGCGGAGCACCTCGGACACCACCGCCGGATCGAGATCGCCGAGAGCGGCCACCCGGCCGCGGTAGCCCAGCTCGCCGAGCGTCTGCTCCGGGAAGAGGTCCACGGCGCCGGCCGCGATGCCCGGGTCGAGATCCAGAACGACCTCCAGCCCGTCGATCGGCGACACCGTGATCTGGATTTGCACCCCACCGTCGAGCGGTCGCTCCCGCCGCCACCCGCGGCGCTCCAGGCCCAGCACCGCGCCGGTCGGCACCCGGCGACCCCGGAAGCGGGTGATCTTGCAGCCGGCCGCCTCCGCCGGGGTCAGGGCGGCGGTCTCCCGGCCCAGCTGGGCGAACGGCTGCACGATCTGGTAGTCCGTGAAGACCTCCGACCACAGTGGCAGCGCCGCACCCAGGTGGACCGGATGGACCACACCGATGGTCTCGTCACCCGCGATCGTGGTGACGTCGTCGCGCACGTCGGCCAACGTGCCGTCCTCCGCCACCCGGAACCCGCCGATCAGGGCGCCGGACCCGTCGTACCGGCCCCAGAGCAGCCGCCGGGTCAGGTGGCGCACCAGCGGATGCCCGGCGTAGTAACGCCGGAACTCCTCCTCCGGCCAGCGGCGGCCGGTCACCATGGCGCGCTCCAGACGGCGGATCTGATCGGCGGCGAGCGCCCGCACCTCCTTCTTGAGCGCGGTGAAACGCTGGTACGCCGCCGTGGCCCGCTCGGCGTCGTCGCGGGCGCCCGGCTTGGGAAGGTTCTTCAGTCGCTTGCCGGCGCCGTCCACGACGAACGGCTTCAGCTCCTCGTCGAAGCCGACGACGAACCGCCGAGGACCGTAGTCGAGGGTCAGGCTGCCGTCGCCGTCCAGGCCGAGGTCGGGGACCAGGCGGTCGGCGAGCTGCTCGGCGGTGAGGCCCATCGTCTCGGCGACGTGGGCGACCTGCCGCTCGGCCGCGGCCCGGAGACCGTTGAACCGGGACCGCTCGACGATGCGCTGGAGGTGTGTCAACGCGACGTCGGTGCCGATCGCGGCGAGGATCCCGGTGCCGGTGACCGCCCGGGCATGCCCGCTCTGCCCCGGCCACTCCATGATCAGCGGGGTGAGCCGCCGCACGACCTCGTCGTCGCCGACCAGGCCCAGCGCGTCCAGCGCCCAGCCCTGCCGGCCGTTGGCGCCGGCGGCCAGCCAGGCGTCGAACACCCCCCACGCGAACCGGGCGAGGTCCGCCGGCTCGCACGCCGCCTGGACGATCTCCACCCCCGGGTACGGCTCGGTGGGCGGCTGGTGCAGCGCGAACACCATCGCCAACTCCCGCAGCAGACCGGCCGGCAGGACGAGAGCCGGCCCGTCATCGGGCTCGGCCGGCCGCCGGAGGCGGACCGGCGGCAGCAGGGCGGGGTCGAACCACTTGGGGATGGCGGGGAGCTTGCCGGGCAGGATCTCCGTCGGCTCGGTGACGATCAGCGCCTCGACGGCGGCCGCGGCCTCCGGGCCGTGAAACGCGGCGACCGATCGGATCGCCTCGGTGTGACCGGCGGAGACCATGGACACCAGCGTGATCTGGGCCGCTCGCCGGGCGGGACCGTCCGGGCCGAACGCGCGCGGCAGGAGATAGCGCGCGGCGAACTCGGGATGCCGATCGAGCCAGGCCCGCGCCAGCGAGGCGTGCCGGCTCCGGTCGGACGGGCGCGCCTGCATCCGCCAGGCGACGTCCGCGGCGGTGAACGGTTGCATCAGCACCCAGCCCTCGACCCCGTCATTGCGGGCCAGGTGGCGCAGGGGCGGCAGCGCGTCGACCTCGAACCGGGCGACGATCCGCCGCATCCAGGCGCCGCACCCCGGCGTGGGCACCGGCTTCCACTCGGCGAGCAGGGACCGGGCCGTCTCCTCCGGACCGTTGACGAAGAACTCGGCAGCCACACGTTGATCAACCGTCTCGCCACGCCGCAGCCGCTCGGCGACGCCCGCCCAGTCTCCCGGCCCCACCAGGTCGGCTGGGGTGGACAGCCACTCCTCCCGTTCGCCGGACCGCCACACCACGCCGTCCGGCGCATCGAGTGCCGGTAGGGCGAGAACGACGGGTGGGCTCGCCCGCCGCCGGCGCCACGGCGGGTCGGCGAGCAGCGGCGGCAGCGCCTCCGGCGGGGCGGGCACGACGGTGTCCACACTCGCCAGGCACTCCCGGATCCGGGCCGCCGGAGCGCCGGTCAGCCCGGCCACCACCCGCTCGGCGAGCGCCGGGTCGGCCCGCACCCGGCCGGCGAGCAGATCGCTCAGCACGGGCTTGCCGGCCGGGACCGCGAGCAGCCGCAGCGCCCGCTCCGGAAACCGGCCGGTCGCCTCGATCAGTGCCCGGCGCACATCCTGCTGGGCGGCGCGGTCGATCAGGCCGCCGAACGCCGCGTCGTCGGGCAGGACGGCGAGGAGAGCGATCAAC
This sequence comes from Actinoplanes hulinensis, assembly GCF_019429605.1. Classification (NCBI taxonomy): domain Bacteria; kingdom Bacillati; phylum Actinomycetota; class Actinomycetes; order Micromonosporales; family Micromonosporaceae; genus Actinoplanes; species Actinoplanes hulinensis. Next base: position 69,391 of record NZ_JAHXZI010000028.1, on the reverse strand, counting down.
TTCCTCCGCTCGGTCATCGGGGGTGTGAGCTCGTCGAGCCTGCGCAGCAGCAGGGGGACCGCGGCCGGCCCGAGACCGTCGACGAGCGTCGCATATCCGCCGGGCCATCCGGCCCCCAGCGCCTCGGGGAGTGCCAGCGCGGTAGCGGCCTGGTCAGGGGTGCCGATCGCGTTCAACAGCAGCGATGCCCGGTAGAAGTCGCTCTTGTCACGGAGGAACCGGATCCGGTCGTCGTACCGGTCGGGCTCGGCGAGCGCCTCGGCCCAGTCCGCCGCCACCCACTCACTCCGCGACGGGACCAGCACCGAGGTGGCGCAGCGCGCGTGCGGGCCGAGAGCACGCAGCGGGGCGAGAGCGGAAACGGTCTCCGCGTGGACGGCGGCCGACGCGGCGGCCAGCGCCGCACGGATCCGCAGCAGCATCAGCATGTGGGGATCGGAGAACAGTGCCCAGGTCCCGCCTTCGCCGACGCGGCGACGGCGCACCCCCATGGTCTCCGTGCCGTCCCGGTGGATCTTGCGGAGCGGGTGTGCGTCGCCCTCGTCCACCACGAACATCGAGAACATCGCCACGACCGCCTCGGCGGCGAAAAGGAGGCCCCGCTCGCTCAGCCAGAGGTCGGCGAACCAGGGATGCCGCTCGTGCTCGTCGGAGTCCAGATGGATGCCGGCGAGGGCGACGACGGCCGCGCCCTCGGCGGGCGCCGCCGGATCCCGGTCGAGCCACGCCCGGCCGGCGGCGGCCAGGGCCGGTTCGGTGAACACGCTGGCGAGCACGCCGGGGATGAAGACGGGCAGCTCCCGCATCTGCCCGTCGACCACCTCACGCGCACGGGGATCCGGAACGACCGGACGGACGCCCGCTCCGCCCCGGCGCGGATGGAGCTGGGATGACCAGGGTTCGGGAAGATCGAACGACATGAACGGCACCGTACCGGCCACCTACGACAGGAACGGGAGCGGCCGATGCCGCTCCCGTTCGGATCGTGAGCCGGATCAGCGGGGAACGACCTTCTCCACCGCCCACTGACGCCATGTGTCCAGCTTGTGCTCCACGACGGCGAGCTGCTCGGCCACCGGGCCCGGACCGGTCGAGCCGGGCGTGGTGCGCGCCGCGAGCGCCGACGACACCGACAGCACCTGCCGCACCGACGGGTCGAGATGCTCGCTGACCGTCTTCAGGTCGTCGTCGGTGAGATCCTCCAGCTCGCACTCGCGGGCCGAGCAGAGCGCCACCAGCTTGCCGGTGATCTCGTGCGCGTCGCGGAACGGCACGCCCTTGCGCACCAGCCAGTCGGCGACCTCGGTGGCCAGCGAGAACCCCACCGGGGCGGCCGCGGCCAGCCGGTCCACCCGGACCGTCATGGTCGAGACCATCCCGGCCAGCGCGGGCAGCAGCAACTCCAGGGTGTCGACCGCGTCGAAGGCCGGCTCCTTGTCCTCCTGCATGTCCCGGTCGTACGTCAACGGCAGGCCCTTGAGCATGGTCAGCACCGCGACCAGGCCACCCACCAGCCGGCCGCTCTTGCCCCGGGCCAGCTCGGCGATGTCCGCGTTCTTCTTCTGCGGCATGATCGACGAGCCGGTGGCGAAGGCGTCGTCCAGCTCCACCCAGCCGAACTCGGTGGAGGTCCAGAGCACCACCTCCTCGCCGAGCCGGGACAGGTGCACGCCGATCAGCGCGGTCACGAAGAGGAACTCGGCCACGAAGTCGCGGTCCGCCACGGCGTCCATCGAGTTCGCCGCCGGGGCGGTGAAACCCAGCTCCTTGGCGACCGCCGCCGGGTCCAGCGGCAGCGATGAGCCGGCCAGCGCACCGGAGCCGAGCGGGCTGATCGCGGTCCGCACGTCCCAGTCGCTCAGCCGCTCCAGGTCACGCAGCAGCGGCTGCACGTGCGCCAGCAGCCAGTGACCGAAACTGACCGGCTGCGCGTGCTGCACGTGGGTGAGGCCGGGCGCCGGGGTGTCGACGTTGCGGGCCGCCTGCTCGGTCAGCGCGTCGGCCAGCTCGATCAGCGCCACGGCCACCCCACGGGCGTGGTCGCGCAGGTAGAGCCGCAGGTCGGTGGCGACCTGGTCGTTGCGGGAACGGCCGGCCCGCAGCTTGCCGCCGAGCGACCCGAGGCGCTCCAGCAGGCCCCGCTCCAGTGCGGTGTGCACGTCCTCGTCCTCGATCGTGGGCCTGAACTCGCCCGCCGCGCAGGCGGACGCCAGATCGTCGAGGGCGGCCAGGATCCGGCCCAGCTCGTCGGCGTCGAGCAGACCCGCGTTCGCCAGGACCCGGGCGTGCGCACGGGAGGCGAGCAGATCATACGGCGCGAGCCGCCAGTCGAACTGGACGCTGACGCTCAGCCGGGCCAGCGCCTCCGCCGGGCCACCGGCGAAACGGCCACCCCACAGCCTCGTCGGCTCGTCGCTCTCCGGCACACCATCTCCTCGTTCGCTCACGTTTCGTTACCTTCCTGGACCCTATCGCTGCACACCGTGCCGCGGCTGGCGGCCCGGCATCGTCGCGGTGAGTGGGACGGCGCGGCGTCTCCGCGGGCGGCCCACGGAGGCGTACGTATAAAAATGCCCTTGATCTGATAAGTTTGCAACATGACCAGCCTCGATCTGACCGGTGATGTCGTCGACCTCACTCGGACCATCTGTGACATACCGTCCGTCAGCGGCGACGAGAAGGCCCTGGCCGACGCCGTCGAGGCGGCCCTGCGCGCATACCCGCACCTCGAGGTGCTGCGTGACGGTGACGCCGTGGTCGCCCGGACGTCGCTGGGCCGCCCGTCCCGGGTGGTGATCGCCGGCCACTTCGACACCGTGCCGATCGCCGACAACCTGCCCTGCGTCATGGACGGCGACATCCTCCGCGGCCGCGGGACGGTCGACATGAAGGCGGGCGTGGCCGTGATGCTGCGGCTCGCGGCCGGGCTGACCGCGCCGCGGCACGACCTGACCTTCGTCTTCTACGACCACGAGGAGGTCGCGGCGAAGCTCAACGGGCTGGGGCGGCTGGTCCGCAATCACCCGGAGTGGCTGGCCGGCGACTTCGCGATCCTCGGCGAGCCGTCCGACGGCACGGTCGAGGGCGGCTGCCAGGGCACCATCCGGTTCAAGATCACCGTGCCGGGCGTGGCGGCGCACGCGGCCCGCTCCTGGAAGGGCAGCAACGCCATCCACAGCGCCGGGGCCGTGCTCGACGTGCTGCGCGCCTATGTGCCGCGGCAGCCGGTCGTCGACGGCCTGCGCTACCACGAGGGCCTCAACGCCGTGAAGATCGAGGGTGGCATCGCCGGCAACGTCATCCCCGACCTGTGCACCGTCTACGTGAACCACCGCTTCGCCCCGGACCGGGATGTGGCCGACGCCGAGGCGCACCTTCGGGAGGTGTTCGCCGGCTTCGAGGTCGAGGTGGTCGACGCCGCGCCGGGCGCCCGGCCGGGGCTGGACCAGGCGGTCGCCAAGGAGTTCGTCGAACTGGTCGGCCTTCCGCCAGCCCCGAAGCTCGGCTGGACGGATGTGTCCCGCTTCGCCGCGCTGGGCATCCCCGCGATCAATTTCGGTCCCGGCGACCCACTGCTGGCCCACACCGACGGCGAGCACGTGCCGGTGCCGGAGATCCGCCGCACCCTCGAGGTACTCACCACCTGGCTGAGCTGACCCCGCTTCCACAGCGATCTTGGACGTCTCGCCACCGATGCGGCTGAGCTGACCCCCACCTTCCGCGATCTTGGACGTTTTGCAACCAGAAGCGGTGGCAAAACGTCCAAGATCGCGAGCTTCGCCGCCGCGCGGGTGCCGCCGCGCGGGTGCCGCCGTCAGTCCGTGGGAGACGCCGCCGCGCGGGCGATCGCGCCCGGCACCGAGTACATGTGGGCGAACGCGCGGGCCTGCTCGCCGGTCCACAGGGACGAGCCGTGGCCGTAGACCACACCGGAGCGGGTCGCGGCGTCCAGCAGGCTGTACGGGCTCTTCGAGCCCAGCAGCACGATGTTGCCCTTGTGCAGCAGCACCCGCACGGTGCCGGTCACCCGGGTCTGGCTGGAGTCCAGGAAGGCCCGGAAGTCGTCCATGATCGGGTCGAAGTAGACGGCCTCGTGCAGCAGGTCGCCGTAGGTGTTGCCGAGCGTCGCCTTGGTGGCCTGCTGCCGGTTGGACAGCACCAGCTTCTCCAGCTCACGGTGCGCCGCGATGAGGATCAGCATGCCGGGCGCCTCGAAACCGACCCGGGCCAGGTTGCCGACCATGGTGGAGCCCATGTGGATGCCGCGGCCGACACCGTGCTCGCCGCCCAGCACGTTGAGCGTGGACAGGATGTCGTAGTTGTTCTCGTTCGGCAGCGGCTCGCCGTCCGCGGTCACCGCCGAGACGACCTCGCCCTTCTCGAAGCTGATCAGCAACTCGACGCCCTTCTCCGGCGCCTCGTCGATCGACTTCGTGTAGGTCCAGGCGGACTCCGGAAGGTACTCCCAGGAACCGTAGGTCTCCTCGCCGCCGATCGAGGTGCCGATCAGGCCCTCGTTGATCGAGTAGAGCTTGACCTTCTCGCTGACCTCGTAACCCCGGCCGCGCAGGAACTCGGTCTCGCCCTCGCGGGTGAGCCGCTCGTCCCGGATCGGGGTGACGATCTCCAGGTGCGGGGCCAGCGCCCGGATCACCGCGTCGTAGCGGACATGGTCCGCCCCGGCGCCGGTCGAGCCGTGCGCCACCGCGTCCGCGCCGACCTCGAGGGCCACCTGGACGACCTTCTCCGCCTGGATCAGCCGCTCCGCGCCGACGCACGACGGGTAGGCGCCGTTGCGCAGGTAGTTCGCCTTGATCGCGTAGGTGACGACCCGCTCGTAGAGCTCGGCGCGGGCGTCGACCACGTGGTGCTCGACGGCGCCCAGCTCCTCGGCGCGCGCCTTGACGACCTCGGCCTCACCGCTGTGCAGGCCGCCGGTGTCGATGTTGGCGGTCACCACGTCCCAGCCCTTCTCGCGGAAGTCCACGAGGGCGTACGAGGTGTCCAGACCACCGGAGAAGGCGAGGACGATCTTGCGCTTGGTCATCGGGGCAGTTCCTTCTCGAGAATCGGTACATATGTCTTACCGTCCCGGCGGACGTGCCCGGGCGGCAGGACATAGAACTCACAGCGGCCCGCTTCGATGTCCTTCTGCATCGCCCGCTGGCGGCTGTAGTCGAACGGATCGAGCAGGAAGGTCGGCTCGGGCAGCTCTCCCCCGGCCGGCAGGGTCAGGTCGCTCTGGTAGACGAACGAGCCCGGCGAGGTGTGGAACGGAACCGTCGCCACCAGGATCTTCAGCGCGCCGAACTCGGTGTGCACCTTGAGCGCGCTGTTGTCGTACTGGGTGACGCCGTCCAGCTTCTGCGCCCGGTAGGCGGACAGGGCCAGCGCCTTCGCCGCCTTGCCGAGACCCACCGCCGGCATCAGCGACCACAGCGACCAGCCCACCCAGCGGCCCGGCTCGGCGGACGGGGCGGCACAGTAGCCGCCCACCGGGACCGGGCCGCGGTAGCCGGAGTTCCGCATGTCCTGCTGCACCTTGCGCAGCAGCCGCTTCACGTCGGTGTCGAACCGGAAGGTGGACCGCTCGACCATGGCCGCGAACTCCTCCTGCGGCAGGCCGGCGATCAGCGCGGCGGCCGGCATCAGGATCAGGTCGACCATCACCCACTGCGGCATCGGGATGCCCCGGTCGCCGAACGCGATGCCGTTGATCACGTTGAAGAAGTTCAGGAAGTCCCGGATCGACCAGTCCTTCTCGGCGGTGTCGGTGAAGTCCAGCCAGGTGAGCTTGTGGCTGTACGGCGTCTCGTTGAGATGTGGCCGCAGCGTCCCGTTGGAGGCCAGGAAGAACTCCACACCGTGCCCGACCAGGCTGTCGGTGTGGTCGGCGAAGTCGGGGAAGCGCGCTTCCACCGCGGGCGGGAACATCATCAGCGGGCCTCCTCGTGGTCCGACCTGCTCCAGTTGCTGAGTTTCTCGGCCAGGGCGGCACCCGAGGTGGGCCCGGAGTCCCGGGCCACCACGAAGATCGTGTCGTCGCCGGCGATGGTGCCGACCACGTCCGACAGCCCGGACCGGTCCAGGGCGCTGGCCAGGAACTGCGCGGCCCCCGGCGGGGTACGCAGAACCGCGATGTTGCCGCTCGAGTCGGTGCCGGTCAGCAGCTCGCGCAGCAGCCGGATGAGCCGGGCCGGGCCGTGGCTGGTGCTCTCCCGCAGCGGCTTGTGCCCGTCCTCCGGGATGTAGTAGATCCCGGAGACCTTCACCGCGTTCAGCTCCTCCAGGTCCCGGGACAGCGTTGCCTGGGTGACCTGGACCCCCTCGTGGGCGAGGATGTCGGCCAGCTCGGTCTGCGACTTGACCTTGCGGGTGCGGATCAGCTCGACGAGCCGGGCGTGCCGTCCCGCGCGGGTAGCCGGGGTGCCATTCACTGATTCGCCGCCAATAGCCATGTCAGCAGGGCCTTCTGCGCGTGCAGACGGTTCTCCGCCTGGTCGAAGACGGCGCTCTGCGGACCGTCGATCACCTCGTCGGTGATCTCCTCGTTGCGGTGCGCCGGGAGGCAGTGCAGCACGATCGCCTCCGGGTCGGCCACCGCGAGCAGCTCCTTGTTCACCTGGTACGGCCAGAACGGGGTGAGCCGGTCCCGGCCGTCGCCCTCCTGGCCCATCGACGTCCACGTGTCGGTGGCGATCACGTGCGCGCCGTCGGCCGCCTCCCGCGGGTCGCGCAGCACCTCCACCGAACCGCCGGTCCACGCCGCGATCTCCCCGGCCCGGCTCACCACGGCCGGCGCCGGGTCGAACCCGGACGGGCCGGCGACCCGCACGTTCATCCCGGCCATGGCGCCGGCGATCAGGTACGAGTGGGCCATGTTGTTGGCCGCGTCCCCGACATACGCCAGGGTCCGGCCGGCCGTCGCGCCGAACCGCTCCCGGATGGTCAGCAGGTCGGCCAGCAGCTGGCAGGGGTGGTAGCCGTCGCTGAGCGCGTTGATCACCGGAACGTTGACGCCGGACGCCAGCTCGGCCAGCCGCTCGTCGCCGTGCGTGCGGTAGACCATCGCCGCGACATAGCGGGCCACCACCCGGCCGGCGTCGGCGAGCGTCTCGCCCCGGCCGAAGTGGGTGTTCTGCGTGTCCACGATGATCGGCTGCCCGCCCAACTCGGCGATGCCCGCCTCGAACGACAGCCGGGTCCGCAGGCTGGCCTTGTCGAAGAAGACGGCGATCGAGCGCGGGCCGGCCAGCGGCGTGTGCCCGAACCTGTTCGCCTTCATGGCGGCGGCCAGGTCCAGGATCTCGGACTGTTCCTCGGGCGTCAGGTCGTCGTCACGGAGGAGGTGGCGGGTGGTCACCGGATACCGTCCAGGGCCGCGATCAGGGCGTCCGCCTGATCGGAGGAGATGATCAGGGGCGGGGCGAGGCGGATCACGTCCGGTTTGGCGGGGTTCACCAGGAAACCGGCGTCACGCAGCCTGGCGGCCACGTCGGCCGAGACCGGCTCATGGAACACGATGCCCAGCAGCAGGCCGGCACCGCGGACCTCCTTCACCAGCGGGTGCACTTCGATGCCCCGCCGGAGCTGCTCCCCCACCCGCTTCACGTGATCGAGCAGGCCCTCGCTCGCGATCGTGCGGATCACCGCGAGACCGGCCGCGCAGGAGACGGGGTTGCCGCCGAAGGTGGTGCCGTGCGCGCCCGGGGTGAACAGATCGGCGGCCCGGCCGAAGCCGATGCAGGCGCCCAGCGGCAGGCCGCCGCCGAGGCCCTTGGCCAGGGTGACGATGTCCGGCTCGACGCCCTCGCTCTGGTGGTGGAACCAGTGCCCGGTCCGGCCGATGCCGGTCTGCACCTCGTCCAGCGCGAGCAGCGCACCCGACGCCGCGGTGATCTCACGTGCTGCCGCGAGATATCCGGGCGGCGGGACCACGACGCCGTTCTCCCCCTGGATCGGCTCCAGGATGACCATGGCGGTCTCCGTGGTCACCGCGGCGGCGAGAGCCTCGACATCACCGAACGGCACGTGCGTGACCTGCGGCGGGAGCGGCTCGAACGGCTCCGATTTCGACGGCTGGCCGGTCAGCGCCAGCGCACCCATGGTCCGGCCGTGGAAGGCGCCCTCGGTGGCCACGATGTGCGTGCGGCCGGTGAGCCGGGACAGCTTGAACGCCGCCTCGTTGGCCTCCGCGCCCGAGTTGGTGAACAGCACCCGCCCCGACCGGCCGGCCAGCGCCAGCAGCAGGTCGGCCAGCGCCACCGGCGGCTCCGAGATGTACAGATTGGAGACGTGCCCGAGCTGCTGGATCTGACTCGTGACCGCGGCGACCACGGCCGGGTGGGCGTGACCGAGGGCGTTGACGGCGATGCCGCCGAGGAAGTCGACGTACTCCCTGCCGTCCTCCGCCGTCAGCACCGCGCCCTCGCCCTTGACCAGGCCGATCGCCGGGGTTCCGTAGTTGTTCATCATCGACTGCTGCCAGCGTTCGACCAGAGTGGTCATGTCCCTATTCCGATCTACGGGTGGCGGGTGGGGCGGCCGGAAGGGACGGGACCACCATCGTTCCGAATCCTTCTTCCGTGAAGACTTCGAGCAGGGTCGAGTGGGCGACCCGGCCGTCCACGACGTGCGCGGCGGGCACCCCGCCGCGGACCGCGCGCAGGCAGGCCTCCATCTTGGGCGCCATCCCGGACTCCAGGGACGGCAGCAGCTTCTCCAGCGCGTCGGCGCCGATCTCCGACGTCAGCGAGGAGGTGTCCGGCCAGTTCGTGTAGAGGCCGGGGACGTCGGTGAGGACGACCAGCTTGCGGGCGCCGAGCGCGACGGCCAGCGCGGAGGCGGCGGTGTCCGCGTTCACGTTGTGCAGCACCCCGTCGGCGTCCGGCGCGACCGTGGCGATGACCGGGATCCGGCCGGCCGCGATCAGGTCGTCGACGGCCGACGTGTTCACCTCGTCGACGTCGCCGACCTGGCCGATGTCCACCGGCTCGCCGTCGATGACCGCCTGCCGGCGGACCGCGGTGAACATGCCCGCGTCCTCACCGGAGAGGCCCACCGCGTACGGCCCGTGCTGGTTGATCAGACCGACCAGCTCCCGGCCGACCTGCCCGACCAGCACCATCCGGACGACGTCCATCGCCTCCGGGGTGGTGACCCGCAGGCCGCCCCGGAACTCGCTCTCGATGCCCAGCCTGGTGAGCATCCGGCTGATCTGCGGGCCGCCGCCGTGCACCACGACCGGCTTGATGCCGACCAGCCGCAGGAACACCATGTCGGCCGCGAACGCCTCCTGCAACGACGGGTCGATCATCGCGTTGCCGCCGTACTTGATCACGACGGTGGTCCCGTGGAACCGCTCCAGCCAGGGCAGCGCCTCGATCAGGATCTCGGCCTTCTTCTGCGCCTTCACGACGAGTACGCCGAGTTCTCGTGCACGTACGCGTGGGACAGATCGGTGGTCCAGATCGTCGCGCCCATCTCTCCCTCACGCAGGTTGATCGTGACGGTCACGTCCCGCCCGGACAGGTCCACCTTGTTGCGGTCCTCGGCCGCGGCGCCGCCCTTGCAGATCCAGACGCCGTTGATCGCCACGTCGATCCGGTCCGGCTCGAAGGCGGCGCTCGTGGTGCCGACCGCGGCCAGGATCCGGCCCCAGTTCGGGTCGTTGCCGAAGAACGCCGTCTTCACCAGGTTGTTGCCCGCCACCACCCGGCCCACCTGCACGGCGTCGGCCTCGGAGGCGGCGCCCTGCACCTCGATGGCGATGTGCTTGGTGGCGCCCTCGGCGTCGGCGATCAACTGCTGGGCCAGGTCGTGGCAGACCTCGGTGACCGCGGCGGTCAGCTCGGCCAGCGTCGGCTCCCGGTCCGAGGAGCCGTTGGCCAGCAGCAGCACGGTGTCGTTGGTGGACATGCAGCCGTCCGCGTCGATCCGGTCGAAGGTGACCCGGGTGGCGGCGCGCAGCGCGGCGTCGAGCACCTCGTTGTCGGCGGACGCGTCGGTGGTGATCACCACGAGCATGGTGGCCAGGGCCGGGGCCAGCATGCCGGCGCCCTTCGCGATGCCGCCGACCGACCAGCCGTCGCGCTGGGCCACCGCGTTCTTCGCCACCGTGTCGGTGGTCATGATCGCCTCGGCCGCCTTCGGGCCGCCGTCGGCGGCGAGCGCCTTGGCCGCCGCGTTGACGCCCGGGAGCAGCTTGTCCATCGGCAGCAGCTCGCCGATCAGACCGGTCGAGCAGACCGCCACGTCGCCGGGGCCGATCATCATCCGGTTGGCGCCGCCGCGCAGCACGGTCGCGGTGTGCTCGGCCGTGGCGTGGGTGTCGCGGAAGCCCTGCGAGCCGGTGCACGCGTTGGCGCCGCCCGAGTTGAGCACGACCGCCCGGACGATGCCGCCCTTGAGCACCTGCTGGCTCCACAGCACGGGCGCGGCCTTCACCCGGTTGGCGGTGAAGACACCGGCCGCCGTGTAGTCGGGGCCGTCGTTGACGATCAGGGCGACGTCGGCGTTGCCGTGGGCCTTGAGCCCGGCGGCGACGCCCGCGGCCCGGAAGCCCTTGGGGTGGGTGACGGTCACGGCGCTACTCCGAAGACACTCAGGCCCGTGGTCTCGGGCAGACCGAACATGATGTTGGCGTTCTGCACCGCCTGGCCGGCGGCGCCCTTGCCCAGGTTGTCGAGCGCGCTCACCACGATGATGCGGCCCGAGTCGATGTCGACCGTGGCCTGGAGGTGACACGAGTTCGAACCGGCGGTGGCCGCGGTGCGCGGCCACGAGCCCTCCGGCAGCACGTGCACGAACGGCGCGCCCGCATAGGCCGCCTGGAGCGCCTCGCGCGGGTCGCCGCCGTTGAGCCGGCGCGCCGTGACGGTCGCCAGGATGCCGCGCGGCATCGGCGCCAGGATCGGCGTCATCGACAGCGAGCCGGCGCCGGTGGCCTGCTTGATCTCGGCGACGTGCTGGTGGGCGCCGACCTTGTAGGGCGACAGGTCACCCATGATCTCGCTGGCCAGCAGGTTGACCTTGGCGTTGCGCCCGGCGCCCGAGGTGCCGGAGCTGGCGACGACCACCACGTCCTCCGGGTCGGCGACACCGGCGGCGATCAGCGGGGCGAGCGCCAGGATGATCGTCGCGGCGTAGCAGCCGGTGTTGGCCACCCGGTCGGCGCTCGCGATCGCGGCGCGCGCGCCCGGCAGCTCGGGCAGGCCGTAGGTCCACGTGCCCGCGTGGCCGCCGCCGTAGTAGCGGGTCCACTGCTCGGCGCTCTCCAGCCGGAAGTCGGCGCCCAGGTCGACGACCTTGACCCCCTCGGCGAGCCGCGCCGCCACGGCCGCCGACTGACCGTGCGGCAGAGCGAGGAAGACCAGGTCGGCCCCGCTGAGCGTCTCGGCGTCGGTGGCGCCGAGGGTCAGGTCGAGCCCGGCGAGCTGCGGATGCACCGCGCTGACCGGCGAGCCCGCCTGGCTGTGCGCGGTCGCCGCGACGAGGTCGAACTCGGGATGCCCGGCGATCAGGCGCAGCAACTCACCGCCCGCGTAGCCACTGGCGCCCGCTACCGCGACCCGGATTCCCATGCTGCCCTCCGCATTACGCACTTCCGCATGAATATGCAAAGTACCGTATCAACTCGCATACTCGGCGGCAACAACATGCCGCCTCTTCCCGCATGCTGAGCCCCGGCACGGCACATCCATCAGAAAACCCCAGATTTGGTACGGGCTGACGCCGCCCCCGACCGCGATTACTCCGTCCCGTCCGCTCCACGCGAGCGTCTGCCCGGTCCCGCCCGTGCCGCGCCCTTCCGGGCTCAGATCGGTGGTCCGGCCGGCTCCCAGCGCTGTATCAACCGCATTGAGACAGCGCTCACGACCAGCCGCGAGCGGTCCGTTCCCGAGGCCGTCGAGCGGCCGCTCTCCGTTTGCACCTCTACTCCCGCCACCGCAACCGTCCGTTTCCTTAGACAGCGCGCGTACCACTCGAACTGAAGCCCGGTACGAACGGGTCGGGGAGGAGTAGAGCATGCGCCGTTGGTGGCGAAACCGAGGTATTCGAACGAAGTTGTTGCTGGTGACCGCGCTGGCCGGGATCGCGACGGCAGCCGTGGGCGCGGGCGCGGTGATCCAGCTGAACTCGGTGGCAGCCACCGCGCGGACCATCACCGACGAGCGCATGCAGCAGGCGTTACGCATCAACGAGGCCCGCACACAGTTGTTGCAGGAGGACGCGACGCTGCTGGAGCACGTGGCGCTCACCGACGAGGTGTCCCGCAAGCGGGCCGAGGATGAGATCAAGGCCAGCGACGCGGCGTACGACAAGGCGTGGGCGGCCTACCGGCAGGGCGACACCGCCCACACGGGCACGCTCTCGGCCACCGAGGGGCTGATCGCGACCTACCGCCACCTGCGCGACGACGCGATGCTGCCGGCCAGTCGCGACCACGACGCCGAAGCGTTCCAGACAAGCCGCTTCACCCAGGGCGGCGCCCTGGTCGCGGCGAGGCAGAACCTGGATGAGCTGGCGGAATACCAGACCAACGCGGTGGCGGAGGGTGGTCGCGCCATCCAGAACGCGAAGTCGCAAGGCCTCCAGATGATCTTCGCCTTGCTGATCGGCGGGCTCACCCTCGCCGGGGCCGCCGCGGTGTACCTGGCCAACGCCATTCTGCGACCGGTCCGCCAGGTCGAGCGGGCTCTCACCGCCATGGCCGAAGGTGACCTGACCAGCCCCGCGGAGGTCGACTCGAACGACGAGATCGGCCGGATGGCGGCCGGGTACGAACGGGCCCGGCAGGCGATGCGAGAGACCTTCGAGGCGCTGCGCCTCACCGCCGAGATGGTGAGCGAGGCGTCCGGCCAGGTGCACGATTCCGGCACCCGGCTCGACGAGTCGACCACCGACACCGCGCGGCAGGCGCGCTCGGTCACCGAGGCGGCCGGAATGGTCTCCGGCAACGTGCAACTGCTGTCCGCCGCCGGCGTGGAGATGGGTTCGTCGATCGAATCGATCGCGCACAGCGCCAACGAGGCCGCCCGGGTCGCGTCCTCCGCGGTCGACGTCGCCGCCGGCACCACAGAGATCGTCACCAAGCTCGGCCGTTCGTCCACAGAGATCAGTGACGTCGTCAAGGTGATCACCGCGATCGCCGAACAGACCAACCTGCTCGCCCTCAACGCCACCATCGAGGCGGCACGCGCGGGCGAGAGCGGCAAGGGCTTCGCGGTGGTGGCCGGAGAGGTCAAGGAGCTGGCCCAGGAGACCGCCCGGGCCACCGACGACATCACCCGGCGGGTCCAGGCCATCCAGGTCGACACCGGCGGAGCGGTCGAGGCGATCGCGAAGATCAGCGAGATCATCGCGCAGATCAACGACTTCCAGCTCACCATCGCCTCGGCGGTCGAGGAGCAGACGGCCACGACCAACGAGATGAACCGCAACGTGTTCGAGGCCGCGAACGGCTCGCAGGAGATCGCCACCACCATCGAGGCGCTGTCGGCGTCGGTGGACAACGCCGCCGGCGACGCGGTCAACACGAAGTCGGCGGCCGGGAACCTGGCGCAGACGGCGCAGCAGCTGCGCGACGCCGTGCACCGGTTCCAGATCTGAATCACACACCTTCTGGCACACCACGACATGCAAGGGATGAAAATGACGAGCTCGTACCGGCGCCGCGGGCTTGCGGCCGGCGTCGCAATCCTGTTGGGCCTGGGCACGACCGCGTGTGGCAATGCCGCCATGCTGGGTGACGACAACCCGGCCGAGGCGAAGGAGTGCGCCCCTTACCAGAAGTATCAGGGGCACAAGGGCACCAAGGTGAGAATGACCGGTTCGAGCCGTGACCTCGAGGCCAATCTGCTGCAACAGGCGTTGCGCCGATTCGGTGACTGCACCGGCATCGAATTCCAGTACGAGGGTGATGCCGCCTTCGAGAACACCATCCGCAAGAACGTGGCGGACGGCGAGACTCCCGACCTGGCCATCTTCGCCCAGCCAGGGCTTCTGAAGGACTTGATCGCCCAGGGCGCGGTCAAGCCCGCCTCGGCCGAGGTCGAGGCCAACGGCAAGAAGGGCTGGAACCAGGACTGGCTGGACTACGGCTCGGTGGACGGCACGTTCTACGCCGCGCCGATGAGTGCCAGCGTCAAGTCGCTGGTGTGGTACTCGCCGAAGACCTTCGCCAAGAAGGGCTATCAGGTGCCGCAGAACTGGGACGAGTTGATCGCGCTCAGCGACCGGATTGCCGCGGACGGGGAGAAGCCCTGGTGTGCCGGAATCGAGTCCGGCGACGCCACCGGCTGGCCCGCGACGGACTGGATGGAGGACGTCGCACTGCGGGTGGCCGGACCCGAGGCCTACGACAGCTGGGTCAGCCACGAGATTCCGTTCAACGACCCGCAGATCGCCGCGGTCACCGACAAGGTCGGATCGATCTTGAAGAACCCAAGGTACGTCAACGCCGGAATCGGTGGGGTCAAGAGCATCGCCACCACGTCGTTCCAGGCTGCCGGCCTGCCCGTGCTGTCAGGTAAGTGCACCATGCACCGCCAGGCGTCGTTCTACGCCGGACAGTGGCCGCGGGGCACCCAGGTGGCTGAGGACGGCGACGTGTACGCCTTCTACTTCCCGGCGATCGACCCGGCCAAGGGCAAACCGACACTGGTGGCGGGCGAGTTCTTGGCCGCGTTCACGGACCGGCCGGAAGTACAGGCCGTGCAGGCGTACATGTCCAGCGGCGAATTCGCCACCAGCCGGGCCTCGATGGGTGGATGGGTGTCGGCGAACAAAAACGTCGACATGAAGGTCTACAGCAACCCGGTGGACCACCTGTCGGCGGAGATCTTGCAGGACGAGAAGACGGTGGCGCGCTTCGACGGCTCGGACATGATGCCCGGCAGTGTCGGCGCCGGCACCTTCTGGGTGGGTATGACGAACTGGATCAAGGGTGCGAGCACGAAGGCCACCCTCAACGCCATCGAGGCGTCCTGGCCGTAGTCCGGCCCGGGCGGGCACCGGGAGGCCCGCCGCGCCCACCGAGCTCAGCCCGGTGGGCGCGGCACGGGCCGGACCGGGCAGTGGATCGCGGGGCTCGGCGGGACGGGATTCATGCTGTCGGATGCGGGGGATGTCCGTACCGGATCAGGGGTTTTGAAGTGATTTTGCCCAGGTGTTCCAGGCGGCGAGCCAATCGTCCTGGGCCGCGGCGATCGCGGAGACCCGGGCGTAGTCGACCGGGCGCAGGCCACGCCGGCGCAGCCAGGCGACCTGGGCGGGACGGCTAGGGACGTCCGGGCCGAGGCGCGTGCCGAAGAGCAGGGTCTCGCTGATCGCGCGCCGCCGCAGTGCCGGGTCGGCGCGGAACCACTCGGCCTCCCGGTCCAGGCGGGTGAGCTGGTCGAGCATGTCCTGGACGGCCCGGCGGGAGGGCACCTCGGGTTCGCCGGTGAAATCCATCTGGCGGACGACGGCATCGCGCCACAGCTGCTGCCAGGCGCGCGGCAGCTGTGGGCGCGGACCGCCCTCGGCCCACCAGTCGGCGTGCTCCCGGGAAGTCCGCAGCACCGCCTCCACCAGAAGAAGGTGCGGTTCGGACGTCATGTGGCACCTCCTCGGTGCCAGGAAAGCACGAAGCGTCAACTACCCCGCCTGGGCGAGCGCCACACCGAACCGGTCGTCCGGATCGGTCCACCAGTGCCGCAACGTGAAACCGGCGGTGGCCAGCTCGGCGGCGAGGCCGGTCCGGCGGAACTTGGCGGAGATCTCGGTGCGCATCTCCTCCCCGGCGGCGAACGGCACGGTGAGATCCAGCTCCGGGATGCGCACCACCTGGTCACGCGACGACCGGAGCCGCATCTCGATCCACTCGTGCCCGGCGTCCCAGAGGGCGACGTGCCCGAACGCCGCGGGGTCGAAGTCGGCGCCCAGCTCCCGGTTGATCACCCGCAGCACGTTGCGGTTGAACTCGGCGGTCACCCCGGCCGCGTCGTCGTAGGCGGGCACCAGGACGGCCGGGTCCTTCACCAGGTCGGCGCCGAGCAGCAGCCACTCGCCCTCGTGCAGCACGCCGCGCAGAGCGGTCAGGAACGCGGCCCGCTCCGGCGGTGTCAGGTTGCCGAGCGTGCCGCCGAGGAAGGCGACCACCCGGCTGTCGCCGTCCGGGAGGTACGCCAGATGCCGGGCGAAGTCGCCGACCACCCCGGTCACGGTCAGCTCCGGATAGGCCGCGGTCAGCTCGCCGACCGCGGCGGTGAGGGCGCTCGCCGACACGTCCAGCGGCACGAACGAGCCGAGCGTGCCGCGCCGGAGCATCGCGTCGAGCAGCAGACGTGTCTTCTCGGAGGAGCCGGAGCCCAGCTCCACCAGGCATTTGGCCTCGGTGATCCGGGCGATCGCGGGAGCGTGCCCGGCCAGGACCGCCCGTTCGGCGCGGGTCGGGTAGTACTCCGGCAGCCGGGTGATCTCCTCGAAGAGCTCACTGCCGCGGGCGTCGTAGAACCATCGGGGCGGCAGCCACTTCGGGGTCACGGTCAGGCCGGCGAGCACGTCGGCGCGGAGCGTCCGGGCCAGATCCCGGTCGTCGATCAGCGTGAGCATGGTTCTCCTCAGAAGGTCGGTGTCATCTCCAGCGCGGTGGTGGTGGCGACCACCAGGTGGCCGTCCGGGACGGGCCGCCAGGCAGGGGAGGCGTCCAGGGGTTCCGAGCCGATCAGGACCGAGCCGCGGCCGGGGTGTACCGACAGGGCGTGGCCGTGGGCCGTCGCGATCAGCTGCGTGCCGTCGGTGAGCAGCAGGTTCAGCCGGGATCCGGGGGCCGCCGCGGCCACGTCGGCGACCAGCGCGGCGACCGCCTTGGGTGCCGGCTCGCCGGCTCGCAGCCGGGCTCGCAGCAGCGCCCAGAGGGTGGCCGAGTCGGTCGGCGCGTCCATCGTGAGCAGGTCCTCGACCGGCAGGTCACCGGCGAGTCCGGCGACCGCCGACGGCCAGCCGCGGACCACGCCGTTGTGACTGAACAGCCAGCGCCCGTCGGTGAACGGCGCCGCCGCGGTCTCCACGACCGGCAGGCCCACGGTGGCCGAGCGGACCGCGGCGAGGACCGCCCCGGACCGGGTGGCGGCCGCCAGCGACGGCAGGGCGGCGTCGGTCCAGATCGGCATGGCGCTGCGGTACCGCACCGGCTCGGCGGCGCCCGGGGGCCACCAGCCGACCCCGAAGCCGTCGGCGTTGATGGTGCCGCCGCCGCGCATGTCGCGCGGCGCCCACGCCTGCGTCACCAGCGCGTGCGGCGGATCCAGCAGGAGACTCGACAACGGTACGGGCGGGCCGAGATATCCCAGGTGGCGGCACATCAGGCGGCTCGGGCGCAGCGGAAGCCGGAGAAGATCTGCCGCCGGATCGGGTGGTCCCAGTTGCGAAAGGTGCCCCGGCAGGCGGCCGCGTCGGTGCCGAACGAGCCGCCGCGCAGCACCCTGTAGTCGCCGCCGAAGAAGACCTCCGAATACTCCCGGTACGGAAAGGCCGTGAACCCCGGATAGGGCTCGAAACCGCTGGACACCCACTCCCAGACGTCGCCGATCAGCTGGTGCACGCCGAGCGGGGAGGCGCCGTCCGGGTAGGCGCCGACCGGGGCCGGGCCGAGGTGCCGCTGCCCGAGGTTGGCGTGCCGGGCCTCGGGCGGGTCGTCGCCCCACGGGTAGCGGCGGGAGCGGCCGGTCGCCGGGTCGTGGCGGGCCGCCTTCTCCCACTCGGCCTCGGTGGGCAGGCGTTTACCGGCCCACGCGGCGTAGGCCTCGGCCTCGTACCAGCAGACGTGGACGACCGGCTCGTGCGGGTGCACCGGCTCGACGCGGCCGAACCGCCGGTAGTGCCAGCCGTCGTGGTCGCGCAGCCAGTGCAGCGGCTTCTCCAGGCCGGCCCTCATCCGGTGGGACCAGCCGCGTTCGCTCCACCAGCGCGGGTCGTCGTAGCCGCCGGCGTCGATGAACGCGGCGTACTGCTCGTTGGTGGTGGGGGCGGCGTCGATCCAGAACGCCGGGACGTCGACGGCGTGGGCGGGGCGTTCGTTGTCCAGGGCCCAGGGCTCGGTGTCCGTACCCATAACAAATTTTCCCGCTTTTATCAGGATTTCTCCGGTGATTTCTCGCCCGGGTGGCGGCGGCGGGGCGGACAGCACCGGCGTTCCGGTCCGCAGCTGGTGGGTGGCCAGCATGGTCTCGTCGTGCTGCTGCTCGTGCTGGACGATCATGCCGAACGCGAACCCGTCGTCGACCAGCCGCCGCGACGGCTCGAACCGCACCCGGTCGAGCACGTCCAGGACCTTGTCGCGGACCGTCGCCGTGTACGCCCGGGCCTCCGCCGGGTTCAGCAGCGGCAGAGCCGGCCGGTCCCGGCGGGCGTGCTTGAAGGCGTCGTAGAGCTCGTCGATGTCGTGGCGCACCGGGTCCCGGCCGCCGACGTCCCGGACCAGCCAGAGCTCCTCCTGGTTGCCGATGTGCGCGAGGTCCCACACCAGCGGGGACATCAGCGGCGAGTGCTGGCGTATCAGGTCGCCCTCGTCGACCGCGTCGGTGAGCAGCGTGGTCCGTGCCCGGGTGCGCTCCAGCTCGGCGGCGATGGCCAGCCGCAGGTCCTGGGTCGTCATGCTGTGCCCTCCCTCGCATCCCCTCCCGGCCCTCGCCGGCCACGTCCGTCGTCTGCCGCGGCCGGGTGCCGCTCGGTGCAGTCGGTCATGCGGAGATCCCCTCTCGGTGGCGGTGCAACCGGCGCTGGACGGCCTCGACGATCTCCTCCCGGACGGCGGCCGGCAGCCCGGTCCGGTCCAGGTGGCGGCAGGCCAGGCCGGCCAGGTCGGCGGCGGACCGGCGGACCGGGCCGTCGGCCAGGCCGAGTCGCGCGGCGGCATGCCAGCGGCCGGCTCCGGCGGCGGCCAGTTCGCGGGCCCGGTCGGTGAGCGTGTCGGAGTCGAGCAGGGTGACCAGCACCGCGGCCGGGACGATCCACTCGTCACCGGGCTGGGTGTCCAGGTAGCGGACCTCGAGGTAGCCCCGCGGCCGGACCGGCGGGAACAGGGTGCCGAGGTGGTACTCGAGGTCGGCAGGCGTGGGTGGACGGCCGACCGGTTCGGTGGGCGGCGACGGCCGGCGCGGGCCGATGCCGCCCGCCTCGATCCAGTCGGCGAAGGTCACCTCGGGTGGGACGTCCCAGCGGCCGTCCGGCCGGGGCACGCACAGCAGCGGGGCGCGGACCGCGTACTCCGCCCAGGCCCGCGCCGGGTCCGCGGCGGCCGGGACCGGGGCGGTACGCCGGGGGTCGATCCCGTACCAGGAGGCCATCCGCCGGGACGCCCAGCCGTCGGCCGGGGAGTTGGCGAACAGGGCCAGCAGGGCCGGGCCCATCTCGTGCAGGGCCGCCCATCGGGGCAGGATCTGGTGCGGCTCGCCGGCGTCGAGGCAGATCTGGAGGCCGGCGGTGGCGGTCATCATGGTGTGGCCGGAGCTGTCGAACGCCCTCTCCATGGCGGCGTACCGCGGAGCGTCGAGGAGCCGGCGGCGCCGCCCGTACGGGTCGAGGCCCCGCTCCCCCAGCACGATCCCGGCATCGGCCAGCAGGGTGGTGAGGACGTCGCGGTCGGCGGTGACCGCGGTGTGCAACTCGGCCAGGGAGCCGGCCGGGGCCGAGGAGATCTCGACCTGACCGCCCGGTTCGACGGTGACGGCGCCGCCGCAGGGCAGCGGCACGGGGTTCGGGTTGCCGAGGGTGACGGGCGCATGCTCGCCCAGTGCCCCGGCCAGGTCGCCGGCCCGCAGGTACGCGGACGGATCGGCGGCGCGGTGTGTGGTCCACTCCAACTCGGCGCCGACCTGCCCGGGCGGGCCGGTCTTGAAACAGATTCCGGCGATGTGCTCGATCGCCTCGGCGGTCCGACGCAGGACCCGGTCAGCCGAACCCATGACCCCCCTTGAGTCACCATGCGTGATCAATAGACTCCACTGAGTGCGTTGCGGTATGGACCATACCGGCATCGCGGCGAATTCGCCTCCCCCTCGGATCGGTGGAACGATGAAGTTCCGGAACCGTGGCGGGGTGCCGGAACCGGTTCCGGACTGGAAGACTCCGAACCGTTCGTGTTCGGTACACCCCCTTGGGAGCGACGCCATGCCCATGCCATATCAGGACTCCACGCTCGGAGTTGCGGAGCGCGTGGAGGATCTGCTGGGCCGGATGACGCTGCCCGAGAAGATCGGCCAGATGCTCCAGCTCGACGCCCGCCAGGACCTGTCCGAGCTCGTTCTGGAGAAGCTCGCCGGATCGATCCTGCACACCTCACCGGCCAAGCTGGTCGAGGCGGCCGAACTCGTCGCGCGTACCCGCCTGCGGATCCCGCTGATCACCGCCGAGGACTGCATCCACGGCCACGGCTTCTGGCCCGGCGCCACGGTCTTCCCCACTCAGCTCGGCATGGCCGCCACCTGGGACCCGGAGCTGGTCGAGAAGGTCGGCCGGGCCACCGCCGTGGAGGCCGCCGCCACCGGCGTGCACTGGACCTTCTCACCGGTGCTCTGCATCGCCCGGGACCTGCGCTGGGGCCGGGTCGACGAGACGTTCGGCGAGGACCCGTACCTGATCGGCGAGCTGGGCGCCGCGATGATCCGCGGTTACCAGGGCGAGGGCCTCACCGACCCGACCGCGATCCTGGCCACCGCCAAGCACTTCGCCGGCTACTCAGAGACCCAGGGCGGCCGGGACGCCAGCGAGGCCGACATCAGCCGGCGCAAGCTGCGGTCCTGGTTCCTGCCGCCGTTCGAGCGGGCCGCCGCCGAGGGCTGCCGGGTCTTCATGCTCGGCTACCAGTCGATGGACGGCGTGCCGATCACCGCCAACAAGTGGCTGCTCAACGACGTGCTCAAGGGCGAGTGGGGCTTCACCGGCACGCTCGTCACCGACTGGGACAACGTCGGCCGGATGGTCTGGGAGCAGAAGGTCTGCGCCGACTACGCCGAGGCCGCGGCCCTCGCCGTCAAGGCCGGCAACGACGTCATCATGACGACCCCGGCCTTCTTCGAAGGCGCCCAGGAGGCGATCCGGCGCGGCCTTCTGGGTGAGGACGACATCGATGCGGCGGTACGGCGGATCCTGCGCCTGAAGTTCGAACTGGGCCTCTTCGAGAACCCGCGTACCCCGGATGCCGCCCGGCAGCGTGAGGTGATCGGGTGCACCGCGCACACCGAGCTCAACCTCGACGTGGCCCGGCGGTCGCTGGTGCTGCTGCGCAACGACGGCGTACTGCCCCTGCCGTCCGCGCCGTCGAAGCGCATCGCGCTGCTCGGGCCCAACGCCCACGACGTGTCCGCGCAGCTCGGCGACTGGGCCGGCGACTCCGGGCAGGTCGACTGGATGCCCGACGGCCACCCGCGGGAACTGACCACGACGGTCCTCGACGGGCTCCGCTCGCTGCTGCCCGACGGCTGGGAACTGGACTTCGACCCGGCCGTGGAGATCGAGCGGCTCGTGCCGGACCCGGAGGGCGAGACGTTCCCGGACGGGCAGCCCCGGCCGCCGATCTCGGAGGCGGTCCCCGCCTCCCCGTCGCGTCTCGCCGCCGCGGCGGCGACCGCGGCCGCCGCCGACTACGCGATCGTCGTCGTCGGTGACACCGTCAACCTCAACGGGGAGCACAAGTCCACCGCCACGCTGGAACTCCAGGGCGGGCAGATCGCGCTGCTCGACGCGGTCGCGGCCACCGGCACCCCGATGATCGTCGTGCTGATCGACGGCAAGCCGCTCGCCCTGCCGCCGTCGGCTCTCCGGGCGGCCGCCGTCGTGCAGGCGTTCAACCCCGGCATGCGGGGCGGGCAGGCCATCGCCGAGCTGCTGCTCGGGCTGATCGAGCCGAGCGGGCGGATGCCGATCTCGGCGGCCCGGCACGCCGGCCAGCAGCCGATCTACTACAACCAGCTGCGCGGCCAGCACGGCACCCGGTACGCCGACCTCACCCAGGACCCGCTGTTCGCCTTCGGGGAGGGGCTCAGCTACACCACCGTGGTCTACGACGGGCTCAGCATCGAGGAGCCGGACGTCGCGGCGGACGGGACGGTGCGGGCCACCGTACGGCTCACCAACACCGGGACGCGGCCGGCGCTGGAGACCGTCCAGGTGTACGTCAGCGACCTCGTCACCAGCGTCACCTGGGCCGGCCGGGAGCTGAAGGCGTACCGGCAGGTGACCGTCGAGCCCGGGGAGAGCGTCACCGTCACCCTGGAGGTGCCGGCCGCGGACTGCACGCTCGTGTCGGCGGACGGCGTGCGGATCGTCGAGGCCGGCGACTTCGAGCTGCTCGTCGGTCCGAACTCGCGGCCCTCGGCGTTGCAGTCCGCGAAGTTCCGCATCTCCTGAAACCCGGGGCGTCCGTCCGGAAGCGGACAGTCGGGTACGCATCGTGTACCCGGCCGACCGCTTCCGGGACACCTACCGTCAGTGACATGACGAATCCAACCGTGAAACAGAAGCACCGCGCCATGTGGGCCTCCGGCGACTACCCGGCACTGGCCGCCGACCTCGTCGCCCCACTCGGGCCGGTCCTGGTGGCCGCCGCGGGGATCGGTCCCGGACAGACCGTCCTCGACGTCGGCGCGGGCACCGGCAACGCCGCGGTCCCGGCCGCCCTCGCCGGCGCCACCGTCACCGCCAGTGATCTCACTCCGGAGCTGCTGGCGGTCGGCGAACGCAACGCCGCCACCCTCGACGCCAAACTCAACTGGGTCGAGGCCGACGCCGAGGCTCTGCCCTTCGAGACCGGCTCGTTCGACACGGTCATCTCGTGCATCGGCGTCATGTTCGCCCCGTTCCACGAGACCGCCGCCGGCGAACTGCTCCGCGTCTGCCGTCCCGGCGGCACGATCGGCCTGATCAACTGGACGCCGGAGGGCTTCATCGGGCAGATGTTCGCCACCATGAAGCCGTACGCCGCCCCGCCGCCGGCCGGCGCCCAGCCCCCACCCCGCTGGGGCGACCCGGCCCACCTGGAGTCCCTGTTCGGCGACGGCGTCTCCGGGATGACGGTGGAACGCCGCAACCTGCGGGTGACCCACTTCGGCACGCCGGAGGAGTTCCGCGACTACTTCAAGCGCGTCTACGGCCCGACCATCGCCGTCTACCGCAACATCGCCGGCGACCCGGACCGCGTCGCCGCCCTGGACGCCGACCTGGCCGCCCTGGGCACCCGATTCGACCAGGGCGGCGGCACGCTGGACTGGGAGTACCTGCTCTACACCGCCACCCGTACGGCCTGAGATCGCCGTGCCGCGGCCACCCGCCGGGTCGTGAAGCCGAGCCGGGTGTAGGTGGCCAGCGCAGCGGTGTTCCAGTAGTCGACCAGGAGCGCGACCCGCTCCCGGCCGGGCAGCAGCTCGTCGGCGACGAACGCGCAGATCGCCGCCCCGAGCCCGCGGCCCCGGGCCGACGGACGGGTCGCCACCCCGGACATGAACCCGGTCTCCGCGGTCGACCACGCCTCGGCGGCGACCGTGAGCAGGGTTCCGTCGGCGTCCCGGATGCCCGCCCACCGCCGGACCCCGGCGCCACCCGGCCGGGCGTACGACTCCGGGTAGGCCTCGTCGATCAGCGCGGTCACCTCGGCCCGGTCCTCGTCGCCGAGCCAGGCGGCCACACCCGTCGCCCGGCCGACCGGCTCGGTGGTCTCCATCCAGGCGAAGGTCGCGCTCACCTCCAGCCCGGGAAGCCGCGCGACCACCTCGGTGACCAGCTCCTCCGTCCCGAACGGCCGGAACGTCTCCCCGGTGCCCGCCAGCGCCTCCGGCAGCAGTGCCGCCACCGCGCCCGGATCGCCGTTCATCACCAGCCGGTCCCAGTGCGACAGGTCGGGACACGCCACGACGACCGCGCCCGGCCGCCGCCAGACACGGGCGCCGGGCGCGTGCAGCGCCCACCGGACCAGCGGATCCCCCTCCACGGCAATATCGATCATGGGCCCCATGCTGCCATCGACGGCATTCCGCTCCCCGCTGCCCGCACCCCGCGGCAGGCATTGGTTGACCGTATTTGCCATCCTCGGTCGCGTGCCGAAGCGTTCCCTGTTCCGCAGCTGGTTCCCGTCCGACGGCGAGCGGCGTCCGCCGTCGCTCCGCGCTCTTCTCCAGGGCCGGCGGCTGCGCCGCCTGCTGGTGGCGGGCGCGCTGAGCGCGATACTCGCGGTCGCCGTCGCCGTCGGATGCACCACATGGGTACGCTCCGCGGCCGACGGTCACCTCTACGACGCCGCATCGGTCCCCGCCGCACCCGTCGCGCTGGTCCTCGGCGCCCAGGTCGACAACGGCCAGCCGTCGGCGTTCCTGGCCGCCCGCCTGGAGATCGCCCGGCAGCTCCTGGAAGCCGGCAAGATCAAGGCGATCCTGGTCTCCGGCGACCACGGCGAGTGGGCCTACGACGAACCGGGCGCCATGCAGGCGTGGCTGGTCGCCCGCGGTGTCCCCGCCGACCGGGTGGTGCTCGACCACGCCGGCTTCGACACCTACGACTCGTGCGTCCGGGCCCGCAAGATCTTCGGCGTCCAGCAGGCGATCGTCGTCACCCAGAACTTCCATCTCCCCCGGGCCGTGGCCCTCTGCCGCGAGCAGGGCATCGACGCCACCGGCGTGGGCGACGACACGGCCCGCGCCTACAAGGACCTGTGGCTGCGGGGCGAGGTCCGCGAGTACGGCGCCGCGGTCAAGGCCGCCGCCGACGTCCTCACCGCCCGCGACCCGGTCTTCCTCGGCCCGCACGAGACCGGCGTGGAAACCGCCGTCCGCAACGGCTGACCCACCCGTCGGCGCCTCCCACCACCGTCCGGCCGCACCGCCGAGGCGGCCGCCAACGGAGGTCAACGGCACCACCAAGGCTGCCGCCAGGGCAGCCGCACCGCCGAGGCGGCCGTCAGCGGAGGTCGGCGGCCAGGCTGACGCGTAGGTAGGCGTCGACCCAGGCCCGGGTGGCCTCGGCACCCGGGTCGGGGCCGAGACGGGCCACCATCTCGTCGAGGGACGCCGCCACCCGGTGCAGCCCGACCCGGGCGAGCGCGGCCCGCGCCCACCGCAGACGATCGGTATGGGCGCCGGGCAGGTGGGCGAGCCCGCTGTGCGCCACTTCGGCGAGCACGTCGCGGGCCGCCGCCACCGCCTCGGCCAGCGGATCGCCCGGGTCGGCGGACCCGGCGGGCCCGGCGGCGCTCCCGAGACCCTGACCGGTGGGTGGCACGGCCAGGTCGGGGACGACCGGCGGACCGTCGGCGGCGATGGCGTACGGATCGATGACCACCCGCCCGCCGATGCGGTGCACACTCCCGGCCACGAATCGCGGCCGGCCCCGGCGCCCGTCGAGTGCCGCCGCGACCGCGTCGAGACGGCCGGGAGCGACCGCCGCGTGGGTGGCCTCGACCGTCGCCGTGACGCCGGAGCCGTCCCGGATCTCGACAGTGAGCCGCTGGGCCCCCGGCGCGTACCAGCTCTCGCCCACCTCGGCGACCGCCAGCACCCGGACCAGTTCGGCGCGGACCCGGGCGCGGACCGGGCGTGGTGGCATGGCGTCCAGTTCGGCGGCGAGTTTCGCGTAGTCGTACGCGAGCAGCCCCGGTGGCAGCCCTTCCCAGGCGCCGTTGGACACCGTGACCGTGGACTTGGCGATCCGGCCGGCGCCGAGCCGCACCGTACGACTGGCGCTACGGATCGCGGACTCGGTGACCAGCGTCCCGGAGGCGATCGCGTCGACGGTGGCTCCGGCGATCCGCCGCCGGCCGAGGGCGGGACCGTCCTCGTCCGTCTCCCACTGCCGGTGCGACACCAGGACGACACCGCTGGCCGCCTGCCCGTGGAAGATCTCCACCCGCCGCTGGCCGTCGACAGCGGCGACCCGGGCGCCGAGGCCGTCCAGCCGGACCCGGCGCAGTGGTGTCTCGGCCGCCTCCTCGGAACCGAGCACCCGGGCCCGGTACCCGGCGCCGCTGTCGGCGCTGACCGCGCGATGCCGGGCGAAGAGTTCCGCGATCAGGTCGGCGAGCCGCTCGGGCGTGTACCGGGCGCTGCGGTCCCGGTACGCGGTGAGCTGGTCGGCGAGTTCGGCGGTGGCGTCGAGGGGCCACCGCAGCCCGGCCCGGTCGAGGGTGGCCAGGTGCCCGGCGGCGGCCGCGACGAGGCCCGGACCGGCGTGCACTGCCCCGGCCCGCAGCACCTCGGCGGCGAACTCGACCACCGCCTCGAGCCCGGAGCCGGTGACGGCGGCGCCCGGCGCCCCGCCGACGTCGACGGAGCACTCGTCGATGTCGGGACACTGCTCGTCGGCCGCCCGGAAGGCCCAGACGGCCAGGGCGATGACGTCGTCGCGGACGCCGGCGCGGGCGTCGGTGTGCACATAGCCCAGGTCGCCGGGCACCAGGAACCGCACGGTCGCGGCGGGCAGCTCGGCCACCGGGACGGCGCCGCGCCGGATCCGGGCCGTGTACCCGCCCCGGTGGGTGCGGCGGGCGGTCTCGACCAGCCGGCTCCCGATCCGGGTGACCAGGTCCTCGTCGGTGAACCCACCCGGCGACCAGGCTGTCACCTCGGCGGGCGGCTCGTCCGGGGACGGCGCGGTCTCCGGCAGCGCGGCCTGGTAGGCGAAGATCAGCCCGAGCAGATGCCGGCAGGCCCCGGTCGCCCCGCACGTGCAGCGGCCCTGTTCCAGGCCGCCCTCCGGGAGTTCGGCGCGGACCCCGTCGGCGAACTCGGCGACGACCGTGACACCGCCCCCGGCCGACAGCGCGGGTGGTTCCCGTTCGGCCTCGCGGGCGGCCCGTTTCACCAGGCCGCGGTTGGCGAGGGCGGCCAGCGCGTCGGCGTCGAGCGCCCGCAGGTCGGCCCGCACCGGCAGGCTCACCGATCCGCTCGCAAGCTCGCTCATTGCGCCACCTCCGCTGCGCTCCGGCGTCGCAATGAGTTCAAAACTGAGCACAATGATTCGCTCGCAAGCTCACTCATTGCGCCACCTCCGCTGCGCTCCGGCGTCGCAACGAGTTCAAAACTGAGCTGGATGATTCGCTCGCAAGCTCGCTCATCGGCCCACCCGCTCGGCGACGAAGGCGGCCAGTTCGCCCGGTGTCATGGCGCCCACCCAGGCGCCGACGTTGGCAAGCTTCTGCGCGCACACCCGGTCGTACGCCGGATCCGCCTGTTCGTCCAGGGCCGCCAGCCCGAGCACGATGGTCCCCTGTTCGACAAGTCCCCGTACGCCGCGCACCAGGTCGGCCTCCGATCCGCCCTCGAAGAAGTCACTGATCACCGCGACGATCGTCCGGCGTGGCTGCTCGACCAGCTGGGCCGCGTACCGGACCGCGCGGGCGATGTCGGTGCCGCCGCCGAGCTGCGACTTCATCAGCAGCTCGACCGGGTCGCTGACGTCCGACGTCAGATCCACCACATTGGTGTCGAAGGCGATCAGATGGGTACGCACGCCGGGCAGCCCCCACAGGCAGGCCGCCGTGACCGCCGAGTGGATCACCGAGGACAGCATCGACCCGGACTGGTCGACCAGCAGGATCACCTGCCACTGGGAGAGCTGCCGCCGGGTGCGCGACATGAAGTACGGCGTCTCGACATACACCCGCTGCTCCTCCGGCCGGTAGTTGCCGAGGTTGGCGCGGATGGTGCGCCGCGCGTCGAAATCGCGGGCCTGCTTGAACCGGCTGGACCGCCGGGACCGGGCGCCGGAGAAGCTCTGCCGCACCTCGGTGGCGAGCCGTTCCATCAGCTCCCGGACGACGGCCTCGACGATGCGCCGGGCCAGCCGTAACACCTCCGGGTTCATCAGATGCTTGGTCCGCAGGACGGCCCGCAGCAGGGACGGGTTGGGTTCGATGCGCTGGAGCACGTCGGGGTCGGTGACGATGTCGTCGATCTCGTACCGTTCCACGGCGTCGCGCTGCAACCGCTCGACCGTCTCCTTCGGGAAGAGCCGGGTGATGTCGTCCAGCCAGTCGACGGTGGTGAGCTGGGACGGTCCGGTGCCGCCCTGACGGCGGATGTCGCGCTGGTCGAGCTGCTCGTCGCGCCCGTACAGCCAGTCGAGGGCCGCGTCCTGGGCGGCCGCGTCGCCGGAGAGGCCGCCCAGACAGCTCCCGGCCGGCTCGCCGAGGATGAGCCGCCAGCGTTCCAGTCCGATGTCGGTCATCGGGTCTCCCCCGCACTGATCAGCCCGGCCTGGGCCAGGCGCCGCTCGACGTTCTCGTCCAGGGCGAGCCCGGCCGCCACGATCTCGGCCGGCACGGTGGTGCGCAGCAGGTCCCGGGCGTAGCCGTCGACGCCACGGTGGGCCATCAGCCGTTCGCCGATGGTCTCCCGCTCGCGGGGCGGGAAGTACTCGAAGGCCTGCCGCAGCGCCGGGAGCGCCACCAGGAAGTCCTCCGCGCCGAAGCCGGTGACGAGTTCGTCGAGCAGGCCGAGGATGCCGCCGGGGGCGAGCACCGGCTCGCGGGCCACACCGAACAGCCCGGCCAGCCAGTCGCCGGCGGTCCCGGCCGCGAACGCGCCGCGGACCGCCTGCGCCGGATCCTCCAGGAACGACTCGGCGAGGACGTGACCGAGCCCGTAGAAGGCGCCACGCAGGTCGGGTGGCGCGGCCCGGTCGGCGGCCACCCGCGCGGCGACCTCCACGGCGGCGACCCGGTCGACGCCCACCGCCGCGGCGTGCAGCACCGCGTCCCGGACCGCCGCGACCGCCGCGATCCGCCCGCGGTCGGCCGGGGCGCCGGCGGCGTGCCAGCCCTCGGCCAGCCACAGGATGCGGCGGGTCGCGGCCGCCACGACCACGGCGAGCGCCTCGCTGCCGGCGGTGCCGAGGAGCCGGTCGTGCCGCCACAGCGCCAGCGTCACGGCGAGAACCCGGCCCAGGACGGGCAGGTCGCTGCCGGCCGAGACGCCCTGGCGCAGCCGCTCGGGCACGTCCTCGCCGAGGTCGGTGACACCGCAGAGGGCCGCGTCGAAGAGGGTGCCGGCCAGCGCGCCCAGATCACCGGCGGCCTGGTCGATGCTCTCCGCGATCCGGGCGGCGGCCGCGGTCTCCAGGGTCGGGCCGTACCCGCCGGCCTCGATGAGGGCGGTCAGCCGCTGCTCGTGGTTCTGCACCGTCCAGCGTTCGGCGAGGACCGGGTCGATGCCGGTGGCCGGGCCGGTGATCCGCCGGAAGCCGGGCACCGCGAGCACCCGGAGCCGGTGCAGCACCCGGCTGATCTCGCGCCCGCGCGGGTCGAGCAGGTCGGCGCCGTGCTCGCCGGCCCGGTCGAGGCCGTGCCGCTCCAGTTCGGCGGTGGCGGCGTGCACGAGCGGCGGCAGGGGTGTGTCCGGGTGCAGGCGACCGTGCCGGTCGCCGCTGAGGGCGGCGGTCATCTCGATCACGGCCGGGTGCTGCCCGGCCGTGACGGTGCCCCGCACGGCCCACGGCAACGGCACGTCGAGGGCTTCGCTGACCAGTGCGGCGGCGAGGCCGTCGAGCACGTCCACCCGGGCCGGGCAGGAGTGGCCGCGCAGCCGGGCGAGCGCCTCGGCCCCGGCCCGCGCGGCGATCAGGTCGGCCGTGGAGACCGCCTGGCCGCGTTTGCGGAGCCGCTCGGCGACGGCGGTCACCAGATGGCGGGCGGCCTGTTCCGGGCCGCTCTCCCAGAGCTGCTGGTAGTACTCCGGCGACGGCATGCCGGACTGGTAGCCGCCGAACGCGTCGAGCCGCCGGAACGAGTAGGGCACCAGGTAGCTGCGCGCGGTGGCCCCGTCCGGCGGTTGCGGGATCTCCGGCCAGCCGGGGCCGGCGTCGGCAGGGGCGGCGGCGAGGCGCAGCAGCGCGGGCCGGTGGAACCCACCCACCACCGCGACGACCGGCCGCCCGGCGGCGTCGGCGACCGCCGCCCGGATCCACCCGGCCATATACGCCTCCCGGGCGGTGTCCGAGGTCCCCGCCTCGGCATCGCCCCGGATCACGTCGAAGTAGGCGGTCAGCCGCTCCGCGAGCCCCTCGTCGGGCCCCATCTCGACCACGTGATCCCACAGCGCGTCGCTGTTGTCCACCCCGAAGGACTCGCACAGCCGCCCGACCGCCTCGGCGTACCGCAGCTCGGCGTCGGCGTACCGGTTGTCGCGGTCGGCGAACGCCTCGTGCCAGGCCGGCAGGTCGATGAACCGGGTCTCGGCCCCGCACTCGCGGGCGGCCCGCAGCGCCTCCCACTCCGGCGAGTACTCGCAGAAGGGCGCCCACGACCCGTGCCGGCGCCGCTCGTCGGCATAACTGGTGAAGATCGCGACCGGCAGCTCGTGGCCGAGCAGCAGCTCACCGATCCGCTGGTTCATGTCGGCCGGCCCCTCGATCAGCACGTGGGCCGGCCGCAGTGCGGCGATGGTGGCGCCGACCAGGCGAGCGCAGGCGGGGCTGTGGTGCCGGACCCCGATGACGGTGAGGCTCATCCGCCGGGCAGTTCCCGCCGGGCGTCACGCAGCTCCCGCCACTGCGCGCCGTCCCGCCAGCCGGTGTGCTGTTCCAGGTAGCGGCGCAGTTTGGCGAGGTCCTCCGGGTTGTCCTTGGCGGCCGTGCCGGCGAGGCAGGAGGCCAGATCGGCGGCGCTGCCGGCGGTGCCGCGCAGGAACCAGCCGCGCAGCCCGACGGCGTGCGCCACCGCGACCGCCTCGGCGGTGCTCATCACGCCGGACAGCCGGTCCATCTCGTCGCCCCGCGCGGTCCGCCCGGTACGCAACTCGCGGAACGCCGTGACCAGCACCTCCAGCACGTCCCGGCGGGGTGCGACGGTCACCCCGGAGCGCCGCAGCAGCGCGCCCGCCTCGGCTTCGACGAGCGCCAGCTCGGTGTCGAAGTCGGCGATCGGGAAGACCGTCTCGAAGTTGAACCGCCGCTTCAGCGCCGAGCTCATGTCGTTGACCCCACGGTCGCGGGTGTTGGCCGTGGCGATGATGTTGAAGCCCTCCTTGGCGAACACCATGCCGGCCCCGCCGGGCAGCTCCGGCACCGCGAGGACCCGGTCGGAGAGCGGCGAGAGCAGGCAGTCCTGCACTTCGAGCGGGCACCGGGTGATCTCCTCGAACCGGACGGTCCGGCCCTCGGCCATCCCCCGCAGCAGCGGCGCCGGCACCAGCGACCGCTCGCTGGGCCCCTCGGAGACGAGCAGCGCGTAGTTCCACGAGTACTTGATCTGGTCCTCGGTGGTGGCCGCACCGCCCTGGACGGTGAGCGTCGAGTCTCCGCTCACCGCGGCCGCCAACAGCTCGGACAGCAGCGATTTCGCGGTGCCCGGCTCGCCGACCAGCAGCAGCCCCCGGTTGGTGGCGAGGCTGACCAGCGCCCGGTCGATCAGCGACGGGTCGCCGACGAACTTGCGGGTGACGCCCAGCGCGTCGTCACCGACGACGAAGGCGCGGGCGGCGCGCAGGCTGAGCGCCCAGCCGGGCGGCGTGGGCGCGTCGTCGGCGGCGCGCAGGCGGGCCAGCTCGTCCGCATACCGAACCTCGGCGGGCGGGCGCTGCATGGCGTCGGCGGGGATGGTGACGGACAGGGTCAAGAGAGCACCTCGGTCAGGTCGCGCAGCGCCTCGGCCGCGGTGATGGGGTCGAGTTCGGAAAGCCGGTCGTCCTGGTCGCCGCGGCGCCAGTGGTAGCCGGACGCCGGGGCCAGGAAGACGGCGGTGACGGTCTGGTCGCCGAGGACGTCGACGGCCCCGACCGCGATGCCGGGGGAGATCGCCAGCACCAGATGCCGGTTGTCGGGCACGTCCCGCTGGAACCAGCCCTGCACCCCGCCGTCCTGTGGGGCGCCGCGCCGCCAGCCGCGGCGCTCCAGCCCGAGCAGCCGGGTGCTGGGCACGGTCACACCGGTGAGGGCCGCGGCCCGCTCGGAGGTGAGCGGCTCGGTCCCCCGGGCCAGTTGGGGGAACGGCTGGGTGATCTCGTAGTCGGCGAACACCCCGGCCCAGGCGGCCAGATCTGCGCCGAGGTGGACGGGGTGGGCGATGCCGATCCGCTCGTCGTCGCCGAGGGTCACCGTCTCGTCGGTGACGTCGGCGAGGCTGCGGTCCTCGGCCAGGCGCACCCCGCCGGCCGGGGCGCCGGTGGCGTCGAACCGCATCCAGACCAGGCGGCGGACCAGGTGCCGGAGCAGCGGATGGCCGGCGAAGAACTGCCGGAAGTCCTCGCCGGTCCACCGGCGCTGGGCGGTCATCGCCGCTTCCAGCCGGCGGACCTGGTCGGCGGCGATCGCCCGGACGTCCTTCTTCAGTGCGGTGAACCGCTCATACGCCTCCGCCGCCGGCACCGCGTCGTCCTGGGCGCCCGGTTTGGGCAGGGCCTTGAGGCGGCGGCCGGTCGCGTCCGTGACGAACGGCATCAGCTGCTCGTCGAAGCCGACCGTGAAGGAGCGCCGCCCGTAGTCGAGGACCATGCCGCCGTCGGCGTCCAGCCCGAGGTCGGGCACGAGCCGGTCGGCCAGTTCGTCGGCGGTGAGCCCGAGTTCCGCCGCCAGTTCGGCGATCTTCTCCTCGGCCCGTTCCTTGAGCCCGCGGAACTTGACCTTCCGTGCGATGCCGTTGAGATACATGAGGGCGACGTCGGTGCCGATGGCGGCGAGCACGTCGAGGCCGGTGACGGCACGGGCGTGCCCGCCCTCGCCGGGCCAGGCCCGGATGACCGGGGACAGCCGCCGGACCGTCTCGTCGTCGCCGAGCAGGCCGAGCGCGTCGAGCGCCCAGTTCTGTTTCGCCGGGTGCCCGGCCGCGCGCCAGGCCTCGAACAGCGCCCACCCGAACCCGGCCAGGTCGGCCGGCTCGCACTCGGTCACCACCACGCCGACGCCGGGGTAGACGCCGTCGAGCCGGGAGAGGGCGAGCATGGTGATCAGGTTGCGGACGGCGCCTAGGGGCAGCTCGCCGCGGTCACCGGTGAGCCGGACCGGCGGCAGCGTCGCCGGGTTCGCCCAGTCCGGCAGCACCGGCATGGTCTTCGGCAGGACGGTCAGCGGGTCGACGGCGAGGATCTCCTCCACCGAGGCGACCGCCTCGGGGCCGTGCCGCCCGGCGGCGGCGAGCACCTCGTCGCGCGGCAGCAGGCGCAGCGCGGCCTCGGCGTCGGTGCGCGCCGTGCCGGGCCGGCCGACCGCGACCGGGACGAGGGCGCGTGCCGCGAAGGCGCTGTGCCGGGCGAACCAGGCGGCGGCCACCCGCCGGACCGGCCGGGACCGCGCGTGCCAGCCCGCCATCAGCGCCGCCACCTCGGGGTCGGTGACCGGGGCCAGCACCGGCGCGCCGGCCAACGGCAGCCGCCGGGCGATGTCGGCGAGCGCCGGGACGGCTGCCGCCTCGAACCGGGCCAGCAGCTCGGGCCCCCAGTCCTCCAGGTCGTACGAATACTCCGGCCGCCAGGCGGACACCCGGGAACGGGTCAGCTCGTCGGGGCCCTGGAGGAAGAAGAAGATCGTGTCCCAGGCGGGCGGGTCGCCGTTGTCGAGCCGCTCGGCGATGGCGGCCCAGCTGTGTGAGCCGCCGTGGCGGGCGGCCCAGGAGCCGTCCGCCCAGCTCTCACGCTCGCCCTCGGCCCAGACCACCCGGGACGGTTCGTCGCTGCTCAGACCGGCGGCGATGATCGGTGTCCGCGCCACCGGTTTCGACCAGGGCGGGTCGAGCAGGATGTGCGGCACGTCCGCGGCGGCGGCCTTGACCGTGCCGGCGGCGGTAAGCACGGCCTCCGCCTCGTCCAGGCGGGCGGCGGCCTCGGCGGCGAGCAGCGGCCGGACCTCGGCGGCGAGGCCCCGGTTGCCGGCCAGGTGGTCGGCGAGCAGCCGGACGCCGTCCGGTGTCGCGGCCATCAGGCGCAGCGCGCGGGCCGGGTAGCGGGCGGCCGCGTCGGCCAGTGCGGCCGGGACATACGGCTGGGCGCGCCGGTCGAGCAGGGCCTGGAACGCCCGGTCGCCACCGATCACGGCGAGCATGCCGAGCAGTCTCTGCCTGCTCTGGGCGTCGCCCTGGCGTGGCGAATCGAACCAGCCCGCCAGGGCGGGCGCGGCCGCCGGGCCGAGCGTGCCCACGAAGGTGTGGATCACCTCGCTCCAGCCGAACGCCGACCAGTGGTCGACCTGCGCGGCGAGCGGGGTGGCGATCTCCTCCCGGTCGACGACGGTGAGCAGCATCTGCTTGATCATCTCGAGGCCGGGCAACGCCATCGCCTCAGCGCGGATCTCCGCCGCCCAGCCGGACTCGTCGGGCGCCATCACCGAGATCACCGCGCGCTGGGCGAGCGACGGCCCGCGCACCGCGGCGAGCGCCTCGATCACCCGCTCGTACTCCTCCGGGCGGGCGGCCACGACGGCCCGGCGCAACCGGTACGCCAACCGCTGGGCGAGAACCGTGGTGTAACCGATCGCGTCACGGTCGGGCACACTGCGGGTGGTCGCCCCGCCGGTGGTGAACTCCCCGGGGTGGATCGCGGCCAGCTCGGCGACGGCCGCCGCGGCGAACGGGAGACCGTGCCGGGAGCGCCAGTAGCCCAGGAGGGCCGGCAGCTCCTCGTGCCGGTCCCACTGGAGCACGCTCGCGACCACCCGGGTGACGGCAGCGGCCCCGAGCGGTGGTGCGGCCGGATCGCCGGACAGGTAGGCACGCCCGGCCGCGGCGATGTCCTCCGGCGTCAGCCGGTTGGCCAAGGACGCCCGCGCCTCGCCCTCGAACGCGGTCAGCAGCGCCTCGGCGGCTGTGACATCGGTCGCTTTCACGCTCGGCGAGGCGGGTGCCGACGACCGGCGGGGCAGCACGAACCGCTTCCACCCCACCGGAACGACGAACGTCTCCACGCTCGGCATCTCGCTCACCGGCCACTCCCCAGGGTTCGGCTCCATCGATCGGCTGCACCCTAGCGACTCCCACCGACAAAAACCGGGGCGGGCGGCGCCCGGCATCGACTCCCATGGACTTCTCGACCACGGTGCACCAGAGTGTCTGGCAGGACCGGCGCGGGCCGCGCAGGCGGCCGGCCCGCGCCGGTGCTCCTCAACGGCGCTCGTCGAAGGCGCCCGTCAAAGGCAGGAGCCGGATCAGCCGAGCGAGATGTAGAGCCGGTGACCGGCCGGGACGAAGCCGACCCGCTCGTAGACCCGCCACGAGTCGTCCCCGCCCGCTTCCAGCCAGGCGATCTCCAGGCCGCGGGCGAACATCCGGCGGGCCGCCTCGGCGGTGATCGCCGCGGCCAGCCCACGCTTCCGGAAGGGCTCCCGGACGCCGATGCCGCCCACTTCGCTGAGCCGGTCCTGCGGCGGGCCGGCCTGTCCGCCGCCCGCGCACTCGCCGCCGTCGGTGAACGCCGCCAGCGCGATCCCACCGCGGTCCTGGCCGCGGCGGATCCGGGCGATGTCGGCGTCGGTGGCCCACGACTCGCCGAAGGCCTCGCCGACGGCCGCGGCCATGGCGGCCCGGTCCGGGTCCGTGCCGGGTTCCACGAGGCGCAGACCTTCCGGTACGGGACACGCCGTCAACGATTGCGGAGTGCAGATCAGGTACTGATGCCGGGCCTCGATGGTGAACCCGGCCGCGAGCAGCAGCTCCTCCAGCTTGGGGGCGCTGCTGCACACATACTCGAACCGGGGTTTGCGCCCCGCCGACCGGAACGCGCCGATCAGGGCCGTGACGTCGGCCTCGGTGATCGGCGCGCCCGGCACCGGTGACGCGTAGTTGAGGTAGGGACTGGTCGTGTCCGGGTCGAGACCGGCCACGAAGGGGCCGATCTCGAGAACCCGCGGACGGGTACGGAGGTTGGACACGACGGAGCGCTGGATGCGCAGATCCATGGTGAGGAAAGCCTTTTCAGAGTGAAGGAACACCTGCGGGAATGGGGCATGCAGGGCCGCCGCGGGCGGAGAATGCTCAGCGGCGGCCGTGGGGCCAGGCCGTGATCATTGGCTTCACTCTTTCAGGAAATCGGGATCGCACACCCTCGGCGCGATCACGGGCCGACATTGTCACGAACTCACGGCGGGCGCAAGTCACCCCCCTCAGTGGACTGCCGCGTGGCGAGCCAGGCCTCCACCTCCTCCACGAGCCAGACCTTGCCCTGGGCCAGCACGGCCACCGGTTGGGGGAAGTCCGGGCGGTTGACGAGCAGGTAGGCCTGCTGGCGGCTGAGGTCTCCGATGCGGACGCGGATCTCGTGGACGCCCATCAGGCGGAAGGTCGACGACTCCATGCCTCCCACTCTAGCGCCATGACAATCGTCATGGCGCTAGAGCGAATCGGGCTCGGTGAGGTACCGCTGGACGGTCGGACCGAGCCAGGCGACCGCTTCCTCCCGCTCCAGACCGACCATCGGGGGCAGTCGCAGCACGTACCGGCAGAGGGCGAATCCGAGCATCTGGGAGGCGACCAGACCGGCCCGGAGGGGGGCCTGACCCGCCTCCGGGGCCAGCCGGGCGGACAGCGGCCCGAGCTGCCCGGCGAAGATCGCCCGCATCCGTTCGGCGGGCCCCTCCTGGGTGACCGCGGCGCGCAGCAGCGCTAGCAACGTGTCATCCCCCTCCCAGCGCTCCAGGAAGTGCCTGACCAGCACTTCTCCGACCGAAGTCGGCTCGGCGCCGGCGAGGTCCGGCAGCCGCAGATCGAACTCGGCGGCCGCGGCGAACAACCCCTCCTTGTTGCCGTAGTAGCGCATGACCATCGATGGATCTATGCGAGCGTCGGCGGCGATGGCGCGGATGGTGGCACGCTCGAACCCGTCGGCGGCGAAACGCTCCCGCGCGGCGGCCAGGATCGCGGCGCGGGTGGCGTCGGAACGACGGGGCGTCATGCATCGCACTCTATGCCAACCACCGTTTGCCTACAACTGTTGACTACACCGGAGAGTGACACCTATGGTTTTGCCAACACCTGTTGGCAAGCGAGCGGAGGACACCATGCACACCACCGTCGCGATCATCGGCGCCGGCCCGACCGGGCTCCTTCTCGCCGGCGACCTGGCCCACGCCGGCATCCCGGTCACCGTCTTCGAACGCCGGTCCGGGACGTCCAACCTGACCCGGGCCTTCGGCGTGCACGCCCGCACCCTGGAGATGCTCGACGCCCGCGGTCTCGCCGACGACCTGATCGCCGAGGGCGCCCGGGTGCGGCGGCTGCGGCTGTTCGACGGGATCGAGCTGGACCTCTCCCGGCTGCCGTCCCGGTTCCCGTACCTGTTGATCACCCCGCAGTACCGGGTGGAGAACGCCCTGGCCGAGCGGGCACTGAAGGCCGGCGCCGAGTTCCGGCACGGCGCCCGCCTCACCGGCCTGCGGCAGGACGACGGCCTGGTCACCCTGGAGTTCGAGGACGGCGACACGGTCACCGCCGACTACGTGGTCGGCGCCGACGGCCTGCACAGCACCGTCCGGCAGAGCCTCGGCCTGCCCTTCCCCGGCAGGGCCGTGCTCACCTCGATCATGCTGGCCGACGTGCGGCTGGACACCCCGCCCGGGGACGTGCTGGCGGTCGACGCGGTCGGCGACGCCTTCGCCATGGTCGCCCCCTTCGGCGACGGGTGGTACCGGATCTTCGCCTGGAACCGCGACAACCAGGTCGACGACCGCACCCCGGTGACGCTCGACGAGATCCGCGCGGTCACCCGCCGGGTCCACGGCACCGACTTCGGCATCACCGAGACCCGGTGGATGTCCCGCTTCCACAGCGACGAGCGGCAGGCGCCCCGCTACCGGGTGGGCCGGGTGTTCCTCGCCGGCGACGCCGCCCACGTGCACTCACCGGCCGGCGGCCAGGGCATGAACACCGGCCTCCAGGACGCCGCGAACCTGTCCTGGAAACTCGCCGCCATCGCACAGGGCCGGGCCCCCGAGGGCCTGCTCGACACCTACGAGGCCGAACGCCACCCGGTGGGCCGGATGGTCCTGCGCAGCAGCGGCACGCTGATCCGGGCCGCCATGATCCGCTCCGCGGTGGGCCGCCGGACACGGAACACCCTCGGCCGGATCCTGCTCGGCCTGCCGCGGGTGGCCCGCCGCGCCGCCGGGATCATCTCCGGCGTCGGCATCTCCTACCCGGGCACACCGCGGGCCGCCGACGTCACCCTG
The DNA here is from genome assembly GCF_019429605.1 of Actinoplanes hulinensis. NCBI lineage: Bacteria > Bacillati > Actinomycetota > Actinomycetes > Micromonosporales > Micromonosporaceae > Actinoplanes > Actinoplanes hulinensis. The sequence goes on along the minus strand of NZ_JAHXZI010000028.1, from coordinate 31,282 downwards.
CGCGACGGCGGGCGCCTCTACGAGGCACTGCGCGACGGCCGGCACGTGCTCCTCACCGATCAGAACCTCGAGGGGTACGAGGACCGCGTGCTCGTGGCGGCCCCCGGGTCCACCGACGGCACGGCGTGCCTGATCCGCCCGGACGGCTACGTGGCGTGGCGTGGCCCGGCCGGCGAGGCCCCCGCCGCCGTGGCTCGCCTCCTCCCCTGATCGGCCCGGTGCGGCAGCCGGATCGCGATCGGGTGGGCGTACGAGAAAAAGGAAGCGTAAGGCTGACGCCAAGATCTCCACCGGGGGTGTGCGGCGGTGGGAGCATGTGCACCATGACGGTCGACTACCGGGTGCGGCTGCGGTTCTCCGACGAATCGCAGGACGCGGCCACCCACACCAACCTCTCCGCCGTCCGTCTCGACGGGCGCGCGCTCTGGATCGCCGGGGACGAGACCGCCACGATCGAGCGGCTGATCGCCGACGATCCGGCCAAGCCCACCGAGTTCGGCGACGAGACCCGGTTCCGCCTCGCCGACTTCGTCGCCCTGCCCGGCGCGGACGCCGACGAGGAGGCCGACATCGAGGGGCTGACCCGCAGCGGCCGGTTCCTCTGGGCGGTCGGCTCGCACAGCCTGCGCCGCAAGCAGATCAAGGACCGGCACGAAGGCCCCAAGGCGCTGCGCCGGCTGGGCCGGGTGGAGGGTCAGGCCAACCGCCAGATCCTGATCCGGCTGCCGATCGTCGACGTGGACGGGGTGCCCACGCCGGTCCGGGAGATCGAGTCCGGCGGGCAACAGCACCGGGCGGCCGCGCTGTCCGGCCGCGACGATCTGCGCCGGCTGTTGCAGGACGACGAGCACATCGGCCCGTTCCTGCCCATCCCGGGCAAGGACAACGGGCTGGACATCGAGGGCATCGCGGTCCGCGACGACCGGATCTACCTGGGACTGCGCGGGCCGGTGCTGCGCGGCTGGGCGTTCGTGCTGGAGCTGCGCCCCTACGTCACGCCCGACGACCCGGGCCGGCTGCGGCTGCACCGGTTCGACGACGGGCGGCTCTACCGCAAGCACGTGCTCGACCTGGACGGTCTCGGCGTGCGCGACCTGTGCCCGGCCGGCGACGACCTGCTGATCCTGGCCGGCCCCACGATGGACCTGGACGGGCCGGTGCGCGTCTACCGGTGGCACGATGCCTGCCGGGCCGAGATCCCCACCATCGTGCGGCACGACCAGATCACCCGCGAGCTGGAGCTCACCTACGGCGAGGGCGACGACCACGCCGAGGGCCTGAGCCTGATCGGGACCGACCGGGTGCTGGTCGTCTACGACAGCCCCGCCAGGCACCGGCTCACCCCCGACGGCGCCGTGATCGCCGACGTGCTGCGCCTGCCCTGAACCCGGCGACGGTGGGCGTCCACGGTCACCCGCCGGTGGCCGCCCACGCGTGCCATGACCCCGGCGATCGCACACGCGGCGACTTCCGTGTGCGGCCACCCCACCGTCGGAGCCCGGGGTGAAGGTTCTTGTCGTACCCGGGGTCTAGCCTCGGGCGCATGTCAGCTCCCCGGCTCGAGACAGATCCCACCGGCGGCGGCTGGGAGCCGTCCCCCGACGGTCGCCTCTGGATCAGCGCCGGCCCACCGGAGCCCGGCTGGTGGCGGGTCCTGCACGAGCAGCACGAGCGCACCGGCCTGTGGCCGCTGCTGCTGGGCAGCCTCTCCGAGCGCGACCCGGACCGGCCATGGCGTGATCCGGATGACCGCCGGCCGGGGCAGATCCGTTCCGCGCCGGGCGACCACTATCCCGGGGCGCTCCTGGGGGGCTGGTGGTCATCGGTCGAGCCCGAGGAGGAGGACGGCGAGGAGGAGCTGATGGCGAGCATAGGCCCGTTCCGCGCCGGCTGGCCCGGCCTGGCCCGCCGTGGCCGGTTGCGGGCCGATCCCGGCGAGCGCGCATCCGAGATCGCCGACCTGGTCTCGGCCGAGGGCTGGCTCATCACGCCGCGGCTCGGCCTGATCAGCTCTTCCCGTGGCGCCGACTCGCTGACCGATGCGGCGTGGACCGGTCCCACCAACCACGAGAACGACACGGCCAAGATCTCGTGCGTCCTGGGGAACTGGGAGGACCGTTTCGGCGTGCGCGTCGTGGCGGCGAGTTTCGCCAGCCTCTATCTGAGTGTCGCCGCCCCACCGCTCGACGCGGATCACGCGATGGAGATCGCCGCGGAGCATCACGCCTTCTGCCCGGACAACGTCCTACAGGGTTGCGGCTCGCTGTCGGAGTACGCGGCGTCGCTGGTCGACGCCCCACTCTGGTCGTTCTGGTGGGACTGACCCGCGGAAAAGTCCGGGCCGGCGGGGAGATTCCGGGCCGGCGGGGAGATCCCCACCGGCCCGGCGTGAGCGGAGCGGTCAGGCGCCGCGGAGGGTGGCTCCGAAGCGGGAGGCGGTCACGGCCACCGCGGCGTCGCGGGCCGTGATGGTCTCCTCCGAGGTGAGCGTGCGGTCGGTGGCGCGGAAGGTCAGCTTGTAGGCCAGCGACCGCTTGTCCTCGCCCAGCTGCGACGACTCGTAGACGTCGAACAGGGCGACCGACTCCAGCAGCGGGCCCGCTCCCTCGGTGAGAGCGGCCTGGACCTCGGCGGCCGGGACGGTGCGGTCGAGGACCAGGGCCACGTCGATCAGCGCCGGCGGGAAGGTGGAGATCTTCACCGCCTCGACGACCGGGGCGTCCGGCAGGGCGTCCAGGTCGATCTCCGCGGCCGACGTGCGCTTGGGCAGGTCGAGGGCCGCGAGGACGGCCGGGTGCAGCTCACCGGCGTGACCGACGACCGCGCCGTCGACCAGGATCTCGGCGCAGCGGCCGGGGTGCCAGGGCGCCTGCTCGCCCGCCCGTACCGTGACGAGGTCGTCCGGAACGCCCGCCGCGGAGAGCGCGACGCGCGCCGCCTCGATGGCGTCCGCCCAGGTCGCGGCCCGGCCCTGACCCCACCAGCCGGCCGGCTCGATGTCGCCGGCGAGGACCACGGCCAGGTGCCACGGCTGCTCGGGGACGATCGCGTTGGCGGCCGCCCACTCCGCGTTGGTGGGACGCCGGTCCACGCCCAGCGTGGGCGGCGCGGTCGAGGTGAGGTGTGGCAGGAAGACCGTGCCGGCCTCGTAGAGCGCGACGTCCCGCCGGCCGCGGCCCAGGTTGCGCTTGAGCGTGCCGAGCAGCGGGCCGAGCAGGGTGGTCCGCAGCAGCGGCTCCTCCTCGGACAGCGGGTTGGTGAGCCGCACCGCGCTGCGCCGCGGGTCGGCCGCCGGCAGTCCGAGGGTGTCGGCCAGCCCGGGGCCGACGAACGGGTAGGACAGCACCTCGACGTAACCGTTCTCGGCGAGCGCCCGGCCCACCGACCGGCGCCGTTTCTGCGCCGGGGTGAGCCCGTTGCTGCTGCCGGCCGGCGGCAGCACGCTGGGGATCTCGTTGTAGCCGCCGAGCCGCGCCACCTCCTCTATCAGGTCGATCGGGGCCACCAGGTCGGGCCGCCACGTCGGCGGTACGACGCTGAGCACCTCGTCCCCGGTGACCTCGCAGCCGACCTTCCGCAGCAGGCCGGCGATCTGCTCCGCCGAGTACGGCAGCCCGACGATCCGGGCCGGCGCGCCGGCGGGCAGGGTCAGCGGAACCGGCGCGACCACGTGGTCGATGTCGAGGATCCGCTCGTCGACGGTCCCGCCGGCGTGCTCGGTGAGGATCTGGACGGCCCGCTCCAGGGCGACCAGCGGCAGGGCCGGGTCGACGCCCCGCTCCCACCGCTTGGCGGCCTCGCTGAAGAGCCTGTGCCGCCGCGCGGTCCGGCCCACCATGACCGGGTCCCAGTGCGCGGCCTCGAGGAGCACGTCGACCGTGCCCTCCTGCCACTCGCTGGTCTCGCCGCCCATGACGGCGGCGAGCGAGATCGGCCCGGTCTCGTCGCAGATCACCATGTCCTCGGCGTCGAGCGAGCGCGCGACGCCGTCCAGGGTGGTCAGCTTCTCCCCGGCCCGGGCGCGGCGCACGACGAGGCCGCCGTTGAGCCGGTTCAGGTCGAAGACGTGCATCGGCTGGCCGAGTTCGAGCATCAGGTAGTTGGTGATGTCGACGGGCAGCGAGATGGCCCGGATGCCGGCCGCGATGAGCCGCCGCTGCATCCAGGCCGGCGACTGCGCGGCCGGGTCGATGCCGCGGACCACGCGGGCCGCGAACCGGTCACAGCCGACGGTGTCCTCGACGGAGATCGCATGGGGCACATCGGTGGTCCCACCCGGCGCGGCAGCAAGACCCGGGTCGGTGAACGGCACGCCGAAGTACGTGGACAGCTCCCGGGCGATGCCGCGGACGCTCATCTCGTAGCCCCGGTCCGGGGTGATCTCCACCTCGATCAGCACGTCGTCCAGGCCGACCACGGCCCGCCCGTCGGCGCCCGGCTGAGCCGAGTCCGCGGGCAGCACGATGATGCCCGAGTGGTCACCGGACAGGCCCAGCTCGGCGGCGGAGCAGATCATGCCGTGCGAGTTGCGCCCGTACGTCTTCCGCGCCCCGATCTTGAAGCCGCCCGGCAGCTCGCCACCCGGGAGGATGACCACGACGAGGTCGCCCTCGGCGAAGTTGCGCGCCCCGCAGACGATCTCCTGCGGCGCGTCCCGGCCGACGTCGACCGTGCAGAACCGGATCGGCTTCTTGAAACCGGTCAGCTCCTCGATGGTCAGCACCCGGCCGACGACCAGGTCACCGAGGATCGTGCCGGCCTGGTCGACGATGGACTCGACCTCCATGCCGAGGTTGGTCAGCGCCGCGTCCAACTCCGAAGCGGTGATCCCCGCGGGCAGCTCGACGTACTCGCGCAGCCACGACAGTGACGTCTTCATCGCTTCAGGACTCCATTCCGAAGTTCGTGGTGAACCGCACGTCGCCCTCGACCATGTCGCGCATGTCGGAGACGCCGTTGCGGAACATCAGGGTCCGCTCGACACCCATGCCGAACGCGAAACCCGAGTAGACCGCCGGGTCGATGCCGCAGGCGGTGAGGACCCGCGGGTTGACCATGCCGCAGCCACCCCACTCGACCCAGCGCGGCCCGTCCCGGTGCTCGGCGAACCAGACGTCGAACTCGGCGGACGGCTCGGTGAACGGGAAGTAGTGCGGCCGCCAGCGGGTCTTCGCGTCCGGGCCGAACATCGCCTTGGCGAAGTGGTCGAGCGTGCCCCGCAGGTGGGCCATGGTGATGCCCTCGTCGATGACCAGGCCCTCGATCTGGTGGAACACCGGGCTGTGCGTGGCGTCCAGCTCGTCGGTCCGGTAGACGCGGCCGGGGCTGACCACGTAGATCGGCGGCTGCCGGTCCAGCATGGTGCGCACCTGGCCGGGCGACGTGTGGGTCCGCATGACCAGGCCGGGCAGGTCGACGAAGAACGTGTCGGAGGCGCCGCGGACCGGGTTGTCCGGGCCGATGTTGAGCGCGTCGAAGTTGGCCCACTCCAGCTCGAGCTGGGGACCGTCGACGATGTCGTAGCCCATGCCGACGAAGATGTCGCCCATGTGCTCCATGAGCGTGGTCAGCGGGTGCCGGGCGCCGCGCGGGCGGCGGGTCCACGGCAGGGTGACATCGACGCGTTCCTCGACCAGCACCCGGGCGGCGCGATCGGCTTCCAGCTCGGCCTGGCGCGCGTCGTAGGCGGCCTGCACGGCCTGCCGGGCGATGTTGACGCGCTTGCCGGCGTCGGACTTCGCGGCCGGCGGCAGCGAGCCGATCTCCCGGCGCGCGAGCGACACGGGCGAGCGGTCGCCCAGGTGGGCCGGCTTCAGAGCGTGCAGCGCGTCGAGGTCGGCGGCGGCGGCGAACGCCTTCTCGGCCTCCGCCACCGCGGCTTCGAGCGACGCGGGATCGAGCAGGGCGGCCTGCTTCGGATCGTACGGATCGTTGCGGTAGGACATGATCGGGCGAGCTCCCTTATACCGGATTTGCCACGTGGCAAGTCGGGACTGAGTGCACCGAGCGCAGCGAGGGCCGCGAAGGGGCGACACAGTTGGCACAGTCTACGGAGGCACGGCTGGGCCGCGGCCCGCCGGTCAGGGAGTGCGCGCAGAAGTGTCAGATCCGGCGCCCGCGACCAGCGGGCCGGATAAACGAAAGCCGGGGACCTGACATGCCGCCGAGCATACCCTCAGCGCTGCGCGCGGGCCGAGGCATATAGGCAGACGGCGGCGGCCGCGGCCAGGTTGAGGCTTTCGGCGCCGCCATAGATGGGCACGCGCACACGCCGGTCGGCCGCGCTCAGCACGGAGGCGGGCAGCCCGTGCGCCTCGGAGCCGAACAGCCAGGCCGTCGGAAGAGCGAGCTGACCGCCGTCGAGCAGGGAGTCCACGTCGTCCTCGCCGGTGCCGCTGGTGGCGAGCACCTGGAGGCCGCTGTCCTGGAGCAGGTCCACGACGCTCAACGGGGACCGGACGACATCGACGTGGAACAGCGAGCCGGCCGACGACCGTACACATTTGCCGTTGTAGGGGTCGACGGCGTCGCCGGCGAAGATGACCGCCCCGGCGCCCGCGGCATCCGCCGTGCGCAGCACGGTCCCGGCGTTGCCGGGGTCCCGGATCTCGGCGACCACCGCCACCAGCCGGGGGTTCTTGGCGAGGGCCTCGCCGATCGGCACGTCCGGCTGCTCGCAGACGGCGACCAGGCCCTGCGGGTGCACGGTCTCGGCGAGCGCCGCCAGGGCGTCGTCGGTGACCGGCGACAGCTCCGGGGCCTGCGCGGCGAGGTCGGCGTACCGGTCCAGCGCGGCCGGCGTCCCGAACAGTTCGATCACCGCCCCCGCGGCCAGCGCCTCACGCACGGCCTGCGGGCCTTCGGCCAGGAACCGGCCGCTCTGATCGCGATCCTTACGGCGCTGCAGACGCCGGGCCGCGACGATCCTGGGGGTACGGGGTGTGAACATCGCTCCGACCTGACGAAATGAGGACGCCCCCCGGCAAAGGGGGGCGTCCGAAACGTTCTACGCGTTAGCTCAGGCAGCCTGCGCGGCGGCGCCGCCGGTGCCCTCGGCCGCAACGGCCGCGCGAGCGATCTCGACGATGGCCGCGAAGGCAGCCGCGTCGTTCACCGCGAGGTCGGCCAGGATCTTGCGGTCGACCTCGACCTCGGCCAGCTTGAGGCCCTGGATCAGGCGGTTGTAGGTCATACCGTTCGACCGGGCCGCCGCGTTGATACGGGTGATCCACAGCTGGCGGAAGTCGCCCTTGCGGTCACGGCGGTCACGGTACGAGTACTGCATCGAGTGCAGCACCTGCTCCTTGGCCTTGCGGTACAGGCGGGAGCGCTGACCGCGGTAGCCGCTCGCGGTCTCGAGCAGGGTGCGGCGCTTCTTCTGGGCGTTTACCGCCCGCTTGACGCGTGCCATTCTCAGTTACTCCTTACAGGGGTACGGGTCAGGCGCGCGTCAGCGGCCCAGAAGCTTCTTCACTCGCGCGGTGTCGGCCTTGGCCACAACGACCGTTCCGGTCATCCGGCGGGTGACGTGGGAGCTCTTGTGCTCCAGCAGGTGACGCTTGCCGGCCTGCTCGCGCACGATCTTGCCCTTGCCGGTGACCTTCACCCGCTTACCCATGCCGGTGTGGCTCTTCATCTTCGGCACTTGACGCCTCTTTCTGATCTTTCCCCGCAACCGGGGGGTTGAGGGAAAAAGCTGGTCTATTCGACGACGGTGGTCTCGGCAGGAGCGGCCGGCGCAGCGCCCTCGTCCTCGCGCGGCTCACGGCCGGGCTTGGCGCCCGCCGCGGTGGCAGCAACGGCGGCGGCCTTGGTGGCCCTGTGCGGGGCCAGCACCATGATCATGTTCCGGCCGTCCTGCTTCGGGCTGGCCTCCACGAAGCCCAGCTCCGAGATCTCCTCGCTGAGCCGGCGGAGAAGCCGGAAGCCCAGCTCGGGGCGGCTCTGCTCACGACCACGGAACATGATCGTCACCTTGACCTTGTCGCCCGCCTTGAGGAACCGCACCACGTGACCCTTTTTGGTCTCGTAGTCGTGCGGGTCGATCTTCGGCCGCAGCTTCATTTCCTTGATGACGGTCTGCTGCTGGTTGCGCCGTGCTTCGCGGGCCTTGAGTGCGCTCTCGTACTTGAACTTGCCGAAGTCCATGAGCTTGCACACCGGCGGCCGCGCCATCGGAGCAACCTCGACCAGATCCAGATCGACATCCGCGGCCAGCTGGAGAGCACGCTCGAGCGGCACGATGCCGACCTGCTCACCCTCCGGACCGACCAGGCGGACCTCACGAGCCCGGATCTGTTCGTTCACGCGTGGTTCGACGCTGATGGGGCCTCCTCAGTTGATACCTCACCCGGCCGGGTGGGCCGGGTGCTGCCAATGTCGGTCGGCCCCGAGTGTCCCGCTGGCCGCGGGACGCCGGGAAAGCAGAAGGCCCCGCCTGCGATCTCGAAAGAGCGCAGGCCGGGGCCCGCTCGACCGGTCATCGGCGCCCAAAAGAGGACGCGCACCCAGCAGGGATCAACCCCTGCCAGGGAGACCGGACCCGGCCACTGATGTGACTCGGGTGGGAACCAGCGGGCTCCTCTTTCGCGCCCCTGAACAAGCAAGGGCGTGGTCGACTGCCCGCAATCCTATCAGGCCCGGTGAGAGGCGGAATGCAGAGCCCGCAGGCTACGGACCCCGTCGACCGCGTAGTCCTTGTCGACGGCCTGCAACGCGTGGACCGGCACCTGCTCGTCGTTCTCCAGCTCCAGGTGGGCCCACGCCGAGTTCCGGTCGAACCGGACGGCACGCACCACGGTCCACGGCAGGTCGTAACCGCCGATCACGTTGCGCACGTGCACACCCTCGTCGTCGGCGGTGACCCGAGGCCGGCAGAACGCCAGGACGCCCAGGCCGAGCAGCACACCCAGCCCGATCATGGCGAGCTGGTCACCGCGCTGGAAGCTGGCGTTCGAGTTCTGGAAGCCGGCCGAACCGGTCAGCCCGAAGCTGATCACCGTGAAGAAGAGCATCAGACCCACGGCCAACGGTACGGCCACCCAGCGGATCTTCTTGGGGCGGTAGAGGACGGCGGTCATCAGAGCCTGCAATTCGCGATGTCGGTGACGAGGATCGCCCGGGCGCCCAGGTCGTACAGCTCGTCCATGACCCGGTGCACGTCACTGCGCTGGACCATGGCCTCGACCGCGACCCAGCCCTCCCGGTGCAGCGGCGACACGGTCGGGGACTCGATCCCCGGGGTCAGGCTGATGGCCTGGTCGAGCAGGTCGGCGCGGACGTCGTACGCCAGCATGACGAAGTTGCGCGCGACGAGCACACCCTGGAGGCGCCGCAGAAGCTGGGCGGCGCCGTTGGGCACCTGCTCCTCGCGTCCGATGAGGATGGCCGACGACTTCATGATCGGCTCGCCGAGCGTGACCAGGCCGGCCTGGCGCAGCGTGGCGCCGGTCTCCACGACGTCGGCGATCAGGTCGGCGACGCCGAGCCGGACCGCGTTCTCCACCGCGCCGTCGAGGCGCACCACGTCCGCCTTGAGCTCGTGCTCGTCCAGGTAACGGCCGACCACCCCGGGATAGGCGGTGGCGATGCGGCGGCCACCGATCTGGCCGACGTCGGTCAGCGTCCCGGCCGGGGCCGCCCAGCGGAACGTGGCCCGGCCGAAGTTCAGGTCGAGCAGTTCGGCGGCCGGAACGCCGGAGTCGACCAGCAGGTCCCGGCCGGTGATGCCGAGATCCAGATCGCCCGAGCCGACGTACGTCGCGATGTCCTTCGGCCTCAGGTAGAAGAACTCGACGTTGTTGGCTTCGTCACGGCAGATCAGGTCTTTGGGATCGGTGCGCTGGCGGTACCCGGCGTCCCGCAACATCTGTGACGCCGGCGCGGAGAGGGTGCCCTTGTTCGGTATGGCGATGCGCAGCATGGACGTGCTCCTTCGATCAGTGAACGGGTCTGGCGGACGCGTGTCACAGATGTCGGTAGACGTCCTCGAGCTCCAGTCCGGAGGCGATCATCAGGACCTGGGCCTGGTAGAGCAGCTGGGAGATCTCCTCGGCAGCGCGTTCCGGCCCCTCGTGCTCGGCGGCCATCCACGACTCGGCCGCCTCCTCGACGACCTTCTTGCCGATGAAGTGGACTCCGCGTTCGAGCGCCTCGACGGTGCCCGAACCGGGTGTCTTGTCCGCCGCCTTGCGTTGCAACTCGGCAAACAGTTCTTCGAACGTCTTCACGAGTAGCGATTGTGGCAGCTCATCACGTCTTGACGACGAACGGCCCCAGCACATGGGACGTCTTCTAAGCTCCCGTCATGTTCAGCCGAACCCCTCTGGCCCTGGGTGGCGCAGCGTTCCTGCTCGCCGCAGTGACGGCCTGCTCCCCCGTGGAGGAGAACAACTCCGCCACCACCCCCTCGGCATCCTCCGACACCTGCGCGCCCGCCTCCCTGGCGACCAAGACCGCCGGCAAGCTCACCGTCGGCACCGACAACCCGGCCTACGAGCCGTGGTTCAGCGAGAACAAGCCGGACAACGGCAAGGGGTACGAGTCGGCCGTCGCCTACCAGGTGGCCGAGCGGCTCGGCTATCAGAGGTCCGACGTCGTCTGGACCGGTGTGATGTTCAACAACGCGATCGCGCCCGGCCCCAAGGCGTTCGACATCGACGTCAACCAGTTCTCGATCACCGACGAGCGCCGGGCCGCGGTGGACTTCTCGTCGCCGTACTACCTGGTCCGGCAGACCGTGATCACCACCAAGAAGTCCAAGATCGCCGGAGCGAAGTCGCTGGCCGACCTCAAGGACGCCAAGCTCGGCGCCCAGGTCGGCACGACCAGCTACCAGGCGATCACCGACGTGATCAAGCCGACCGCCGGCCCGGCCGTGTTCAACAACAACGACGACGCCAAGAAAGCGCTGGAGAACGGCACCGTCGACGGCATCGTGGTGGACCTGCCGACGGCGTTCTACATGACCGCCGCCGAACTGGAGGACGGCGTCATCGTCGGCCAGCTGCCCCAGGTCGGCGTGCCCGAGCAGTTCGGCATCGTGCTGGACAAGGGCTCCCCGCTGACCGGATGCGTCAGTAGGGCGGTCGACCAGCTGCGGCAGGACGGCACCCTCGCCGTACTGGAGAAGACGTGGCTCGCCGGCAGCTCCGGAGCCCCGGAACTCCAGTGAGCCACACGCCGAGCACCCGGCAACAGGAACGGATCGCCTACCGTCGCGGACGGGCGGTCCGTTCCGTTCTGCTGGCCGCCGCCTCGACCGCCGTCGTCGGCACGGTCCTCACGGTGGGCATCACCGGGGCGCCCGGCTGGGAGCGGGTCAAGGAGTCGTTCTTCGACCCGGAGACCGCCGTCGAGTACCTGCCGGAGATCCTCCGGGGGCTCTGGCTCAACGTGAAGCTGCTGGTGGTCTGCGCCACCCTGGCCATGGTGCTGGGCCTGCTCATCGCGGTGCTGCGCACGCTGCGGGGCCCGGTCTTCTTCCCGGTACGCGCCATGGCCACCACCTACACGTACTCGTTCCGCGGCCTGCCCCTGATCATCGTGATCTACCTGTTCGCGTTCGGCATCCCCGGGCTACGGCTCCAGGGCACACCGGACGTGCTGTGGCTGGGCGCCGCGGCGATCACCGTGACGTACGGCGCCTACCTGGCCGAGGTGTTCCGGGCCGGCATCGAGTCGGTGCACCCGAGCCAGATCGCGGCGGCCCGTTCGCTGGGACTGAGCTACCGCCAGGCGATGCGGCACGTGGTGCTGCCGCAGGCGGTCCGCCGGGTGGCGCCGCCACTGCTCAACGACACCGTGGCGCTCCAGAAGGACGTCGGCCTCATCTCGCTGGCCGGCCCGGTCGACGCCATCCGGGCCGCCCAGATCGGAGTGGCCCAGTCCGCCGACTTCACCCCGTACGTGGTGGCCGGTGTCCTGTTCGTCCTGCTCGCCCTGCCGCTGATCGCGGTCACCGACTGGGTGACGCTGCGGGCGGCCCGCCGTCAGAACGCGGGGTCCTGATGCTGCTGGCCATCGACAAGGTCCGGAAGGTCTTCGGCGACCACGTCATCCTCGACGACCTCAGCCTGGACGTGGCCGAGCACGAGGTGGTGGCCCTGATCGGCGCCTCCGGCTCGGGCAAGTCCACCCTGCTGCGCTGCGTCAATCTGCTCACCGAGGTCGACGACGGCGCGATCCACCTGGACGGCGAGGAGATCACCGACCCGCGTGCCGACCCGGACCTGGTCCGGCGGCGGATCGGCCTGGTCTTCCAGTCGTACAACCTGTTCCCGCACATGACGGTGCTGGAGAACATCATGCTCGCGCCGGTCCGCGTACACCGGAGGTCTTCGGACGAGGCGCGAGCGCAAGCGATGCAGTGGCTGGACCGGGTCGGGCTGGCGGAGAAGGCGGGCGCCTACCCGGACCGGCTCTCCGGCGGCCAGCAGCAGCGGGCCGCCATCGTCCGGGCCCTGGTGAACAGCCCGCGCCTGCTGCTGCTCGACGAGGTCACCTCGGCGCTCGACCCGGAGCTGGTGGGCGAGGTGCTCACCATGATCCGCGAGTTGAAGAGCGACGGCATGACCATGGTGCTGGCCACCCACGAGATGGGTTTCGCCAAGCAGGTGGCCGACCGGGTGGCGTTCCTGGACGGCGGCCGCGTCCTCGAACAGGGGCCGCCCGAGCAGGTGCTGGGCGACCCCGTCGAACCGCGGACCCGTCAGTTCCTGGCCCGGATCATCGAAGCAGGAAGGCTTTAGCGCGCCGCTTGACCGCTCCGGCGAGGCGTTTCGGGTCGCGCAGCCGGGTCACCCGCCCGACGAACGACACGGCCCGGACCGCCCGCCCGTTCTTGAGCCGGCGCAACTCGTCGCGCAGGGTGCGCAACTGCTGCTCCCGGGTGCGCAACTGCTGGTCACGGAAGCGCATGGTCCGCTCCAGGCCGAAGATGTGCCCGGCCTGCTCCTTGATCTTCTGCTCGGCGGCGGCCGCGCCGGCCAGGGCGCCACGCAGGTCGGTCCGCTCCTCCGCCGGGCCGGCCGGCGCCCGGCCCGCTTCGAGGATCTCCGCCGTCGGCTCGACGCCGGACATCGCGAGCCAGGTCTTCACCAGGTCGTCGCCGTCGGCCATCCACGGCGGCCACGGATGCCGCCGGCGCCCGCCGGCCAGCCGGTCCCGGAAGCGGAACCAGGCGGCCGCGAGCGGGATCTCCGGTCCGGCCGGCACGGCCACGAAATCGTGGATCTCGTCGAAGAACGCGCCGCCACCGGACTCGCCGAGCTTCGCGGCGTAGGCCCGGAAACCCGGCACGTCCTCGGCCGCGGCCAGCCGGAACAACACGGTCTCCGCGTTCTCGGCGTCCGGCACGATCCGGGCGCCGATCCGCCAGCCGTCCGCGCCCAGGTCCGCGGTCAGGGAGCCGGTGTAGGCGGTGTGCGCCGGTCCGGCCGGGCCGAGGACCACCAGCCATCCGGGCGCGACCGCGTCGAGCATTCCGGCGCGTGCCGCGGCTTCGGCGGCATCGGTCACCGGCGCGAGGAGCGGCGTCGCCGAGGCCTCTGCCGCGATTCCGGCCAGAGCGAGACGCGCTCCAGGAAAACCAGGCCTGGTACGCCGCAGAGCACCCGAATCCAGCAGGGTGTGCGTCGCGAACCGGGCGTACCGGTGGGTCACCGGGCCGAACACCGCCTCGATCTGCGCCGGCGAGGTGGGCCGCCGCGGGTCGTCGCGCAGCGGCCGCCACTCGTCGTCGGAGTGCCGCTCGTGGGCCGGCCGCCGGTCGAGCAGCCCGGTGATCGAGAACGCGTTCTCCACCGCGATGACGACCAGCGCTCCCGGTGCGGCCAGCCCGCGCAGCAGATCCGCCCGTTCCGTCCAGTCCAGCGCCGGCGAGTCCGGTCCGAGCAGACGGTCCAGTCCGTCGGCCGCGATGATCACGTCGTACCGGGTGGGGTTCTCGGCGGCCAGACCGTCGAGCGCGCCGTTGACGACGGTGCCCCGGTCCCGCAGAGCCGCGGCGTCGCCGACCGACCGGACCAGGACGGTCAGGTCCTCGCTGCGCCGGGCCAGGAGGTCCAGCACGCCGGCGTCGTGCGGCCCGGCGACCAGCGCCCGGCCGATCCGGACCGGCAACAGGTCGGCCAGCAGGGCGGTGAGCGCCGGCCCGCCGGCCGGGTTCTCATCGGTCCACGGCTGGAGTTCGCCACGGACGACGGGCGGCGGTTCGGTCTCAGTCACGGGGGTTCCAATCGAAGAGCATGCGCATCTCGGCCGCCGGCATGAGGTGGGCCCGGCCCAGTTCGACGTCGGTGGTGGCGCGGGCGGCGGCCAGGTCCACGTCCTTGCCGAGCATCTCCGGCCAGAGCCGGGCGATCCGGGCCTGCCCGCCGAAGACCGGGTTGTCGCCCTCCAGCTCCATGGCGTCGCCGTACACCGCGGGTTCGCAGCCGGCCGCGACACCGAAGAAGACCGCCGTGCTGAGCCGGTTGGCGGCGACCCGCTTGAACCGCCGGAACGTCTCCAGCTGCCGGTAGAGGAACCGGCGGTCGGTGCCCTCGTAGTTCCAGCCGCGCTTACCGAAACAGATCACGTCGAAACCGGCCTTCTCGTACGCCCGGCGCACCTCGGCCCGTTCGAACTCGGTGTAGTAGAGGCTGATCGTGACCGGCTCGGTCTCGGTCTCCCTGATCTCGGAGATGAGCCGGGCGTGGTCGCCCTCGATCCGGCCGCCCTTGCCGCCGCCCTCCCAGCCGTGGAAGAGGAACCACAGCGTGCCGCGGCGCTCCCGCTCCGGCACCACGCCGAGGTCCGGCTCCAGCTCCATCAGGTAGAGGAACGGCGCGCCGACCACGTGGTGGTTCCGCCGCCCGAGCGCGTGCCCCCGCCGCCGGTTGGCGTCCGCCCAGGTGTATCGCCACGCCCCGTCGAAGAACTCGTGCACCGGGTTCCAGCCGCAACCGACGTTCCACCCGTGCTGGAGGTAGCCCCGGATCCGCGGCGGGTGCTCGTCGTCCAGGCCGCAGTACCGGGCCAGGATGTGGGCCTGACCGTAGTAGTGGTTGTGGTGATGCATGCCGATCAGCTCGTCTCCAGGTGCAGGGTGCCGGCCCGGGTGCAGAGGAGGTGACGGGCCAGGTGCCGGGGCAGGCTGGTGAGGGCGAACGTCTCGGCCTGCACCGCGTGGTCCCCCGCGAAGAGCGTCCAGTCGGCCTCGTCCGCCGGTTCCAGGGACGCGGCGTCCAGGCGCGCCGCCCAGCGGCCCCCATCGAGCGTCATGGCGCAGGGTGCGTCCACGGCGTCGTCGGAGTTCGGCTGGAACCGCCGCCACACGATCCGCCGGTAGTCGACACCGTCCCAGCGCGGGCCGGAGACGGTGATCACGTCACCGTCCACGGTGATCGCGGAGGCGCTCACCCGGGCCGGCGCCTCGACCAGGTTCAGGTACTGCCCGGGTGAGCGGGCGATGCTGAGCACCCGGTCGCCGTAGGGCACGCTCACCGCCCCGGACAGGCCGGTGATCAGCAGCAGCGAGTCGCCGATCTTGGGGATCAGCAGGGTTCGGCCGAGAAACGGGTCGTCCGGGCTGGTGGCGTCGACCACCGCACGCACCGGGATCCGGGCGGTGAACGTGCCGTCCGGGCCGGTCTCCAGTGGCACCCGCACGTCCCGGGCCGCCCGCGACAGCACCAGCTCCCGGGCCGCCGTGCCGGACGGCAGCCGCCCGCTCAGCACCAGCGCGTCACCGTCCGCCACGGCGCCGGTCAGCTCGGCCGCACCGGCGATGCGCCGCAACCGCATGCGGCCGTCGGAGGCGCGAGCCGGCTGAAACCAGGCGTCGCCGATCCGGGCCCCGACCGGGTAGACCGCCTGTAGCCCGAGCAGGCTCCGGCGGCGGACCGGGCCGCTGCGCATGGTGGCCATCAGGCGTACCGAGCCACGCTGCCGGGGGATGGCGGCGAGCACGCTGCGCGGCACCCGCGTCTCGAAGCCGGTGACCCGCTCGTCGCCGCCCGGCACCGGGATCCGCCGAACTCGCAGCGGGGTGGCCCGCAGGCCGGCGAGCAGCGTCATCCGCAGCGTCGCGTCGTCGTCCGCCGGCATGTGCAGGATCTCCGCCGTGCCGCGCAGCACGAGCGCGTCGTCGGCCCATTCCAGGTGGGTGGCGGCGGCCCGCAGCTCCAGCTCCTTGCGCGCCAGCCGGTAGACATCGGCCGGCACGCCGGTGGCGTCCCGCGAGCCCGGGTAGGCGCTGCGGTACCGCCAGGGCAGGATCGGGTGCCGGTCGGCGCGGACCCCGGCCGCCAGGCCGCCGTCGGCGCGGAACCGGGCCAGGCGCTGGAGCAGCTCGACGTCGCCGGACCGCAGCGCGTAGTACTCCAGCCGCTGGAACGCCGGAATCCGCTCCAGCACCTGTTCGTCGAGCCGTCCGGTGAGCCGCCGGCCCAGCCCGAGCAGGGCCGGCACCTCGTGCTCGGCGGCCGCGGCGAACGCCTGCACCACCGTGGTGAGGTCGATCTGGGCCAGATGGTGGTGCACCTCGGGGCGCAGCCCGGGCGCGCGGCGGTCCACCATGTCCAGCACCATCTCGGCCGAGACGACCCGGTCCTCGAGGTTGCCGAACACGAACTTCTGCTGGGTGATGGACTCGCCGGACTCCCGCTCACGCCAGTAGTAGGTGGGCGCGGCGAGGCAGTCGACGGTGACCGCGTCGAGGTGGGCCTTGAGCGTGACCGGGTAGTCCTCGTAGCGGATCGCCGGGAACCGGTACGCGAACTGGTCCCAGAAACGCCGCCGGTAGACCTTGTTCCACACCATCCGGTCGATGGCCAGCCCGGGGAACTCGAGCACGTGGGTGGCGGGCCGGTCGGCGGCGAAGGCGAGCCGGTGGACGTACGACTGGCGTACCCCGGCGGTGTTGTTGAACCGCCGGGCGTTGCCGCCGGCCAGCGACGAGGAGGTGCGGTCCAGCGACCGGATCAGCATCTCGTAGGCGTGCCGCGGCACCAGGTCGTCGCTGTCGACGAACGTCAGGTACTCGCCCTGGGCGTGCTCGACACCCAGGTTGCGGGCCGGGCCGAGGCCCTGGTTCTCACTGGTGACCAGCCGGAACCGCGGATCCGCCGCGCAGAACGCCCGGGCGATCTCGGCGCTGCCGTCCCGTGAGCCGTCGTCGACCAGGACGACCTCGAAGTCCCGGAAGGTCTGCCGGGCCAGCGAGTCGAGGCACGCGGCCAGGTAGCGCTCGACGCCGTAGTACGGCACGACGATGCTGAGCCGAGGGAACACCGTGGGACACCAGTCTCGGAATAGGGCTGCGGACCGGGGAAGCATCCCGGCGCCGGGCACCTATTCCGAGAACGGAGGGTGTCCTCAGGGTGAAGACGCTCTATTGCTTGGAGACCTCACGGATCGTGAGTGCGGCGTCGAGCACCGCCACCGTGCTCTGCCAGCCCTTGTCCTCGATCGAGTCCTCCAGGCCGGCCCGGTCGCGGGCCTGGCCCAGGCTGTGCACGGTCAGCACGCCGTGCGCCACCGGAGTCTCCTCGTCCAGCGCCACCCGGGTCAGGCCGGTGGTCACCGCGTCACACACGTACTCGAAGTGCTGGGTCTCGCCCTTGATCACCACGCCCAGGGCGACCACCGCGTCGACCCGGCGGGCCAGTGCCTGCGCCACCACCGGCAGCTCCACCGACCCGGCCACCCGGGCGGTGATCACCTCCGTGACGCCGCACGCCTCCGCGGCGGCCTGCGCCCGGCGGATCATGTGACCGACCAGGTTGTCGTGCCACCGGGAGCCGACGATGCCGAGCCGGAGCCCGGCCGCGTCGACGGTGTGCAGGTGCGGATCACCGAAGCCGGCCATGTATGTCCCCCTTTTTCATTGCATCATCACCCGAATCGGGACGGTTCTCAGCCTAGTGCTTCGAAGAGGTGGCCCATCCGGTCCCGCTTGGTACGCAGATACCGGACGTTCTCCGGGTGCAGCCGGACGGGCAGCTCCTCCCGCCCGGTGACGCGCAGACCGTACCCCTCGAGGCCTGCTCTCTTGGCCGGATTGTTGGTGAGCAGCCGCATCGACCGGATGCCGAGATCCGCGAGGATCTGCGCGCCGGTGCCGTAGTCACGGGCGTCGGCCGGCAGCCCCAGCTCCAGGTTGGCGTCGACCGTGTCGAGACCGCGGTCCTGCAGCTGGTACGCCTGCAACTTGTGCAGCAGGCCGATGCCGCGGCCCTCGTGACCGCGCATGTAGAGCACCACCCCGCGCCCGGCCGCGGCCACCCGTTCCAGCGCGGCGTCCAGCTGCGGGCCGCAGTCGCAGCGCCGGGAGCCGAAGACGTCCCCGGTGAGGCACTCGGAGTGCACCCGGACCAGCACGTCCTCGCCGTCGGCCAGGTCGCCGTAGACCAGCGCCACATGCTCGCCCTGGTCGGCCTCGGTGCGGTAGCCGACCGCCGTGAAGACCCCGTGCTCGGTCGGCAGGACCGTCTCCACCACCCGCTCCACCTGGCTGCCCTGACGGTGCCGCAGGTAGGCGACGAGCTCCTCGATCGAGATCAGCACCAGGTCGTGCTCGGCCGCGAACTTCTCCAGGTCCGGACGGCGCTGCATGGTGCCGTCGTCGTTGACCATCTCGCAGAGCACCCCGGCGGGCCGGCAGCCGGCGAGCACCGCCAGGTCGATGGAGGCCTCGGTGTGGCCGGGGCGGCGCAGCACACCGCCCGGCTTCGCCCGCAGCGGCACGATGTGGCCGGGCCGGGACAGGTCTCCCGGCTCGGTCTCGGCCGAGGCGAGCAGCTGGATGGTCCGTGCCCGGTCGGCGGCCGAGATGCCGGTGCTCACGCCGTGCTTGGCGTCCACGGTGACGGCGTACGCGGTACCGCGCTTGTCCTGGTTCGTGTGGAACATCGGCGGCAGGTCGAGCCGGTCGGCCTCCTCCTCCGGGAGGGGCACGCAGATGTACCCGGACGTGTAGCGGACCATGAAGGCGACCAGCTCCGGCGTCGCGTGCTCGGCCGCGAAGATCAGGTCTCCCTCGTTCTCCCGGTCCTCGTCGTCCACCACGATGACCGCTTTACCGGCCGCTATGTCGGCGATGGCGCGCTCGATGCTCTCAAACATTGCGGCTCCCCAGCATCTTCTCGACGTACTTGGCGATCACGTCGACCTCGAGGTTGACCGGATCGCCGATGGCCTTGCTGCCCAGCACGGTCAGCTTCGAGGTAGCCGGGATCATCCCGATCGCGAAGCTGTCCCCGTCGACCGCCATGACGGTGAGCGAAACCCCGTCCACGGTGATCGACCCCTTCTCCACCACGTATTTCGCCAGCTCGGGCGGCAGCGAGAAACGCACCACCTCCCACTGGTCGGCGGGCTCGCGGGCGATGATCCGCGCCACCCCGTCCACGTGCCCCTGCACCAGGTGGCCGCCGAGGCGGCTGCCCAGGGCGGCGGCCCGCTCCAGGTTCACGTTGCTGCCCGTCCGGAGAGCTCCCAGCGAGGTCCGCCGCAGCGTCTCGCCCATCACATCCGCGGTGAATACCCCGTCGACGTTGTCGATCACGGTCAGACAACAGCCGTTCACCGAGATCGAGTCGCCGTGCCGCGCGTCCGAGGTGACCAGCGGGCCCCGGACGGCGATGACCGCCGAGTCCTCGCTGCCCTCGGTGAGGCGCACGACCTCGCCTAGCTCTTCCACGATTCCGGTGAACATAAGTGAATGCCTTTCAATCCGATTTACGGGTGGAGGGCGGGGTGGTCGGAAGGCTTGGGGCGCGGGGTCGCTATGAAACGCAGATCGCCACCGATCGGCGTGATGTCGGTGATGTCCAGCTCGACGGCGTCGGTAATGGTTCCGACGCCGGCGTCGACCAGGGCGGTCCGGCCCGCCCCGAGCAGCTTCGGCGCGACGTAGCCGATGACCCGATCGACCAGTCCGGCGCCGAGGAAAGCTCCGGCGAGTGTGGGCCCGCCCTCCAGCAGCACGTTGCGGACGCCCTTCGCATACAGCCCGGCGAGCAGCGCGGACAGGTCGACGCGGCCGTCCGGCCCGGCGCCGACCGCGGCCGTCGTGACGATCCAGGTGGGCGCGGCCGCGTCACGCACGCGGGCGTTCTCCGGGGTACGCCCGGCGGAGTCGACGACCACACGCAGCGGCTGCTTGATGGCGAGGGTGCCGTCCCGCAGGTCACGGACGGTCAACTGGGGGTCGTCGGCCAGCACCGTCCCGACGCCGGCGACGATCGCGTCCACGGTGCCGCGCAGCACGTGCACGTCGGCCCGGGACTCGGCCGAGGAGATCCACTGGCTGGTGCCGTCCGCCGCGGCCGACCGCCCGTCCAGGGTCGCCGCGTACTTCCAGGTCACGTAGGGCCGGCTCCGGCGCACCGCGGTCAGCCAGGCGACGTTCCCCTTCTCCGCCTCGGCCCGCCGCACCCCGGTGACCACCTCGATGCCGGCCGCCCGCAGGGTCGCCGCGCCGCCCGCCGCCACCGGCGTCGGATCGTCGACCGCGATGACCACGCGGCGCACCCCGGCGCTGATCAGCGCCTCCGAGCACGGCCCGGTCCGCCCGGTGTGGTTGCACGGCTCGAGCGTCACCACGCAGGTGCCGCCCCGGGCCCGCTCCCCGGCCTGGGCCAGCGCCACGATCTCCGCGTGCGGACCGCCGGCATACGCGTGGAAGCCCTCGCCCACGACGTCGCCGTCCGGGCCGAGCAGGAGGCAGCCGACCACCGGGTTCGGGCTGGTGGTTCCGAGGCCCCGGGCGGCCAGCGCGACAGCGCGGCACATCGCCTCGTCCTCGGTCACCATCTCCGGGTCCTCTCACGCGGAACGGTCACGCGCCGAGAAGAGTGGGAGAAAACGACAAGAATCGAACAGCGAGGGTACGCTTCGCGCACCCCGGCCGCATCGCGCCGACAAGGGCACGACCGTCCGATTCCGCGCGCTGTCTCCCATCCGGACTGTCTGACCAGCTTTCGCCGATCAACCGTCGGCCCTGGAGTCACACCAGGTCCACCGGCTGCCGTGGTGCGGGCAGCCGGGTCGCGGGCTTACCGGCACGGGTGTGCCGGATCACCGCCGGTTCGGAATTTCACCGAGTCCCGCCAGCGCGTGGTGGGTCAACCCCGAGTCTTGCACGATGACGAGATTTTGCCACCTCCCCCGCGACCTACTTCACATCGCAGCGCTCACCGCCGGAGCTGGGGTAGACACTGTCTACCGGTCTTGGTAGACAGTGTCTATGGACCTGGACCAGGGACTCCGCGCCCGGCTGGTGGAGGTCGGCGTGGAGCTGTTGCAGGCCGAGGGACACACCGCCCTGTCGCTGCGGGAGATCGCCCGGCGGGCCGGCGTGTCGCACGGCGCCCCCCGGCGCTACTTCCCGACCCACCTCTCACTGCTCTCCGCGATCGCCCGGGCCGGCTTCACCGCCCTGGCCGCCGAGGTCGACACCGCCCTCACCGCGGCCCCGCCCGAGCCGCGCGCCCGCATCGTCGCGCTGTCCCGGGCGTACACCGGCTTCGCCGCGACCCGGCGCGGCATGTTCGAGCTCATGTTCCGGCACGACCTGCTCCAGAGCGGCTACCTCGGGCTGCGCGAGGCCGGCCTGCCGCTGTTCCGGCTGCTCACCGGCCTGGTCTCGGAGGCCCGGCCGGGCGGCGGCCAGCCGCCCGAGGTCACCGCCGGTGTGCTCTGGGCGGCCCTGCACGGCATGGCCGAGCTGCGCAACTGGGGCAGCCTCCAGCTCGCCACCGGCGCCTCCGACCCCGCTCCGTTCCTCGACGCCATCCTCACCGCCCATCTGGGCCCCGACTCGGGAGATGACCCGGCATGACCCGCACCCCGCCGCTGTACGCGCTGACGAAGGGCACCCTCGGCGCCCTCGCCCGGACCGTGTGGCGGCCCACCGTCACCGGGCTGGAGCACCTGCCCCGGGACACCGGCGCCATTCTCTGCCCCAACCACCTGGCCATCGCCGACCAGATCTTCCTGGGCGTGAGCACACCGCGGCACATCACGTTCTGGGCCAAGGCGGAGTATTTCAACACCCCCGGCCTGCGCGGCGGACTGAACCGGCGCGTGGTGTCCGGCATGGGCGCCATCCCGGTCGAGCGGGCCGGCGGGCGGGCGGTGCTGGACGCCTTCGCCTCCGCCGTACCGGTGCTGCGCTCCGGCGGCCTGGTCACCGTCTTCCCCGAGGGCACCCGCTCGCCGGACGGCCGGCTCTACCGGGGCCGCACCGGCGCGGTCCGGCTCGCCGCCCAGGCGGGTGTGCCGATCATCCCGGTCGGCATCACCGGCACCGACCGCATCCGGCCGCCCGGCTCCCGGCTCCCCCGGCCCGTCCCGATCACGATCACCTTCGGCCCCGCCCTGCCGGAGGCCGGGCACGCCACCGGACCCCGCGACTTCCGGGCCCACACCGACGAGGTGATCCGCCGCATCCAGGCGCTGACCGGCCAGGAGTACGTGCCCGCCTACGCCCGCTGACCCGTCACTCCGCCTCGCTGCGCCGGCGGTCGATCGCCACGTACGACCCCGGCTGGGACTTCGCCACCTTCTTCATCTCCGAGGCGACCCCGATCACCACCCGCGGGTCGGCGAACCTGCGCCCGTCGTTGGTCGCCTGGGCCACCCCGATGGAGAGCGTGACCAGCGCGGCCTTCTGCTTGTTGCCCCGCCGGTCGGGCACCTCGATGTAGCCACGCCGGGCGTCCTCCGGCTCGTACAGCCGGTCGGCGGCGGCCTCGAAGTCGGTCACCGTCCGCTGGGTGAGCGGCAGCACCTGGTCCGGATGGCAGATGAAGACGAAGTCGTCACCGCCGATGTGGCCCAGGAAGATCGACGGCTTGCCGGTCTGCGCGCTGGCCCGTTGCAGGCTGCGGGCCAGGGCGATGATGAACTCGTCGCCACGGTCGAACCCGTACACGTCGTTGACGCTCTTGAACCGGTCGACGTCGATGTAACCGACCGAGTAGTCGCCACCACTGCGCATCCGGTCGCCGATCTCCCGGCGCACCCGCGCGTTGCCGGGCAGGCCGGTCAGCGGCGACACCTCCCGGGCGTCCTTGTTGCGCCGCAGCGTGGTGGTCACCCGGGCGAGCAGCTCGGCCGTGTCGAACGGCTTCACCAGGTAGTCGTCGGCGCCCGTGGTGAGCCCGAAGACCTTGTCCACGGTCATGCTCTTGGCGGTCAGCATGATCACCGGAAGGGCCGAGGTGAGCGGCTCGGCGCGCATGTGCCGGATCAGCTCGACGCCGTCCATCCGCGGCATCATCCAGTCCACCACGGCCAGCGCCGGCCGATGCTCCTCCAGCAGCTCGAGCGCCTCCTGCCCGTCCCGGGCCCGGATCACCTCGAAACCGTGCACCTTGAGGTTGAACTCGACGAAGCTGGCGATGTCCTGGTCGTCGTCGACGACCAGGATCAGGTCGGGACCCTCCTCCGGGTCGAGCTCCGGGTCGGGGCTCTCGGGGAGTCGCGACTCAGCCGTGCTCATCGCGCCACCTCCGCTGCGCTCCGGCGTCGCGATGAGCTATCAACGATGCCTGCCGGTTCGCTCGCAAGCTCGCTCACTGAACCCGTCCTGCCATGCGTTGCATTCTGGCCACAGGCGGCCGATCACGCCAGCCCCATCCGGCCCGCGGCCAGACCGCGCAGTTTCCGGATCGCCTCGGCCGGGTCGGCGGCGCCGTAGACCGCGGTGCCCGCCACGAAGGCGTCCGCACCGGCCTCGGCGGCCTGCTCGATGGTGTCGGCCGCGATGCCGCCGTCCACCTCGATCCGGATCTCCAGGTCGTTGACCTCGGCCCGGCGGCGCACGTCCCGGACCTTGTCCAGCATCTCCGGCATGAACGCCTGACCGCCGAAACCCGCCTTGATCGTCATGATCAGGATGGTGTCGAGGTACGGCAGCAACTCCAGGTACGGCTCCACCGGGGTGTCCCGGTCGATGGCCAGCCCCGCCTTGGCGCCCGCCGCCCGCAGTGTCTTCGCCAGCGCCACCGGGTCGTCGCACGCCTCGGCGTGGAAGGTCACGTTGTAGGCGCCCGCCTCCGCATACCCCGGCGCCCAGCGCTGCGGGTCGGCGATCATCAGGTGCACGTCGAACGGGATGGTCGTCGCCTTACGCAGGCTCTGCACCACCGGCAGGCCGATCGTGAGGTTCGGCACGAAGTGGTTGTCCATGACGTCCACGTGCACCCAGTCGGCCGCTCCCTCGATGGCGTGCACCTCCTGCCCGAGGCGGGAGAAGTCGGAGGCGAGGATGCTCGGCGCGATGATGGGCGATCGTTCCACGGCACGAAGTCTATGACCTGCGCCCGCCACCGGGTGCGGGCCGGGCCGATCACCGGCCCGGCCCGGGTCCTGTCCCGCGGGACAGGACCCACCCGTCAACTGGTCCGGCGAAGAACCGCCAGGAACATGGCGTCCGTCCCGTGCCGGTGCGGCCACAGCTGCACGGTCGGGCCCGAGCCCAGCCCCGGCATGCCCGGCGGCAGCAGCGGACGGGCGTCCACGAAGTCGACCTCGACGCCGCTGCGCCGGGCCCCCTCGCTCACCGTCACCTGGGTCTCCACCATGTGCGGGGAACACGTCACGTACGCCACCACACCACCCGGCCGGACCGCCCGCAGCGCCGCCACCAGCAGCTCCCGCTGGAGCCGGGTGAGCGTCGGCAGGTCGGACGGCTGACGGCGCCAGCGCGACTCCGGCCGCCGCCGCAGCGAACCCAGCCCGGTGCACGGCGCGTCCACCAGCACCCGGTCGAACGACTCCTCCGGCAGATCCGGATCACGGCCGACGGACCGGCCGTCCATCGGCAGCACCGTCACCGGCATGCCCTCGGTGGCGATGTCCACCAGACGGGCCCGGTGCTCGGCCACCTCGACCGCGGTCACCTCGGCGCCCCGCCCCGCCGCGATCGCCCCGATCAGGCCGGTCTTGCCGCCCGGGCCGGCGCACAGGTCGAGCCAGCGGGTGTCCTGGCCCTCGATCGGCGCGGCCAGCAACGCGGCGGCCACCAGCTGCGAACCCTCGTCCTGGACGTGGGCGCGACCGTCGCGGATGGCGGCCAGGTCGCGCGGCGCGCCACCGTGCAGATAGACGGCGTACGGCGAGAAGGCGCCCGGCACACCGTCCACCTCGTCGGCGAGGTCCACCGCGTCGGCCCGCCCCGGACGGGCGCACAGGTGCACGGCCGCCGGCTGGTTGTCCTCGATGAGCAGCCGGGCGGTCTCCTCCAGATCGCCGCCGAGCGCCTCGGCGAACGACCGGATGATCCACTGTGGGTGGTGGTGGATGACCGACAGGTTGCCGATCGGATCGTCCTCGTACGACGGGGCGACCCGCTCCAGCCAGCCCTCCAGCGGGGTCTCGGTGACCGTGCGCATCACCGCGTTGGCGAACCCGGTCGCGCCGGGCGCCACCGAGCGGACCAGGTCGACGGTCTGGTTGACCGCGGCGTGCGGCGGCACCCGGGTGTAGAGCACCTGATAGACGCCCAGACGCAGCGCGTCCCGCGCGGGCGGGTCGATCCGGGCCACCTCCCGCTCGGCGGCCGCCGCGATGATCAGGTCGAGGGTGCCGAGGGCACGCAGGGTGCCGTAGGTCAGCTCGGTCGCGAACGCCGCGTCCCGCCCGTGCAGGCCCATCCCGTTCAGGATGTCGGCGAGGACCAGGTTCGCGTACGCGTCGTCGCGGTGGACGGCGGCGACCGCCTCGTACGCCGCCTGCCGGGCCGGATCCGCCGGCGGCCGGCCGGCGCGCGGTGCCCGGCCGCTGCGGTCGTCCCGTGAATGGCCGGGACCGCTCGGCCGGCTCGGTCGTCCGCCGTGCGGGCGGGACGCCCTGTGCTCCGTCACGCTGTTTCTCCTTCGGCGTGCTCTACTGGCTCGTGTCCGGCTGGCTCCCAGCGCTGTCTCGAAGCGCTTGAAACAGCCCTCACCGCCAGCTGGATCTTTTCGGCTCGCTTCGCTGCGGTGCAGTCGATCACGCCAGTTGTTCCCCTGCTTCGATTCGCATGCCGCGCGCCCAGTCGGTCGCCGACATCGCCTTCTTTCCAGCCGCGCGCACCTCACCGAGTTGCACGGGCGTCGTGGCCGTACCGGCCAGCACCTGCTTGCGCTCCACCAGCAGCTCGCCCGGTCGCAGCGCCGGCGCGTTCGCCACCGGGCGCACCGGGCCCAGCTTGAGCCGCTCGTCGCGCAGCGTGGTCCAGGCGCCCGGGGCCGGGGTGCACGCCCGGATCCGGCGGTCCACCGCGAACGCCGGGTCGGTCCAGCGGACCCGGGCGTCCTCGACGGTCAGCTTCGGGGCGAGCGACACCCCGTCGTGCGGTTGCGGGTGCGCCCGGGCGGTGCCCGCCTCGATGGCGTCGAGCACCGCGACCAGCAACCCGGCGCCCTCCACGGCAAGCCGCTCCAGCAGCGCGCCGGAGGTGTCGTTGAACCGGATCTGGTCGGTCAGCGTGCCGTAGACCGGGCCGGTGTCCAGCCCGGCCTCCAGCTCGAACACGCTGGCCCCGGTCACCTCGTCGCCGTGCAGGACGGCGTGCTGCACGGGGGCCGCGCCACGCCAGGCGGGCAGCAGCGAGAAGTGCAGGTTCACCCAGCCGTGCTTCGGGATCTCCAGTGCGGTGGGCGGGACCAGTGCCCCGTACGCCACCACGGGCACACAGTCCGGCGCGAGCCCGCGCAGCCGCTCCTGGAACTCGGGGTCCCGCGGCCGCTCCGGGGTGAGCACCTCGATGCCGCGCTCGTCGGCCCACGCGGCGGCGGGCGAACGGACCAGGCGGCGGCCCCGGCCGGCCGGCGCGTCCGGGCGGGTCACCACGGCGAGCAGCTCGTGCCCGGAGGCGGCGATCGCGTCCAGGCTGGGCACCGCCACGGCCGGGGTGCCGGCGAAGATCAGGCGCATCGGCTCACCTGCCCGGACTGAACAGGCCGGACCCGAAGACGCCCCGGCCGTGCGGGCTGTCCTTGACGGTGGGGGGCTTGGCGGCGTCGTACCACTCCGCGGAGCGGATCTGCTTCATCGCCTCCTTGCGGGCCGTGGCGTCGAGCCGGTCCAGGAAGAGCACGCCGTCCAGATGGTCGGTCTCGTGCTGCACGCAGCGGGACATCAGGCCGGTGCCGACCAACTGGACCGGGTCGCCGAACTCGTTGAAGCCGTTGGCCACCACGTTCTGCCGGCGTTTGGTGTCGATGTAGATCCCCGGGATGGACAGGCAACCCTCCGGGCCGTCCTGCTCCTCCTCGTCGGGGAAGGAGAGCACCGGGTTGACGATGTGCCCGACCACGTCGTCCACGTCGAAGCTGAACACGCGCAGACCGACACCGAGCTGCGGGGCGGCCAGACCGGCGCCGCCCTCGTCCTGCATGGTCTCGATCAGGTCCTTCACCAGATTGCGCAGTTCCTTGTCGAAGTCGACGACGGCATCGGCCGGGGTGCGCAGCACCGGATCACCGAAGAGACGGATGGGCTGGACGGTCACGCGCGGAGACTCCTGACTCTGGTGGGCAGCACCTGCCCAGTCTACGGAGTGACGCGCGCAACTCCGCGCGTGACAGTGGCCCGCGTTCGCGCCCTCCGGACCATCGGTGGCTCGCCGGGGTCAGAAGAGGTCGGCCGGGTCCACCTGGATGCGAACCGGGAGGGCGGCCTTACGGGCGCTGCGCACCCCGGCCGCCTCGTGCAGGGCGTGCGCCAGGTCGGCGGCTCGCGAGCGGGACACCCGCAGCAGCATCCGTTCCTGCTCCTCGGGCGCCGGGACCGGGCCCAGGATCTCGGTCTCCTCCGGCAGCCGGGCCAGCGACAGCAGCTCGGCCACCGCGGCCGCCTGGCCGGTCACGCTCGCCATCCGCGCGGCCGGCGGAAAGCCCAGGTCGCGGCGCTCGGCGAGCTCACGGGCCGCGAACCAGCCGGGATCCCAGCGCAGCAGCGCCTGCACCGGGGCGAGCGCCCCGTCCGCCACCACCACGACCCGGCCGCCGTCCGGGGCGGACCGGGCCAGCGCCGCCGCGTTCAGCCAGCGGCGCATGGTCTCCTCGGCGGCGCGCAGATCGGCCCGGCTGAGCAGGGCCCAGGTGTCCAGCAGCAGCACGGCGCCGAAGCCGCCATCGGCCACCGGCTCGGCCCCCGGGGTGGCCACCACCAGGGCCGGCGCGGCGGGAACCGTGTCCAGCACCTCGTCCCGCCCGGAGGTCCGCACCGGGACCCCGGCGAACGCCCGCCCCAGCTCCTCGGCGGTCCGCCGGGCCCCGATCACCGAGGCGCGCAGCCGTTGCTCGCCGCAGGCCGGACAGCGGAACGCCGCGGCCGCTCGCGCGCACCAGTGGCAGATGGGGACGTCCCGCGCCCCCTGCAGGCCCAGCGGCCCGGAACACTTCGGGCAGCGTGCCGGGGTGCGGCACTCGGCGCACGCCACCGAGGGAAGATAGCCACGGCGGGGCACCTGCACCAGCACCGGAAAGCCCGCCTGCAACGCCTGCCGGGCCGCCTGCCAGGCCAGGCTCGGCAGGCGAGCGGTGACCGCCCCGGGGTCACGGGCCAACTGCGGGTCGTCGCCGGTCGGCGAGATGATCGGCGAGCGGCGCCGCAGCGTCATCCGCTCGGCGGCGATCTCCCGCGCCCAGCCGGTCTCCAGCAGCAACTGCCCTTCACCGGTACGCGCGAAGCCCGCCACCAGCGCCGCACAGTCCGCCAGCCGCGCCCGGGTGAGCAGCACGTCCCGCGCGTGCGGGTAGGGCGCACGCGGCTCGGCGTGCAGATCGTCCCCGTCGTCCCAGATGACCACGAGCCCCAGGTCGGGCACCGGCGCCCACATCGCGGCGCGGGTGCCCACCACCACCGGCACCTGATGACGGCCGGCGGCGAGGAATCGCCTGTAACGCTCGGCGGGCCCGAGCGCCGCGTTCAGCGCGACGTGCCGCCCCTCGCCCAGCACCGCGAGTAGCGCCCGGTCGACCCGCTCCAGGTCACGCGCGTCGGCGACGACGATCACCACGCCACGGCCGCCACGGACCGTCGCCGCGGCCGCCTCCGCGATGCGAAGCGCCCAGTCCTCCCCCGGCAGCGCCGACCAGACCGCCCGCGCGGGCCGCCGGTCCGTCAGCGCCCGCAGATAGGCCGGTCCGGCCGGATACGCATCCCACCCGCCCACCACGGGCTCCCGAATCCCGGCCCACCCCCGCGCCGGAATCTCCGCGGCCTGCTCCGGCGCGCTCTCGTCCGCGGCCGGCCCCCGCTCGGACGGCACGTCACCGCCCGCCTCCACCTCAGCCGCGGCGGTCGGACCGGCCACAACTCCCGCCCCCACCTCAGCCCCGGCGGTCGGACCGGCCACAACTCCCGCCCCCACCTCAGCCCCGGCGGTCGGACCGGCCACAACTCCCGCCCCCGCCGACGAACCCGGCACAGGAACGGGTGAAGCGGGTGAAGCGGGTGAAGGTGGGGCGGACGGAGACGAGGCCGGCGCGGCAGGCGCGGGTGGGGTCGCTGGGGTTCGAGAGGGCAGCGCCTGGCTCTCCACCCGGGCGTGGCGGGGTGGCACCGCGAGCCGGAGGACATCAGCCAGATTGCCCGCGTAACGATCGGCCACCGCGCGGGCCAGCCGGGCGATCTCCGGGTCGAGCACCCGCTCGGGGGACACCACCTTCTCCAGGTAGGCCAGCTTGCCGTCGTGCTCGGAGGACTCGGCCCGGCCCAGCAGGAAGCCGCTCACCAGCTGCCCGGCGAAGCGGACTTTGACCCGCACACCGGGCTGGGCCGCCTCGTCGTCGGCCGCGGAGACCAGATAGTCGAACGGGCGGTCGAGATGCGCCAGCGGCATGTCGACGCACACCCGTGCGATCGGCAGCCGCTCAGCCGGCTCCCGATCGGCACGCACTCCCCTGGTCCCCATCGCCGACCATTCTGCCCGGACCCCCTGACACTTCCGGCCGTCGCCGGGCCCGGCGTGCGGAACCACTCGAGCGGCACGGCCGGAACCGAGCGGCTCCCGGCATGAGGGACCACTCGAGCGGCCCGGCCGGAACCGAGCGGCTCCCGGCATGAGGGACCACTCGAGCGGCACGGCCGGAACCGAGCGGCCCCCGGCGTGAGGGACCGCTCAAGCCCGGCGGCCGTGGCACGACCGGGACGGCGCGGCGAGATCAGCCGGCTCCCACGGCGCCCGGCTCCGGCGTACCGGAAGAATGGTCAATGGGTGAGGCAGCTGACGGTCTGATGCCGGAGGTCGATCTCGACGATGTCCGGGAAGCGCAGATCCGCCCAGAAGCGGGCCGGATCGGTCGCCAGCTGGTAGCGGCTGGCCATCCACACGGTCGGGGCGAGGCCGTGGGTGCCGATGACGAGTGTCCGGTTCTGTTCGGCGGCGGCCGTCGCATGCCGCACCACGGCCGCGTCGAAACGCTCGATCACCTGGTCGCGCGGCTCCCAGCCGTCGGGGCACTCGCCGCGGGCGTAGGCCAGCGCCGCCGAGTGGTAGCCCTCGTCGGTGAACCAGACGTGCGGCCGGTGCACCTCGGCGAGGCCGGGGTCGGTCGCCACCCGCTGCGCCCCGGCGATCTCCTGCACGGTCTGCGCGGCCTTCGGCTCGGGGCTGGCCACGTAGTACGCCGGATGACACACGTGCAGCCGCATCAGGCGGGCCGCCACCCGGCTCTCCTGTGCCAGCTGCCACTGCTCCGCAGGCACGTTCGGATCGACCGCCGGCATCGCGTGCCGGACGACGATGACCCGCTCACCCTTGACGGCCGTCATCACGGAAGAGTAGCCGCCAGAACCACCCATGACTCTCATGCGAACGAACACGCAAAACAGGCCTCGGCGGATCAAGCAGAACGGCGCCCTCCCCGAAGCGGGAAGGACGCCGTTCGATGAAACCGGGTCAGGACGCGGCGTTCTTCAGGTCCTGGGCGCGGTCGGTGCTCTCCCACCGCAGGTCCGGCAGTTCGCGGCCGAAGTGGCCGTACGCGGCGGTCTGCTGGTAGATCGGGCGGAGCAGGTCGAGGTCGCGGATGATCGCGGCCGGGCGCAGGTCGAAGACCTCGTTGATGGCCTTCTCGATCCGCTCGACCGGCACGTTCTCGGTGCCGAACGTCTCGACGAACAGCGAGACCGGGTGGGCCTTGCCGATCGCGTAGGCGACCTGGATCTCGCAGCGCTCGGCCAGACCGGCGGCCACCACGTTCTTGGCGACCCAGCGGGTGGCGTACGCCGCCGACCGGTCCACCTTGGACGGGTCCTTGCCGGAGAACGCGCCGCCACCGTGACGGGCGTAACCACC
>NZ_JAHXZI010000027.1:71141-116785 GCF_019429605.1 Actinoplanes hulinensis | reverse complement strand
GATCGAGGGCGCCAACACCAAGGTCAAGTTCCTGAAACGGCAGATGTACGGCCGTGCCGGTTTCGACCTGCTACGGCACCGAATCCTGCTCGCATAGGCCGACCACCGTTTCTGCGCCAGAGCCGTTATCTTGACAGGCCCCTCGCGCCCTCGATCTTGGACGTTTTCCCACCGCTGGGGGTGGCTGATCGTCCAAGATCGCGCCGGGCGGTGGTGGTGTCAGCCGCTCGCCTGCCGCGCCTGCCGCGATCTTGGGCGCTTTTCGACCGCTGGGGGTGGCTGATCGTCCAAGATCGCGCCGGGCGGTGGTGGTGTCAGCCGTTAACCACCCGTGTCTCCCGCCCCCTCGCGATCTTGGACGTTTTCCTACCGCTGAGGGTGGTCGTTCGTCCAAGATCGCGCCTGGCGGGGGTCATGCGGCCGCAGTGGTCGGGTGCGTGAGCGGCGTTACGGCAGTGAGGTGCGCGATGGGTGCCTGGCGTGCCTCAGGGTGCGGGGTCGCGGTGGGTGAGAGGTGTCTCGGTCGTGCGGTGTTGCGGGCGTGCGGGCGTGCGGGGGTCGCGGTGGGTGAGAGGTGTCTCGGTCGTGCGGTGTTGCGGGCGTACGGGGTAGCGGTGGGTGAGAGGTGTCTCGGTCGTGCGGTGTTGCGGGGTCGCGGTGGGTGAGAGGCGTCTCGGTCGTGCGGTGTTGCGGGCGTGCGGGGTCGCGGTGGGTGCGGGGTTGCGGTGGGTGAGGGGTGTTGTGGCTGGGTGGGGCGCGGTGGGTGAGAGGGGCGCCGGCCTTTGGGGTGGGCGGTTGTGGAGGGTGACCGACCGCTCAAAGCCCGGCGGGCGCGGCACGGGCCTGAGTTGCAGCGGGTCGCGTTGATGCCACGGGACTCGGCACGTCCGTACGAAAAGGAAATGGGAAAGGCCGGACCCGTCTGGCACCGGGCCCGGCCGTTTCACCGGTGGCTCCGCGCTGCTCACGCCGGGGGAAAGCGCTGGGGGAGCGCTTCGGCGTGGCGGCCGCGGGAGCCGTTTCCTACTTGTAGGTGATGTTCGAGGTGGTGAACTTGCAGTAGGTGCCGTCGCCGCCGGTGCTGCCCTTGTAGGTGGCCAGCTTGGTGGGTTCGGCGCCGGTGTTGTTGCCCTTGTAGGTGACGCAGATGGAGATTTTCTTGCTGCTGTCACCGGTGATGGTGATGCCGGAGAAGGTGGCCGTGTCGCCGTAGTTCGAGTTGATGCCGACCAGGCTCGAACCCGGGTAGGTGACGGCCACGTTCTTCACGACGACGGCCCGCTTGTACTGGGTCTTGCAGTTGCCGCAGGAACGGTACAGCTTGCCGAAATCGCTGACCGTGAAACCGCTGATCGTCAGGGTGCCGCCGCCATTGTGCTGGAACACCTTGTCGTCGGCGCCTTTCGCGCCGCCGCCGGTGACCGTGTACTTGGCGCTGGAGCCGCCCTTGAACGTGGCGGCGTCCTCGCCCACGTTCTCCCACCACACGTTGGAGATGGTGCAGGAGCCGAGGCAGTGCACGCCGTCCGCGGCGGGGGAGCCGATGATGACGTTCTTCAGGGTGGCCCCGTCCGCCAGGATGAACAGCGGGTCCTGGCCTTCGTCCTGGTCACCGGTGCCGAGCGCGCCGCTGCCGTAGTAGCGCTTCAGGCCGCCGTCCAGGGTGCCGGACACCGACTTGCCGGCGGTGAGCGCGACCGAGCCGGTGGCGGACGGCCACGTCGCGGCCGAGGCGCCCTGCGTGTAGACCACGGCGCCGAGCCCCAGTCCGAGGGCGGCGATGGCCACCACGCCGG
Organism: Actinoplanes hulinensis; assembly: GCF_019429605.1. Taxonomy (NCBI): domain Bacteria; kingdom Bacillati; phylum Actinomycetota; class Actinomycetes; order Micromonosporales; family Micromonosporaceae; genus Actinoplanes; species Actinoplanes hulinensis. Next base: position 114,989 of record NZ_JAHXZI010000027.1, on the reverse strand, counting down.
CCCGCCACCGCTTCCGCAGATTGTTGAACACGCGAAGCCTTTCGTCGGGGAAACGCTCCCCGGGGAATGGGAGCGCGACCATCGTGAATTGCTTCGACGTCATTTGTCAACTGCCGGAAATCAATTAAGTAACCATCCATTAATGCGGATACAAAATTGCTTTCTACTGTCTAAGTGTGTGGAGAGCCCGGAAAGGTTGCCGGTAATTTTAGGCAACAGGGCGGTCACTTGACGTCGATGTCGGTGTCGTCCGCGACGTCCCCGACCGGCACCACCAGCACGTCGTGGGCGCGCAGATAGTCCCGGGCGCCCCGGTCCCCGACCGCGCTCGCCGCCACCCCGGCCCAGTGGTCGCGCCCGAGCAGCACCGGATGCCCGCGACGGTCGCCGTAGCCACCCTGCGCCAGGGCGGACGGCGACGCGTGCGCCAGCACCCGCCGGACCGCCTCGGCGCTGACCCCGGGCATGTCCACGAGCAGCACCACGGCGGCCGTCGCATCGGTTTCCGCCAGAACCCCGAGCCCGGTACGAAGTGAGGAGCCCATCCCGGACTCCCAATCCGGGTTGACCACCGTAGAAGGCAGATCCGGTGCGGCCGCCCGGACCTCGTCGGCGGCCGCACCGAGCACCACCAGGACCCGGTCGCAGCCGGCCGCCCGCAGCACCCCGGCGGCGTGCTGCACGAGCAGCCGGTCGCCGTGCCGGACCAGGGCCTTGGGCATGCCGTACCGGCGGCCGGCGCCGGCCGCCAGCAGCAGACCGGCGATCACCGGGGCGGCACGAGGCCACGGACCGCGGCCAGCGGCAGCGCGGTCCGTGGATGGTAGGCGGCCCGCCACAGTCCACCGTGTGCCGCGCCGGCCGCCTCGTCCTGCCAGGCCGCCGGGGAGGCCGCCCGGGGGTTGCGGAGCTGGTGGACCAGGAGCACCGCCATGAGCCGGCTCGCGGTGGCCGGTTCGAACGTCTCCACGTCGAAGAGGTGCGCTCCGGCGTACGCGGCGGCCAGCAGACGGTTCTGGAGAACCGACCGGGTACGGGTGGGCGGCGCCACCGCGAAGCTCACCACCCCGTCCCGGCGGGTCACCGTGGCCCGCCAGCGGTGGATGCGCTTGGCGAGCGCGTAGTTCGGCCCCTGCTGCGGGACCAGGCTGTCGTTGAGGCCGGGGGCCACGTCGCACGGGTAGTTGGGGCGCAGCAGACGGCCACCGGAGAGGGCGGCGGTCGCACGGGCGCGGCGGGACCGGGCGGCGTACCGCTCGCGGGCGTGGGTGACGGCGTCGGCCGGGACCGCGTAGACGTCGGTCGGGGTGGCCAGGAAGGCGAGCGCGGTGTCCGGCCGGTGGTGCCGCAGGTGGGTGCCGAGCGCGTCGACGGCGGCGGCCAGCAGCGGGTACGCCGAGCCCGGCGCGTACACGTAGTTGCCGAGGACGAGCCGCCCGTCGATGCCGAGCAGCCACTGCGCCACCGCGGCCAGGTCCCGGAGCAGGTCCGCCCCGGGGGTGGGGCCGGCGGCCGGGGCGAGCAGCCGCCCGGCGCTCTGTGCGGCGATCCCCTCGACCCGCTCCCACAGGTGCGGGCGGGGCAGGTCGACGGCGACGACGGTGCCGCCCCAGCCGAGCACCGAGGCGACCGGGCCCATCTCGGTGCCGGCACCGAGCGCGACCAGGGTCTGGTCGCTGAGGTCCAGCCAGTCCGGGGAGCCGGCCACCTCGCGGACAGCCTCGGCGCATGACTCCTCGATGACGCCGGCGGCCACCCACGCGTCCAGCCGTCGCCGCAGCCCGTCGCCGCGCAGCAGCTCACCCCGGTACGGCAGGACCACCTCCCGCTCCGGCTCGCCGGACCCCTTCACCTCGACCGTGTCCAGGGGCCGGTCCGGCGTCGCCAGCAGCGCCTGGGCCAGGGTGAAGTCGCCGTCGTCGCGGCGGTACCGGACGCGGGCCTGCACCGACGCCAGACCGGCCTCGGCGATCTCGTAGCCGACCGACCCGTCGGCGGCCAGACCGGTCTCCACGAGGGCCCGGAAGTGCCGGAGGTAGCCGCGCCGCCAGTCGCTCTCCCGCTCGGCGGCCGCGGCGGCCGCCGGGTCGACATGGCGCAGGGCGTCGGCGACGACGGACCGGCCGAACGCGATGCTGCTGCGCCGTCCGCTCTCGTCCGCGGGGAAGTCGGTCAGGCCAGGGCTGTGATCCACCGCGCCAGTATTACCGCCTCCTACCCCGGTAGGAGAAGGGCTCCGACCAGCGGCCATCACATCGGCCGCCGGTCGGGCGATCCGGGCCGTTCCCGGGACGAGCCTGAGGGCATGACCCTCGTCGATTCGCTCGTGCGCAGCCCGGTCCGCTGGAACCGGCCGCTGCTCTGGCTCACCGTGGCCGCCGCGGTGCTGGCTCTCGTCTCGGCCGTCGGGATCGTCGCCGACGACCGGATCCTCACCGGCGTGCCGATCTGGCTGAAGCCGTTCAAGTTCGCCGTCTCGTTCGTCCTCTACGCCTGGACGCTGGCCTGGATGCTGGCGGTCCTGCCGCGCCGCAGCCGCGCGGCCGAATGGTCCGGGATCGTCATCGTCGGCGTCGCGGTGGCGGAGCTCGCGATCATCGTGACCCAGGTGGCCCGCGGCACGACCAGCCACTACAACGTGGCGACACCGTTCGACGCGATCCTCTGGTCGGCGATGGGCACCTCGATCATGGTGCTGTTCTTCGCACAGGTGGTGATCGGGGTGGTGACGCTGCGGCAGCGGATCCCGGACCGGGTGGCCGCCTACGCGATCCGGCTGGGCCTGGCCGTCTCACTGCTCGGCATGGCGCTCGGCTTCCTGATGACCTCGCAGGTGACCGACGGCGGCGCGATCGGGGCGCACTCGGTAGGTGTCGAGGACGGCGGGCCGGGCATGCCGATCACCGGCTGGAGCACCAACGGCGGCGACCTGCGGATCAGCCACTTCGTCGGGCTGCACGCCCTCCAGGCGCTGCCGCTGCTGGCCTACGCGATGGGGCGGTGGACCGGCTGGGTGCCGCGCGCGCGGGCCCGTCTCATGCTGATCCTCGGGTGCGCGTACGCCGTACTCGTGCTGTTGTTGACCTGGCAGGCGCTGCGGGCGCAACCGCTGCTGCAACCGGATGGTCCCACCCTGGCCGCGCTGGCCGCCCTCGCCGCGGTGACCACCGTCGCGAGCATCGCCGTGGTCCGGAGGACGACGTGACCGAGTTGCTGTTCGACCTGACGTTCCTGCTGGCCGTACCGTTCTGGGCACTGATGATCCTGCTGCCGCGATGGTCGTGGACGCACCGGATCGTGCGGAGCCCGCTGATCGTCCTGCCGATCGTGGCGATCTACGCGGTGCTGGTCGTGTCGAACCTCGGCGCGGTGTGGGCCGGGGTCAGCGACCCGACCCTGAGCGGGGTGCGTGAACTGCTCGGTTCCGCGGACGGCGCGGCCGCCGGCTGGGCCCACATGATCGCCTTCGACCTGTTCGTCGGCCGTTGGTCCTACCTGGACAGCCGGGAGCGTGGCGTGCCGGCGCTGGTGATGGCGCCGATCCTGCTGCTCACCATCATGCTCGGGCCGCTCGGGCTGGCCGCCTACCTCGCGGTGCGCCCGCAGTGGCCGCAGCGCCTAGGCTGATCGGCATGGGCTGGGCGGGTCGGCTGTTCAACGTTCGCGACACACTGCCGCGGATGATCCTGCTGGAGCTCAGCGGCCTGTCCTACCTGCTGGTGTCCTGCCGGACGGAGACTCCGCCGACCGGTCCGCAGTGGGCCCTTGCGGTCGCGGCGTTCGCGCTCGGCCTGCTGCTGCACAACCGGCAGCCGGTCAACCTGGCGGTGCAGACCGTGCTGTTCGCGGTGGCGTTGAGCATTCTCGACGACGCGACGATCAACCAGGTCGGCACCGCGTGGGCGCTCGGTGAGCTGGCCTTCTGGGCGCCGCGGTTCGCCTGGGTCGGAGTGGGCGCCGGGGCGGTGGCCGCCGTCTATCTGATCTTCGGGCTGCCCGGGTCGGGCGACTCGGTGACCGAGGCGATCGTCGGCCTGGCCGCCAACCTGGGCCTGCCGGTGCTGCTCGGCACGGTCGGGCGGACCAACCAGCAGCTGGCCGTGCAGGCGATGCGCCGGGCCGAGTCGGAGCAGCGGGCCGCCCGCGCCGACGAGCGCAGCGCCATCGCCCGGGAGCTGCACGACGTGGTGGCCCATCACGTCGCGTCGATGGTGCTGCGGGTCGGGGTGGCGCGCCACGTGCTGCCCGGGATCGGCCCGGAGACGGCCGCCGTCTTCGACGACGTCCATCGGACCGGGACGGCGGCCTTGGCGGATCTGCGGCGGCTGGTCGCGGTGCTGCGAGACCCCGATGGCGTACGGGGAGACGCCGCCCTGACCGCGATCGAGCCGTCCGCCCTGCCCGCCGCGCTGGACGGCGCCGTGGAGACGGCCCGCCGGGCCGGGGTGATCGTGGAGGCGGAGATCGACCCGGCGGTCGGCGGCCTGGACGCGGTCCGCGGTCTCGCCGTGCTCCGGCTCACTCAGGAGGCGCTCACCAACGTCGCCAAGCACGCCGGCCCGTCGGCCACCGCCCGGCTGCGGGTGTCGGTGTCCGGCGCCGATGTGGACTGGGAGGTCACCGACGACGGTGGCGCCCGGGTCGCGCGGCCGGAGACGCCGCCCGGCGGTGGGCACGGCCTGACCGGGATGCGGGAGCGGGTCGAGGTGCTCGGCGGCGTGCTGACGGCCGGGCCGGCCGGGCACGGCTGGCGGGTGGGTACGGTGCTGCCCGGGGAGGCGTCATGATCCGGGTGTTGTTGGTGGACGATCAGCAGCTGGTCCGGGCGGGGCTGCGGATGCTGTGCGACGCGGCGGACGGCATCGAGGTGGTCGGCGAGGGCGGGGACGGCCGGCAGGCGGTCGAGCTGGCCGCCCGCCTGCTGCCCGACGTGATCGTCATGGACCTGCGCATGCCCGGTGTCGACGGGATCACCGCCACCAGCCGGATCATCGGCGCCCGGCCGGCGGCCCGGGTCCTGGTGCTGACCACCTTCGGCGACGACGACCACCTCTACCCGGCTCTCCAGGCCGGTGCCTGCGGTTTCCTGCTCAAGGACGCCCCGCCGGACGAGCTGCTGAACGGGATCCGGCAGGTGGCCGCCGGGGAGAGCCCGTTCAGCGGCGAGGTGCTGCGGCGGCTGGTGCGCCGCGCGGTCGACGCCCGTCCGGAGGCGCCCCGCCCCCGGACGGCCGGCCTGACCGCCCGCGAGGAGGAGGTGCTCGGCCTGGTCGGCGAGGGTCTGAGCAACACCGAGATCGCCGAGCGCATGCACATCGGGGTGACCACGGTGAAGACCCACATCACCGCGCTGATGACCAAGACCGGGAGCCCGAACCGGGTGCGCCTGGCGCTGCTCGCCCACCGGTCCTGATGGGTCACCAGTCCAGCGCGGCCGCGTACTTCTGAGCGATCACGGCGGACTCGGCCAGGTCGGCCTCCAGCACCGGCAGGCCCGGCCGGACCACGATGGCGCCGAGCTCGACCAGCAGCTGTCGCAGGACGGCCTCGGCCGCGGCGGCCTGCGGCGCGACGCCGGCGGTCACCACCGGGACGCTCAGCTTCCCGGCCAGCGCCTGCGCCGGCAGCTGGTCGAGCAGCACCTTGAGCACTCCGGTGTAGCTGCCCTTGTAGGTGGGTGTCGCGACGACCAGGAGGTTCGCCTCGGAGATCACCGCGAGTGCCGCCTTCGTCGCCTCGTCGCCCGGGGTGAGCAGGCCGGCGCCGAGCGAGCCGACCTCGATCACGTGCGGCTGGGGCGATCCGAGCTGCCCGGCGATCGCCTCACCGACCGCAATGGCCAATGTGGACGTGCGGGACCCGGCCCGGGGGTTGCCGGAGATCACCACGATTCCCGTCATGTCGGTGCACCTCTCTCGAATCTGGCCTGCACGAGGCTCCCACATATCCTAGAGAATTAGTAGGAGAATTTCACCATGGCGAATATGACGCCCGACACTGCTTGCCCGGATGCCTATCTAACAGATAGGAAATGTATCCTTGCGGAGCGCCACTCGCAATCGGGAGGTGCTCCCCCTGGGAAGGAGACAGTCATGTCAGCTCTCGCCGTCGCACATCCGCACGCCACGTACTCCCGCCCGGTCCTGCTCCGTCCGGTGCCCGACCCGCCGCCGGTGGCCGGCGCCGACGAGCCGGTGACCGTGACGATCAGCATCGCGGGCGGTGCCGGTGGCCGGGAGCGGGTGCTCGCCGCGCTGCGGGAGCTGGTGCACGCGGCCTCCGCGGTGGAGGTGGATGAGCCGGTCGCCGTGCCCGCCGGCGGGCTCCGGCTCGACCCCCTCGCGCGTACCGCGTTCCGCGGCGGCCGTCCGCTCGAGCTCAGCCGACTGGAGTACGACCTGCTGCTCTTCCTGGCCCGGCACCCCCGTCAGGTGTTCAGCCGTGCCCAGTTGCTGACCCACGTCTGGGGTCACCGGCACACCACCAACCGCACGGTCGACGTGCACGTCAGCCGGCTGCGCACCAAGCTCGACGACCCGGAGCTGATCACCACGGTGTACGGCCTGGGCTACCGCCTCGCCGACGACGCCGGGATCACCGTCGTCGACCACGGGTGACGCCCGTGTGTCGATGTAGGTGCCGTGCCGGTCAACGACGTTCATCCCGAAAGGGTTATAGGCCCGCGGTATGACGCGATCGTTTTACCTGGTCAGAGTGCCGTTGGCCGGCAATCGGTGATCGTTCACAGTTCTTGCAATTAGATAGATCAATTTAAATACTTGCGAGCACGGGCGCGCCGGACCGGCGTGCCACCCCCGTTCCCCCAGGGAGGAACCGTGCTCAACCCCAAGCTGCGCCGGCCGATCGTCGGCCTGGCCGCGGGCATCCTCGTCGCCAGTGGACTCGCCGCCTCACCCGCGACGGCCGCCCCGGTTGCCGGTGACCCGTCCTTCGCCCCCTCCGCTCTGGCCTCCGGCCTCGACGCCCGTCTGGGCGCCCGCGACGCCGGCTCATACATCGACGCCTCCGGCAAGATCGTGGTCAACGTGACCGACGCGGCGACCGCCGCCGAGGTGACCGCGGCCGGCGCGACCGCCCGCTACGTGGCCCGCAGCGGCGCCACCCTGGCGGCCGCCGACGAGAGCCTGAAAGTCAACCTCAAGACCCCCGGTACGGCGTTCGCCATCGACCCGGTCAGCAACCAGGTCATCGTCAGCATCGACGAGACGGTTACCGGCGCCAAGCTGGCCGCCGTCCAGGCCACCGTCGCGAAGCTCGGTGACGCCGCCCGCATCGAGTCCGTCCCGGGCAAGATGACCATCAAGATCTCCGGTGGCGACGCCATCTACTCCGGCGGCGGCCGCTGCTCGCTCGGATTCAACGTGCGCAACAGCGCCGGCACGAACTACTTCCTCACCGCCGGCCACTGCACCCGTGGCACGACGTCCTGGAACAACGGCTCGGTGACGCTCGGCACCACCGCCGGCAGCAGCTTCCCCGGCAACGACTACGGCATCGTCCGCTACACCAACACGACGATCACCAAGACCGGCGGCGTCGGCACCTCGATCGACATCACCTCGGCCGCCACCCCGGCGGTCGGCGCCACCGTCTACCGCCGTGGCTCCACCACCGGCACCCGCTCCGGCCGGGTCACCGCGCTCAACAGCACGGTGAACTACGCCGAGGGCTCGGTGTCCGGGCTCATCCGCACCACCGTCTGCGCGCAGCCCGGTGACAGTGGTGGCTCGCTGTACTCCGGCTCCACCGCGCACGGTCTCACCTCGGGCGGCAGTGGCAACTGCACCAGCGGTGGCGTGACCTACTTCCAGCCGGTGGTCGAGGCCCTCAGCGCGTACGGGGTCTCGGTCTTCTGATCCCACGGCCCGGCGTGAAGCGACCGTTCGCTCTCCGAACAGAGCCGGGCCGGAACGGGCGCCCGCCTCCGATCACCTGATCGGGGGCGGGTGTCATGTATCACAATTCATGGATGACCACAGTCGACAACAACCGCAAGGTGGACCGGGGCGACCGGGCGCCGGGCTGTCCGGTTCGGGCCGGCGCCGACGGCGTCTGGCACATCCAGGACTACCCCACGGCCCGGGCGTTCCTGCGGCACACCGACACCCGGCAGGCGGGGCTCGGCATCGAGAACGCGCTGCGTCACGCCGGCCGGATGCGGCTTCCGATGCTTTACCGGGACGGGCCGGAACACCGGGAACAGCGCCGGCAGACCGCCCGGTACTTCACCCCGAAACGGGTCGAGTCGGCGTACCGGGATCTGATGCACCGTCTCGCCGACCAACAGTGCGAGGTGCTTCGGCGGCGCGGCGCCGCCGACCTGTCGGCGCTCTCCTTCCAGCTCGCCGTCGCCGTCGCCGCCGAGGTCGTCGGCCTCACCGAGAGCCCGCCCGGGATGCCCCAGCGGCTCGACCGGTTCTTCGCCATCCCCGACCCGAACGCGCGCGGGCTGTCCGCCGTCCGGCAGAAGGCCTTCAACAACTTCGTCCTGATGTCGTTCCTCTGGCGCGACGTCCGCCCGGCCGTCGCCGCCCGCCGCAGGTCCCGCCGCGACGACCTCATCTCGCACCTGATCGACGAGGGCTGCAACACCGCCGAGATCCTCGGCGAGTGCGTCACCTTCGCGGCCGCCGGCATGGTCACCACCCGCGAGTTCATCACCGTCGCGGCCTGGCACCTGCTCACCGACGAGACGCTGCGCGAGCGCTACACCACCGGCGACCAGAACGAGCGGGCCGCGATCCTGCACGAGATCCTCCGGCTCGAACCGGTGGTCGCCGACCTGCTGCGGTGGACCACGGCCGACGTCGAGGTCGGCGGCGTCACCATCCCGTCCGGGGCGCGCGTCGACGTCGGCGTGGCCGCGGCGAACCTGGACGCCACCGAGGCCGGTGAGCAGCCGGGCGCGGTGTGCCCGGGACGGCAGATCGGGGCCGGTCTCTCCTTCGGCGACGGCGCCCACAAGTGCCCCGGCGCCCACATCGCCATCCAGGAGACCGACATCTTCCTCAGCAAGCTCTTCGCCATGCCGGGCCTGCGGATGATCCAGGAGCCGACCGTGGCGATCCGGCCGGACATCGCCTCCTATGAATTGAAGGGAATGATCCTGGCTGTGTAGACCGGTTTCTAGGCGTCGTGGGCCCGCTCCTCGCCGCGGCGGCGCAGCATCTTGAGGCCGGGCAGCCCGGCGATGGCGAGGTGCAGGTCCTCGGTCACCTCGAGCAGCTTGTGCAGGTCCGGCCCGACCTGGTCGAGCTTGCCGAGCAGCGGCATCACGTCGTGGACCAGGTGCCGTTGGAGGGCCGGGAACTCGTCGATCATCCGGATCGCGGCGGTCACCTCGTCCGGCGTCAGCTCGGCGACGAAATGGGCGGCCAGCGGGGCGGCGTCACGCAGCGTGGGGGAGTAGTCGCCGACGAGCACCTCGACCTCGCCCGCGACGGACTTCGCCCGGGTCGCGATGGCGCTGACCTCGCCCAGGGCGGTGGCCGCGTCGCCGACCACCATGCCCGCCGCCTCGGCGGTCACCGACACTCGCCGGATCAGGTCGCCGGCGGTGGTCGCGACCGTCGCCGCCTCGTCCACGGCCAGGGTCGCCGCGGTGGTGAGGGCCCGCGCCTCGGCCACCGTCTGCTCGGCCGCGGCGGCCACCGCGGTCACCCGCTTGATCAGGTCCTCGGCCTGGGCGACGGCCAGGGTCATCCGGTTGATCAACAGCTCGGTCTGGCCGATCAGACCGATCGCCCGCACCGGGATGGTCGCGGCCGTGGCCGCTGTCTCGATCACTTTGCCGGCGGCTGCCACGGTCGCCTGGACGGCGGAGGACACGAGAGAGACCATGCCTCCATTGTGCGCCGCGGGCGCACCCGCTAAACCGTGACGGACTGTACCGGTATGGAAGCCGAGCGTCGAAAGTCGGGAATCCACAGGATTCCGGTGAGCCACAGAGGGCACCGGCACGGCAGTATGCATGGGTGCGACGTACCCGAAATCTGATTCTGATGGTGGCCGCCGCCGGCATTCTGGGGGGATCCGTCCTGGTGGCGAAGGGCATGCTGGGCGACGGCGAGGGCGGCGGGACCGGCCCGCTCGCCGGCTCGTTCCAGGACGCCCCGAAGGCTTCGCCCACGCCGACCGGCCCCACCCCCGAGGAACTGGCCGCCATCGAGCGGGCCAAACGGGTCAAAGCGCTCGACGCTGCCCTCAAGGCGTATGCCTCCGGCAAACCGGAGTTCTCGGTCGCCGTCTTCGACCGCAAGACCGGGCAGACGTACGCGTTCCGCGGCGAGGAGAAGTACGAGACCGCCAGCGTGGTGAAGGTGCAGGTGCTCGCCTGCCTGCTGCTCACCGCCCAGGACGACGGCCGCAAGCTGACCACCAGCGAGAAGTCACTGGCCGACAAGATGATCCGGTACAGCGACAACGCGTCCACCACCTCGCTGTTCGGCAAGATCGGGCGGTACACCGGGCTGACCGCCTGCAACAAGCGTCTCGGCCTCACCCAGACCAAGGTCAACAGCTCCTGGGGCCTCACCCGGACCACCGTCAAGGACCAGGTGAAACTGCTGGACCAACTGGTCGACGACGAGAGCGAGCTGTCCGAGGCGTCCCGCACCTACGCGCACAAGCTGATGAGCACGGTCTCCCCGGACCAGGACTGGGGTGTGCCCGCGGTGGCGAAGACCGGCGAGGACGCCACCGTCAAGAACGGCTGGCTCCCGCGTTCCACCGAGAGCAACCTGTGGATCATCAACACCGTCGGCCAGGTCACCGGGGACGAGACCGACGTGTCGATCGCCGTCCTGTCGCACACCAACAAGACCATGAACGGCGGGATGGCGCTGGTCGAGAAGGTCGGCAAGATGACTAGGACGTACTTGAAGTACTAGCGCGCGCCGCCCGCCGCCCCCACCACCGCGAGATCCAGGTGATCGACTGGTTCACCACCAGGATCACCACGATCGCGGCGAGCACACCCTGCCATGGCTCGGGGAAGATCGACGCCCCGAGCAGCCCGATCGTGGAGTAGACCAGCGACCACAGCACGCAGGCGGGCAGGTTGGCGATCACGAAGGTGCGCCACGACACCCCGGCGAAGGCGGCCGCCAGCAGCACCGGCACCCGCCCGCCCGGGATCAGCCGGGACACCAGCAGCACCGTGACCTGCCTGCGCTGCAACCGGGCCCGGACCGCGTTGAGCCGCTCCTCGTCGTTGAGCCAGTGCAGCCGGCGGGCCAGCTGCTCGCCGCCGTACCGGCACATCGCGTACATCACCAGGTCGCCGGTGTAGGCGCCGGCGGCGCCGGCCGCGACCACCAGACCGATGGCGTACGGGTACTCGTGCAACGCGTACGCCGCGGCGCTGCTGACCGCCGCCCCGGTCGGCACCACGGGCACGATCGCCCCGAACGCGACCACCAGGAACAGCCAGCCGAGCGCTCCCAGCGTGTTGATCACGTGGCCGGCTCCAGGCTGAGACTCTCGCCGTGGGCCAGCACCCGGACCCGGCTCTCCGGCGCCACCCGGGCGGCGTGCTCGGCGAACCTCTCGCCCGGCCCGTCGAACATGTGCCGCCGCACCCGGCCCATCCCGATCGGCCACAGCGTGCCGTAGTGCACCGGCACCGCCCACGACGCCTTCACCCGGCGCAGCGCCTCGGCACCGTCGGCCGCGTCCAGATGCCCGTGCGAGCCCAGGGTCGGACCCCAGCCGCCGACCGGGACCAGCGCCAGATCCAGCGGGCCCAGCTCGTGCATCCCGTCGAACAGGCCGGTGTCGCCCGCGAACCACGTCCGCGCGGCGCCCTCCACGACGAAGCCGATCGCGATCGCCCGGTCCCTCGACCACGGGCCACGGCCGCCGTCGTGCCGCGCCGGAACGGCCCGGACCCGCACGCCGCCGACCACGGTCGACTCACCGGGCGCCAGCTCGACACACCGATTCCCGGCCTCCGCGCCCATCACCCTCGCCGTGAAGGCGGCGGCTCCGCGGGGCACGATCAGGAGCGGCTTTCCCGGTACGGCGCGGAGCGATCCGACGTGGAAGTGATCGGCGTGCAGGTGGGAGAGCAGGACCGCGTCCGGCGCGCCGGGCAGTCGCGGCGACGGGCCGGCCATCCGCCGCAGATGGGCGAGGCGGCCGGTGAGCACCGGATCGGTCAGCAGGGTCGTGCCGGAATCGGCGAGCCACACCGTGCTGTGCCCCCACCAGGTGACCTCGGTCGTGCTCACCGCCCTACGGTACCCAGGCGGCGCACCGCCGAGCCGCACAGCCGCGCGTAGGCGTGCTGGAATCCCACCGCGAACGGCCCGGCCAGCCGCATGAACGTGCTCGCCGGACGGGAGAACGCGGTCACCGTGAACCACACCTCGCCGTGCTCGTCCAGTTCGGCCAGGAACGCCTCCTCGCCGGTCGCCGGATGCCCGGGCCGGGTGCCGTAGGCGAACCCGATCCGATCGTCCTCCTCGACCGTCCAGACCACCTCGCAGGGCGCCCGCAGCGGCCCGATCCCGACGGTCAGCGGCACCCCGGTGGCGGCCCGGTCCACCTCCGCCGTGATCCGCGTCCCGATGGCCCGGTGCATGCGGAAGCTCAGGATCGCCTCACCGGCCCGGCGCAGCACCTCCTCGCCGGTCCCGATCCGGGTGCGGTAGCGCAGATGCCGGTAGCCGGACGGGAGGCGCCCGGTCCGGGTGAACCCGACATGCGGGTAGGTCAGTTCGGTCACCCGTGCAGTGTGCCCTTCCTCGGCCTTCCGTGGCCCGGAGTGGCCGTCGAGTCGCCGCCGTGACATGACTCCGGCACACTGAGCGACGTGACTGGACCCCGCTCCGCGGTCGTGGTGAACCCCACCAAGGTGGCCGATCCCGATCACCTTCGGCGCACCCTCCACGAGGGCCTGCGCCGGGCCGGCTGGCCGCAACCCACCTGGTACGAGACGACGCCCGAGGACCCCGGCCGCGGCCAGGCGAGACGTGCCGTCGCCGACGGGGCCGAGCTGGTCTTCGCGTGCGGCGGCGACGGCACCGTCACGGCGGTGGTCACCGCGCTGGCCGGCACCGGCGTGGCCCTGGCCGTGCTGCCCGCCGGCACCGGCAACCTGCTCGCCGCCAACCTGGGGCTGGGCAACGACCCGGCCACCGGGCTGGAGGTGGCGCTCGAGGGCGGCCGGCGGCGCATCGACGTCGGCGCCATCGACGACCGGTGCTTCGTGGTGATGGCCGGGATGGGCTTCGACGCCCAGATGCTCGAGGACACCTCGGAGAAGGCGAAGAAGCGGATCGGCTGGCTGGCGTACCTCGGCGGCGCCGCCAAGCACCTGCTGGACCGGCCGATGCGGGTCCGGATCCGGCTGGACGGGGGCCCGCCCATGCCGCGCCGCTCGGCCGCCGTGATCGTCGGCAACGTGGGCCGCCTCCAGGGCGGGGTGCGACTGCTCAGCAAGGCCGAACCGGACGACGGCAAGCTCAACGTGGCCATCCTCAGCCCCACCAACCTGGCCCACTGGGCGGCGCTCGTCTGGGCGGTGCTCAGCCGGCGCGAGCGGGTGCCGCTCATGGAGACCTATACCGCACAGCGGGTGGAGATCTACAGCAACCGGGCGCGGGCCCGTCAGCTCGACGGTGACACCATCGCACCCGGCAAGGTCATGAAGATCCAGGTCCGGCCGAAGGCTCTGCTGCTCTGTGTGCCGCAGCCCGACGCCGACCCGGACCTGGCGTACGACGCCGGCGCGGCCGCGCGCCGTGCCGAACCGGTGCGGGAAGCGGCGGAGGAGAAGGCTTGAGCAGCACCGAACCCGTACCGGAGACCCGGATGATGCCGGGTGACAAGCTGTCGGCCGACGACGCGTTCCTGGCCCTGCGGCACTATGGCCGCTGGCCGCTGCTGCACGACGCGTTCGTCCGGTTCCGGTACGGCGACGGGTTCAGCCACTCCCGGGCGTTCGCCTTCCAGCTCTGCCTCGCCATCGTGCCGTTCCTGATCGCCCTCTCCGGGCTCGCCACCGACCTCGGCGTCGAGGACGGCGGCCAGGTGGTCGCGGACACCGTCATCGCCCTCACCCCGGGCGCCAGCGAGCCGCTGGTCACCGAACTGCTGAAGGCCGACGACCGGACCGAGGAGGCCGGCGAGCTGGCGCTGGCCCTCGGCATGATCACCGGCCTGTTCGCGCTGACCAGCGCCATGGCCCAGATCGAGCGGGGCGCCAACCGCATCTACGGGGTCGAACGCGACCGTCCGGCGCTGGGCAAATACCTGCGGGCCGCGATCCTGGCACTCGTCGCCGGGCTGCCCGCGCTCTTCGGCTTCCTGCTGCTGGCGGCCGGGCGGGCGGCCGGCGAGTCGGCGGAACGACATTTCGGGCTGGCGCACGCGCCCCGGGTGGCCTGGGACGTGATCCGCTGGCCGCTCAGCCTGGCGCTCATCGTCTTCGCGGTCGGCCTGCTCTTCCGGCATTCGGTCCGCCGCAACCAGCCGGCCCTGTCCTGGCTGCTGTTCGGCGCCGTCGTGTCGACCGTGCTGTGGTGGCTGGCGAGCCTGCTGCTGGCCGGGTACATCCGGGTCAGCGACGGGTTCGGGGCGACGTACGGGCCGCTCACCGCGATCATGGCGCTGCTGCTGTGGGCGAACCTGACCGGCATCGCCCTCTTCCTCGGCCTCGCCTTCGCCGCCCAGTTGGAGGCCCGCCGGGTCGGCGTGCACCGCCCCGCACTGGAGGACCGCTGGGAGCCGGCGCCGGAGGAGCCGGTCACCGGCTTCCCGGAGACCGACCCGGCCGCGGAGGACCCGGCACCACGGGTGCCCACCCAGCGGAAGCCCGGTGTGACGGCCGAGCCGTCCGGGTAAGGAACGGCGCACCCCGATTCGTTGGAGTACGCCGTGATCGATGACAACCGTGTGGTGGAACGCTCCGGCTGGGCGCCGGTCCGTCGCTTCGCCGAGCGCAGCGTGCTCGGCCTGCTGGTGGTGGCCGCGATCGGCCTGACCTTCGGTGTCCTGCTGCTGCTCGTCCGGTTCCACTGGCAGCCGTTGCAGGACCTGGACCGGGCCGTCGCCGACGGGCTGAACCGGTGGGCCTCCGGTTCGGACGCCGTGGTCGCGGTCCTGGAACAGGTCTCCTCGTTCGGCGGGCGCGGCGTGCTGGTGCCGCTCGTCGTGCTGCTGGCCGCGCTGCTGCTGGTCCGCCGCCGCCCCCGCCCGGCGATCTACCTGCTGGTCACCGGCGCCGGGGCGCTGATCCTCGACCCGTCGCTGAAAGCGCTGATCGGGCGGCTGCGCCCGGTCGTCGAGGTGCCGGTCGCCTCGGCCCCCGGCAACAGCTTCCCGAGCGGCCACGCGCTCGGCTCGATGGTCGTCTACGGCATGATCGTGCTGGTCCTCCTGCCCGCCGTCCGCCGCCGGTGGAGGCCCTGGTTCATCGGCCTGGCCGCGGTGCTGGTCGCCGCGGTCGGCTTCACCCGGATCGCCCTCGGCGTGCACTTCCTCTCCGACGTGCTCGGCGGCTGGATGCTCGGGCTCGCCTGGATCAGCGTGACCGCCTACGCCTTCCGGATATGGCGCCGCGAAGCCGGCCGCCCCACCCCGCCGATCACCGACGGTCTGGAACCGGAGTCCGGCCCCGACCTGCGCCCGGCCCCCGCCGAGGGCGCCGTGCTGCCACACCCGTGGGCCAAGGGCGCCGAGATCCTGGTCGGCTGGGTCTTCGTCTTCGGCCTGCTCTACCTGACCGGTTACACCGTCACCCGCTGGACCCCCGCCTTCGACGAGGCCGTCCCCGCGTGGCTGCAGAGCTTCCGTACCCCGTCCCTGGACCACCTGAGCTGGATGTGGAGCAAGGCCGGCGACACGCACGCCATCCTGATCATCTCGCTGATCTTCTGCCCGATCGCGCTGGCCCTCTGGCGGCAGTGGCGGCCGGTGCTCTTCCTGGCCCTCACCATGATCGGCGAACTGACCCTCTTCCTCTGCGCGGCCGCCGCCGTCGATCGCCCGCGCCCGCCCGTCGAACAGCTCGACGGCCAGATGCCGACCTCGTCGTTCCCGTCCGGTCACATCGCCGCCACCATGTGCCTCTGGGCCGTCATCGCGATCATCGTGATGGCCCGGGTCCGCAAGCCGTGGCGCTGGATCTTCCCGGCCCTCGCCGTGATCATGCCGCTCGGCGTGGCGCTCTCCCGCATGTACCGCGGCATGCACCACCCCACCGACTTCCTCGGCGCCCTGCTGCTCACCGCCGCCTGGATCACCGTGCTCTGGTGGACGGTCCGTCCCAACGCGCACGCCGAGACCGCCGCCGAGGCCGCCGAGGAGGCCGCCCAGGCCATCGACGGCCGCCGCCTGGAGGCGGTCGGATGAGGGCGCTGACCTGGAATGGCGGCGACCGTCTGGAGGCGGCCGGATGAGAGTGCTGACCTGGAACATCAAGAACGGCGGCGGCGACCGCCTGCCATCGATCATCAAGGTGATCGACCAGGCGCGCCCCGACGTGGTCACCCTCCAGGAACTTCAAGGCTTCCACAGGTACGGCGGGCGCCGCCTCCGGGAACTCGCCACCGCCCTGGACATGACCGCCCACCTGTCCCCCTCCGTCCTCGCCCAGCCGGTCGCCGTCCTGGTCCGCGAGCCGCTGCGGATCGTGCGGCGCACCCGGATCAGCTGGCGGTTGCATCACGCCGCGGCCGTGGCGGTGGTGCCCACCCCGGCCGGCCCGTTGACGGTCGTCAGCGTCCATCTCAACCCGTTCTCGCCCTACCGCCGGATGCGCGAGGCCCGCTGGCTGGCCGCCCGCTACGCCACCCCGAACGGCCTGACCCTCATCGCCGGAGACATGAACGGCCTGGACCCGGCCGGCGACCACACGGCGGCGCTGGCCACCCTGCCCGCCCTCTACCGCAGACGGCACCTGACCCCCGGCGGCCGTCCCGACACGAGGGCCCTGGCGGCTTTCCACGAGGAGGGCTTCACCGACCTGTGGCACACCGTCGGCACCGGTGGCGGCCGCACCGTGAGCACCGGCGACGGCCGCACCGTGAGCACCGGCGACGGCCGCACCGCCGGTGCCGGCGACGGCCACACTGTCCCCACCGCCTACGCGGGCCACGAATTCGCCCCCGTCCGCCTCGACTACCTCCTGGCCAGCCCACCACTGGCCGCCCGGGCCCGGCGCCTCCAGGTGATCCGCGACGACCTGACCGCCCACGCCTCCGACCACTACCCGCTCCAGGCCGACTTCGGCCTCTGACCCGCACCCCTCACCGCACGCCCAACAGCCCACACCCCAACCCCTCGCGATGTTGGACGTTTCCCCACCGAATTCGGTGGCCCATCGTCCAAGATCGCGATCGCCCGCGCTGCCAGAGCATGCGTCAGACGTTGGCTACTCGCCGGTGGGGCCGCCGGCGATCTCGGCGACGATGTCGAGGTGGCCGAGATGGCGCGCATACTCCTGGAGCAGGTGGAAGAGGACCCGCTCCAGGTTGGCTGGGTCGGCGCCGCCCCAACGGGGGCCCGGTTGCCCGACCGCGGTCAGATCGCTGCCGGTGATCACGGCAGTCGTGTGCTCGCCCTGGGCACGCAGCGCCGCCGCCAGGTCGGCCAGGGTCTCCGATGGGCCGACATGCCAGCGGTCGTCGCGTCGGTCGCCCCACGGATCGCCGACGTCACGGCCCTGGAAGCCCCACTCGATCCAGCGGAGCTCGACGAAGCGCAGGTGCTTGACCAGCTCCAACGGTGTCCACCCGCTGGGCAGGCGGCTGGAGCGCAGCTCGGCCTCGGGCAGCGCAAACGTCTTGGCCAGCAGACTCTCCCGGAAATAGTCCAGGTAGCGGACGAAGACCTCGGCCCGCCCCGCGGCCGGGATGGTGGGCGACGGAAAGACGATCGGCGCGTCATCGAGCATGCCCCGATGATGTCAGCACCCTCTGACACTTTTCGGCGTCCGCCTGCCCGCGCTTGGTGCCCGCCGGCGTCTGCCCGCGCGCGCGTCTGCCCGCGTGCGCGTCTGCCCGCGTGCGCGTCTGCCCGCGTGCGCGTCTGCCCGCGTGCGCGTCTGCCCGCGCGCGCGTCTGCCCGCGCGCGGCGGCCGTGTGCGGGCGGTGGGGCGTGCGCGGCCAGGCGCTGGTGGGTGGCCGGCGGTGGGTGAGGGCGGCGCCGTTGGGTGTGCCTGCTGATGGAAGGCGCAGGGACGGCCCCGGAGGGGGGTGAGGTCTCGCCGCGCCACGCGCCGGTGGGCGCGTTACGGCCGTGACCCGGCGCCTGGCTCGCGTGGTACCCAGGGGACCGGTCGCCGCTCGTACCGGAAAAGGGAAAGGGTGACCACCGGCAGTGCGTCAGTCCGCGACGACGCGGTCGCGGCCGTCTCGCTTGGCGGTGTAGAGGTTGCGGTCGGCGATGGAGAGCAGCGCGGAGAAGGTGTCGCGGCCTTCGGCGGTCGTGGTGACGCCGATGCTGGTGGTGACCTGGAGGGTGCCGGTGATGGGTTCCCAGCCATGGGCGCGGATGCGCAGGCGGAGGCGCTCGCAGCGGATCGCGGCCTCCTCGGCGTCGACGCCCGGCAGGACCAGCAGGAATTCCTCGCCGCCCATGCGTGCGGCGACGGCCGGGCCGGGGGCGGACTCCTCCAGCAGCTCGGCGACGTGCTGGAGGACCATGTCGCCGGTGGTGTGCGAGAGGGTGTCGTTGATGCGTTTGAAGTGGTCCAGGTCGATTATGGCCATCGACAGTGGCAACTGGCGGGCGGCCGCCTCCAGCAGCAGGGCCGGCACTCGCTCGTTGACGTAGCGGCGGTTGTGGAGGCCGGTCAGGGCGTCCCGGTGGGCCATTTCGCGGAAGTGTTCGCTGTCGCGGCGGGCCTCGTCGGCCTCGAAGACGGCCTGCAACGCCCGCGCCCGGGCGTCGCGCTGCACCGACTGGAGGGCGGTGGCCGCGGCGTGGAAGGCGCGATGCTCCTCGTACGCCTCGGCGAACCGTCCGGCGCCGGCGAAGAGTGCGGCCTGCTCCTGCCGGACCCGGGCGCCGATGGCGGCCAGGCCCCGTTCGGCGCAGAGGCGGCGGGTCGCGTCCAGGGCGGCCTGCGCGTCGTCGTGCCGGCCGGCCAGGCGGCGGGTCTGGGCCAGGGTGAGATGGCACTCGGCCACCGCGTCGCCCTCGGTGGCGGCGACCAGGTCGGCGAGCACCGGGGAGAGCAGCTCCTCGACGGCGGCGTAGCAGCCGCCCATCAGCTCGACCTGGGCCATGGTGTCCAGCTCGTTGGCGGTGAACCGGACCCCGGTCCGGTCCTGGATCTCGCGCATCTGCCCGACCAGCATCCGGGCCTCCGGCTCGTCGCCGACCTCCACAGCGGTGTACGCCATGTTGTTGAGCAGCGACATCATCATCTCGTGGTCGCCGGCCGCCGCGGACAGCGCGAGGGCCTCCTGGGAGCGGCGTTTGCCGTCCTCGTGGGCGCCGGTGTCGTCCAGCGAGACCGCGAGCGTCATCAGGTGCCGGGCGCGCAGGTGGGGCGGCACGTCGTCGGTGAGGAAGGCGACGCTCTGCACGGCGTGGGTCAGCCCGTCCGAATAGTCGCCCACGTGCCGGTAGAACACGGCCAGCTCGCGGTGCGCGCGGGCCAGGAGGTACCGCTCGTCGTGCTGCTCGGCCCAGGCCCGGACCTGGTGGGCGAGCTGTCCGCCCTCGCCGGTGCGCCCCTTGCGGAGCAGCACCCCGGCCTGGATCAGGGCGGCGCGCTGGGCGATCTCCTCGGCACCGAGTTCGGTGGCCCGCCGGCGCAGTTCGATGGCGGGCTCCCAGAGCGACCGGAACTGGGACGGGGGCCGGGACTCGAGTTCCGCCAGGGTGGATTCGAGGGCGCCGAGCTCGTCATGAGGCTCGGTGGGAACCCGGCTCGCCGTTTCCGTCGTCACTGTCCCTACTTCCTGTAGTCGCCCCGTGACAGATCACGGTCCGGTGCCACGGTGGCAGAAAGGATCCCGATCGGTTGCGAAACGGGTGCGGTGTCAACGGCGGGTGCAGACCGGCGCGGCTGCCGCGTCGCCCACCGCGACGGTGAAGCAGTAGTCCGGCTTCTCGTTGAGGCTGTAGACGACGTAGTCGGCGGCCCCGGCCGGCAGGTCCGCGATCTTGACGGGTGGCTGCCCGGCCCGGCCTCCGGTGATCAGCACCGCCTCCGTGGCGTCGCGGGGGTAGACCCACTGGAGGGAGACGCTGTCGCCGTTGTCGCGCAACCGCACGTTCTGTGGGGCCCCCGGCACGGTGGAGGGTTTCACCGGCTCCTGGACGGCCGGCCGGGTGGTCGGCTGGGTGGCACCGTCCGCTCCGGGGAGGGTCAGGATGACCACGACGGCGGCCGCCGCCACCCCGGCGGCGAGCACCGTGGCCAGCAGCAGCGGGTGGGCGACGCGGGATCCGGCCGGCCGGTCGGCACGGACCGGGAGGCGCCGTGAGTTCGGCGGATCGCTGCGGGTGCCGGTCGGCGCGGTGCCGACCGGCAGGGGACGGCCGTCGTCGCCGTAGTCGGGCGCACGGTTGCCGGGCAGCGGCGGCGGCGTGTCGGCCCGGGCGTGCCGGCCGGTCAGATCGCCGGGCAGCCGGTGCACGTCGCTGAGATAGAGCGGCTGCTGGTAGACGGTGCCGTTGGGATCGGTCTCGCGGTTGTCCGCCGGTGGCATGTCGTCGTAGAGCTCGTCGGCCGCAACCGGGTAGACCGTGCCGTTGGGATCGGTGGGCCGGTCGTCGGGCGGCGGCTGGCCGGGCGCCTCGGCCGGGAACACCGACGGCCGGGCCCCGGTCGTGTCGGGCACCGTGGGCCGGCGCGGGAACGGCCGGAACGGGCGCCCGCCGGAGGAGTCCCGGGTGCCGCAGGTGTGCCGGCCGGATGCCGCGCCGCTGACCAGCGCGGCCGCCTGCCGGGCCAGCGGGTGGTCGGCCGGCAGATGGCGGGCGCTCAGCTCGCCGGCCAGCTCCAGATGCCCACGGGCCTCCTCGTCGCGGCCGCACTCGCGCTCCATGGCGCCCAGCCGGGCCAGCATCTTGATGCCGGCCGGTGCGGCGTCGCCGTGCACCCGGCTGTGCCGCCGCCAGGCCCGGGCCAGCCGGGCCCGGGCCGTGCCGCAGTGGCCGGCCGCGTGCTCGGCGGTGGCCAGGTCGGCCTCGGCGGCCAGCACCCGCGGCGAGTCGGGGCCGTCCATCAGGGCCAGCTCGCCGATCAGGTCGTGGTAGACGGAGGCGGCCCGGCCGTGCTGGCCGATCCGCTGGAGGACCGCGGCGTGCATGGCGGCGGCCGCGATGGTGCGCTCGTCGCGCGGGCCGTGCAGCCGCTCCTCGGCGGAGTGCGCGAAGGCGGCCCACAACCGGGCCGACTCGGGGTCGCCGAGGGCGATCAGGACCCGGGCGTGCAGGGCGGCGGCCACCGCGAGGTCGGCGGTGGCACGGCGGGGATCGGCGTCGGCGCCGCGGAGGACGTCGTCGAGGACGGCCCGGGCGCCCATGAGGTCGCCGGCGGACGTGAGCGTCTGCGCCTGGGCGGTCAGTTCCGCGAGCGGAGGGGACATGTATCCCATAGTGCTCATGCGAACACCCTGGGTACAAGTTTCCGGTAGCTAAGTGGACAGGGTAGAAACTGCGGTATGTCCCCAATCGGCGCTGTGAAACGTGAACTACTCGTCCGCCACCTGCAGGCATGGGCCGCGGGTGCGCTTCATCACGCCCGCCGGGCGACCTATGTGCACGGCTACGCCGACGCGGACGGTGGGGTGGCCGCCGAGGCGGCGGTCCGGGTCCTGGCCGACCTGCCCGGCCTGTCCCGCGGGCGGGAACTGTCCATGGTGGCGGTGGGCGCCGACATCACGGGGGTGGGGGAGCGGCTCACCACGGCGCAACGGGACGCCGGCGCGGGGGCCGGGCTCACGGTGCTTCCGGTGGGCGGCGGGACGGACGAGCGGCTGCCGGTGGCGTTGCGTGCGGCCGGCGCGGTGCGCGTACCGCTGCTGGGGTTTCTCGACGCGACGGCCGTGGGTGAACCGCCCGCGGTGACCACCGTCGGCGCGATCGCGGCGGGTAAACCGGCCGAGGTGCTGCTGGCGCTGCCGCCCGGCAGCCCGGTCGACCCCTATCGGGGCCTGGGATTTCCGCTGGTGACGGCGGCCGAGCTGGCCACCGGGCCGGAGCCCGGAGAGGTGGTGGCTTTCGCCACCACCTCCGCGAAGAGCCTGGAGAGCTTCAAGGAGGCGCTCTGGGCGGTCGACGAATTCGCCGGGGTACGCCTACGCGATCCCGCCGATCCGGAGCGCCACCTGATCGACATCGCGCTCCGTCCCGATCCCGGACCGCTGCGCCGTGAACTGCTGGCCCACCTCGGCGAGGTGGGCCGGGCGACCGTGACCGAGTTGCGCACCTTCGCCCTCACCGAGACCGTCTACCGCGCCGCCGACGCGACCCGGGTGCTGCACTCGATGATCGACGCGGGCACGGTCACCCGGGAACCCGCGCACGGACGGCTCGGTGGCGACGTGGTGATCGAGCGGGAACCGTCCTAGCGGGAGCGGCTCTTGTCCTGCTTCCACGACAGCGGGCCGGGCAGGTCGACGCGGTGCGCGCGGGTCCTGGAGTTCCACGACCAGCGCCCGATCTTGAGGCTCCAGGACGAGTAGCCGTTCTCGGTGAAGTTCAGGACCAGCGGACCGATCTTCTTCCGGCTGCGGTAGACGATGCCCATCGGAAAGCTCCTTTCTGATGGCGCATCGGTTCCCGATCGGCCGGATTCACAAACGTCAGCGTGGCTGCCAGGCATCCGGGCGGGTGGTCAGCTTGCGCACGTGAGCCGGCATCCGCCCGCTGATCAGCTCGGCGAGGCTGACCTCGTCGACCACCTCACGGACCGCCGCGCGCACCGCCACCCACAGGTTCGGCAGGTTCTCGGCGGCGCCCGTGTACTGAGTCTCCTCCGGGCGAAGGCCGCGCACGCCGGCGAGCGGTCCGTCGACCGCCCGCAGGATCTGACCGATGGTCACGTCCCGCGGGGGGTGCGACAGCGTGTAGCCGCCCTCGGCGCCCCGTTGCGCCCGCACCACACCGGCACGGCGCAGGTCGGCTAGGACCGCTTCGAGGAACTTGCGTGGCATGTTCTGGTCTTGGGCAATGGCCTGAGCGGACATCAGTGCGGGGTAGGCCTGCGCCAAACTGAGGGCGGCCCGGACCGCGTAGTCGCCGCGCGCGGAGATCTGCACCTGACTATCATGCCCCGGCCCCGCATCCCGGATGCACATACCCCAGGGGATTGTGGGAATTAGGGGTCAATCGGCTGGTGATCTCTGCCCCGGGATGGCGGCCGGCTGGCCGGTGATGAACCGCCCGCGGAACTGCCCCGGGCTCAGGCCGGTCTCCCGGTGGAAGAAGCGCCCGAAGTTCGTCGGCTCGCCGAAACCCAGGCCGCGGCCCACCTCGGCGACCGACATCGAGGTCGCCGCGAGCATCCGCCGGGCCTGAAGGGCGACCCGGTCGTCGACCACCTGCTTCGCGGTGCGCCCGGTGAGCGCCAGGCTGGCCCGGGTCAGGGTACGCACCGAGCAGCCCAGCTCGGCCGCGTAGTCCTCGACCCGGCGGGTGTGCGGAAAGCGCTCCTCGAGGCGGCGCCGGAACCGTTCGAACGTCCGGCTCTCGACGTGTGCCCGCAGCGCCGAGCCCGGATCGAGGGTGGCGATCCGCAGCAGCAGGGCCGCCAGCTCGTGCCGCAGCAGCGCTGCGGCGACCGGGCCGGGCGGGCCGGCCGCGTCGGCGGCCAGGTGGGCGAAGACGTCCCGGAAGACCGCCGGGCCGGGCGGGGTGAGTGGCTCCCGGGCCGGGCCGGACGGATCGTCGGGACTCAGCCCCGGCAGTTCCTCCGGGCCGAACAACCCTGGTCGGAAAACGATCGTCAGTGGATCGTCGCCGTCTCCGGGGCGGGAGAAGCGGGCAGCCTGTCCCGGACGGATCCAGAGCAGGGTGCCCGGGCCGCACAGATGCTCGGCGAAGTCGATCTCGGCGAGCAGCGGGCCGGTCGTGGTGAGGACGAGGGCGTGACACCTCAGCAGGCCGGTGGCAGCGCCGGCGGCCACCGGCAGGACGCAGCCACCGATACCCGACCAGTCCGGTGGAAGACAGGTGGGCGCCGGCTCGGTGTGATGAATGAGTGCTGGCATCGCGCCTGACGGTAGTCGTCGATGCGTGCCCGCGCATCCACTAGCGCACCGACTGAGGTTTATGTCCGATTTCCAGCTCGGTATTCGCTATACGTCCGATTCCGATTTCTTTTCGGAGATCCATTAATTTATCGGACAAAGGGAGACCCGCGCGGACCGGCAGTGTCCGCACGGGTCTCCCTGTTATCGCTTATCGGCCCGCCAGTAGTCGGTTGACCGCGGCGTCCACGTCCAGGTGGTCCGACTCCCGGCCGCGGGGCACCACCACGTAGGTGCGCCGCAGGAAGCGGACAAGGACGCTGCGCGGCACCTCGAACAGCGCGTTGCCGTCGGGCGACGACAGGGCCAGGGCGACGAAGTCGCCACGCGGCGTGGCCCACGGCCACACCCGGACGTCGCCGATCCCGGCCGGCTCGTCGAGCCCGGTCACGAGCAGCTCTCGCGCGAAGGACCAGCTCACGGCTTCCCCACCGGCTGATTCTGCGTGGAACAACACGTGGACCGCGTACGGGTCGGCTGGGTCGTAACGCAGGCTGGCGCGCACGGGCAGTGCCGTCGCGTCAGGCGCTACGAGCCGCAGCGAGGTTTCGACCTCGACGGTCGTTGGACGAATGGTACTCATGGACGAACTCCCCCCGGCACCGCTGCGAGGCTGGTGAACCCCGCGTTTCCCATACTCAGGTGATCCCTGTCATTACGCTCCGCCATACGCTGATCTCACCCAGTAGTGGGAAGACGGTTCCGAAAACCCTTCCGCGCAGGACGAGAAGCGATATCTTGTCCTGTTCTGCCTGAGTACTCGGTTCCGCCCGGCGTCAGTGGTCCAGCGGTTGACTTACTCCGGTAACGTCCATTCCTCCCGGGTAGTGACGGGGCTCCCGGACACTGGGGGATGAAATGGGTGTAAAACCGGACGACGGGGTTCTCAGACGTGCGTGTGCTTGACCGTATCCGTTCCAACTCCACCGGTCGGCTCGCTCTGAAGATCGGCATCGGTGCGCTCGGCGGCCTGGTGGTCGCCGTCGGGATCGTTCTGATCCCGTTCCCCGGCCCCGGCTGGGCGATCGTGATCCTCGGGCTGGCGATTCTCGCCGTCGAGTTCCACTGGGCTCGAGGGCTGCTCGCCTTCACCAAGCGGCACGTGCAGAGCTGGACCCACTGGGTCGGCCGGCAGACGCTCGGCGTGCGCGCGCTGATCGGCCTGGTCGGCATGATCTTCATCAGCTTCGTGGTCTGGCTCAGCGTCCTGCTCAGCTTCGACCTCAATCTGTTCACCTGGTCACTCGACTTCGTCGGGTGGCGGTGACCCCCTGAGTCGCGCTGCTCGGGCGCCGTCTAGTAGAGTTCCATCTCGTTGAGGGCGATTAGCTCAGCGGGAGAGCGCTCCGTTCACACCGGAGAGGTCACTGGTTCGATCCCAGTATCGCCCACGAGTACGTTGAGATGCGAAAAGGCCTGCCGCGATGATTCATTGCGGTGGGCCTTTCGTCGTAATTCTGGGAGCAGGTCGGCTGACCACTCCGAGATCAGAATCGTTCGCTCTGGGCCTGGCGGTCGACTCCTGCCAGATCCATATCGTCGTGCGGGACAGCGGCCCACTTGCCGACGGACACGCGCCGGCGGCCAGCCGGCCTGAGCGCCGTTCTAACGGTCGTTTCAGGTTCGCTCGGTATGAAGGGCATCGCCGGGTGACGCGGGTCCCGGCCTCACCGGCATGGCCGAACGCGCCGCGGTATACGGCGGCCGGGTCAGCGTCGGCCCCCACCGGACGGTTATTGGACCGTCCATCCGACCCTGAAAGGCAGCCATTCATGATCTCTGTGCTCGTGGTGGACGCCCAGCCGCTGCAGCGCTTCGGGTTTCGCATGCTGCTGGAGAGCGCCCCCGACACCGAGATCGTCGGCGAGGCCGCGAACGGCGCCGAGGCCGTTCGGCGGATCACCGAGCTGCGTCCCGACGTGGTGCTGATGGACATCCGCATGCCGGGCGTCGACGGGATCGAGGCCACCCGGCGCATCGTCGCAGCCGGTGGGCGTTCGCGGATCCTGGTGCTGACGACGTTCGACGTGGAACGGTACGCCTTCGCCGCACTGCGGGCCGGGGCGAGCGGTTTCCTGCTCAAGGACATCCGCCCGGAGGAGTTGCTCGCCGGCATCCGGGCCGTCGCCGCCGGGGACGCGGTGATCGCGCCGGCGCTGACTCGGCGGCTGCTCGACGCTTTCGCCGACCGGCTCGACGATGATTTTTGCGGGCCCGTGCGGGAGGATCCCCGGCTGAACTTCCTGACCGACCGTGAGCGCGAGATCCTCGTCGCCATCGGCCATGGCCTCACCAACGGCGAGATCGCGCAACGGTTCACGCTGTCGGAGTCGACGGTGAAGACCCATGTCGGGCGGGTCCTCGCCAAGATCGGTGCACGGGACCGGATCCAGGCCGTCATCCTCGCCTACGAGCTGAGACTCACCCGGCCCGGTCCAGCACCTCATCTCGCGCGTCCGTCGAGGGCGCGACCGTAGTTTCAGCCGCTCCGGGCCCACGTCACTGCCCGTTCAGTGTCGACGTGTGTGAGCCCGTAGCTGCTTTTCGGCTCGGTTGACCTCAGCGAGCTCACACACGTTCGACGCTTTCTCAGGACTTGCGGAGGGAGACCGTCATGATGCCCGTACACATCTCGTCGCTGGTGCCGTCGCCCCACACCACGTAGCGGGGCGGCAGCTTCTTCAGCTGCGGCACCTGTTTGCGCAGCCCTGCGTCGTGTGTACACGTCACCCGCAGCGTGTCCCCCGGACCGACCTCCACCGGCGACGGCAGTTTCACCAGCCGCTGGTTGTCGAAGTCGAACTGCGGCACGTCCAGGACGACCTCGGCCTTCGGCGTGCCCGGGTTGAGTTCGACCTTCAAGGCCCGCCCGAGCATGTGCATGTGGCCGAAACCGGCGAACAGCGTCATCGGCGCCTCCACCTTGTGGTCGCAGGTCTGGGTGTTACCGGGCTTCGGCACGCCCCGGCCGCACTCCTCCACCTGACGGTCCGCCATTTCGCCGACGTCCGGCCCGAACCGCTTCGTCACGTCCGCGATCGAGGCCGCCCGGTCACAGAGCGGACCCGACTCGTCGGCGGCGCAGGGCAGGTCGGTCGGCGCGTCGACCGACCACGTCTCGAGTTCCCGGGTCTGCGGCGTGCCGTCCGTCAGCCGCAGCCGCACCGCCGAACGGTCCGACCCG
This sequence comes from Actinoplanes hulinensis, assembly GCF_019429605.1. NCBI lineage: Bacteria > Bacillati > Actinomycetota > Actinomycetes > Micromonosporales > Micromonosporaceae > Actinoplanes > Actinoplanes hulinensis. The sequence goes on along the minus strand of NZ_JAHXZI010000027.1, from coordinate 87,569 downwards.
GTCGGCCTGCCGTCGGTCGCGAGAAGGTTGTAGTGGATCTGGAGGACGAGCAGGCTGCCCGGCTCCAGCTTGTAGCCGGCGTCCTGGTCGAGCAGCGTCTCCGTGGCGCCCGGCGCCCAGGTGTCCACCCACGCCGCGTCCCCCTCTTCGACCTCGGCGCCGGCCACGCCGGTCCCGCCGAAACACTGCCAGCCGAGACCAGGGGTCTTCGCGTCCTGCTTGCGCACCGCGGCAGCGCCGCCCGGTGGCACCGCGTACACGATGGCGTGGTGCGCGATGGCGACGTTCTCCGGTGCGAATTGGGTCCCGGTCAGGAAGGCGGTCCTGTTCAGGCCCGGATCGATCATCTGGCACCGGTACTCGTCCGAGCCGCCGCCCTCCGGCGGCGCGGGCGTGTAGGCCTCGGCCATCCTCAGGTCGACGAACCGCTCGCCGGCGCGCAGCGGCTGTGGTGGAGCCGACGACCCGCCCGCGTGCGCGCTGTGCGGGCCGGTCGCGGCGGGCGCCGCACTGTTGCCGGTGTCCGACCCGCAGGCGGCGACGACAGCGAACGCCGTCACCAGCACCATGGTGCCCGCCCCTAATCTCCACCGTGGCCTATCAGGTTTCGTCATGGCTCGAAAGCTAGGTCCGATGCCGTCCCGTTTCGTCGTACTGCGGTCCTCATTCTCGTGAGAGGGGCGGTACCGCGGTACTACTCTCCGGAGCGCCGTTCGGCACCCGCGCCGTGGTACGCGGCTGGGCGCGCCTACTGCAGAACACCCGGGCTGAGCGCCGCTTTAACGGTCGTCTCAGATTCGCTCGGTAAGAAGTCGGCCTCAGACGAGCGACGTAACGCGTATGTAGGAGGCTATTGATGGCAGTCGACGCAGTGCCGTCCAGGGAAGCGCCGCCCGGTCGGCTGGCAGGCCGGTGGGTGCCGTGGTTGGTGATCGGCTTGTGGGTGGCGCTGGCGGCCGTCATGGTGCCGTTGAGCGGAAAGTTGAGCTCGGTAACCACCGACAGAGCCGTGGACACCCTGCCGGCCAGTGCCGAGTCCACCAAGGTGGCGGTCCTGGAGGACAGTCTTCCCGGCGGCGAGGACAACACGTTCGTCTTCGTCTACCACCGCGCCGGCGGGATGACCGACGCCGACCGCGCGACGGTCGAGCGCCATTACGACACCCTTGCCAGGCGGTACCCGCCGAAGGCGGCGGCCGGCGAGGACGACGACGGCCCACCGACGAGACTCTCCACCGACGGCAAGGCGATGATGTTCACCCTCGACGTGAGCACGACCTATGGCGGACCGGAAACCATCGTCGGCCCGTTGCGTGACGCCGCGAAAGACCGACCCGCCGGCCTGGAACTCGAGGTGACCGGCCCGGCCGCGGTCGACGGCGACATGGACGCCGTCTTCGACGGCATCGACCTGCAGGTCTTCCTCACCACCGTCGTCGTCGTCACGGTCCTGCTCATCCTCACCTACCGCAGCCCGGTGTTGTGGTTCATCCCGCTCGTGGTCGTCGGCGCGGCCGCACTGACTGCGATGGCGACCGTCTACCTGCTCGTCAAGGGCTTCGGCATCGTGGTCAACGACCAGAACTCGGCGCTGCTGACGATTCTGGTGTTCGGCGTCGGCACGGACTACGCGCTGCTGCTCATCGCTCGATATCGGGAGACGCTGCACCACCACGAGAACGTCCGGGTCGCGATGGTCCACGCGCTACGCGGCGCGGCGCCGGCCATCGTCGCGTCCGCGGCCACCGTGGTCGCCGGCCTGCTCTGCCTGCTCGTCGCGGACCTGAACAGCACCAGCGGGTTGGGCCCGATCGGTGCAGCCGGCATCCTGTGCGCGCTGGTGGCCATGCTGACGCTGTTCCCGGCGGTGCTCGTGGTGCTCGGCCGGCGGATCTTCTGGCCGGCCATCCCCCGGTTCAGTACCGCCGTGGAGGAGAAGCCGGGGCTGTGGGGACGGCTCGGCATCGCCATCAGCCGCCGTCGATGGGTGGCGACGCTCGGCTCGTTCGGAATCCTCGGCGTGCTCGCCATCGGGCTGGTCGGCAACACCGGCGCCCTGCGGGAGCAGGACCAGTTCCTGTCGGCGCCGGAGTCGGTCACCGGCTTCACCGTTCTCCGGCAGCACTTCCCGGAACTCGGCGGCCAGCCGATGACGGTCTTCACGCGGCCGGCGTACCAGGAGCGGGTGCTCGACATCGTCAAGGGCACTCCGGGTGTGGCCGTGGCCATCCCGGGTCAGACCGTCGGTGGCTGGGCCGACATCTCCGTGTTCCCGACGGACGCGCCGGACACCGTCGCGGAGTACGACACGATCAAGCGGGTACGCACCGCCGTCCACGCGGTGAGCGGGGCGCAGGCGATCGTCGGCGGGCCGAGTGCGGAGAACCTCGACACCGAGGTCACCACCAGCCGCGACGAGAAGTTGGTGATCCCGCTGGTGCTCGCCGTCGTCCTGATCGTTCTCGGGCTGCTGCTGCGCGCGATCGTGGCCCCGCTGATCCTGATGGCCACCGTGATCGTCTCATTCGCCGCGGCCTTCGGCGGCAGCGTGTTCATCTTCGACACGATCCTCGGGTTCAAGGGCATCGACTACTCGGTGCCGCTGCTGGCATTCCTGTTCCTGGTGGCGCTCGGCGTCGACTACAACATCTTCCTGGCCAGCCGGGCCCGGGAGGAGACCGTGCGTCTCGGCACCGGACAGGGCATGCTCAAAGCCCTCTCCGCCACCGGTGGCGTCATCACCTCGGCAGGCGTGGTCCTGGCGGCCACGTTCGCGGTCCTCACCACACTTCCGCTGGTGATGCTGATCGAGGTCGGGTTCCTGGTCGCCTTCGGCGTGCTGCTCGACGCCCTGCTGGTGCGGTCGGTCCTGGTGCCCGCCGTCACCCTGCTGATCGGTCGGCGGATCTGGTGGCCGAGTCGGCTGTCCCGGCCGAGGGCGGAGCCGCCGAACGGGCCACAGCCGCTCGCCGACGAAGAGGAGCTCGCGCTGCAACGGTGAGCGCGGCGGCACGGAGGAGATCCGGGACGGGGACCCAGGCCCGTCCCGGATCTCCTGCGCCAGGCGCCGGGGGTCAGCGCACCGCGGTGTCCTCCCCGGGGGTGAGCCGCGCGATCGGTGCGGTCGGTGCCGCGGCCGGAAGGTCGACCCGAAGCAGCGCGCCACCGCGTGCGGAGCGGGCGACGGTGGCCCGGCCGCCGTGGGCGTGGACGACCCGCTGCACGATCGACAGCCCGAGACCGGATCCCGGCAACGCCCGGGCGCTGTCGGCACGGTAGAACCGGTCGAACACCCGCGGTACGTCGGCGGCGTCGATGCCCGGCCCGGCGTCGTCGACCTCGAGCACCGCCGACGCGCCCTCGGCACGGAGCCGGACCTGGACCGGCTGGTCCGCGGGGGACCACTTGCCGGCGTTGTCGACGAGGTTGAGGACCGCTCGCTGGAGCGCAGCGGGACGCCCGCTCACCCACACGGAGGTCACGTCGAGCGCGACCTCGAGGTCGGGCACGCGGGAACGCGCCTGGGCCGCGGCGGCCACCACCACGTCGGCGAGGTCGAGCAGCTCGGTGCTCTCGTCGCTTGCGTCGCCGCGCGCCAGGTCGGTCAGCTCGGCGGCGAGGGTGCTCAACTCGGCCACCTGGGCGCCGAGATCGTTGAGCAGCCGGGTCCGGCTCTCCGCCGAGAGAGCGGTGTCGAGGGTGCCGCGCCGGTCGAGCCGGACCAGCAGCTCGATGTTGAGGCGCAGGCTGGTGAGCGGGGTCTTGAGTTCGTGGGCGGCGTCCTCGGCGAGCAGCCGCTGGGCCCGCCGGGAGTCCCGGAGCGCGGCGAGCATGTCGTTGATCGCCTGGATCAGCCGCCGGATCTCTCCACCGCCCTCATCCGGGATGTCGGCGTCGAGATCCTGGGTGTTCGCGACACGTACGGCGGCGGCGGTCAGCCGGTCGATCGGTGCCAGTCCGGTCCGCGCCACGGTCCGCCCGACAAGGGCGCCGCCGACCACGCAGAACAGCCCGATCAGCAGCATGCCCAACCCGAACCGGTTGATCGGGCTGTCGTCGAGGACGTGGGCCACCTGTACCGCGCCGTCGCCCGCCCGCAGCGTGTAGATGCGGTAGCCGTCGTCGTCGCTGTCCATCGACTCCATCAGGTCGGCTGACGCGCCCCGCGCCACGCGCCCGGCGTGCTCGCTGACCGGGGGCAGCTCGGGTTGGCCGGCCGGCGTCCGGGTCGAGCCGTCGGGCAGGATGACCCGCACCAGCCGACCGGATCCCGGATACGGCGGTAGCTGAACCCGCGCCAGACCGGCGCGCTGCGCGTTCGTCGCCAGGACGCGGGAGTCGGCGCGTAGCTGATTCTCGGCGGTGTCCCGCAGCTCCCAGTCCAGTAGCTCGCTGGCCACCTGGAAGGCCGCGAACACGCTGACCGCGATGGCCGTCGCCGCGATCACCGTCATCCTGGTCCGCAGGGACCGCCGGCGCCACCATCGGGTCAGCCGGCGCGGTTCCCGGCGGGGGTGCCTGCTCACGGAGGAGTCTCCCGCAACGTGTATCCCAGGCCGCGCAGCGTGTAGATCAATCGCGGCTCACCCTCGGCCTCCATCTTGCGGCGCAGGTAGCTCACGTATACCTGGAGGTTGTTGGCGGTGGTGCTCATGTCGAAGCCCCATATCGCCTCGAACAGCGCCTCGCGGGTCAAGATCCGGGTGGCGTTGCGCAAGAGAACTTGCAGGAGGGAGAACTCGGTCCGGGTCAGGCGCAGCGGCCGCCCGCCACGCCACGCCTCGAACCTGTCGGGATCGAGCCGGACGTCGGCGAACGACAGGATCTGCGACTCCCCGTCGGCGGTCGTGCGTCGGCGCAGCAGGGCCCGCACCCGGGCCAGCAACTCCTCGGTGGCGAACGGCTTGGGCAGGTAGTCGTCGGCGCCCGCGTCCAGCCCCGTGACCCGGTCGGAGACCTGATCACGGGCGGTCAGCATCAGCACCGGCAGATCCCGGCCCGCGGCCCGCAACCGCCGGCAGGTCTCCAACCCGCCGAGGCGGGGCATCATCACGTCGAGGATCAGCAGATCCAGCGTGTCACCGGCCGCCCCATCGACCCCGTCGAGCACGGCGAGACCGTTGGCGACGGTGCTGGTGTCGTAGCCCTCGACCTGGAGCACCCGCTCCAGCGACTCACGGATGGCCGCGTCATCATCCGCGATCAGGATCCGCACGCCGGCCCGCCCCCTTCCAGTCGATGCTTTGCCGCTCATTCTCCCCGGTCAACCTGAAGCCAGGATTAGAGCCGTCGCCTCTGTGCTGCCCACGAGCCGTTCTCTTGCGGATGCCTGAGCTCAGGTCTGACCACCGACGGGACGGCGAGGCCTGGCATTCCGGAAGTAGGTTGGTGACGGGCCGTTCCTGTTTCGCACCCACGGCGGGCGACTCCTCAACTCACCCATGGCGGTACCGATTCGTACCGGTGCCAACCGTGGGAGGGAGCGGAGGATGCCGCTCGCAATGGTCGCCGTTTACACCGGAGCCGGCCTGATTGCACTGCTGTACGCCGTACTGACGTACCGGCGGCGGTCCGAGACACCCTTGGCCCTTCCGCTCAGCCTCGTCATGGGCGGCGCGGCGGAATGGGCGCTGGCCAACGCCGGCGTCCTCGTGGCGCCGACGCGCGGGCTGGCGCTCGGTCTCAACTATGCGATCTTCCCCGGCGTGGCGCTGGTCATCGTGGGCTTCTTCTGGCACACCACGGTCTCCGCGGGGCGCCGGCCGCCGCGGATCCCGCTGATGCTGATCCACCCGGTGCTGCTCGTGGCCGTCACCGCCACCGATCCGTGGCATCACCTCTTCTACCGGCAGGCCGAGGTGGCCGCCCTCGGGATCGCCGTGCAGCACGGCCCGGCGTACTGGGCCCACGTCGTGTACGGCTACGCCATGATGGGCTTCGGCACGGTGCTGGTGATCCGGGCGATGCGCCGGGCGGTCCGTGGCCAGCGGCGGGTGTACCGGTGGTTCCTGGTCGGCGCGCTCGCGCCGACGGTGGGCAACCTGGTGACCGTGTTCATCGTCGTGGACATGCAGGGGTTCGATCTGACCCCGGTGCTGTTCCTGGTCTCCGGTGTCGTCTGGTGGTGGACCGACCGCTCCGGCGTGAACTCCGAACGGGTGCCGGTCACCTATGCGCAGGTCATCGCGGCGCTCAGCGACGCCGTGATGGTGCTGGACTCCCACGGCCGGTTCCTCGACGTCAACCCGGCGGCGACCAGACTTCTCGCCGCGGTGAACCCGGCGGGCGGCAACGTGATCGGCAAGCGGTGGCAGGAGATCGCCGGCCCGCACTTCACCACCATGGTCGCCGACGCCGGTCAGACCACCATCCACGGCGCCTCGGGCGACGTGTACGACTTCCGGGTCGTCAAGATCGAGTCGGCCGACGGCAGCTGTCCCGGCACCGTCGTCGTGATCCGGGACATCACCGAGCTGGAGCGGCTCCGCGCCGAACTGACCGAGCAGGCCACGCGTGACGGCCTCACCGGGGTGCACAACCGCCGGCACCTGACCGCCGTGCTGGAGGCACAGGCCCGCGCCGCCACCGACGGCCAGCCGCTGTCGATCGTGATGATCGACGTGGATCACTTCAAAACCATCAACGACCGGTACGGGCACGCAGTCGGCGACCAGGTGCTCGTCGACGTGGCCAGGCAGTTGACCGGCTCGGTCCGGGAGTGCGACATGGTGGCCCGCTACGGCGGCGAGGAGTTCGTGGTGGTGCTGCCGGGAATCGGCGCGCAGGCCGCGGCGGAACGCGCCGACTGGTGGCGCCGGCAGTGCGCCGCCCGGGCGGTCGACACACCATTCGGCACCCTGAACGTCACGTTCAGCGCCGGCGTGGCGCAGTTGACCGCCACCGGCGGCCCCGGACATCTGCTGAGCCTCGCCGACGAGGCGTTGTACCGGGCCAAACGGGCCGGCCGCAACCAGGTCCTGGCCGCCGAGCCCACGCTGTCGATCATCGGGTAGCTCGGGCCGTCGCCGGTCTTGCCTCCCGCTCCCGCACCCCTCTGAGCTGCTGAAACCTGAGTTATCCACAGGTTTCAGAAGGGCGTTGAAGAGGGCCGTCCGAGGCATCTAGCTTCCTAGATGTCATAGGTGCGGATGGGGGAAGCTGTGGTCGACCGGGGAAACGACGCGGTGTCGGTGACGCCCGCGGATCTGATCAGCCACGCCGGGCACATCGGTGTGATCGCCGACGTGCTCGGTGACGTGGGGCAGGCGTCCGAGGCGGTGCGGCTCGGCGCTCAGGCGTACGGCGAATTGTGCGCCCTGGTCCCAGGAATGCTGAACGGGCTGCACGACGCCCTCGCCGACGGGATCCGGGTGGCCGAGGAGTCACTGCTCGGATCGGCCGCGCGGGTGCGCGCCACCGGCGAGCGCTACGCGGCCGCCGACGTGGCCGCCGCCCGGCGGGCCGGGTCGTGAGTGACGGCACACTCGTCGCCGAGCGGGTCGACCAGCCGCCCGACCCGTGGGCCGGGGTGTGGATCGTCGAGGACATCGAGATGATCGCCGCCGGCGTCCGCGGCCGGGACTGGGTGGAGGCCGGCCTCGGCGGGGTCAGCGCCGGTCTCGACAGTCTGGCCCTGGTCTCCGACCCGATCGGGGTGCTCCTGCAGTACGGCGTCTCCTGGATCATCGAGCACGTCGAGCCGCTGCGGGACACCCTCGACCGGCTCGCCGGTGATCCCGCGCAGATCACGGCGTATGCGCGGACCTGGCGCAACATTGCCGAGGCTCTCGAGGAGGAGGCCGGCCGGCTCGACCACGCGGTCCGGGGGGACGTGGCCGGCTGGGCCGGTTCGGCCGGGGAGGCCTACCGCGCGACCGCCCGGGAGCAGCACGGCACACTGACCGCCCTGGCCGCGGCGTCCGGCACGATGGCCGCGCTCACCGAGGGCGCCGGCCTGCTCGTCGCCGGGGTCCGCGAGCTGGTCCGGGACGCGATCGCCACCCTGGTGTCCCGGCTTGTCACCTACGCCGCCGAGGTGGCCGCCACCTTCGGCGCGGCGACGCCGCTGGTGGTCGAGCAGGTCGGCACGCTTGTCGCCTCCTGGGCCGCGCGGATCGCCCGCTGGGTGCACGACCTCATTGCCAGCCTGCGAAACCTTCTGCCCAGGGTGCGGCGTCTCGACGACCTGATCGGGGAACTGCGCAAGCTCAACCGGCTGCCGGACGGCGGCGCCGACCCGCCGCCGCGGCCGGGGAAGGACGGTGAGGACAAGCGGATCCACGACCTCGGTGACGATCCGGCCGTCGGCAGACATCGTCCGGAAGAGTCGGAGAGCGCTCAGCGGATCGAGGCGGAGACCGGCGTCCGGCTCACCCGCGCCGAGAAGGGCTCGTCCGCCGACTGGGTCGACGAGAGCGGGAAGACGTACGACGCGGTCGGCAACTTCGACAGCCGCTACTTCGAGCGGCAGTGGCCCCAACTGCAGTTCCAGATCGAACGGCATCTGGGCAAAGCCCACCTGGTGCCGGTCGATGTGTCAAGGTTTACGCCGGAACAGAAGGCCATGGTGGAGCGGTTCATCGAGCAGCGAGGGCTGGGCCCGCGCGTCTTCTTGGTGGGGAAGTGATGGCGGGACTACTGGTGCTGAGACCGGATCTGGACTGGAGCGCCGGCGGCGGATTGTTCTACTGGACCGTCGACTTCCTGGCCGACCGGCTGTCCGACCCGGAGGCGGCCGCCTACCTGCGGGAGATCTCCCGGGAGAACCTCGGGTCGCTGTGGCTGGCCGAGCTGCCCCCGGGCGCCCGTGCCCAAGCCGTCGAGCTGCTGCGCGACCAGCTGGTGCCGGCCGGCGACCGGGACCTGCCCGGTGGGGAGGGGAAGGCGGCGGTGCTCGACCGGCTCCGCGAGCTGGCCGAGATGGCCGGCCGGCTCGGCTGACGACCCCGGCGACCGGGCGCCTCGCTGCGGCGATCCGGTTTTGTCGTACCCGTGGGATACAACTTCGGCACCTGTTTCTGAGGAGGTCTGGTTGTGACCAACGGGGGTGCCGTCCATGAGCGGCGCAGCGCAGCGCCCGTCATCGCGCCCGCCCGGCCGCGCAAGCTGGCCAAGGTGCCGTTCGTGGAGCTGGCCGACGGCCGGCTCCAGGGGGTGGTCTCCAGCGGGTCGGATGTGGAGCGTGTCTACGTCTCGTCCATCACCGCCGGCGACCACGGCCTGAGCTGCAACACCAACAACAACCGGCCGTGCGGTGGCCTGTCCGGCGGGTCGCGTGCCTGCAACCACCTGCGTGCTCTCGCCGACGCCGCCGTCGCACAGTACGGTCTGGCCCGCGTCGCCCGCTATCTGAAGGTGACGCTGCCGGAGGACACCGAGGACCTGTGGGCCGGGCTGCACACGACGACCGCGCCCAACCGCGCCGCCGAGGTGTTCAGCGGTTTCCTGCGCCACCTGGCGTATCTGGAGGTGCCCCCGAGCACCGATCCGCTGCCCGAGTTGCAGTGGTTCCCCGCTGCCGGGGCGGTGCGCTGATGCTCGCTGACGCCCTGCGGGCGGTCCCGGCCGGCCTCACCGAGGCGCTCGGCCTCATCGACGGCCTCGACGACGCCCTGGTGCACGGCCTCGCCCGGATCGACGAGGAGCGGGCCGCCGCGTGCGAGGCCTTCGCCGCCGCGTTCGCCGGCTCGCCGCTCGCCGACCGGGTCGCCGATTCGGTTGGCAAGATCATCGCCGGTGCGGTCGCCGACGAGCATCTGGCCGTGCTGGCCGGGGCCCGCGCCGCTCTGCTCGGCGCCGCACACGACGCGCTGCTCGCCGGGCTCGACGAGGCGCTCGGCCGGTCCCGTGAGCGGTGGGCCGCCCCCGGCGGCTCGTCGCCGTCCGGTGGCCTGCTCGCCGGCGGCCGGTCCTGGCTTCGCGAGCTGGCCATCGCCGGCTGGCGCGGGGTCGACCACGAGCTGGCCGGCGGCGCCGCCCAGACCGTGCAGGCGCTGCTCGCCGACCCGGCCACCCGGCGGCTCGCCGTCCTGCTCGACGGTTTCGCCGCCGAGCTGCGCGGCGCCGCGCCGGTCGCCACCCTCGACCGGGTCCCGGTGCGCCGCTGGGCGGACCTGTGGACCAGGTCCGTGCTCCTGTCCCAGGACGGTTTCCCCGAACAGCCGGCCACCCCGGTCGACGGCCGGTTCCTGCTGCTCGGCGCCGACCTGCACGAGCACCCCACGGTGTTCCGCGTCCAGGCCCACGGCCTGCTGGAGACGCCCGGCGGGCAGGTGCGGCTGGTCCGGGCGAGCGTGGCGGCCGCCAAGGTCGACACGATCAGCGGCCCGTCCGCGTGGCGCATGCTCACCGCGTTCCCGGTGTTCCGGGCCGCCCTGGCCGGGCACCGCGTGGTCGAGATCGCCGGCATGCCGCTCACCCCGTCCGGCGATCTGCTCTGGGACGAGTCACGGGCCGTCCTGGGCGAGCCGGCCGACCCGTTCGCGACGGCCCGGGTCCGCCTGGGCGAGGCGACCGCCGCGCCGGTGTCCCCGTTGGACCGCCATCCGGCCGTCATCGCCGAGCCGGTGCTGCTGGAGGGCTACACGGCCGGTGCGGAGTCGTTCGAGCTGGCCGGTGGCGTCACCCTCGCCGTCGATGTGGACCGGCTGCCCGAAGCCGGTCCGCTGACCCCGGCGCTGGTCGCCGCCTCGACCGCCTGCCTGGGCCTGCTCCGGTGGGATGCCGGCCGCTGGGCGGTGCAGCCGCTCGCGGTCCAGGCGGTGGTCCGGAAGAAGCCGGTCACCGCCCACACCGCCGACTGGGCGCTCGGCCCCACCGACGCCAGGGCGGCAAAGGCCGAGGCCGCCGCCGGCACCGCGGTCGACGTCCTGCGCGAGCGCGCGGGAAGGCTGCTGCGGAAATGAGCGAGCTTGCGAGCGAATCATCGGGCTCAGTCTTGAACTCATGGCGGCGCCGGAGCGAAGCGGAGGTGACGGCATGAGGGAGCTTGCGAGCGAATCATCGGGCGCGCCCACGGAGGAGAGCCGTCGTCAGATCCTCTACTGGCGGCTGCTGTCCCGCCTGTTCGACCCGGAGGAGCAGACCGCTCTGGAGTCGGCGAGCATGGCGATCGTCGGCGACCTGGGGTTGCCGGCCGCGCTGCTCGATCCGGCCGTCTCGGTGGACACCGTGATTCAGCGGTTTCCGGCGCTGGAGCCGGAGTTCGACGGGCTGATGAGCGACCCCGGCGACGACCGCGACGGCGAGGTCCGGCGCGCCGCCCTGGTGTCGAAACTGCTGCTCAACGTCTTCGGGACCGGCGCCGGCAACGTCACCGCCGAGCAGTTGCAGCGCTGGCAGGCCGACGCCGGCCGGTTCGAGCGGGCGATGGGCTGTGAGCCCGGGCAGCTTCGCGGGCGGGCCGCGGGCGACGACTCCGGTCTCGGCGCGGCGCTGGCCGGTATCGAGGGCGACCTGGTCAGCCGGATGCGGCTGCGTGAGGTGCTGGCCGACAACCGGCTGGCCCGGCAGCTCACCCCGAGCATGTCGCTGATCGAGCAGCTGCTGCGCGACAAGGACAATCTGGACGGCACGGCGCTGGCCAACGCCAAGGCGCTGATCCGCCGGTTCGTCGACGAGGTGGCCGCGGTGCTGCGCACCCAGGTCGCCCAAACCAGCGCCGGCACGATCGACCGGTCCGTCCCGCCGAAACGGGTCTACCGCAATCTCGACCTGGACCGCACGATCTGGAAGAACCTGCCGAACTGGAGCCCGGAGGACGAGCGGCTCTACGTCGACCGGCTCTATTACCGGCAGACCGCGAAACGGATCGAGCCGGCCCGCCTCATCGTGGTGGTGGACCAGTCCGGGTCGATGGTCGACTCGATGGTCAACTGCACCATTCTCGCCTCGATCTTCGCGGGCCTGCCCAAGGTCGACGTGCACCTCATCGCCTACGACACCCGGGCGCTCGACCTCACCCCGTGGGTGCACGACCCGTTCGAGGTGCTGCTGCGCACCAACCTCGGGGGCGGCAACGACGGGCCGGTCGCGATGGCCCTGGCCCGGCCCAAGATCGCCGATCCGCGGAACACCGTGCTGGTCTGGATCTCCGACTTCTACGAGTTCGACCGGTCCCAGCCGCTGTTCGAGGGGATCGAGGCGGTGCACCGTTCCGGGGTCAAGTTCATCCCGGTCGGCTCGGTCAACAGCTCCGGCACCGAGAGCGTCAACCCCTGGTTCCGGCAGCGCTTCAAGGACCTGGGCACGCCGGTGATCTCCGGTCACATCCGCAAGCTCGTCACCGAGCTCAAAAACTTCGTCGCCTAAAGTTAAGGACTTTCTCGATGTCTGACATGCTGCGTGCCCCGGCCGAGGTCAAGTACGCGGAGGAGCTGGACTGGCTGGAGTCCGTCGACGACGGCCCCAAGCCGTTCTCGTGGCGCCTCAGCCCGAAGATGGTGCGACTGTTCATCCTCGGCTCGGAGCGGGCCGACGGCCTGGACCGGGAGATCGCACCGAAGTGGTTCGGCGACCGCAGCTTCGTCGAGCGCTCGATCGTCACCCTCGCCTCGGACCGGGGGCTGCTGCTGATCGGCGACCCGGGCACCGGCAAGAGCTGGCTCGCCGAGTTGCTCGCCGCCGCCATCAGCCGCAACTCCACCCTGGTCGTGCAGGGCACCGCCGGCACCACCGAGGACCACATCAAGTACTCGTGGAACGTCTCGATGGTCATCGCGAAGGGCCAGTCCCGCGCCTCGATGATCCCGTCGCCGATCATGACGGCCATGGAGGGCGGCGTGATCGGCCGCTTCGAGGAGCTGACCCGGTCCACCAGCGACGTCCAGGACGCGCTGATCTCCATCCTCTCCGAGAAGTATGTGTCGATTCCGGAGCTGGAGGACGACAACATCGTCTTCGCCAAGCCCGGGTTCAGCGTCATCGCCACCGCGAACAGCCGGGACCGCGGCGTCAACGATCTGTCGTCGGCGCTCAAGCGGCGTTTCAACTTCGTCCGCATCCCGGTGGTGACGAACCGGAAGAGCGAGGCGGAGATCGTCCGCTTCCGGACCGAGGAGCTGCTGCGCCGGCACAACATCGAGCTGGAGGTCCCGCCCACCCTGCTCGACGTGCTGCTGCAGAGCTTCGCCGACCTGCGCGCCGCCTCCGCCGCGGCCTCCGGCGACGACGAGCGGCTGGAGTCGGCGCTCTCCACCGCCGAGCAGATCGGCGTCCTGGAGGACGCCATCCTGCACAGCACCTTCTTCGGCGCCAGCGCGCTGACCGCGGAGGCGCTGGCCGGGTCGCTGGTCGGTTCGCTGGCCCGGCGCAGCCCGGAGGATCTGGCCATTCTCAACAAGTACTGGCACGGCGTGATCGAGCCGCGCAGCCGTGAGCAGAGCGGCGAGTGGACCGGGTTCCTGGAGGGCGGCCGCCAGGCGATTGCGACCCTGTCGTGACCTTCGATTCGCTGCGTGAACAGCTGATCTCCGCCGCCGAGGCGCTCGGCGGCGGGCCGGCGGCGCTTCCGGAGATCCTCACCGGGATCGTCGACGACGTCGACCACGCGCTGCGGGAGCCGCTGGAGATCTTCCCGGTCTGCCACCACTCGCCGGCCTCCGCTCTGGCCATGCTCCGGCGGCTGCGGGAGAAGCAGCCCAAAGTCGTCTACCTGGAGCTGTGCGAGGACCTCCAGCCGCTGCTCACCGAGCTGCGCAACTGCCGGCTTCCGGTGGCGTTGCAGGCTTTCGCCTCCGAGCTCGACGGCTTCCCGAAGGAGTCGGCGCCGCTGTCGGTGATCGCGCCGATCACCGAGGCGTCAGCCGAGTACCAGGCCGTCTCCTACGCGCTGGAGACGCCGGGGGTGGAGCTGGTCCTGGTGGACCGGTCCACCGACCACGTCTTCCAGTGGGAACCCGACGTGACCCCGGCCGGCTCGGGTGAGCCGGAGGAGGCGCTGCACGGCGACGCGGTCGGTGTGGAGATCGGTGACCTGCGGCCCCGTTTCGCCGAGCTGGAGGAGCACCTGCTGCACCACGGCCGGGTCCGGCACTGGTCCGAGTGGTGGGACCAGTATGTCGAGCAGCCCCTGGCCGGCGCCGACCACGAGACCTACCGGCAGGTGATGGTGCTGGTCGGCAGCCTGTTCCGGCGGTTGGCCCCGCACGACACCCGGCGCTACGCGAGCGACGAGGACCGGGAACGCTACATGTGGACCCGGATCCGCGAGCATCTCGCCGCCACCGGCGCCGACCCGGCCGACTGCCTCTACATCTGCGGCGCCTTCCACGCGGCCAGCCGGGTCCCGGAGGCGGGCTCCGCCCCGGGCACACCGGATTTCGCGATCAGCCCGCGGACCGGCACCACCTGGCTCTACGGCCTGATCCCGTCCAGCCACTCGGCGATCGAGGCGCAGTTCGGGCTGGCGCCCGGCTCGGTGTCGATCGCGGCCGCGACCTGGCAGAAGCAGCTCACGAAGCACCGGCTCACCCCCTTCAAACTGGAGGGTCAGAGAAGCGGCCGGAAGAAGGCGCTACCCATTCCGGCGGCGGCGCCCGGCCCGGTGACCGACCACCTCAGCGGCTACCTCGCCGGCCCGCCCGTGCTGGACGGGCTGGACGAGGAGGAGCTGCGGGGCTGGTGCGTCGACATCGTCCGGCTGGCCCGCCGCAACGGCTATCTCGCCAGCACCGCCGACGCGATCGCGGTCTTCGAGACGTCCATCCTGCTGGCCGGTATGCGGGGGCGGGCGCGGCCGACGCCGTACGACTTCCAGGACGCCGCGGTCACCTGCATCGAGAAGGACACTGTGCCGGGCCGGCGCGACGTGCGGCGGCTCTGCGAGATCCTGCTCGGTGGCGACCGGATCGGCCGGGTCGGCTACGAGGCGATGCCCCCGCTGGCCCGGGACGTGTTCGACCGGCTCGAACCGCTCGGCCTCAACCTGGAGCAGCGCAGCATCCAGCGGGCGCTGCTCGATCTGAACGCCCGTCCCGAGCTGGCCGCCTGCTCCCAGCTGCTCTGGATGCTGCGGTACCTGCTGCCCGGCCAGGCGATCCGCCCGATCATGGGCAGCCGCCGGCTCGGCGAGAAGCACTTCCAGGAGAGCTGGGACCTCGACCTCGGCCGCCACCAGCGTGCCGTCATCGAGCTGGGCTACGAGGGTGTCACCGTCGAGCAGGTCCTCGAACAGCGGTTGCGCCGGGAGGCCTGGGACCCGAAGGCGACCGCGGCCATCGCGCTCAAGGCCGTGGAGGACTCCCTGCTGTTCCTGGAGAGCCCACGGCTGACCGACGAACTCGGCACCCGCGCCATCGAGCTGCTGTCGGCGGAGCGCACGGTCGACGACGCGCCCGCGGTGCTCCGCCGGATCCGCCGGCTGCTAGGCCACTACCGCGCCACCGCGCCGGTGCTTCCGGCGTGGTGCGAGCGCTTCGTGACCACGGGGTACGCGCACTACTGCACCCTGCTGCCGACCGCCTTCGTCGACGAGGCGACCGGGGTGCGGCAGGTCGGGGCGATGCTCGGGTTCCTGTTCAGCATGGAGAGCCTCGCGCTGTCGCTGGGCTGCGACCGCACCCAGCTGGAGATCGCGGTCCGGCAGTCGCACCCGGAGTCCCCGGCGAAGGTGGCCCTGCTCTGGGCGGCGCTGCACCAGCTGGGCGCACTGCCGCTGGCCGACCTGCGGGCCCGGGTCGGTGAGCTGCTCGGCAACCCGCTGGTGGTGCCGGCCGTCCCGCAGTACGTGAGCGGCTTCGTGCAGGCTCTCGAACCGGTGCCGAGGCTGGCGCCGTTCGTGGTGGAGACCCTGTCCCGGGCATTCGGGCAACTGCCCGACCCGGTGCTGCTGCCCTGGCTGCCCAATCTGATCATGACATTGCGGCAGCAGGCCGCCGAGCTGGTGCCGGTGCTGACCAGGGAGGCGGGCCGCACCTTCCCGGGCACACTCGCGGCTCTCGACTCGTGGATCCCGCCGTGGAAGGCGCCGGCCCGTGCCCGGCCCGCCGTCGTGTCGGCGGGCCCGGCGAGCGCCGCCGCGGTCCTCCGGGCGGCCGGCCGGCCGTCGGTGGACGCGGTGGCGGCCCTTCTCGGCTGCGAGGGGGAGTGGACACCGGTCGCGGCGGAGTCGTTCTCCGGGGCGGGCGGGGAGGAAGCGGTGGCGGCGGCGCTGCTCACGGCGTACCCCGAAGCGGCGAACGCCGTCGCCGACCTGGTCGGCGCCTGACCATCGGGCCGGCGCACCCGCGAAAGAGCGGCCGGCCATCGGGTCGGCGCACCCGCGAAAGAGCGGCCGGCCATCGGGCCGGCGCACCCGCGAAAGAGCGGCCGACCATCGGGCCGGCGTAGCTGCGGAGAGCCGCCTGACCGGCGAATGCCGGTCAGGCGGCGGGGGGGGGAACCGGGGCGCGGCCGCCGGGGGGGGGGCCGGCGGGGGCGGGGGGCGGGGCC
>NZ_JAHXZI010000027.1:0-71131 GCF_019429605.1 Actinoplanes hulinensis | reverse complement strand
CCGGCGTCGCCGCGGCCCGCCGCCGGCCCGCCCCAGGCGGGCCCGGCGGCGGTGGTGGAAACGGGGCCGCGCCGGCCGGGAGGGGCCCGGCCGGCGCGGTGAAAGGGGAACGGTTACTTCAGGTAGGCGGTGGCGGTGCCGACCTTGCCCGGCGCCGGGGTGGCGCTGGTGCTGAGGACGTAGACGCGGAGGTTGCCCTTCGCGTTCAGGCTGACGGTCAGGGAGCCGCCGGTGACGGTCTTGGTGTCACCGGTGACCGCGTCGACGTAGGTGCCGTTCGGGATGCCGCTGAAGGTCGCCCCGGCGGAGACGGCGATCAGTGCGAAACTGTCCACCCCGTTGGCGGTGTAGCGGCGCTTGTAGGCCATGTTGCCGCTGACACCCTCGGTCGAGTACTGGCCCATCTGCAGGGCGGGGACCGCCCGGCGGATCTGGTTGAGCCGCTGCAGGTGCTTGACCAGCGGCTGGTTCAGCGTCGTGGCGACCTGGCCGCTGGCCGAGCTGACGACACCGTAGTCACTGGCGGTGACGCTGCCGGCGAGGTTGGCGCCGTAGTAGGCCCGGCCGGTGGTGGCGAGCGGGCAGGTCGGGCCGCAGTCGATCTGCTTGCCGGCCTGGAACTCGATCTCCGAGCCGTAGTACAGCGTCGGGATGCCACGGAACGTCCACATGAGCGTCATGTTCTCGGCCCAGGCGTCGGTGCCACCGGTGTAACGGGTCGTGGACTTGTTCGGCCCGTAGTCGTGCGAGTCGACGTAGACGACGTTGTAGGTGGCGTCGTTGACCGAGTCGTCCGAGTCCTTGCCGTTCCAGTAGGCGTTGTTCGCGTCCCCGAAGTTCATGTGCATGCGCATGTCGATGATGTTCATGCCGGAGAACTGGCTGTAGTCGGGCGTGTGGTAGCTGTTGCCCGACAGGAACGCGTTGGTGCTGGTCGGCTGGTTGCCCGTACCCAGGTTGTTCTCGTAGTTGAACTGCTCGATCGCCGCGGTGACGTCGTCGGCCGAGTAGTCCTTCCGTTCCTTCCAGGTGAAGAACTGGGCGGAGTGGTTGACCGAGCCCCGGTTCCACTTGTCGTTCACGAACGCCGCGACCTCGCCGAAGATGTAGAAGTCCTTGGCCTTGGTGGCGCCGTACTTCTCGGTGAGGATCTGCTGGAAGGCCGGCAGGAAGCGGCGGTTCCAGGTGACGCGCGGGATGTGCACGGCGGTGTCGATGCGGAAGCCGTCCACGCCCATGGCGATGTACTTCTCGTACGCCCCGATCAGGTAGTCCTGGACCACGGCGTTCTCGGTGTTGAAGTCGGCCAGGTCCTCGTGCAGCCAGCAGGACCGGGCGTCCTCACCCTCCCAGTTGCCGATCCAGCACTGGTGGAAGAGGTTCGACGGGAACAGCTTGTTGGTCGGCTGCGGCCACTGGCAGTTGTAGAGCTTGAACCCCTCGGCGCTCTTGCCACCGGTCGCGGTGCCGAAGTTGGGGCAGGTGTTGCCGGCCGGCGCGGTGCTGCTCCACAGGTCGCCGTTGTAGGGCCGGCCCTTGGCGAGCGCGTTCTGGGCGGCGGTCAGCGTGGGGTCGTTGCCGGCGTGTTCCTCGAGCGGGTTGTAGGTCTTTCCCGCCACTTTCTGGTTGTAGTACCAGCTCCACTCGCTGTCCCGGGTGCCGTAGACGGTCGGCGTGTAGAGGCCGTTCGCGCCCCAGCGGGAGCTGTGGTTGAGAACGATGTCCTGGTAGATCTTGAGGCCCTTGGCGTGGGCCGCGTCGATCAGCTCCTGGTAGGACGCGCCGTCCGACTCCAGCCGCGGGTCGACCTGGTAGAAGTCCCAGCCGTGGTAGCCGTGGAAGTCGTAGTCGGAACGGTTCAGCACGACCGGCGTGATCCAGATGGCGGAGAAGCCGAGGCCCTTGATGTAGTCGAGCTTGTCGACCAGGCCCTTGAAGTCGCCCCGGAACATCGGGTCGCTGTTGGCCTCGTTCCCGGACTTGGTGTGCTGGCCGCCGCCACGGTTGTTGCCGGTGTCACCGTCATTGAACCGCGCGGTGAGGATGAAGTAGATGCTGTCCTTGCGCGGGTCGCCGCCGAGCATCTCGCCGCCGGCCGGGGCCGGGTCGGCCGCGCCGGTGGTGACGGTCGCCGAGGCGGCGGTGGAGAGGTTCCCGGCCGCGTCGAGCGCCTGCACCCGGTAGGTGTAGGCGGTGTTCGCGCTCAGCCCCCGGTCGGTGTAGCCGGTGGCCGAGCTGCTCAGCACCGTGTTGCCCCGGGTGATGCGGTAGCCGACGACGCCGACGTTGTCGGTGGCGGCGGTCCAGCCGAGGGTGACCGTGGTGCCCGCCGCGGTGGCGGTCAGCGCGGTCGGCGCGGTCGGGGCCATGGTGTCGTCCGGGGCGGTCACGCACGGGCTGGTCGCGTTCGCGGTGACGACGCCGCCGTTGACGGTGCTCGTCCCGGTCCCCAGCGCGTAGTTCTTGCTGGAGTTGTTGTCCCAGGTCCCGGACCCGTTGTTGAAGGTCGCCGACCACGCTGTGGCGGTGCCGAGGCTGACGGTCCTGCGGACCCAGCCGGTGCACGCCTCCTCGTTCATCACCACACCCGGAACCGTGGTCCAGGATCCGCCGCTCGGCGCGTAGTGCAGGTAGGTCGTGGTCCACGAGGTCTTGTAGTAGACCGTCGCCGAGTTGGCGGCGGTGCCGCACGGCACCGACGAGCCGACCGCGCCGCCGGAGACGGTGACGATGCCGGTCCCGACGCTGTAGTTGGCGCCCGAGTTGTTGTCCCAGGTGCCGGAGCCGTTGTTGAAGACGACCTGCATGCCGGTGGCGGCGCCGAGGTCGAGCTCCTTGACGTACCAGCCGGAGCAGCCGCTGTAGGCGCTCATCGCGACGCCCGGCACGGTGGTCCAGGATCCGCCGGTCGGGGCGTAGTGGATGTTCGCCGTCGTCCAGGACGTGGGCGCCTGGTAGTAGACGGTCACCGTGGTTGCCGCGTTCGCGGCCGGGAGTTGCGTCAAGAGCAGGAGTGGTACGGCGCAGAGCACCGCAAGCACTCTGCGGAGGATTCGGGACATGGGAGAGCCTCCAACCACCTCGGGGACGGCGGTGTAACGGGGGAGATGCGGGCTTGACGAGTTGGTAATCCCGCGTTCATTTGCGTCGGACGCTAGCAAGTTCTTTCAGGAGCTGGAAGAGCTGCGCACGTTCTTGCAAAAAGATGCACTCACATGTCTGGATGTGTCCGAATCCGCACAGCCGTCGATGGGACGCCGACGGCCGGGGTGGCCTTCGGCGCCTATCTCTTTCGGACGGTTCAGCGGTGTTGCGATCCCGCGGCCGCGGCCATCGACTCCACCGCGGCGAGCAGCAGGTCGGCGCAGAAGGCGTAGTAGCGCTCCATGTCGGGCTCGTCCCGGTACGACGAGGCGAGCTCGATCATCATCGGGAACCGGTCGGCCGGCATGCCCTCCAGCTGCACCCGCTTCTGCCGCCGCCACTCCGGCTCCTGTTCGGACGGCAACCCGGGCGGGCAGCCCGGCTGGGCGCCGACGATGCCGATGCAGCCGTTCAGGAGGTAGGACGCCACCCAGAAGCCCTCCTCGACGGTGAATCCCGCCTCGGTCAGCAGGGCCAGGGTGTCGTTGGTGGCGCGGTTGAAGCTCTCGGTCCGCGTCTTGTCCACCGAGTGCAGCAGGGTCGGCAGTGAGGGGTGCGCCCGCATCACGCCGATCACGGTCTCGACCACGGCGCGTAGCCGTTTCTGCCAGGACTCGCCGGCACGCGGATCCGAGCGGACCCCGGAGAGCATGTGGTCGACCATGCCCAGGAACAGCTCGTCCTTGTTCTTGAAGTGCCAGTAGAGCGCCATCGGGGTGACACCCAGCTCCTTGGCGAGCCTACGCACGGTGACCGCCTCGAGGCCCTCCTCGTCGGCGAGGCGCAGGGCGCGCTCGGCCACGGCCGCCTTGGTCAGTCGATCACCCGTCACTTGACAACCATACAACGTACAGGTCTCATGTACGAGGTACATGTACGTTGTACATGGACGACGTACAGGGGAGGGCTGATGAAGAACAACCGGCGGTGGTGGGCGCTCGTCGCGGTAGCGCTCGGGACCTTCATGACGTATCTGGACAACAACGTGGTAAACGTTGCACTACCCAGCATTCAGCGTGATCTCGGCCTGAGCATCGCCGGCCTGGAATGGATCACCAGCGCGTACATCCTGGTCTTCGCCGGCCTGCTCCTGGCCGGTGGCCGCGTCGCCGACGTGCTCGGCACCCGGCCCGCGTTCCTGTCCGGCCTGGTGATCTTCACGGGCGCCTCGGTCGTGGCCGGGCTCGCCGACGGTCAGGCGCTGCTCATCGGCGCCCGGGCGGTGCAGGGCGTCGGCGCGGCGCTGCTCGCACCCGCGTCGCTGGCCCTGCTCCAGGAGCTGTTCCCGGACCCGAAGGAGCGGGGCGCCGCCATCGGGGTCTGGGGCGGGGTGGGCGCGCTCGCCCTGGCGGTCGGCCCGTTCACCGGCGGGGTGCTCAGCGAGCACGTCTCCTGGGGCTGGATCTTCCTGATCAACCTGCCGATCGGCGTCGCGACGCTGGCGCTGACCCTGTTCAGCGTGCCCCGGCGCACCCTCGGCGGCCGCTCGGCGGGAGTCCTGCGCCGCCTCGACCCGGCCGGGCTCGCCACCTCCTCGACCGGGCTGTTCGCACTGACGTACGCGCTGATCGAAGGCGACGCGGAGGGCTGGACCTCGCCGCTCATCCTGGGGTCCTTCGGGGTTGCCGCGGCAGCGGCCGTGCTCTTCGTGATCCTTCAGAACCGCAACGCCGACTCGATGGTGGATCTCGCGTTCTTCCGCTCCCGGATGTTCACCGGCGGTCTGCTGGCGATGGGCCTGTGGGCGTTCGGGGTGTTCGGCATCTACTTCTACATGGCCATCTACCTGCAGAACGTGCTCGGCTTCACGCCGACCGAGGCGGGCGCCGCGTTCATCCCGATGGCGATCATCACGGCCGCCGGCGCGGTCCTGGCGCCCCGCCTGGAGCTGCGGTTCGGCGTGGCCCGGGTGACCGCGTTCGGTCTCGCGGTGATGGCGGCGGCGATCGGCGGCATCGCCCAGTACGGCGAGGGCACCACCTACGGCGACCTGCTGCCCTGGTTCCTGCTCTACGGCGTGGGCGGCGGTCTGCTCATCCCGCTGAACACCGTGGTCGTCGACGCGCTGCCGCCGCAGCGGGCCGGTATCGCCTCCGGGATGCTGAACGTCTCCCGCGAGGTGTTCGGGCTGCTCGGCGTGACCGTTCTCGGCGCGATCCTGACCAACCGGGCGAACGCCGCCGCCGGCACCGAACTGCACCGCTATCTCGAGGGCTACCGGTTCTCGCTGGTCATCGCCGCGGTCCTGGTGGCGGTGGGCGTACCGGTCAGTCTCTGGATGTTGCGGCGCAAGCCGGCGTCCCTGCCCGCGCCGAAGGTCCTCGAGACCGTCTGACCGCGGTCCGGTTCCCCCGCGCTCGGGCCATGGGCATAGTGGGTGCGTGAGCAGCCGTCTCTACGTGAAAGGCCGCCTGGTCGCGGAAGGGTTCGACGCCGCCGGGGCGGGCGCCCGGCTCCGCGCGGAGCCGGGCGCCGTGCTGTGGCTCGACCTCGTCGATCCGGGACCGGACGAGCTGCGGGCCCTCGCCGCCGAGTTCGAGCTGCACCCGCTCGCCGTCGAGGACGCGGTCACCGACCGTGAACGGCCCAAACTGGACCAGTACCACAACCACCTGTTCCTCAACATCTACGCGGTCGCGTTCGACGACGAGGTACGCAAGACCGAGATCAGCGCGTTCATCACGCCGCGCGCGCTGATCACGGTGCGTAAGCCGCCCGACGAGGTGGCCCTCCATCTGGACCGGTGGGACGCCGACGAGCGACTCGCCGCCGGCGGCGTCGATTTTCTGGTGTACGGGCTGCTCGACGTCGTGGTCGACGGACAGTACGCGACCGCCCAGCGGATCGACGAGAGCATGGACGGCATCGAGGACCGGATGATCGGTGAGGGAGCGGCGCCCCGCGATGTCCGGCGACGCGGTTCCGCCCTGCGACGGACCCTGGCCGGCCTGCGGCGGGCGGTCGCCCCGATGCCGGACGTGGTGCGCGAGGCCGGCCGGGCGCTGGCCGCCGACGAGCACCACCTGCGGCCGTACTACCGGGACGTCGAGGACCACGCGCGGCGGGCCGTCGACCTGATCGAGCACTCCCGCAACCGGATCACCGAGCTGCTCGACGACGACCTGGCCGAGCAGAGCAACGCGCTCAACGACGTCACCCGCAAGCTGGCCGCCTGGGCCGCCATCATCGCCATCCCCACGGCGATCACCGGATACTTCGGGCAGAACGTTCCCTACCCCGGGTACGAGAAGTGGTGGGGATTCCTGATCAGCACCGCGTGCATCGTCCTCACCGGCAGCGGCCTGTACGCGTACTTCAAGCGCCGCAACTGGCTGTGAATCGGTTCAGCAAACCGTTATCCACAGGGCTCCCAGCCCCGTCACCCGATCGCGTAACGTTCCCCGGCAACCGGGGGAGGGTGAATGTTCGGGCTGGTCTTCGGCGCCGTGCGGGTTCGGGCCGCGCAGGTGCTGACGATTCTGGTGCTGACCGCGCTGGCGGCCGCCGTCGCCGCAGCCGGGCCGTGGTACGGGTTCGCCGCGGCCGCCGACGCCGCGGCCGCCTACCTGGAGGTCGCCCCGGCCACCCAGCGCACCGTCTCGGTGGCGAACCGGGTGGACACCCAGGGCGACCCGGAGGGCGAGCTGCGCCGGTTCAGTGACAGTGTCCGGGAAGGGCTGCCGTCCGGCGTCGGCGACGGTGTCGCCGGAATGATCCGGCCGCTCAGCGTACGGACCGGGGTGGCCAGCAGCAGCATGTCACTGGCGTACCGGGACGGGTTCTGCGACCACGTCCGGCTCGACGGGCAGTGTCCCCGGGCACGCGGCGAGATCGCGCTCAGCGCCGAGGCGGCACAGCGGTTCGGCGTCACCGTCGGCGGCTCCCTGAGCATCCTCACCTCCACGTCGCACGGCCCGCTCGACCTGCGGGTGACCGCCGTCTACACACTGGTCGACCCGGCCGGGACCTACTGGAGCGACCGGCTCTTCCGGGCCGAGGCCGAGCCGGACCCGGCGTTCACCGTGACCGACACGTTCCGGCACTCCGAGCTGTGGACCCCGACCATGGCGTACGACGTGGTGCTGCCGGACGCGCTGCTGCGCGGCGACGGCGGCTACGACCTCGCCACCGAGCTCACCGCGGCCGACCGCAGGCTCGGCAGCCACGCGCTGCGGCTGAGCACCATGGCCCGGCCGCTCCACTTGGCCATCACCCGGGACCGCGACATCATCCTGCGGGGCGTCATGACCGCGGGCGCCCAGATGCTGATCCTCACCTGGTTCGCCGTCGGCCTCGCCGGGTGGTACACGTCGCGAGACCGCCGGGCCGACGCCGCCCTGCTCAAGCTGCGCGGGGTGGGCCGCTTCGGCACCCTGCGGCTGGCCTGGGGCCAGCACCTGGTGCCACTGCTCGCCGGTGTCGCCGTCGGCGCGCCCCTCGGCTGTCTGGTGGGCTGGGCGCTCGCCGGCCCGGTGCACATCACGGCGGACCAGGGGATCGCGCTGCGGTACTCCGCGGCGGCCGTGGCGGCGGTCCTCGCCGGCAGCCTCGCGGTGCTCGCCGCGGTCGAGGCGTCGATGCTCGTACGACCGGTGTCGGAACTGCTCAGCGGCACCGCCCGGGTCCGGGCCTGGCGGCCGGCGTTCGTCGACGTGCTGCTGCTCGCCGTCGCCGCGGCCGCGATCTACCAGGCCTGGTCGGGCGGCCCCGACGAGGGGCTGGGCCCGGCCGCGCCCGCGCTCGTCGCGCTCACCGTCGGCCTGGCGGCGGCCCGGCTGCTGAGCCTGATCGCGGTCCGGGGCGGCGTCGCCGCGCTGCGCACCGGCCGCCTGCGTACCGGCCTCACCGCCCTGCGGATCTCCCGCTCGCCCGGCACCGACCGGGTGTTCGCGCTGGTCGTGGTGGCCGTCGCGCTGTTCACCACGGCGGCCGGCGGCTGGGCCGCGGAGACCGGGGCCCGGCTGGCCCGCAGCGCCGCCGAGATGGGCGCCGAGCGCGTCCTCACCGTCGAGGCGCCCAACCGGACGGCCCTGCTGCACGCCGTGCGCAGCACCGACCCCGGCGGCCGCGAGGCGATGGCCGCCGTCCGCACCTGGTCCGGCGAGCGGGAGATTCTCGAGGTGGACAGCGCCCGGCTCGGCGCGGTCGCCGGCTGGCGCCCGGAGTACGGCCCGGTCGACGCGCTGCCCGCCGCCGTGGCCGCCGGCCGGCCGGAGCCGACACTGATCACCGGCGACCGGCTCACCCTCCGGGCCCGCCGCGACGGCCCCGCCGGCGTGGCGCTCGACCTCCGCCTCCAGCACGAGGCCACCGGGATGGTGCTGACCGCCGGATTCGGCACGCTGCGCGCGGGTGAACAGACCGTGACCGCCCCGGTGCCCGCCTGCGCCACCGCACCCGGCTGCCGGATCGTGCGCTGGGAGATGACCACACCCCCGGACCCGGACGGCCGGATCGAACCGCCGCCACCGGGCGCCGTGGTCACCGTCCTCGGGCTCGGCCAGAACGGGACCGCCGACGGGATCCTGGACGCCGGCGCACTCGGCGACATCACCCGGTGGCGCGCCGGGACGAAGGGCGCGGCCCTCGACGTCACGACCATCGACGGGGCCCTCCGGCTGGCCACCGACCGCAACGCGACCGGCGACCCGGTGGGCGCCGACGCGTGGGCTTCGGACCCGCTGCTGCCGCTGCCGGCCCTGGTCGCCGGGCCGGAGCCGGACGACTGGCGGGACGACGACCCGGCCGTGAGCCTGTACGGGGATCCCGTCCCGGTACGGGTCCTCGGCAAGGTGACCGCCCTGCCCATGCTCGGGAGCACCGGTCTGGTCGTCGACCTGGACTCGGTCCGCCGGGTGGCCGCCGAGATCGACCCGGGCGGTGTCTACCAGGTGTGGCTGGCGCCCGGCGCCCGCCCCGGCATCGTCGAGGACCTGGCCGCGGCCGGGCTGACCGTGGCCGGCAGCGCCACCACCGACGACCGCGCCTCCCGCCTCGGCGACCAGGGCCCCGCCGTCGTCGTCCGGTTCGCCCTGGTGGCGGGCATCGCGGCGCTGCTCATCGCGGCCGCCACCGTCGCGGTCGCCGCCACCGCCGACCGCCGGTCCCTCGCCGAACAGCTCCGGGTGCTGCGCGAGCAGGGCCTGTCCCGCCGGGTCGCGGTCACCACGGCGTACGCCGGAACCGCCGTGCTGATCCTGACCGGCGTCCTCGGCGGCGTGCTGGCCGCGCTCCTGGCCGTCGCGATCACCGGCCGGTCGGTGCCGGCGTTCACCGACGGCTGGGCGGTCCTCGCCCCGCCCGATCCACTGGACACCGTGGCGGTCACCGTCGCGACCCTCGTCTCGCTGGCGGTCCTCGGACTGACCGGCTGGCTGGTCCAGTTGCCCCTGCTGCGGACCCTGCGCGAGCCGGAGGGCGGCCGATGATCTCCCTGGTCCTCGCGATGATCTGGAGCCGGCGGGGGCAGGCGCTCACCCTCGCGCTGCTCTCCCTGCTCGCCGTCGCCTCGGCGGTCGCGGCCCCGGCCTACCTGATCGCCGCCGAACGCGCGATCGCCGACGGCCAGATCGCCACGGCCGCCACCCGGGAGCTGACCATGGCCGCCCGCCGGTCGTACGACAGCGCCAGCGGTGACGCCAGCACCGGCGAACTGCGGTTCCCGGAGATCGGCAAGGTTCTGCTCGATCTGGAGGGATTCGACCACTACCACGCCGCCGAGGTGCCCACGGTCGGCATCGAGGTGGCCGACACCTTCCCGAGCCGGCTGGTCTTCCGGCAGGAGGTCTGCGCCCACGTGGTCGTCCTCACCGGCCGCTGCCTGGCCGCCGAGGGCGACGCGCTGATCGGCGAGCGGACCGCCCAACGGCTCGGCCTGGCCGCCGGCGACCGGATCGAGTTGAGCGCGGCCCGCCAGAACGGCGCGGTCCAGCCGATCACGTACGTCGCCGAGGGCGCGCCGAAAACGCTGACCGTGGTCGGCACGTACCGGCCGGTGGATTCCGGCGCGCCGTACTGGGGACTGCACGGCTACTTCGTCTTCGGCGCCGACATGGGCCCCGGCGAACCGGTCTTCACCAACGCCGCCACCCTGGGCACGATGCAGCGGACCACCACGGCGATGGCGATCGACGGGATCGCCGAGCCCGGTGTCATCGGCATCGACCGCCTCGAGCGGCTGCGCGCCGAACTCACCGCGGTCGACAAGGCGGTCGGCGAACTCGACGAGCCGCTCCAGTTCGACAGCGGCATCCCGGTGCTGCTCGATCGCATCGACCAGGGCCGGGCGGCGGCCCGCCTGCTGGTGCCGGTGATGGCCGTGCCGCTGGTGCTGCTGGCCTGCTTCACCATCTATCTGACCGTCGGCTACGGCGCCCAGGGCCGGCAGAGCGAACTGGCCGTCGTCGCGCTGCGCGGCGCCCGCTGGTGGACCCGCTGGTGGCTGGCGACCGGTGAGAGCCTCGCCGCGGTGCTGGCCGGCTCCCTGGCCGGATGCCTCGCCGGGCAGCTGCTCGTGAACGCGGTGACCGGCATCGTCTTCCCCGGCGTCGGCGCGGAGCCGGCCCTCACCTCGCTGCGGTACGCGCCGTTCGCCGCGCTGGCCGCGCTGGCCGCCGCGGTCCTGGCCCAGCGGCGGCAGCTCACCAGCCCGGTGGCCGGCCTGCTGCGCCGGGCGCCGTCCCGCGACCGGGGCCTGCCCGGCGTCTCCGAGGTGGCGGTCGTGGTGCTCGCCGTCGTCACCGGCATCCACTACGCGCTCGCCGGCGACCCGCTGGAGGGCCTCGGGCTGTTCGCGCCGGCCCTGATCATCCTGTCCCTCGCCCTGATCTGCGCCCGTGCCCTGCTCCCGCTGGTCAACCGGTACGCGGCCGGCGCCCTGCGGCGCGGCCGGCTCGGCATCGCGCTGGCCGGCGTCCAACTGTCCCGCCGGCCCGGCGCCGGGCGCCTGTTCGCCCTGCTGGTCGCGTCCGCCGCGGTGGCCGGCTTCGCCACCGCCGCGGTCGACACAGCGGCCCGGGGGCGGGCCGTCACGGCGTACCTCGGCACCGGCGCCGACCGGGTCCTCACCGTCCAGCCGATCACCCGGCAGCGGCTGCTCACCGCGGTCGGCGCCGCCGACCCGGACGCGCGATGGGCGATGGCCGTCACCCCTCTGCCCAGCGGCGGCACCGGCGCCCCACCCGGGATCGCCGTCGACACCGCCCGGCTGGGCGCGGTGGCCGCCTGGCCGGACGGCGCCGTCGCACCCGAGCGGCTGCGCGCCCTGCTCCATCCGGACGCGCCCGCGGCCCCGGCCTTCGCGAGCTCCGACATCACCTTCGAGGTCACCGCCACCGGAGGGCCGCTGCGGCTCGGCCTCTCGCTGTCGTCGTCGGCCGGGCTCGGCGACGTCGTCCTCGAACTCGGCACCGTGCCGCCGGGGCCACAGACGTACCGGCAGGACGTGCCGGTCTGCGAGCGCGGGTGCCGGGTCAACGGCATCCGGGTGTCCGGCGAGGGCAAGGTCCCGGACATCACCGGCCGGCTCGTCATCCGCGGCCTGGGGACCGTCACACCGGCACCGCTCAACGACCCCACGCGGTGGCGGGCCACCCGGGACGCACGCCTGTCGGCGGCGCCCGACGGACTCCAGGCCGACGTCGAGGTCTCCCCGAGCGTGGTCGACGCGGTGTGGATCCAGCCGGTCAGCACGCCCTATCCGCTTCCCATCGCGTACGCGGGTGAGGTGCCGCCGGCCGAGTTGCTCCCCGGGCTGAACGTCGTGGACACCCCGATCACGCCGGTCGTCGAACTGCCGGCCGTGCCCGGGCTCGGGCGCCGTGCCGTGCTGGCCGACCTGGAGTACGCCGACCGGCTCGCGGTGCAGAGCCGGGAGGTCCAGGCGCCACAGGTCTGGCTCGGCCCGGCCGCCCCGGCGGACGCCGTCGCCCGGCTCGAAGCCGCCGGGATCCGGGTCGTCTCGGAGACCTCGGCCGCCACCGTGCGCGAAGCGCTCGACCGGCAGGGGCCGGCCGTCGCACTGTGGTTCCACCTGCTCGCGGCCGTGCTCGCCGGGCTGCTCGGCGCCGGGGCGCTGGCCCTCACCGTGGCCGTCGACCGGGGACGGCGTACCGAGGACCTCGCCGCACTGCGCACCCAGGGCCTGCGACCACGCCCGGCCGGGCAGGCGACACTGTGGACATATCCGGTTCTGGTCACCATCGCTACCGCGGTGGGCGTCCTGGTCGCGGTGGGGGCGTGGCGGCTCACCGGCTGGGCGCTGCCGCTGGCCGGGATCACCCCGCCCGACCTGCCGCTGCCCACCTGGCCACGCGTCACGGCCCTGCTCGCGGCCGCCGGCGCCGTCCTGCTGGTCCAGTTCGCCGTCGCCTTCCTGGGCGGCCGCGATCTGCGCCGCCGGATCGAGCCCCGATGACCCCCACCGTCAGCACACGGCCCGCCCGGTGCGGGAGATGGTTGTCGCGCACAACGCGCTCAGCGTGTGTGCGTGTTCGGTGTGTCGCTTCGGTCGCTGCACGCGGCCGGGGATGGTTGTCGCCCACAACGCGCTCAGCGTGTGTGCGTGTTCGGTCTGTCGCTTCGGTCGCTGCACGCGGCCGGGGACGGTTGTCGCCCACAACGCGGCCAGCGTGTGTTCCTGCCCGGCCTGTCGCCTTGGCCGCTGCACACGCGCCGCCGACCGTGAGCGGAGGTCCGGTTACGGACGGCGCCGGAGTGAATCGGGCAGGGCCATCTCGGAGCGGTCAAGAGACGGCGTTGATGGCAACGGGGAGAGCGAAGGGACGGCGATGGGGACGCTGACGGTGGAGGATGCGGCGTTCGGCTATGGCGACGGGACGCCGGTGCTGAGCGGGGTCGCCGTGACGGTCCGGCCGGGCGAGGTGCTCGCGGTCACCGGTACGTCCGGGGCCGGGAAGAGCACGCTGCTGCGGGCGATGGCGGGTCTGCTCGCGCCGCGTTCCGGGACGATCTCGGTGGACGGCGTGCCGCTGACCGGCCGGGATCACGCCGTGTCGCTCGGGGTGGTGCTCATCCCGCAGGACAACGGTCTGGCCGCGATCCTCACCGCGGCCGAGAACATCTCGGTGGCGGTGATCGCGACCGGTGGCTCGCCGGCGGACGGGCGGCGGCGGACCTCCGAGTCGCTGGACGCGCTCGGGCTCTCCGGCCAGGCGAACCAGTTGATCGACGAGCTCTCCGGTGGCCAGCAGCAGCGCACGGCGGTGGCGCGCGGCCTGGCGCTGCGCGGGAAGATCGTGCTGGCCGACGAGGTGACCAGCGAACTCGACGCGGCGAACCGTCAGCGGGTCCTCGACCTGCTCCGGGCCGAGGCGGCCCGCGGCGCGACGGTCGTCTTCGCCACCCACGACCCGGAGGCCGCGGCGGCCTGCGACCGCGAACTGCACCTCACCGACGGCGTCGTCACCTGGCCCCGCCCCTGACCGGCAATCTTGGGCGATCAACCACCGAATCTGGTGGCGATTCGTCCAAGATCCGCGGAGAGTCCCGCGGACGCGGACGCGGAGCGCCGCCCTAGACCGGGGTCTCGTGCCCGGAGGGCAGCAGGGTGACCTCGCCCTCGATGTGCTGGACCGTGAAGAGCGTGCCCGGCGGATAGGAGCCCAGCACCTCCGGCGGCAGCTGGACCGTGCCGTCGCCGGCGACCACCGCGAAGTCCTGGCCGTCGCGGCCCTCGGCGCCGACGCGGCCGTCGCGGATGGTGACGGCGCGGCCGAGGCGGGCGCCGACCTCGTTGTCGTGGGTGACCACGACGATGGTGGTCTGGCGTTCGGTGTTGACCGTCTCCAGGGCGTCCAGGACCTCGTCGCGCCCGGCCGTGTCGAGACGGCTGGTGGGCTCGTCGACGAGCAGCAGGCCGGGACCGGTGGCGATGCCGACGGCCAGTGCGGCGCGCTGCTGGGCGCCGGGGGTGAGTTCGGCGAGCTTGCGGCGGCCCTGGCCGGGGAGGCCGACCAGGTCGAGGATGCGGTCGGGGTCGTCGAGCTCGATGCCGCGGGTGTGCGCGGCCCGGCGCTGGGCGAGCCGGATGTTGCGGTGCAGCGACGCGTAGGGCAGCAGGTTGCGGGAGGCGCCCTGGAGGACGACGCCGATCTCGGTGCCGCGCAGCCGGGAGATCTCGCCGTCGGAGAGTTTGCCCATGTCGTAGGTGCCGATGTTGATCCGGCCGGCGGACGGGCGCATCAGCCCGGCCAGCAGCGCGATCAGGGTGGACTTGCCGGAGCCGGACGGGCCGACCAGCGCCAGCGTCTCGCCGGGGGCGATGGAGAGGTCGACGCCGGCGAGGGCGACCACGTCGCCGGCTTCGGCGCGGTAGATGTGCACTACCCGGCGGCAGGCGACGGCGAGTCCGTTCATGACGCCCAAACTAATCAACGTCCGCCCCGGTGAATAGGGTGTCCCCGTGCGCGACATCGCCGTTTTCACCGGATCTGCCCATCCTGAACTCGCCGCCGAGATCTGCGAGCACCTTGGGGTGCCGCTCATGCCCACCCAGATCTCCCGGTTCGCCAACGACTGCATCGAGGTGCAGCTGCGGGGGAACTGCCGGGAGCGGGACGTCTTCCTGATCCAGCCGCTGGTGCCGCCGACCCAGGAGCACCTGGCCGAGCTGCTGTTCATGCTGGACGCGGCGCGGGGCGCGTCGGCGGCCCGGATCACCGTGGTCCTGCCGCACTACGCCTACGCCCGCAGTGACAAGAAGGACGCCCCGCGGATCTCCATCGGTGGCCGCCTGGTCGCCGACCTGCTGAGCACCGCGGGCGCCGACCGGGTGCTGGCGATGACCCTGCACTCGCCGCAGGTGCACGGGTTCTTCAGCATCCCGGTGGACCACCTGCACGCGCTGCGTGAGCTGGCCCAGCACTTCCGCGGCTACGACCTGAGCAACACCGTCGTGGTCTCCCCGGACCTGGGCAACGCGAAGGAGGCCGCGGCGTTCGCGCGGATGCTGGGGGTGGAGGTGGCGGCCGGCGCCAAGCAGCGGTTCGCCGACGACAAGGTGGTGATCAGCTCGGTGATCGGCGAGGTGGCCGACCGGGACGTGATCGTGCTGGACGACGAGATCGCCAAGGGCAGCACGGTGTTCGAGCTGCTGGCCCGGCTGCGGGAGCGCAACGTGCGCAGTGTCCGGGTGGCCTGTACGCACGGCCTGTTCACGAACGACGCGGTGCAGCGGCTGTCGGACGAGAAGGAGATCGAGGAGATCGTCTGCACCAACACGGTGCCGATCCCACAGCGGAACCGCACCGACAAGCTGACCATCCTGTCGGTGGCGCCGGCGCTCGCCGAGGCCATCCGGCGCATTCACAACGGCGAGTCGGTGAGCGCGCTGTTCGCCTGATTCTGGCAAACCGGTCTCACCGGCCTCACGAAACGCGAATCATTACCGCATGGGTGTCATGGCTTACCCCCTCCGGTACGCGCTTGCCGACCTCGCCCTCGCGCTCAGCCGAGCGGCGTCGGATCCGGCCGAGGTCCGATCCACGGCCGCCCGCGCCGCCGCCGACATGATCGGTGACGGCGCGGGTGTGCAACTGCTCCGTGAAGACGGCCGGTACGAGGAGATCGCGTACCACCATCTCGACAACGAACGATCGGAACCGCTGGCCCTGGCACTGAACCGGGCCGGCCAGACCCCCGACGACGAGTACTCGACCACGCTGGCCGCCAGCCGCCGCCCGATCGTGCTGGCCGGCGAGTCGGCGACCGCGCTGGCCAACCCCGAGTTGTCGATCACCGCGGCGGTGCTGATCCCGGTGATCGTGGACAACACGTACTCGGGTCTGCTGATCCTGACCCGGCACACCCCGGACGCCTTCTACTCCACCCCGGAGGTGGAGCTGGCCCGGGACATCGCCGGCGAGCTGTCGCTGGCGATGAGCAGCGCCCGCGCCCAGGAGCGGCTGCGGGTGGCCGAGGAACGGTACCGCCGGGTGCTGGAGACGATCCCGGAGGGTGTGCTCCAGCTGGACCCGAACGGCGTGGCCACGTACGCCAACGAGCCGATCGGCGTGGTCCTCGGGATGCCGCGGGCCGAGCTCGTCGGGGTGTCGTTGCGCGGCTTCCTGGACAACGTCGGGCAGAAGGAGCTGGACCGCCGGATCGCCGAGTGCAAGACCGGCCGGTCCACGGTCGGCGCGACCCGGCTGATGCGGGCGGACGGTTCCCGGCGCAGCGTACGGATCAGCATGATGCCGGTCCAGGACGAGAACCACGAGTTCATCGGCGTCCTGTGCATGATCACCGACACCACCGACCACATCGACGCGCGTGGCCTGAAGCGGCAGCTGGACCACCTGCGGCGGCTGGACAGCCTGGGCCAGCTGATCGGTGGGCTGTCGCACGACTTCAACAACCTGATGACCGTGGTGGCCGGTTCGGCGGACATGATCCTGAGCAGCGCGGAGGAGGGATCCTCGCACTACCAGCTGGCCAAGGACATCCTGGACGCGGTCGGGACCGGGCGGACGCTGACCCACCAGCTGCTGGCGTTCGGCCGCAGTGAGGGCGGCCGTCCCGAGGTGATCCCGATCCCGGACCTGCTCACCGACGTGCAGGCGCTGTTCAGCCGGACGCTCGGCGAGCACATCGGCCTGGATCTGGCGTTCGGCCCGGAGGTGTGGCCGATCCGCGCCGAGCGGGGCCCGCTGGAGCAGGCGCTGGTCAACCTGGCCGCGAACGCCCGGGACGCCATGCTGCACGGCGGCATGGTCCGGGTGACCGCCACCAACAAGGTGATCGAGCCGGGGCAGCTGGCCGAGGGCGCGCCGACCGGCAAGCTGGTGCACCTGGTGATCACCGACACCGGCGCCGGCATGGCCGAGGAGGTCCGCCGCCGGGCGCTGGAGCCGTTCTTCACCACCCGTCCGACCGCGGCCGGCCTGGGCCTGGCCACCGCCGCCGGGATCGTGCACAACCTGGGCGGTCACATCGAGCTGGAGTCGCAGCCCCGGATGGGTACGACGGTGCACATCTATCTGCCGGCGGCCGAGCAGAGGGGTGGTACGTCCGGGGAGCGGCAGCGGCGGACCAACGTGATCGGCCGGGTGCTGATCGTCGAGGACCAGCCGGACGTGGCCCAGTTGGTACGCCGGCTGATCGAACCGGCCGGCTACGAGATCTCGGTGGCCACCGACGCGCTGATGGCGGTCACCGAGGTGGCCGCGGGGGCACGGCCGGACCTGCTGATCACCGACGTGGTGATGCCGACGATGACCGGGCCGGAGCTGGCCGGGGCGTTGCGGACGCATCAACCGGATCTGCCGGTGCTCTACATGTCCGGTTACACGGCGGCGTCCCTGGGTCCGCAGTTGCACCTGGACGAGAACAGCATGCTGCTGGAGAAGCCGTTCACCCGGTCGACGCTGCTGGGCGCGATCCGCTCGCTGTGCGGCCCTCAACCGCCAGTGTCAGGATAATGACCCCAACTTGCCGAAATTTCGGTCAAAGCGCAGTATTCCGGGGTGGCTGAGGACCAACTCGTCGGGAACTCGTACCGCCTGATCCGCCCCATTGGACAGGGCGCGACCGGAACCGTCTGGCGGGGAGAGCACCATCCCACCAACGAACCGGTCGCCGTCAAGCTGCTCCACGAGAGCCTGCTCCGGCAACCGCGTCTGATCACCCGCTTCGTCCAGGAGCGGACCATCCTGTTGATGCTGCGGCATCCCAACGTGGTCCGGGTCCGTGATCTGTTCAGCGTCGGCGAGACGCTGGCGCTGGTGATGGACCTGGTGGACGGCGGCAATCTGCGCGATCACCTGCACCGGGACGGGACGGTGTCACCCGCGGAGGCGGCCCGCCTCGCCGCGCAGATCGCCGCGGCCCTCGCCGAGGCGCACGAGCTGGGCGTCATCCACCGCGACCTGAAACCGGACAACGTGCTGCTGGACGGTGACGGCCAGACCCGGCTCACCGACTTCGGCATCGCCCGCATTCTCACGCTGCCCAGCATGACCACCCCGAACGCGGTGGTCGGCACGCCGCACTACATGGCGCCCGAGGCGTTCCACGGGACCACGCCGAGCGCCGCCACCGACGTGTACGCCCTCGGCGTGCTGCTCTACGAGCTGGTCTGCGGCCGTCCGCCGTACCGCTCCGATTCGATCCCGGAGCTGATGCGCCTGCACGCGGAGGGGAAGCCGGAACGCCGCGACGGCATCCCCGATCCGCTCTGGCGGATCGTGACCGCCTGTCTCTCCGCCAAGCCGCGCCTGCGCCCCAGCGCCGCCGAGCTGGTCACCGACCTGACCGCGCTGGCCGCCAGCCTGCGTTCGGCGCCCGCGCTGCCCCGGGCGCCGGCCTCGGAGTCCGGGGTCCGGGCGGAGGAGGCCGGTCCGCGGAAGCCGCCGGTGCCCGGGCCGCGCCGCCGTTCCGGTCGTGACGCTCCGGCCGCCCGCTGGTCCCGGCCGGGCGCGATCGCGGCGCTGACCGTCGGTGCGATGCTCGCCTCCGCGATCGCCACCACGGCCTGGCATCTGAACCGGCGGGACGACGAGAACCCGGAGGCGGCGCCCACCGTGGCCGTCGCCCCCACCGTGGCCGTCGCCCCCAGCGTGCCGCCGCTCGCCCGGGCGGCGCCTCAGGCCGGCGCTTCGCGCCCTCCGGCCAACCGATCCGATCGTCAGCACCGGGCGGCGAAGGGCGTCGCGCTTCCCGCGGCCCAGGCCAAGACCGCGGCGGTACGCGCGAAGCGTCCCGCCCCGGCCCGGACCACCACCCGGTCGCCGTTGCCGGAGGCCAGAGCGCGCGGGCCGTGGCAGTGCGCGCAGGGCCTGGTGTTCGACCTGCCGAGCCGGACCGCCGTTGGCCCGCGCCCGTGCCATTCGACCGGCCGTGACGTCCGGTTCCAGGGTTCGCTGACCGCTCCGGCGGGTGGCCGCGCCCGGGTCGAGGTGACCCTGCGCGACGCCGCCACCGGGCGGACCGTCGCCGGGCCCACCACCTGCGATCTGCGGTTCACCCGGCAGAGCTTCATCCGTGGGTGCGGTCCGGCCGCGGCCAGCCCGCGCCGGGGCCGCAGCTACACGGTGGTGATGTCCTACCGGTACGTCCGCGACGGCCGGTCCTTCGTGAACACCGCCCGGGGCCACACCTTCACCTGGTGAGGCCCCGTGGTGCCGTCGAGTGGCGTCAGCCGGCCGAGCCGGTGAAGGCCGGCAGGTATCCGCTGGTGTAGCCACTGTTGTTCGGGTGGTACGAGTTCTGCGGCGGGATGATCGTCAGCCCGTTGAGCCACGGCCGTGACGAGCACACGCCGTGCCCGGTGAACTCGTCGCGCACCTCGGAGTAGACGAACCCGGCCGCCTCGGCGCGCTGCTTGATCATTTCGTCGAGGACCCGGGCGCCGTCGTTGATCGCCCGCCGCTTGGCCGTGCTCATCTCGCAGATCAGCGACGCGGTGTCGAAGATCAGCGGGTAGGAGAGCACCACCACGCGGGCGTCCGGCGCCTTGGCCCGGATCGCCGAGTACGCCGCGTCGAGCTTGCCGGGCAGGGTGTTCGCGACGTACGTCTTCCCCTGGTTGACCTTGCTGGCGCAGGCCGAGTCGCTGGAGGTCAGGCAGGTGACGATGGTCGGGGCGAACCCGGCGTCGTTGCCGCCGATGGTGATGCTGACCAGGTCGGCGCCGGCGTTGATGGCCGGCGCCTGGGTGCGCACGACGTCGTCGGTGGTGGCGCCGCCGCACGCCAGGAACTGGAACGACGCCGGGCTGTTGGCCGCGGCCCACTTCGGCCCGTAGGCGTTGTTGCTGCGCAGGCAGGTGCCGGACTGGCCGGGCGCGCCGACGCCGGAGGAGTACGAGTCGCCCAGTGCGACGTAGTCGATGCTCGCCGCCTGGGCGGGTGCGGCGAGGGCGAGGCTCAGGACGGACGAGGTGACGAGACAGGTGAGAACGGTAGCCCTACCCATCGATGGCCTCCGATGCTCCACGTGGGGATACGGGGACCGAAGCGCTTCGGTTACCGCACGGTAAGCCCGCCTTCCGAGAAATGGAATCCCGTGAAATTCCTGTTAAGAAGTAGTAACATGCATCGATGTGACCTGGGACTATCACGCAAGGTCATGTTTCGTGCGCGACTCGCCGGGCAGCGAATCCACAGCGGCCTTCCAGGCATGCGCGCTAGCGTTCGATCATGGAGGAGAGCCGGGCCCGCCGTGTCGTCACCCGTCTGCGGGATCGTGACGTTTTCGCTCATCTGAAACTGCCGAGCGCCGGGCGCTCCGGCTACGCCGTCCGCATCGTGCTGGCCGACGGCCGCGAGGCGCTGTGGGGCGACGACGGATCGGCCGCCCTCAAGGCCCAGGTGATGCGGGACGGGGTGCTGGTCGGCTTCGTCGACTCGATCCCGGGCTCCGAGGACTACACCGACGACCAGATCGTCGACGCCATCGCGGCCGCCGACTACGACCGCCCGATCGGTCGTTCCGTGCGGCCGGCGGTGACCCGCCGGGTGCCGCCACCGCCGCCGCCCCCGAGCCTCGCCGAACGGTGGCGGGGCTTCCTGGGCTAGGCCGAGGTCAGGCGGAGTCGCGCGGCAGCAGCGGGGTGGGCCGAGGTCAGGCGGAGTCGCGCGGCAGCAGCGGGGTGGGCCGAGGTCAGGCGGAATCGCGCGGCAGCAGCGGGGTGGGCCGAGGTCAGGCGGAGTCGCGCAGCACCAGCGGGGTGGGCAGCAGCTGACCGCCCGGGTCCGGGTGCTCGCCGCGTAACTGGCGCAGCACCAACTGGGCCGCGCACGAGCCGATCTCCTTGGCCGGCTGGTGCACCGTGGTGAGCTGCGGCTGGCAGCGGACCGCCCACGTGCTGTCGTCGAAGCCGACCACGCCGACGTCGCCGGGAACGCTGCGCCCGGCCTCCCGCAGCGCCTCCAGGGCGCCGGCCGCGATCGCGTCCGAGGCGGCGAAGACCCCGTCCACGCCGGGATCGCGTTCCAGCAGCTCGCGCATGCCCTTGACGCCGGAGCCGTAGTCGTAGTGCGGGACGTCGGCGACCATCTCCTCGTCGAAGAGGGGGCCGAGCGCGGCGCGGAACCCGGCCAGCCGGTCTATGCCGGAGTCCCGGTCCAGCGCGGCGGCGATCATGCCGATCCGCCGGCGGCCGCCGGTGAGCAGGTGCTCGGTGATGGCGCGGGCCGAGCCGACGTTGTCTATCCCGACGAAGGGGATGGTCTGGTCCAGCTCGGGCGGGTGGCCGACGAACGCGGCCGGCAGCGAGAGGTCGCTGATCACCTTGATGATCGGGTCCCGGGTGCGGGCGGACACGACGATGGCGCCGTCGACGAAACCGCCGCTCAGATAGCGGGCGACCCGCTCGGTGTCCCGTGACGACTCGACGACCAGGCTGACCATCTGGTGGTCGGCCAGCGACAGGGCCGCGTTGGCGCCCAGCATGATCGAGCCGATGTTGGGGTCGTCGAGGAAGAGCGAGTGCGGCTCCAGCGCGACGAAGGCGACCGCCTGCGACCGGCGCATCTTCAGTGCCCGCGCCGCATTGTTCGGCACGTAGCCGACCTCGGTGATCGCCGCCTCGATGGCGGCGCGTGCCTCGGCGGAGACGTAACCGCCGTTCAGCACGCGGCTCACGGTGCCCCGGGACACACCGGCCGCGGCCGCGATGTCGTGCACGGTGGCGCGTTTCTGGGGCTGGGGCCGGGACATGCGATCAACAGTAACCCGCTCGCTATTGACCTCTCCGCAGGCCAGTCCTACTGTGTGCACGTTCACACATCCGTAACAGCCGTTAGGGTTCGCGGAAATGTGTGCACGTGCACACATTCGCTGACCAGGAGTGCTATGAAATTCGTGCGCATGCCGGTGCCGGGCGTCAGCCTGGGCTGCGACTACAACCCGGAGCAGTGGTCGCCGGACGTCTGGCGCGAGGACGTCGCGCTGATGCGGCAGGCCGGGGTGGACCTGGTGGCCGTCAACATCTTCGGCTGGTCCAACCTGGAGCCGAGCCCGGGGGAGTACCGCTTCGACGACCTGGACGAGGTCGTCGAGCTGTTGCACGCCAACGGCATCAAGCTCAACCTCGGCACCGGGACCTCGTCCCCGCCGCCCTGGCTGACCAGCCTCTACCCCGAGGTGCTGCCGGTCGCCGAGGACGGCACGACCCGCTTCCCGGGCGGCCGGCAGGCCTGGTGCCCCAGCTCCCCGGTCTTCCGGGACCGGGCGCTGGACCTGGTCTCCCGGGTCGCCCGCCGGTACGGCCGGCACCCGGCCCTGGCGCTGTGGCACGTCTCCAACGAGCTGGGCTGCCACAACGCGCTCTGCTATTGCGAGACCAGCGCCGAGGCGTTCCGGAACTGGCTGCGCGGCCGCTACCGGAAGATCGAGACGCTGAACGCGGCCTGGGGCACCTCGTTCTGGAGCCAGCGGTACGGCGACTGGTCGGAGATCCAGCCGCCCCGCCTCGCGCTGTCGGTGCGCAACCCGGCCCAGATCGTCGACTTCCACCGGTTCAGCTCCGACGAGCTGCTCGGCTACTACCGCGCCGAGGCCGCGATCCTGAGGAAGCACTCGGAGACGCCGGTCACCACGAACTTCATGGTCACCGCCCACATCCGCAACCTCGACTACTGGTCCTGGGCGCCGGAGATGGACGTGATCGCCAACGACCACTACCTGGACCACCGCCTCGGCGACCCGGTCGCGGAGCTGTCCTTCGCCGCCGACCTGACCCGCGGCCTGGCCGGCGGGCGCCCGTGGATGCTGATGGAGCAGGCGGCCGGCGCGGTCAACTGGCAGCCGCACAACCTCACCAAGGCGCCCGGCGAGATGATCCGCAACTCGCTGACCCACGTGGCCCGTGGCGCCGACTCGATCTGCTTCTTCCAGTGGCGGGCGTCGGCCCAGGGCGCCGAGAAGTTCCACTCGGCGCTGCTGCCGCACGCCGGCACCGACACCGTCGCCTGGCGCGAGGTGCTGAAACTGTCCGAGACCCTGGACCGGATCGGCGAGGTGGCCGGCACCGAGGTCGAGGCCGACGCGGCCCTGCTGTTCAGCTGGGACTCGTGGTGGTCGGCCGAGGGCGAGGCGCGGCCGTCGCAGGCGGTCACCTACCTCGACCAGGTGCACGCCGCCCACCGGGCGCTGCGCGGGCTCGGCATGACCACCGACGTGATCGCGCCCGGCACCGACCTGAGCCGCTACAAGTTGGTCGTCGTCCCGTGTCTCTACATGGTGTCGGACGAGCACGCCCGGGCGATCGCCGACTATGTGGCCGCCGGCGGGCGTGTGGTGGTCACCTTCTTCAGCGGGATCGTCGACGAGCGGGACCGGATCCGGCTCGGTGGCTATCCGGGCGCGTTCCGGGACCTGCTCGGGGTGGTGGCCGAGGAGTTCGCGCCGCTCATGCCCGGCATGTCGGTCAAGCTGAGCAACGGCGGGACCGGGGACCTCTGGACCGAACGGCTCCGCGTCACCACGGCGACCGTCGAGGCCGAGTACGTGGACGGCCCGCTGCCCGGGGTTCCGGCGATCACTCGCAACGAGTACGGAAGCGGCGCCGCCTGGTACGTCGCCACGAGAACGGACATGTCCGAGCTGTTCCGCGAAGTGGCCGGCCACCAGAAGCTCGGCCCGGCCGAGATCGTCCGGCGCTCCGGGGACGGCCGCTCCTACCTCTTCGTCATCAACCACGGGACCGATCCCGTCGAGCACCCCACCACCGGGTACGACCTCGTCGCCGGCCGGGCGATCAGCGGGTCGCTCCGCGTCGAGGGCGGCGGTGTGGCCGTGGTCCGAGAGGAGGCCTCGTGAAAGCCCCGAAGAAGGCCCTGCTGTTCTTCATCCTCCCGTTCGGTCTGCTGTTCACCGCGTTCTACCTGGCCCCGATCCTGTACGCGATCAAACAGTCGCTGTACAGGGTGGAGCGCACCGGCACGTTCGGCCCGGCGGTCGAGGTGTTCGGCGGCCTGACCCAGTACCAGCGGGTCTTCGCCGACGGCCCGTTCTGGGAGTCGATCGGCCGGGTGCTGCTGTTCGGCATCGTGCAGGTGCCGGTGATGCTGGGCCTGGCCCTGTTCCTGGCGCTGCTGCTGGACTCCGGCCTGGTCAAGGGGCGGCGGTTCTTCCGGCTGGCGTTCTTCGTCCCGTACGCGGTGCCCGGTGTGGTCGCCGCGATCATGTGGGGCTTCCTCTACTCGCCCAGCCTGTCCCCGTTCGACGCGGTCACCGGCAACGTCGACCTGCTCAGCGCCGACCTGGTGCTCTGGTCCATGGCGAACGTCGTGACCTGGGTGTACGTCGGCTACAACATGCTG
The DNA here is from genome assembly GCF_019429605.1 of Actinoplanes hulinensis. NCBI lineage: Bacteria > Bacillati > Actinomycetota > Actinomycetes > Micromonosporales > Micromonosporaceae > Actinoplanes > Actinoplanes hulinensis. Next base: position 46,703 of record NZ_JAHXZI010000027.1, on the reverse strand, counting down.
ATCATCTACTCCTCGCTGCTGGCGATCCCGCAGGAGGTGTACGAGGCGGCGCGCATCGACGGCGCCGGCGCGATCCGTACCGCCTGGGCCATCAAGATCCCACTGGTGATGCCGGCGATCGTGCTGACCACCGTCTTCTCGATCATCGGCACCCTCCAGCTGCTGGCCGAGCCGCAGGTGTTCCGCACCTTCAGCTCCGCGGTGACCAGCACGTACACGCCGAACCTGACCGTCTACTCCACCTCGTCCATTCCGAACTTCAACCTGGCCGCGGCGTTCTCGGTGGTGCTGGCCCTGGCCACGTGCCTGCTGTCGTTCGCCTTCCTCAAGGTCACCCAGCGGGGAGGCGACAAATGAAGCGCGTGACGCCGATGGTGATCATGGGAGCCGCGACCTTCTACTTCCTGGTCCCGATCTGGTGGCTGTTCGTCGCCGCGTCCAAGACCAGGAGCGAGTTCACCTCGACCACACCCCTGTGGTTCGCCGACTTCGCGTTGATCGACAACCTGAAGGAGCTGTTCGCGTACCGGGACGGGGTCTTTCTGCGCTGGATGCTGAACAGCGTCGTCTACACCGGCGGGTCCGCGCTGCTCGGCACGATCCTGGCCGCCATGTGCGGATACGCCCTGGCCAAATACCGTTTCCGGGGCCGCGAGGCGATCTTCAACGTCGTCCTGGGCGGGGTCCTCGTGCCGGCCACCGCACTCGCCCTGCCGTTGTTCCTGATCTTCAGTCAGTTCGAGGCGACGAACACCTTCTGGTCGGTCTTCCTGCCCAGCCTGGTCAACCCGTTCGGCGTCTACCTGGCCCGGATCTACGCCTCCGCCAGCGTCCCGGACGAGCTGCTCGAAGCGTCCCGCCTGGACGGCTCCGGCGAGATCCGCACCTTCTTCACCATCTCCAGCCGGCTGATGTTCCCGGCCCTCGTGACGATCTTCCTGTTCCACTTCGTCGCGGTCTGGAACAACTTCCTGCTCCCGCTGATCATGCTCGGCGAGGAACGCCTCTTCCCGGTCACCCTCGGCCTCTACACCTGGAACACCCAGGTCAACCAGCTTCCCGAGCTGCGGATGCTGGTGCTCACCGGCGCACTCGTCTCCATCGTGCCCCTGGTGATCGCCTTCCTGCTCCTGCAGCGGTTCTGGCGCAACGGCCTCGGCTCCGGCGCCATCAAGTAACCCCCCTTAAGAAATGAGGATCGAAATGCGCGCTCTCAGTGTCGTGCTGGTCTCAGCACTCGCACTCGGTGCCTGCTCATCCGGTGGATCTTCCGAAACCGCCGCGGATTCGAAGAGCTGTGCCCCTTCGGAAGGCAACGTCACGCTGACCTACACCACCTGGATCCCCGGGATCGAGAACGTGGTGAAGGTCTGGAACGACAAGAACCCGAACATCCAGGTCAAGGTGCAGACCGGCCCGAACGGCAACGGCGGAACCTACGCCAACTTCTTCAACCAGCTCAAGGCCGGCAACGCCCCCGACCTGGGCCACATCGAGTACGACGCGCTGCCCAGCTTCCGCGTCCAGGACGGCCTGGCCAACCTGGCCGACTGCTCCGAGGTGACCGCCGCCAAGGACCAGTTCGTCGACTGGACCTGGGGCCAGGTCACGTTCGGTGAGGAGAACTCGGTCTACGGCATCCCGCAGGACGCCGGGCCCATGGCGCTCTTCTACCGCAAGGACCTGTTCGAGAAGAACAACATCCCGGTGCCGACCACCTGGGACGAGTACGCCGCGGCCGCCGAGAAGGTGAAGGCCGCCGGTGGCTACATCACCAACTTCTCGCAGAGCGACATCAACCAGTTCGCCGGCTTCGCCTGGCAGGCCGGCGGCCGCTGGTTCGCCAACGACGGCAGCAAGTGGACCGTCAACCTCCAGGACGAGAACACCACCAAGGTCGCCAACTACTGGCAGGGCCTGATCGACAAGAAGCTCGTCTCGGCCGTGCCGCCGTGGACCACCGAGTGGGACAACGCCTACAACACCGGCCAGGCCTGGACCTGGACCTCCGCGGTGTGGGGCGCCAACTCGATCATGTCCGGCGCCCCCGACACCAAGGGCAAGTGGGCGGTCGCCCCGATGCCGCAGTGGACCTCCGGCGGCACCGTCGCCGGCAACTGGGGCGGCTCGTCGACCGCCGTCTTCAAGGGCTCGAAGCACCCGTACGAGGCCGCGAAGTTCGCTCTCTGGCTGAACACCTCCGAGGAGGCGCTGACCCTGCTCAACAAGGAGGCGCAGCTCTACCCGGCGACCAAGGCCGGCGCCAAGCTCCCGGCGCTGTCCGAGGGAGTCGAATTCTACGGCGGCCAGAAGATCTACGATGTCTTCGCGACGGCCTCCGGCCAGGTCGCGCCCGACTTCGTCTGGGGACCGACGATGACCTCCACCTACGCCACCGCGTCGGACGGCTTCAAGGCCGCCGTCTCCGGCAACGGCACCCTGCTCGACGCGCTCAAGACCACCCAGGCCAAGACCGTCGAGAACATGAAGTCGCAGTCCGTCCCGGTCGCCGAGTGACCGTGTTCCACCTGCGTGCCGCGGGTGTCAGCCTCGTGCTCGACACCCGCGGCACCGCCGCGCGCATCCTCCACTGGGGTCCCGGCCTGGGCGACCACCTCCCCACCGAGGACCCCTTCGTGCCCGCGGTGCCACCGAGCTCGATCGACGTACCCCTGCGTCTTTCTCTCCTGCCCTCCCTCTCCGAGGGATGGACCGGTCGTCCCTCGCTCTCCGCCGGAGAGTTCCGGCTGATCGGCGCTCACTCCCAGGACGACAACACCGTTCTGGTACGCCACGCGAGCGCCGATTCCACGCAAGAGGTGACCACGGAGCTGGAGCTGTCGCCGCAGGGTGTCCTGCGACTGCGGCACCGCCTGGCGAACCGCGGCGCCGGGGAGATCGTGCTGCCCTGCCTGGACGTGCTGCTGCCGATCCCGGACGAGGCGTCCGAACTGCTCGACTTCACCGGTCTCTGGTCCCATGAGCGGCAGCCGCAGCGTGCCCCGCTGCGGCACGGCGTGTGGAGCCGGGAGAGCCGGCACGGCCGCCCCGGCCACGACGACGCGTTCCTGATGACGGCCGGCGAGCCCGGCTTCGGCTTCCGCAAGGGCCGGGTCTGGGCCGTGCACCTGGCCTGGAGCGGCGACAAGCGGATCTGGGCGGAACGCTCGGCCCTCGGCTACGGAGTCCTGGGCGCGGGCGAGTTGCTCAGCCCGGGGCAGATCGGTGGTGAAGTCCGGCTGGCCCCCGGCGAGTCCTATGAGACGCCCTGGCTGGTCGCGGTCTTCTCGGACACCGGCCTCGACGGCCTCTCCGATCGCCTGCACCCGTGGATCCGCGCCCACTCGCCGGCGCGGCTGCCCCGCCCGGTCGTCCTCAACACCTGGGAGGCCGTCTACTTCGACCACGACCTCGGCGTGCTGAGCGACCTCGCCGACGCCGCCGCCTCCGTCGGTGTCGAACGGTTCGTGCTGGACGACGGCTGGTTCGCCGGCCGCCGCGACGACAAGCGCGCCCTCGGCGACTGGTATGTCGACTCCTCGCTCTGGCCCGAGGGCCTGCACCCGCTGATCGCCCGGGTGAAGAAGGCCGGCATGGACTTCGGCCTCTGGGTCGAACCGGAGATGATCAGCCCCGACTCGGCCCTCGCCGCCGCCCACCCCGACTGGATCCTGGACGGCGGCACCGGCCCCACCTGGCGCCGGCAGCGCGTCCTCGACCTCACCAAGGCCCACGACTACCTGCTGGAGCGGCTGTCCGCGCTGCTCACCGAGTACCCGATCGCGTTCCTCAAGTGGGACCACAACCGCGACCTGCTGACCTCGCACTCCGGCCGGCAGACCCGCGCCCTCTACCGGCTGCTCACCTCGCTGCGCGCCCGGTTCCCGCACGTGGAGATCGAGAGCTGCGCCTCCGGCGGGGCCCGCATCGACCTCGGCATCCTCGAACTCGTCGACCGATTCTGGACATCCGACACCAACGACCCGCTGGACCGGCAGTCGATCCAGCGCTGGACCGGCGTGCTGATCCCGCCGGAGTACCTGGGCGGGCACCTGGGCGCGGCCACCGCACACGTCACCGGCCGCACCTCGGCTCTCGGCCTGCGCCTGGCCACCGCACTGTTCGGCAGCGCCGGCATCGAATGGAACCTGACCGCCGCCTCCGAATCCGAACGCCTCGACATCGCCGCGTGGATCACCGAGCACAAGCGCCTGCGCCCCCTGCTGCACACCGGCCGGGTGGTCCGCGCCGACTCGCCCGACCCGGCGCACCTGCTGCACGGGGTCGTCGCCCAGGACCGCACACACGCGGTCTTCGCCCTGGTCACGCTGGGCACGCCGCGGGCCGCCCTGCCGCCGCCGATCCGGCTGCCCGGCCTCGACCCGGACCGCCTCTACACGGTCCGCCCGATCGGCGTCCCACCCCGGACCCTCCAGGACGCCCCACCCCTGTGGCTGGCCGCCGGCTCAGCCACGCTCACCGGCCGGGTGCTGGCCGAGGTGGGTCTCCCCGCCCCGCTGCTCACCCCGGAACAGGCCCTGCTCCTAGAACTGACCTGACCTGACCTGACCTGACCACCCACCCCGCCCGCCTGCCCGCCCCGCCTGCCCGCCCCGCCTGCCCGCCCCGCCTGCCCGCCCCCGCGTGACCCCGCGCCCTCACCCGCGGCGATCTTGGACGTTTTCCCACCGTTTTGGGTGGGCGGGCGTCCAAGATTGCCGCGTGTGAGCCCCCGCGCTTGCGTCCCGGCGCCTGCCTCGCGGCCCTCGCGCCTGCGTCCCGCGCCCTCACCCGCGGCGATCTTGGACGTTTTCCCACCGTTTTGGGTGGGCGGGCGTCCAAGATTGCCGCGTGTGAGCCCCCGCGCTTGCGTCCCGGCGCCTGCCTCGCGGCCCTCGCGGCCCTCGCGCCTGCGTCCCGCGCCCTCACCCGCCGCGATCTTGGACGTTTTCCCACCGTTTCGGGTGGGCGGGCGTCCAAGATCGCTGCGCGTGCGCTTGTTGCGCATGCTTGTGCGCGTGCGCTTGTTGTGCGTGCGCGTGTGCCTGCGCTTGTTGTGCGTTCGTGTGTGCGTGCGCTTGTTGTGCGTGCGGGATCTTGAGCGTCTGGCTACCGATAGGTGGGTGGGGTGGGCGTCCAAGATCGGGTGGGGTTCAGTAGGCGGTGTGGCCGCGGCGGCGGACGACGCGGTAGAGACTCTCCGGCTCGTCGGCGACGGCGGCCGGGACCGCGGGCGCTGTCCGCTTCACCACGGGGCCGGTCACGGCGTGGACGAGGGCGGGCCGGAACCGGGCGAGCGCGACCACCGCCGCCGCGGTGATCAGGCCCTCGCCGATCCCGATCAGCACCTGGGTGCCGACCATCTGGCCGGTCAGCCCGGTCAGCGGCGGGTCGCCACCGAGCGCGTACTGGAGGCCGGCGCCCGCCGCGGCCGCCCCGGCGCTGACCATGGCGGTGGTCAGCGCGATGGTGGCCAGCCCGTCCGGGTTCCGCGGCAGTCCCCGCAGCAGGGCGGCGACCAGCAGATACGCGGCGGCCGTACCGAGGATCGCGAGATTGAGGACGTTCAGGCCGAGGGTGCTCAGGTCGTCACCGAACAGCAGGCCGTCCAGGATCAGCACGCCTGTCACGGTGAGCGCGCCGATCCACGGTCCGACCAGCATGGCGGCCAGCGCCCCGCCGATCAGGTGCCCGTGGACCCCGGGCAGCAGATGGTTGATCAGTTGCGCGGTCAGCAGGAGCACCGTCAGCAGGCCGGCTGTCAGCGCCGACGGCCGGTCCAGGTGGGTGCGGGCCCGGCCGGCGCAGAATCCGAGGGCGGCCACGGCGGCCACCGAGAAGACGATCGTGACCGGTGTACCGACGGTCCCACCGGCCACGTGCATCGCTGTCGCTTCCATGGGCGTACTCCCCAGCCTCGTGCCGTCGAAGCTGGTTCGTGGCCGGGGAAGGCATGGATGTCTATGCGCCGCCGAAACGTTCGGTGCGGATGCGTTTCGGGTCGTGTCCGAGAGCGACCAGCATGTCGGCGGCCGTCTCCACGAATGTGGTGGGGCCGCAGACGAAGCAGTCCGGCTGGAGGCCGGGCGGCCACCCGTACGTGTTGACCGTCGCCACGTCGATCCGCCCCGGTGGATGCGGCCAGTCGTCCGGCGCCCTACGGGTCCAGACGAACCGCACGTCCAGCCCGGCGTCCTCGCGGCCCCGGCGGCGCAGCTCCCCGGCGTAGAGCGCGTCCTCCGGCGTGCGGACCGAGTAGATCAGCCGGAACGGCTGCCGGCCGCCGGCCAGCGAACGCGCCCGGATCATCGCCATCAGCGGCACCACACCCGAGCCGCCGGCCAGCAGCAGCACCGGCGCCGTGGCGGTGTCCCGCCAGACGAACCAGCCGCCGACCGGGCCGCGCACCTCGATCCGGTCACCCGGCTCGACCACATCGGTCAGGTACGGCGAGACCTCGCCGTCCTCCAGCCGCTGCACCGAGATCTCGACCGGGCCGTCACCCGGCCATGCCGAGGCGATCGAATAGCTGCGCTGGGCCTGGTAGCCGTCCTCGGCGGTGAGCCGGATGTCGATGTGCTGCCCGGCCAGGTGCCCGGGCCACTCGGGAACGTCGAGCACCAGGGTGCGTGCCGACGGTGTCTCCCAGCGGGCCGCCACGACGGTGGCCGCCCGCCAGGTCAGTCGCCGTGATACCGCTGCTCGCGCCATGGGTCTCCGTACATGTGGTAGCCGGCGTCCTCCCAGAACCCGGGCTCGTCCTCGTGCATCATCCGGAAGCCGTCCACCCACTTCGCCGACTTCCAGAAGTACAGGTGCGGGATCAGCAGCCGGGCCGGGCCGCCGTGCTCCGGGTGCAGTGGCTCGCCGTCGTACTCGTACGCGATCCAGGCTCTGCCGTCGAGCAGGTCCTCCAGCGGCACGTTCGTGGTGTAGCCGCCGTAGCTGTGCGCCATCACGTAGTCGGCGGCCGACTCGACCTCCTCGAACAGGGTGTCGATCGCGACGCCCTTCCAGGTGGTGCCGAGCTTCGACCACTTGGTGACGCAGTGGATGTCGACCGTGATCTCCTCGGCCGGCAGCGCGGTGAACCGCTTCCAGTCCCACGTGTGCTTCTCGCCGGTCTCGGTGACGATCGTGAAGTGCCAGCGGTCCAGCGGGATCCGCGGGGTCGGCCCCGCCGAGAGCACCGGGAAGTCGTGCGCGAGGTACTGACCGGGCGGCAGATCGGGCGGCGACTCGCGTCTGCGCCCACCGAAGCCCCGGGAGATGATGCTCATGGGATACGAGTAAACCTCACGAGCGTCACCATCGTGTGTCCGCGTGCGATCCGGGTGCGCGAGGTAGGGTCGGGATCATGCCGTTGACGGGTGAGTACGCCCCCAGCACATCTGACTGGGCGCGCAATCAGGCAGAGAAGTACGAGGCCACCGGCGGTGCCGAGGCCAACGACATCCTGGGCAAGCCGATCATCGTATTGACCAGCGTCGGTGCGAAGAGCGGGCTGCTGCGCAAGACCGCGTTGATGCGGATCGAACACGAGGGGGAGTACGCGGTCGTCGGTTCGCTCGGCGGCGCCCCCAAGAACCCGGTCTGGGTCTACAACATCCGGAAGAATCCGCTCGTCGAGCTCCAGGACGGGCCGCTCAAGCAGGACTACACGGTCCGTGAGCTGTCCGGTGAGGAGCGCGACACCTGGTGGAAGCGCTCGGTGGAGGCCTTCCCGAACTACGCCGACTACCAGACGAAGACCGACCGCCAGATCCCGGTCTTCCTCCTGACCCCGGCCTAGCGCGACTTCTTGTCCGCGGCCCCGGGGCCGTGCGACTCCACGAGGACCGGCGCGCCCAGGTGCGAGGCGATCGACTCGCACCAGTCGTCCGGCTGGTACATGCCGGCCGGGCGGGCGCGCCGTAGCCGCTCGCCGAGGCGCTCCTGGTACTCCAGGTCGCGGGGCGGGCCCGGCTCGATCCGGTCCCAGGACTCGCCGTCCACCTCGTAGGAGGTGCAGATCCGCAGACCGGGGGAGCGGTCCGGGACGTCCAGGTGGGTGATCGCCAGGGCGTCGACGCCGCCGGCCACCTCGACCGCGTACCGGTGGGCCACCGCGTCGAAGTGGCCGACCCGGAAGTCGCCCTGCCACGGGTCGCGGCCGTTGTGCGCCTCCGGCAGATCCAGCGGCGCCTCGGTCACGAACGGACCGGCTCCGTGCCGGGTGGTGTAGGTCCTGACTACACCGAGGCGCAACAGATCCGGGCAAAGTGACAGGGCGTTGTCGAACGTCGTCGTCGACCACGTCGTGTGCGGATGCCAACCCCGCCACTCGTCGAGCAGCACCCCCTGGGCGCCCTCGAACACACACGGCCCCTCAGCGAGCAGGCGGGACGTCCAGGACGGGCCGACGATCCGGACCGCCTCCCCGAACGCGACGAACGCCTCCACCACGTCGTCCAGCGGCGGCCCGGGCACGTCGAGCGCCTCCCGGACGGCCGCCAGGCGGCACCGCAGCCGTGCGGGGGACAGCACGTCGGCGACTTTCGGGGCATCGGGGTGCTCCGACGCGTACGCCATCGTCTCTCCGACGCCCATGCCGCACGAGCCGTGCCGGAGCGAACGCTCCCGCCGCTGGTTCGCGGCGCGATGCCACGGAGTGGCGAGCAGTGCCTCCCCATCCACCGTGAGCAGGTGGAACGGGTTGCCGAGCGCGGCCGCCTCGCCGGCCAGCGAGAGCGGGTCCACCACCATGAACCGGGTCAGGTGGGTGGGCACGCCGCGCAGCGTGCCCGACCCGAACTGGCTGAACGTGTGATGCCGCCCGTCCTCGGTGATCACGTTGTGCGCGGCCTGCGCTCCCCCGTTGAAGCGCAGGACGGCCCGTTTGTCCTCGGTGGCGCAGAGGAAGTCGACGACCGTGCCCTTGCCGGCGTCGCCGTACCCGAGGTCGACGACCGCGACGTGCCGGCTCACAGCCGCTGGTTCCCGCCCGCGCCCCCACCCGCGATCTCGAACGACGACCGCACCACCGGCGTCCGCTGCAACGGTGACAGCGCCCGGCCGACCGTGCCGCCCGCCGCCGAGCCCACGTCGGTCAGGTCGGCGATGCCCTCGTCCAGGTCGATGGCGTCCTCGCCGAGCCCCACGGTCAGCGCGATCGTCTCGCAGACCGCGTCCAGGTCGTCGAGCTCCAGGACGTTCTGCCCGAGCAGCTTGCGCCAGCGCGACAGCACCTCCTTGTCGCCGCTGTGGTGGGCCGCCGTCGGCAGGATGTAGTAGACGTCGAACTTGCGCTTCAGCTCGGCCAGAATGTCCTCGGTCGGGATCGGCTCGCGCAGTTCGTCGCCGATCACCGCGCGCACCTCGCGCGGCTTCACCCGGGGGTACGGCATCTCGTCCCCGATGATGAACAGATAGCCCTTGCGCCCCCGGTTGACCAGCGAGTCCAGGATCGTGTGCCGGGCCATGAAGTACAGCGCCAGCTCGTAGGACTCGTGTTTCTGGCCCCCGCCGCCGCCCTCCAGCACGATCTTCGCGAGGTCCTCGTCCATCCGGTTGTCCGACTCGAACTGTCCGATCTGGAGCGGCGCCCGGTCGCAGGTGGCGTCGCCGATCGCCCCGAACATGATCTGCGGGTCGACCGCGTAGCCCTTCCTGGTGAGCAGTCCCAGCAGCTGCGGCAGCTTGGTCTGGAGAACCCGCGGCACGTTGCCCATCGACCCGGTCACGTCGAACAGGACCGCGATCGGCGTGCTGAACGGATGCTCGTCACTGTCCCGGGACTCCCGCATGAAGACCCCGTCCGGATCCAGGTCGGGGTGCGCGGTCCGGGCGCCGGAGTCGCTGTACGCGAACGCGCTCCTCCCGGTCGCCGCCCGGAAGTCGGCGGCCGCCGTGTAGACGTCGGTGGACCAGAGTCCGCTTCCCATGTCGCTCTCTCCTCAGTTCCGGTACCGCTGGGGGATGATGTCGTCGAGTTCGCCCAGCAGCGCCCAGGCGTCCTGCGGCCGCATCCGCGGCGCGTCATAGGTGCATCCGGCGGCGAACCGCCGCAGCGGCTCGGGCATCCGCGACCCCATCAGCCGCGTGATCAGCCCGGTCGCCATGTAGATGTCGGTGGCGGGACCAGCGAGCCTGTCGTTCAGCACCTCCGGCGGGTAGGCCGACTGCCGTGCTTTCACTATCGCCCTAGGTCGATGTCCCGCATAGCACCAGTCGATGATCACGAGTCCGCGCATCTCCCGATGGATCAGCACGTGTTCCTCCAGAAGCGCCCCGTGCGTGACCCCGGCTCGGTGTGCCCAGCCCAAACCGGTCAGCAGCCGGCGCCAGATCCAGAGCACCTCCTGCGGCGTCGCTTCCTTTACGTGAGCCAGGCTGACCATGCCGTCCTGCCGCTCCAGCACGTTCACCCGGCGCCGGCAGCGCCGCTCGTCCTCGTAGACGAAGCTCTCGATCAGCCGGGCCGCGTAGGGCCGGAACCGCGGATCGCCGTCCCGCCACAGTCTCTGGAGCGTGGCGGCCTCGACCTCCATCAGGTCGCTGTCACCCGGATGCCGGGGGATCTTGATGACGGCCTGGCCGTCGGCGTACAGCTCGGCGAGGTCACCGTGGGCGAACATCTCGCCCATCCCGTAGGCCCGCCGGCGTCCGTGCAGCACCGGCACTTCCGGCTTCTGCCTGTAGAGAGCGGAGAGCCTGGCGAAGGCGTCCGTCGCGGTCGCCCTCCGGCCCGCGCCCACCGCGTCTGGATGGACCAGCTTCGCCCATTTCTTGTACGCGCGGCCGCCGCTCCGCTCCACGTCCAGTTCCCGGAAGCTCTCCGCCGCGGCGATCTGCCCCACCGCCTCCTCGAAGGAGAGCGTCTCGATCCGTGCTGTCGTGATCATCGCACCCGGTCCTCCCTGGTCGGGCGGAGCAGCGCCGGGTGCAGCAGCCGGGCGTCACCGGCCCGGTACAGCTTCGCCCGCGGCCCGCCCCGCTCCCCGCCCTTCGCCGTCGTCTCGCCGGTGCTCTCCACGAAGCCCGGAACCGACAGCACCTTCCGGTGAAAGTTGCCGGCGTGCAGTTCCTCGCCCCACACCGCCGCATAGACCTGCCGCAGCTCGCCGATGGTGAACTCGGGCCCGGTGAACGCCGTGGCGAGCGGTGTGTACTCGAGCTTCGCCCGCGCCCGCTCCAGCCCGTCGGCGAGGATCTCGTCGTGGTCGAAGGCCAGATCCTTCGCCTCCTCCACCGGCACCCAGTAGGCGCGCGCCGCGTCACTGCCGGCCGTCGGCTCGGGCAGGCTCGGCGCGAACGCCAGATAGGCCACGGAGACCACGCGCATCCGGGGATCACGGCCCGGATTCCCGTACGTCTGAAGTTGCTCCAGGTGCACCCGCTCGAGCTCGGTCTTCTCCTGACCGGGCGTCAGCCCGGTCTCCTCGGCCAGTTCCCGGAGGGCCGCCTCGCCGAGCGTCTCCTCGCGGACGAACCCGCCCGGCAGCGCCCGGTGGCCGGCGAAGGGCTGTTCGCCGCGCTCGACCAGCAGCACGCAGAGCCGTCCGTCCCGAATGGTCAGCGCCACCACGTCCACGGTCACCGCGACCGCGGGATAGTCCCGAGGGTCGTACCCCGCCAGGAACCTCGCCTCGTCCATCGCCCGCTCCGGTTCTTCTCGCTATGAGTCTTACTCGATCTGAGTGCAACCTAGTCCGGGTGTCGGCCGGTGTCAACAGAAACCGCCGCCTCACCCGGGGTGAGACGGCGGCGCTCTGTGCGGAATCGGTCAGGAATGCTCGTAGGTGAGACAGTCCGCCACGTCCGCGGAGGCCCCCACGGTAATGGCCGGCGCCTGACATTCGAGATCCTTGTTGTACTTGCAGTCGGCGCGCTTGCAGGCGCCCACCTGGGCGATGGCCACGCCCATGCCGCCGGACAGCCCGGAGCCCACGAAGGTGTCGCACTCGGCGTTCGTGTCACCGATGGTGATGGCGAACGCCGTGCATCCGTCGTGGTTGTAGCCACAGTCCGTGACGGTGCAGGTCTGCACGCGCGGCATGTTCATCATCTGGGTCACGACGGTTCTCCTTCGGCGGTCAGGGAATTGGCTTCGACTCGAACTTACCCACTATTTCTCTGCAGTGCATCTTTCCGGCGTTGCAATTCCAGAAATGGACAATGCTTAGGAAAGGCTTTACTTTCATCAATTTAGGTAAGGCATGCCTCGCCAATTCATCGCGCTTATCGGTCATGGGAGGTGTGTTTCAGTCGGCCGGGACCCGCGAGGTGTTCGGTGTGTTGCCGCCACGGTGTCCGGCGGTCGCGGTGCTGGGCGAGACGGGGCATGTTAGCTCTGCGGTAGGGAGATGTCGGAAAAATGAGGTTCTTTATAGCTTTCGGGATCTCCATCACCCTTAATCGTTACGCTTCGGGCGAGACGGCCCGCCGTCGCCTAAGCGCGCGGGCTCCCAATCCCTATCGCGGTTTCGCAGACCGTAGGAGGACCTCGCATGCGCAAGTCCACAGCACGACGACCCGGCCACCGGCCACTCAAGGCCGGAGGTGCGGCGGCGGCAGCAGCCGTGCTGGTGCTGGCCGGCACCGCGACGCCGGCCAGCGCCGCCATCACGCTCAACACGACCCAGGTGGCGATCGCCGGCGGCACCGTTCTTTACCTCACCGGTGGCACCGCATTGGCCGACACCATGGCGGTTCGGTTCGTGCCATCGACAGAGACGAACTGCCCGGCCACCTACGGTGCGGGCGTGACCGGCGCCGTGCCCGGTGGTCTGATCGACGCGGCGTCCGGCGGCACGACCGCCCATGTCACCACGCCGGCCTTGCCCGCGGGCACTTACAAGACGTGCATCTACGACGACGCGACAGCGGCCGGCGATCTGGTCGCCACCGAGACCACCGCGAACCTCCTTACCGCTGTGAACATCGCCGCGCTGAGCCCGACCACCGGGCAGGCCACTGAAAAGGTCACCCTGACCGCGAGTAGTGCGATCTTCACCGGGACCGCGTACACGACTCAGTTCGTCGCCGGTACGGAATGTCCAGTCACCTATACCGCACCCCTAGCTGGGACGCGGATCAACGCCACCTCTACGGTGAAGGTCGCCGGCACCACCGCCCTTCCGGCCAACACCGCGGTCACAGTGACCGTGCCCGGGACCGCGGCAGCCCCGACTTTGACGCTCGGAACGCCCTACCTTCTCTGCTCCTATGCCGGCACCACGGCCGGCACCACTCCGTTGGCGGCCCGCAGCAACGTAACCTTCGCCAGCTTCGACAAGACGCTGCCCGCCGTCACGGTGGTTCCGACCGGTGGCAGTTCGGGTGAGGCCACCAACTTGACGCTCACCGCGCCGACGGCGAGCGCCCCCTTCGCCGCTGGAGTCCCCGAGGTGTTGGCCACCCGGAACAGTTGCCCGCTCACACGTCCAGCGACAAGCGCTCTCGGGGCTGCCACCGGCCTGGAGCCCTACGCGGCGACGCCATTGAAGATCACGAATTTTAAGGTCGCGGTCACCCTGCCGGCCAATGCGGTGATCGTCGGAGGCAAGGACGTCACTACACCGTGGAACCTTTGCACCTACGCCAGTAACGTCGCCGACGCCGCGATGGTCACGGCACCGGCTGTCTTCACCGTGGCCGCGGTGCTGGATCTGTCGGGCGCTGAATTCGCGGTCGAGGGCGGCACGGCGACGCCAACGGCATCCGGTCCGGCACAGGGTGGGCAGAGCCTCACCGTCTCAGGGTTGGAAGGTGTCCCGACGTCCGCCGGTGCGACCCTTACCGCCTCGCTCGGCGGTAGCCCGCTCACGAACGTCACCGTGATCGATGCTACCTCGTTCAGCGGCACCACCACCGCGCATGCGCCGGGCGCTGTGAACCTGAGCGTCACCACGGCGTCCGGCACCAAGACCACCACGGGTGCGCCGTACACCTTCACCTATGGCATCAATGTCACCCCGAACACGGCGCCGACCGACACCGCGCCGGTTCTGGACATCATCGGGGCCGGCTTCGGCGAGTTGACCTTCGGTGACGTGGCCACTGCTGCGCCGCTGGATGCCGATGAGTCCTATGTTCTGCTGACGAACAACGAGTGGAACAGTCAGACTTTCGGCACCGGCCTTCCGGCAGTGACAGCTGCCGGGCCCAACCCGACCAGCTACTGCAACAGCGTTCTGCAGATCAGCGACTCGGAGATCATCTGCACGCTCAACCTTTCGGACTCCATCACGGGTGCCACCGCGAATCACACGCCAACGATCACCCCGGGTACCGAGGTCCCTGACGGGACCTACACGATCACGGTGATCAACGATGGCGAATCCGTCAGTGACGCGGCCGTCAACTACTCGACGGTGTCGAGCAATTCGACGTTCACGGTGGCCTCGTTCTGATCGTCTTGCGGTTCTCACGCTCGACATCACACAGCGGCCCGGAGTTCACACTCCGGGCCGCTGTGCTGTGACCTGTACCGACCGGCTCACCCCATTTCGCGCCAGCTCTTCTCGAGGGCGTCGACCGCCTTGTCCCGGGACGGGCGGCCTTTCGGGTCGACCACGATCGCGAGCACGCTCTTGGCCGGACTGGTCCGCCAGCACATCAGCAGGTTGTCCTTCTTCGCCGGTCGGGGATTGGTGCTGAACTGGAAGGTCTGCGAGCAGGACGCATTCCGATGTTTCCGGATTCCGCCGGCGACGTAGGCCAACTCCCCCCGCCCGGTCAGGTCCCCGCGAGCGGTGACCATCCGCACGATGCCACCCTCCTTCAGGGACCCTTCGGTGGTCGTCTTGACGTCGTCGGCCGACGTGGTGCTCTTCGGTGCGACCGGCCGTTGAACCTCGACGCCGTCCTTGGCCATCTTCCGCCGTGCTTCCTTGATCTCATCGGCCGCCGTCGAGGGGGTCGGTGACGCCTTCTTGGAGACGGCCGTCGGTGTCGCGGAGGGCTCCGGTGATCCGGATGTGCTCCCCGGGGCCACCGGGGCCGGGACGATGATCCGCTGGCCCTGAATCACATCGGCTTGCCGGTCGGCGAGCACCTGGCCGGTGATCACATATGCTCCGGTGCCGAGGACGGCCGCCAGGCCGGTCACCCCGATCACTGCCTTCCAGCTCGGCCGGTGAATCGGGCGCTGCGTGGATCGGTGTCTCCGGTCGCGGTTCCGGCGGCCATCGGATCGGCTCATGTCGTCATACCTCGCGGTTCTCGATTCCGTCAGGCCCATTTGCACGTGAGCCAGTCGAATCTTCATGTTCCCTAACAAGTCGGACTTCTCGCACGAGAATCGCGGCCTTGGTACCGAGGTGCGCGCTCCCGATTCGCAACCTCGTGATCACTAAACGGTGCTCCGGCCCGACCGAAGCTCGTGTCCGACCGCTGAGAGAGGGACATCGAGCATGAGGGTTCAACTGCGCCGGTATGCGGCCGGGGCTGTGGCCGTGGGAGCGCTTGCGGCCGTGAGCGTGTTCGCCCTGCCCACCGGCGGCACGGGCTGGGAGCCGGTCACCTACGGCCTGACCCAGCGCCCGGAGGAACTGCTCCCGGCCACCGTCTCGAAGGCGCGGCCCGCCCGGATCGTCACCACGACGATCGACGCCGATGGCCGACCGGTCGTCTCCTCGAAGCAGGCGACCGACCGGAAGGCCGCCGCCGACCTGGTCGAGGCGTCGCAGCGGGCCGACGACGCGGTGAGCGTCGAGATCGACGCGCCGGTGTACGCGCTGGGCGTTCCGTCCGGATCGGACCCGTACCGGAGTCAGCAGTGGGACTTCGGGAAGATGCGGGTCGCCGAGTCCTGGCCGAAGTCGACGGGCAACGGCGTGACGGTCGCGGTGATCGACACCGGGGTCGACTCGGCCCACCCGGACCTGGCGGCGAACGTGATCAGCGGTTACGACGCGGTCGCGAACAAGGTGGGGCCCGGCACCGACGGCAACGGGCACGGCACGCATGTGGCCGGCACGATCGCGGCCGTCACCGGCAACGGGGTGGGCGTCTCCGGCATCGCGCCGGAGGTCCGGATCCTGCCGGTGAAGGTGCTGGGCGCGAACGGCAGCGGCTACTCGTCGGATGTCGCCGAGGGCATCGTCTGGGCCGCCGACAACGGCGCCAAGGTGATCAACATGTCGCTGGGCGGGACGACGAAGGTCGCCGCGATCAGCAACGCCGTCGCGTACGCCCGGGGCAAGGGTGTCACCGTGGTCGCGGCGGCGGGCAACGAGCGTACGTCCGGAAGCCCTGTCTCCTATCCCGGCGCCGACGCCGGGGTGATCGCCGTGGCCGCGACCGACTCCGCCGACCGGTACGCGTCCTACTCGAACGCCGGCGGCTACGTCGACGTGGCGGCGCCCGGGAGCGGGATCCTCAGCACGTATCCCGCGGCGCGCGGCCAGTCGTACGTGTCCCTGAATGGAACGTCGATGGCGTCGCCGCATGTCGCGGCGCTGGCCGCGCTGCTCAAGGCCTATCAGCCGCAGCTGACGCCGGACCAGATCGAGTCCGCGATGGAGAGGTCCGCGGTGGACCTCGGCGTCAAGGGCTTCGACAGCGATTACGGGTACGGACGTGTCGACGCCGTCGCCGCGCTGGCCGCGGTCACGCCGGTGACGAGCGCGCCGACCACTGCCCCCACGACGGCGCCCACCACCAGTGCACCTACCACGGCACCCACCACCAGCGCGCCCACGGCGAGCCCCACCGGCAGCCCGACGGCGAGCCCCACCGGCAGCCCCACGCCGAGCGGCACCGCCAAGCCGAAGATCAAGCCGCTCATCACCACGAACGTGACCAGTCGGAAGGTGACCTACGGGGCACCCACCTCGACCGTGTTCACCGTCCGGGTGTCCGGCCGCGCGTGGGCGAACAAGCCGGTGTCGCTGTGCCTGGCCGCCGGGGGAGCGGCGTTCACCTGCACCGATGCGAAAACCAGCGGCTCAGGCACGGTCACGGTGTCGCGCGCCGCCACGGCGGGCTTCCGGGCCTACCTCACGATGGCCGAGACCGGCACCACCTCGGCGGCGACGTCGCCGGTCGCCACCTACACGGTGCGCGTGACAGCCGCTGCGAGGCTGATCAGCCGTGGCGTGATGACGGTGACCATCACCGGAGCGGCCGGGCAGCGGGTCGAGATCCAGCGGTACTCGTTGGCGACCCGCACCTGGGAGGCCGTCGGCTCCTACGGCGCGGTGGCCCGCATGACCGTGAGTGGCCTGGTCAGAGGTCAGAGGTACCGGGTCGTCGTGCCGGACACCGTCGCGGTCCTCGGCGCCACGAGCAACACGGTCACCGCCTGATCGAAACCTGAGGTGCGCCTGCTCCCCAGAAGCACCAGCGTGACAACTGGGTTCGCAATCCTCCCCCTCAAGTCTGGTTCACGTCGTCCGAGGGGGAGGAACCGTTTTGAACAAGGCCACCATCAGCAAGTACGCCGTCGGTGCCGTTGCCATGAGCGCGTTCGCCGCGGTCGGCGTGGTCGCCCTGCCGACCGGCAGCGCGGACTGGACCCCCGTCACCTACGGGCTGACAGCGGAACCGGAGCACATCGTTCCGGACGTGGTGACCGAGGCTCAGCCCGCGCGGGTCGTGTCGACCACGATCGACGAGGCCGGCCGGCCGGTCGTCACCGTCAAGGAGGCCACCGACAGGGCGTCCGCGGTGAAGCTGGTCAAGGACGCGCAGAAGACGGACAACGCGGTCGGGGTCGAGATGGACGCCCCGGTGCACGCGCTCGGCATCCCCACCGGCTCGGACCCCTACCGGGCGCAGCAGTGGGACTTCACCAAGATCCGTACGGCCGAGGCCTGGCAGAGGTCGACCGGCTCGGGTGCCACCGTGGCGGTCATCGACAGCGGTGTGGACGCCGCCCACCCGGACCTGGCCGCCAACGTGCTGCCCGGCTACGACGCCATCGCGAACACGGCCGGGACCAGCACCGACGGCAACGGGCACGGCACGCATGTGGCCGGCACCATCGCCGCGGTGACCGGCAACGGCGTCGGTGTCTCGGGCATCGCGCCGGACGTCAGGATCCTGCCGGTCAAGGTGCTGGGCGCCAACGGCAGCGGCAACATGTCGGACACCGCCGAGGGCATCGTCTGGGCCGCCGACAACGGCGCCCAGGTGATCAACATGTCGCTGGGCTCCACGACGAAGGTGTCCGCGGTGAGCAACGCGATCACGTACGCCCGCAACAAGGGCGTCACGGTGATCGCCGCCGCAGGCAACAGCCGTCAGGAGGGCAGCCCCATCTCGTACCCGGCCGCTGACGATGGTGTCGTCGCGGTGGCCGCGACCGACTCCGCCGACAAGGTGGCCAGCTACTCGAACGCCGGCAGCTACGTCGACGTGGCCGCCCCGGGCAGCGGCATCATGAGCACCTACCCGACCGCGCTGGGAAAGCAGTACACCAGCATGAACGGCACCTCGATGGCCGCCCCGCACGTGGCCGCGGTGGCCGCGCTGCTCAAGGGCTACCAGGGGAGCCTCACCCCGGACCAGATCGAGACCGCCCTGGAGAAGTCGGCGGCCGACCTGGGCCCGGCCGGCTTCGACAACGACTTCGGCAACGGCCGGATCGACGCCGCCGCGGCGCTCGCCACGATCACGCCGCCCGCCACCGCCCCGACCACGGCCCCGACGATCGCGCCGACCAAGGCTCCCACCACGGCGCCGACCACGAGCGCTCCCACCACGGCGCCGACCACTGCCCCGACGAAGGCTCCCACGACGGCGCCGACCACCCCGCCGACCAAGGCTCCCACGACGGCGCCCACCTCCGCCCCGACCGTCGCTCCGTCGCCGAGCCGGACCGTGGCGAAGGTCAAGCCGGTGATCACCGCCGACGTCGCCGGCGGTGAGGTCGTCCACGGCACCGCGGTGACCACCACGTTCACCGTCAAGGCTGACAACAAGGCATGGTCCGGTAAGCCGGTCCAGATCTGCGTCACCGAGGGCGCCGCCGCGCAGCAGTGTGCCGACGCCACCACCGGCTCCGCCGGCACCGTCCGGGTGAACCGCACCGCCAAGGCGAGCTACCAGCTCGTCCTCAAGGCGGTCGCCACCACCACGAGCGAGGCCGCGACCTCCGCGCCGGTCACCTACAAGGTGCGCGCGGCGGTCACCGTGGCCCGGACGGCGAAGGGGAAGCTGGCGGTCACCCTGACCGGCGCGGTCGGCCGGCCCGCCGAGATCCAGCAGAACATCCGTGGCGCCTGGACCACCGTCGGCAAGTACACGGCGAGCGCCTCCCCGGTCAAGGTCACCATCACCGGCCTGGTCGCCGGCCAGACCTACCGGGTGATGGTCCCGGCCGGCCCCACGGTGCTCGGCGTCACCAGCGCCCCCATCGTGGCCTGACCACACTCGCGAGCCACGACGAACGGCCCGGCATCCTTCTCTGGGATGCCGGGCCGTTTCGTTGCCGTTCCGGGTTCGATGCCGGTCGCCTCAGTCGAGACGGTCCCATTCGCGCTGGATGACCACAACGCTGTCGGCCGTGGACGGTTCGCCCTCGGCTGTGGTCGCCATCGTGATCACGCTGCGTTCCGGCGACGTGCGCCAGCACATCAGCATTTCAGGTGCCGGCGACATGACCGTGTCGTTCGGGACGTCCGTGGTGCAGTGCACGCCACCGCCGACCTCGGTGCCGTCGTCGCCGGCGAGGATCAGCTCCCGGTCGCCGGTGAGGTCGCTTTGCGCGGTCACGATCCGTACCGTGCCCTCACCCAGCTTCTCGGTCCGTTCGGCTATTTCCGGTCCGCCGAAGCCGAAGCGTTTTCGCAGGTCAGCGATGGCGGAGGAGGCTCGCGCGGCGTTCGGGGCAGGGCTCGCCTGACGGCTCGACGCGGGCGTGGGCGCGGGGCTGCGATGCGCGGGCGGCGCCTGCTTCGTTGCTTTTCCGGGGGTACGGGCATCCGACGGCGAGACCCCGGTCGCTCCCACGCCGGGGGAGGCCGGCGTGGTCTGCGGCGCCAGTGCGGCCGGCTCCGGAAGGGTGGGCTGCGACTCGTTCATCAGCTGGGTGGCCAGGAGCCCGGCTCCGCTCAGCACGGCCACCGCCCCGGCGACCCCGACCGCGACCTGTCCACGTCGCCGGGTGGCCCGCTCGGGAGTGTCCGCCGGGAGCTGGGGATCCTCGTCGTAGGTCATGTCACCTCCTCGGGCGCCGGAGATTCCGACCCTCATGGTTCCAGAGACGGGTACATATCAGGCAGGAATCCACTTATCGGCAACTATCGCGCGCTCACCCCGTACCCCAAATCTTGATCTTCGGGGTTGGACTGACAGTGACCGGGCCGAAGCGACCGGTGCCGATGGCCCGACCGGGGGTCACCCGGACCAGCGAGCCAAGAGGTCGCGCGGTTGACCGGTGCACGATGCACGCGCAATGTGTGGGGCACGGCGGGCGCCATGGCGGGGTGCCCGCGCCAGGAAGGAGCGGCCCCGTGTGGTGCGGCGCGAGGTCCCGGCGATGACCGGGATCGCGGATCGAGTGGAGCACGGCCCCGCCCGGCCCTCATGGGACTGCGCCTCCTGCGGGCGGGCCTGGCCGTGCGACCCGGCCCGCGAACAGCTGGCCGCCGAACACGGTCGCGTCGACCTGGCCATCGTGATGTGGGACCACCTCGAGGAGGCCGCCCGGGACATGCCCCAGGCGCCCGCCTCGGAACTCTTCGACCGCTTCCTCCGCTGGACCGACTGATCAACCTCCCGTCGCGGTGGCACGCTCGGCGAAGGCGCGCAGGTCACGGCGCTCGATCGCGGCGGCCATCAGATCCGGGAAGACGTCCGGCGTGCACGCGAACGCCGGCACCCCGAGAGCCGCCAGGGCCGCCGCGTTCTCGTGGTCGTAGGCCGGCGCCCCCTCGTCGGACAGCGCCAGCAGCACCACCACCTGCACCCCGGCCGCGGTCATCTCGGCCACCCGGCGCAGCATCTCCTCCCGGACGCCACCCTCGTACAGGTCGCTGATCAGCACGAAGATGCTGTCCCGTGGCCGGGTGATCAGCTGCTGCGAGTAGGTGATCGCCCGGTTGATGTCGGTGCCGCCGCCGAGCTGCGTGCCGAACAGCACCTCGACCGGATCGGCCAGCTGATCGGTCAGATCGACCACGGCGGTGTCGAAGACCACCAGCGACGTACGCAGGGAGCGCAGCGACGCGAGCACAGCGGCGAACACCCCGGAGAACACCACCGAGGCCGCCATCGAGCCGGACTGGTCCACGCAGAGCACCACATCCCGCTGGACCGCCGTGCTCCGCCGCCCGTAGCCGACCAGCCGTTCCGGGATCACCGTGCGGTGTTCGGCCAGGTAGTGCTTGAGATTCGCGCGGATGGTCCGGTCCCAGTCGATGTCGGCGTGCCGGGGCCGGCTGATCCGGGCCGCCCGGTTCAGCGCGCCGGTCACCGCGGCCCGGGTCCGCTGCGCGATCCGCCGCTCCAGCTCCTCCACCACGGTCCGGACCACCTGGCGGGCCGCCTCGCGGGTGGCGTCCGGCATCACCCGGTTCAGCGAGAGCAGCGTGCCGACCAGGTGGATGTCGGGTTCCACGGCGGCCAGCATCTCCGGTTCGAGCAGCAGCCGGGTGAGGTCGAGCCGCTCGATGGCGTCGGCCTGCATCACCTGGACCACGGTGCCCGGAAAATACTCCCGGATGTCGCCGAGCCAGCGGGCCACCTTCGGCGCGGACCCGCCCAGCCCGGCCGACCGTCGTGCCGGCCTACCGTCCGCCCCGCCCTCCCCGGCGTCGTAGAGCGCGGCCAGCGCGGCGTCCATCGCCCCGTCCCGGCCCTCCGCCCTGCCGAGCGCCTCGTCGGCCTGGCCGCCGAGCACCAGCCGCCACCGCCGCAGCCGCTCCCGCGTCACATCGTCCGCCCCGCTCATCCCACCTCCACTACCGGTCATGGCCGTCTCCCGATCGCGCCTGCTGCCGGTCTTCGCCGCTGGTCATGGCCGGTTCCCGGCCGGGGTGAGTGGGCGGCCCAGCAGGGCGCCGAGCACCGGCAGCGGCTCCGCGGCGCGGGCCGGATCGATCTCGGCGGTCGCTCTGGCGGAACCGGAACGCCCGCCCGCCACCCGCTCGCCGATGGCCCGCCGCTCGCCCGCCTCGAACGCCCCGAACGTCCGCCGCAACAGCGGCAGCACCGCCTCGAAGGCGTCCGCCGGAATGTCCGCCAGCCAGTCGTCCACCAGGGCGAGCAGCGCCTCGTCGTGGACCAGCAGCAACCCGCCACCGGCGAGGAAACCCTCCACCCAGGCCGCCGCGTGCGCCGGTGGCGTGCCGACGGTCAGCGGCAGCCGCAGCCGGCGGCGCACCTCCGCGCCGTCCAGCCGCCCGGCGTCCAGCAGCAGGCGGGTCAGCCGCCCGGCCGGCAGACCGTGCAGCCCTGGCCGGACCGCGAGCGCCCCGACGGTCGCCAGCCACCGCTCCCGCTGCGACTCGTCGGCGAGCAGGCCGACGGCCTGGTGCACGCCGTCCATGCCGTCCCGCAACCGCCGGGCCGCCTCGTCGGAGAGCGACCCGGCCGCCGACGGCAGCGCGGCGCACACCCGGGCGAGCAGGCTGGCGGTCACCGTGGCCAGGCCGGCCACGTCGGTCCGGCGCACGTCGCCGTACCTCAGCGTGCGCGCCAGCGCCGGAATCGCCGCCATCAGGTGATGCACGTCGGCGTCCAGCGCGGCGCGCCGGTCCAGCGCCGCGAGCACCGCTGGGTACGCCCCCGCGAGATCCGCCGGCAGACAGGTCTCCACCAGTTCGGTGACCTCGGCCAGGGTGCCCGCCGCACCGGCCCGTGCGGTCACCCGGGCGGTCGCCGCGGCCGCCACGGTCGTGCCCCACATGCCGCCCTCGACCAGCCGGACCGCGAACTCGGGTTGCCAGCTCAGCCGCCACTCCTCCCGGAACGTCCCGGTGCCGCGCCGGGCGGCCGTCCGCACGCCCCACGGCACGTCGAGGATCCGCAGCCGGTGCAGCAGCCGACTGCGCCGCAGGTCGTTGTCCTGCCGCAGGTCGAGGTCGAGGTTCCGCTCGCCGGGTTCCGGTTTCAGCCGCAGCGAGCGCTGCCGCGCGGTCAGATCCCGGGCCAGCGGCACGGCCGGCATCTCGTCGGGCACCGCGCCCAGCCGTTCGCCGACGACCAGCCGCCGGGAGATCAGCTCGGTGCGCAGCGGCTCGCCGTCGCACATCACCGCCTCCGCGGCCTCGGTCACCTCGGCCAGCCCGGCCAGCGGCCGTCCGCGCAGCGTGGCGAGGGCCTCGGCCAGCCGGGCGGCCTCGATCACGTGCGCCGACGACGTGGCCACGCCCTCCGCGCGCAACACCCCCGCCGCGTCCACCAGCCACCGGGGCACCACGTCGTCGCCGGTGGTGAACAGATGGTGGTACCACCCCGGCGACCGCACCCCGGCCCCGTAACCCGACCACGACGCGAGCCGCCCGTACGTCCACGGCACCCAGGTGAACGCCACCTTGCCCTTACGCCGCCCCTTGAGCAGCGCGGCGTCGTCCTTGACCGGCACCTTCCGGAGCAGCGCCGGCACGTGCCACGCCCCGCAGACGACGGCGACGTCCTCGTGCCCGCGCCGCTCCTCCCGCAGCACCGACCGCATATACGCCTCACGCAGCAGATCGTCCGGGTTCTCCGCAACGGTCTCCCGGATCGCCGTCATCGCCTCCGCGATCGCCTCGAAGACCGGTACGCCCCGATGCTCGACGACGTCCTCCCACCAGCGTTCCGGATCGTCGTACCCGGCCGCCGCGGCCAGCTCCCCGATCGGATCCACCGGCCGGGCCGCCTCACCCTCCTGTTCATCCGGCCGGCTTTCGGTTTCCGGAGCTACGCGGAACGCGTACGGAAGATCGAAGAAACGCACCCGGACGCCGTTCCCGACCGCCCACCGGATGGCCTGCCATTCCGGCGAGAAGACGGCGAACGGCCAGAACGCGGCCTTCCCGGGATCGTCCACCGCATACCCCAGCAGGGCGACCGGCGGTTCCAGGCCGTCGTCCGCCACCCACCGGACCAGGTCGCCGGCCTCCGGCGGACCCTCGATCAGCAGCACCTCCGGTGGGTTCGCCGACAACTCCCGGACCACGGCGCGAGCCGACCCCGGGCCGTGGTGCCGGATCCCGTAGATCCGCTCAGGCATCGCGGGCGGCCCGGTAGAAGTCGAGCCACCCGGACCGTTCCCGGACGACCGCCTCCAGATACTCCCGCCAGACCACCCCGTCCGAGACCGGGTCCTTCACCACGGCGCCGACGATGCCCGCCGCCACGTCGCCGGGATGCAGGGTGCCGTCACCGAAGTGGGCGGCCAGCGCCATCCCGTTGGTGATCACCGAGATGGCCTCGGCCGTCGAGAGGGTCCCGGTGGGCGACTTCAATCTGGTACGCCCGTCCTCGGTCATCCCGGACCGCAGCTCCCGGAAGACCGTCACCACACGGCGGATCTCCTCCAGGGCGGCCGGCACCTCGGGCAGCTCCAGGGCCCTGCCCAGCTGGGCCACCCGCCGCGCCACGATCTCCACCTCGTCGTCGGCGCTCGCCGGAACCGGCAGCACCACGGTGTTGAACCGGCGGCGCAGCGCGCTGGACAGCTCGTTGACCCCACGGTCCCGGTCGTTGGCCGTGGCGATCAGGTTGAAACCACGCTGCGCCTGGACCTCGGTGTTCAGCTCGGGGACCGGCAGCGTCTTCTCGGACAGGATGGTGATCAGCGCGTCCTGCACGTCGGACGGGACCCGGGTCAGCTCCTCCAGCCGGGCGATCGACCCGCCCCGCATGGCCCGCATGATCGGGCTCGGCACCAGGGCGGCGTCGGTGGGGCCCTCGGCGAGCAGGCGGGCGTAGTTCCACCCGTACCGGATCGCCTCCTCGGGGGTGCCGGCGGTGCCCTGGACGAGCAGCGTGGAGTCGCCGGAGACGGCCGCCGCCAGGTGCTCGGAGACCCAGGTCTTGGCGGTGCCGGGGACGCCGAGCAGCAGCAGCGCCCGGTCGGTGGCAAGGGTGGAGACGGCCACCTCCATGAGGCGGCGCGGGCCCACGTACTTCGGGGTGATCTTCGCGCCGTCGCCGAGCAGATAGGTGACCACGGCATGTGGCGACAGCCGCCAGCCGGGCGGACGGGGCCGGTCGTCGGCGGCGGCGAGCAGGGCCAGCTCTTCGGCGTACTGGTCCTCGGCGTGCGGTCGCAGAGCGGTCACGAAAGCTCCTCGAACATCTCGAGTCGGAAGGTGAGGGTGCGGGCCAGCTCGGCCACCGGGCGAACCCGGGCCGGCTCGACGGTCTGGTCCAGCAGGGCGGCCAGCCGGCCGGTGAGGTCGGCGTACTCCGGAGGCATGGCCAGGCCGGCCGCCCGGCACAGCTCGCCCAGCTGCCAGGTGTGCCGGTCGACGCGGGCACGGTGTTCCACCGTCTCCAGGACGGCGACCGACAGCCCGTCCGGCCACGGCCCGGGATGCAGCGCCAGCAGCCGTTGGGCGGTGCCGTCCTCGGCGCGCAGGGCGTCGGCGGCGAGCCGGGCCAGCCGGTCCGGTGGCAGGACCAGGTGCAGATCCCAGCGGACGGCCTCGCGCAGCCGGCCCGCGTCAGCACCCAGCAATGCGGTCGCCCACCGCGGGTCACGCTGCACGACCGCCGCCTTGGCCCAGCCGTGCAGCAGCGGCGCCGCCCAGTCGTGGCCGCCGGCCGCGGCGAGCCAGCCCCGCGGGTCGAGGCCGGTCCAGGTGTCCAGCGGAGTGCCGGCCACCACCTCCTCGAGCAGCCACGCCCCGGCGCCGACACCACGGACCGGGGCCGCGCCGACCCCGTCCCGGCGCAGGTCCCGGTCCAGCTCGGTGGGCGGTTCGACGCTCAGCCGGCCGGCGCCGTCGAACCGGACCGCGGCGTGCGCCCGCTCGGCCATCCGCCGGCCCAGCGCCGCTCCGGGCAGGTTGCGCAGCAGTTCGAGGGCGGCCTCCCGAACCTCCTTGCGCCGGTCGTCGAGCGCCCGCTCCAGGAGTGGCTCGTCCCGCGGCGACAGGCCCGGCCCGAACGCGCCGATGAAACGCGCCCGGTTCTCCGAGGACTCCTCCGCCCAGGTGCTCTCCACCAGTGCACGGGCCCGATCCGGGTCGACGCGCCGAAGTGCGGCCAGATGACCGAGCCGCTCGGCCGAACCCGCGGTGGCCCATTCCCCGGCCACCTCGTTCTCCGCCCCGGTCCCGGCCGGCGCGGCCGGCGCCTCGCTGAGCAGCCATCGCCAGTCGGCGCGCTGCCCGGCCAGCCAGGCGCCCCGCCGCCCGGCGACCTTCGCCAGGTCGGCCCGGACCGAGATGTTCCGCCGCCCGGCCTCCAGCAACGGCGGAAGGATCGCGGGCGGCACGATCCCGCCGCGCCCGGCGGCCGCCGCCAGCCACTGGGCGAGCAGCTCCTGCTCGTTGTGCCCACCGCCGGGCGCGCCCCCACCGAGGATCTGGGCCAGCCGCGCCGACGCCGCCGCCGGCAGCGGCGCGACCGTCTCAGCCGGCGCGGCCACCAGCGGCGCCCGCCCGCTCTCCGGCGTCACCCCGGCCCGCCGGCAGGTCAGCGCCACCGCCGCCGCCTCCAGCAGCACGGCGGCCGAACTATCCGGGACGGGCGAGCCGAGATCGGCGCTCAGCGGCCCGACCTGGACGGCGTGGCCGGACCACGGGCGGCGGCCCGTGCCGACCAGGGCGGCCGTCAGCAGCTCCGGAGGCAGCTCCGGATCACGGGATGCGGACGGGTCCGGGATCGGCGGGGCGGCGGGCACGAAAGCACCGTCGACCCACGCGGCCAGGGGACGCAATCCGGCCGGGGACCACTCGGCGGCCATCGTGGCCGGGGCGGCGCCCGCGGCGGCGAGCAGCCACCACGGCTCGCGATGGCCCGGGGCCAGCGGCAACGCGTCGCCCGCGGCGTCGACCAGGTGGGCGCCGGACGGGCGCACGCCGGACAGGAGCACGGGTGCGTCGGACCGCCAGGGCTCCGCGGCCAGGAGCGCCGACCAGCGGGAGAGAGCCGCCCGGACCGGCCCGGCGCCGTCCGGTGAGCCGAACGGCTCGGCCGCGGAGGTGCGCTCGGCGACGAGCGCGCGCAGTGGCACGGAGCCCGGATAGAAGCAGAGGTCGCCGCGGAACGCGGTGCCCGGGACGAGGTCGGCCGGCAGCGGCTGGCCGGGCGCCGCGAACGACAGCACCAGCGCGAACCGGTCGCTGCCGGAACCGTGCAGCCACGTCCGCCGGCTGGTCAGCGCGCCGTCGTCGACCTCGACCTGGCCGAGGACCTGCCAGCGGTCGGTGACCCGCGGCCCGGCCAGCACCTCCTCGGCCGGCGTCGGGAACCCGATCCGGGAGCGGACGGTGGCCGCGAGCCCCGGGTCGAGGGCGTCGAGGTGGGCGTGCCCGGAGACCAGCAGGCGCAGCAGCGCCAGCTCGCCGAGCAGCCGGTCGGCCCACTGCGGGCCGATCCCGGCGATGGTGCCGAGCCGGCGCACCGCGCCGGCCGCCCCGGGCGCCTGCGCGTCGACCAGGCGGGCGGCCATCGCGTCGAAGGCCGCGGGCCCGGACCGCCCGGCCGCGGCCAGACCCTGCTCGACCTGGTCGTCGAGCCATCGGCGCAGCTCGGCCATGCCGCCGGCGACCCGGTCGGCGCGGCCCTGCGCCCGTTTCGCGGCGGCGACCGGATCGGGCGCGGCGGGGGACCGCGACGTCCGCGCGGCCCGCGCCGCCACCCACCGGGTGACGAACTCGGGAGCCGCTCCGGCGGCGGAACCGGCGCCGGACGAGGACCAGTGCAGCAGCAGCCCCAGCACGTGTTTGCACGGGATCTTGCGGCTCGGGCAGGAGCACTTGAACGCCGGCCCGGACAGATCGGCCGCCACCTGATAGCCCCGGCACACTCCCCAGAGGACGTCGCCGGTCAGCCCCGTGGTGGTGAACTGGCCGGTGACACCGCGTGCGTTGCGCAGCGATGCGGGGTCGGGCGCGAGCGCCTCGATCTGGGCGGTGGACCATCGTTGTTCAACGGGCACGCCCCGACCCTAGGCCCCGGGTACGACGTTTTCCGCCCCCACCGGCGGCCCACCGGATGCGCCGACTGGCCCCAGACGACAGCGCCGAAGGCGAGTGTCATGCCGGTCAGCTGCACCGGTGTGAGGGTCTGGCCGAGCGCCGCCCAGCCGACCGCCGTGGCCATCACCGGGGAGAGCAGGCTCAGCAGCGAGACCCGGGCGGCGGGAAGGCGCTCCACCCCGGCGAACCAGATCGTGTAGGCCAGTGCCGTCCCGACCAGGGACAGGTACGCGTACCCCAGCAGGTTCGGCGCCGTGAGTGCGGGCGGCGGGCCCTCCACCAGGAGGGCGACCGGCAGCAGGAGCAGGCCGCCCGCGGTGAGCTGCCAGCCGGTGGCGGTGAGCAGCGACACCGAGGGCCGGCCCCACCGTTTGGTGAGGATGAGGCCGAGCGCCATCGACGCGGCGCCGGCCAGCCCGGCGGCGACGCCGACCGGGTCGAGCCGGGCGGCCGCGGTCAGCACGGCGAACGCCACGCCCACCGCGCCGATCAGGGCCGCCAGCACGGTCCGCAGCGCCACCCGCTCCCGCAGCAGCAGCACGCTCAGCCCGGCGACGAGCAGCGGCTGCACCGCGCCGAGGACGGCCGCCATGCCGCCGGGCAGCCGGTACGCCGTGACGAACAGCAACGCGAAGAAGATCCCGACGTTGAGCGCGCCGAGCACCGCCGACTTCCACCACCAGGCGCCGCGGGGCAGCCGCCGGGTGAGCGCGAGCAGCACCAGCCCGGCCGGCAGCGCCCGTAGGAGCCCGGCGAGCAGTGGCCGGTCGGGCGGCAGGAACTCGGTGGTGACCGCATAGGTGGTCCCCCACACCAGGGGCGTGACCGCCGTGAGCAGCAGGGCCCGCCGCATCGCCACCAACTCCCTCGACGTAAAGTATCTCGACGTAAAGATAAACTTTGTCGAGAAGCTTGTCATCAAGAGAATGGGGAACGTGACCGACGACATCGACCGCATCCTCGGACAGTGGGCCCGCGAGCGCCCCGATCTGGACACCGCCGCCATGGGCGTCTTCGGCCGGATCTTCCGTCTCGGCAAACTGGCCGGCGACGTCACCGAGCGCGCCTACGGCCGCTTCGGCATCGGCCGCCCCGAGTTCGACGTGCTGGCCGCGCTGCGCCGCTCCGGCGAGCCGTTCCAGCTGTCGCCGGGCGCCCTGGCCGCGTCGATGATGCTCAGCACCGGCGGCACCACGGCCCGGCTCGACCGCCTGGAGAAGGCCGGCCTGGTCACCCGCTCGCCGGACCCGAACGACCGCCGGGCCATCCTGGTCCGCCTCACCGAGCGCGGCCGCGCCCTCGCCGACGAGGCGGTCACCGCCGGCCTGGCCGAGCAGCAGCGGCTCCTCGCCCACCTGCCGCCGGAGAAGAGCGCGCAGCTCAGCGCCCTGCTACGCGAACTGTTGCACGGGCTCTGAGGCGGGCGGCGTCCCGTCCCCGAAGGGCCGCCCGCCGAGCGCCTCGCGGCCGTGCGGGGTGAGCCACCCGGAGAGGTCCGGCCCGGCCGGCACGATGCCGGCCGGGTTGATGTCCCGGTGCACCTCGTAGTAGTGCCGTTTGATGTGCGTGAAGTCGATGGTGTCGCCGAACCCCGGCGTCTGGAACAGGTCACGCGCGTAGGCCCACAGCACCGGCATCTCGGTCAGCTTGTGCCGGTTGCACTTGAAATGGCCGTGATAGACCGCGTCGAACCGGGCCAGCGTGGTGAACAGCCGGACATCCGCCTCGGTGATCGTGTCCCCGACCAGGTAACGCCGGGACCCGAGCCGGTCGGACAGCCGGTCGAGCCGCCGGAACAGCCGGTCGTAGGCCTCCTCGTAGGCCTCCTGCGAACCCGCGAACCCGGCCCGGTAGACGCCGTTGTTCACATCCGCGTAGACGACCTCGTTCACCTCGTCGATCTCGTCCCGCAGCGACGACGGGTAGAGATCCGGCGCGCCCTCCCGATGGAACGCCGTCCACTCCAGCGACAGGTCGACGGTGATCCGCGCGAAGTCGTTGGTGACCACCGCGCCGGTCGGCACCTCCACGATCGCCGGAACGGTGATGCCCTTGTCGTAGTCCGGGTACCGCTTGAAGAACGCCTCCCGCAGCCGCTCGATCCCGAGCACCGGGTCACGCCCGCCCGGATCCAGGTCGAACGTCCAGCTACGTTCGTCGTGGGTCGGCCCGCAGACCCCCATCGACAGCGCGTCCTCCAGCCCGAGCAGCCGGCGCACGATGATCGCCCGGTTCGCCCACGGGCACGCCCGGCTCACCACGAGCCGGTACCGCCCCGCCTCCACCGGAAAGCCGTCGCGCCCGTCCGCGGTGATCCGGGTGGCGATGTACCGCTGGTCACGGGTGAACTCACCCGCCGGAGTCAGATAGGCCATGCCACTCAGTCTGCCCGGATCCGCCGCCGGCACACCGCATCCAGGAAAGACCATTTCCGGTACGGGCTCCGCGAACCCGCCGTAGCAGACCCGCGACCTCACTGCCGGGGCGCGCCCGGCGCCGCGCCCGCCGGGCTGAGCTGCCCACTCCCGGTCGCGATGGCCGCGAGCCCGCCCCCGCGCTCACGCCCGGCGGGCGCGGCACGGCCCGGACCCGGCAGTGGCTCGCGGGTCTACTGCGGCGGGTTCGCGTAGCCCGTACCGGGAATGGGGTTGAAACGAACGATGGCCGCCCTCCGCGGGGAGGGCGACCACCGATGGGGTTGATCAGTCGCGGGCGCCGGTGAGCCGCGGGCGCAGCGCGAGCAGGACGCCGAGGGCGGCGTAGCCGATCAGCAGGTGCGTGGCGCCGACGAAGCGGCCGACCGTCACGCCGAAGATCCCCATCGCCGGGAGGGTGATGAACGCCCGCGGCCGTGGCGGTGGTCGCCGTATCGGCCGGCTCCCTGATCGCGGCCTCGCTGCTCGATCTCCAGGTGCCGTCGGAGCACCGGGAGCGGATCGTCACCGAGGTGGCGTGGACCGCCGGGATCGCCGGTCTGGGCCTGGCCGTGCCCGGCGCGCTGCTGCTGCGCCGCCTGCCCCGGCACCCGATCGCCTGGCTGCTCTGCCTCTCCGGGATCCACTGGTGCCTGGACGCGGCGGCCGGCACCTGGCTGGCCTACGCCACCTGGAACGACCTGCCCGGCGCCTCCGCCGCGTTCTGGATCTACCAGCGGCTCGGCGCGGCCCTGCTGATCTGGCTGCCGCTGCTGCTGCTGATCTATCCGGCCGGGCGGCTGCCCGGCGGCCGGTGGCGGATCGCCGCCTATCTGAGCCTCGTCGCGTCCTGCCTGATGCCGCTGCTCTCCCTGGTCATCCCGGCCGCCGCGGCCCAGCAGCGGGCCGGCGAGCCGATGCCGGCCGAGTTCGCCGGG
Source organism: Actinoplanes hulinensis (assembly GCF_019429605.1). Classification (NCBI taxonomy): domain Bacteria; kingdom Bacillati; phylum Actinomycetota; class Actinomycetes; order Micromonosporales; family Micromonosporaceae; genus Actinoplanes; species Actinoplanes hulinensis. Next base: position 15,284 of record NZ_JAHXZI010000027.1, on the reverse strand, counting down.
CTGAACCTCGACCCCACCTCGATCCCGCTGCCGGACGGCTGGTGGGTGGCGATCTTCCAGGTGTCGTTCCTGGCCATCCCGCTCGGCATGATCGTGCCGGTCGCGGTGGTGGTGCGGCGGTTCCGGCAGGCGGACGGCTACGACCGGTTGCGGATGCGCTGGCTGCTCTGGGCCGCGATCATCGACCTGCTGGTGGTCGTCTCGGTGCTGGTGGTGCCCGAGTTGTCGTCGGTGGCGCTGGCCCCGGCCGTCGGCCTGACCGGCGCGGCCGTCGTGGTGGCGATCGCCCGGCCCACCCTGCTCGACGTCGACCGGCTGCTCGGCGGCACCGTCCTGTACGCCGCGATGGCCGTCACCGTCCTGGCCGTGGACGCGTGCGTGCTCGGCGCCACCGGGCTGTTCCTCGGGCAGAGCCTGCCGGAACGCGACGCCGCGGTGGTCGCGGTCCTGCTGGTCACCGCCGGGTACGGGCCGCTGCGGCACCGGCTGTGGCTGCTGGTGCGGCGGCTGGTCCTGGGGCGGCGCGACGACCCGTACCGGGTGGTGGCGGGGCTTGCCGAACAGCTGGAACGGTCCGTCTCGCCGGAGGACGAACTGCTCGCCGTGGCGCGGGCGGTGGCCGAGGCGTTCCGGTCGCCGTACGTCGTCGTCGAGGTGGACCGGCCCGGCGGCGAGAAGGTGGTGGCCACCCAGGGCGAGCCGGCCGGGCGCACCACCAGCCTGCCCATCACGTACCGGGGGGAGACCGTGGGCCGGGTGGTCCTGCCCGCCGCGGGACCCCGGGTGTCGCTGTCCCAGCGCGACGAACGGCTGCTCGCCGACATGGTCCGGCAGGCCGCGGTCGCCGCCCGCAACGCCCACCTGGTCGGCGAGTTGCAGCGTGGCCGGGAACTGATCGTCGCGGCCCGTGAGGAGGAGCGCCGCCGGCTGCGCCGTGACCTGCACGACGGGCTCGGCCCCACGCTGGGCGGGGTGGCGCTGCGCATCGACACCGCCCGCAACCTCGCTGCCCGCCGGCCCGAGGAGGCCGACCGGCTGCTGAGACAGGCGCGGGAGGATGCCACGGCAGCGGTCGCCGACGTACGGCGGCTGGTCCACGATCTGCGGCCGCCCGCGCTCGACGACGTGGGCCTGCTCGGCGCGGTACGGCAGCAGGCGGCCCGGGTTCGGGTGCCCGGTCTCACCGTGACGGTCGACGGCGGCGACGATCTCGAGCAGTTGCCCGCGGCGGTGGAGGTGGCGGCGTACCGGATCGCCTCGGAGGCACTGGCCAATGTGGCCCGGCACGCCTCGGCCGCCTCCTGCCGGGTCAGGCTGGACGTGGCCGGCGGTGACCTGACCGTCGAGATCATCGACGACGGCGTCGGCATCGCGGCCGGCACGCCGAGCGGCGTCGGTCTCGTCTCGCTCCGGGAACGGGCCGCTGAGCTGGGCGGCGACTGCCGGATAGAGTGCCCCGGCGGCCGCGGCACGGTGGTCCGCGCCCGCCTGCCCCTGGGAGTGCTGACATGACCGAACCGATCCGGGTTCTGGTGGCCGACGATCACCCGATCTTCCGTGACGGCCTGGCCATGCTGCTGACGTCGGTCGACGGCCTCGAGGTGGTGGGCACGGCGGCGGACGGGGTGGAGGCGGTCGCGGCCGCGGCCCGGCTGCTGCCGGACGTCGTGGTGATGGACGTGCAGATGCCCCGGCTCAACGGGGTGGAGGCCACCCGCCGCCTGGCGGTGGACGCGCCCGGGGTCGGCGTCGTGGTGCTGACCATGTCCGAGGACGACGGCACGGTCTTCGCGGCGATCCGGGCCGGCGCCCGCGGCTATCTGGTCAAGGGCGCCGAGCAGGAGGAGATCGTCCGAGCCATCAGCACGGTGGCGGCCGGCGGTGCGATCTTCGGTGCCACCCTGGCCCAGCGGATCGCCGAGTTCTTCGCCGCCGGGCCGCCGCAGCCGACCGACGCGTTCCCGCAGCTGACCGCCCGGGAGCGGGAGATCTTCGAGCTGCTGGCGGCGGGCCGCAGCAACGCGCAGATCGCGGCCGCGCTCTACCTGTCACCGAAGACGGTCCGCAACAACGTCTCCAACGTCTTCGCGAAACTCCAGGTCGCCGACCGGACCGAGGCCATCCTGCGGGCGCGTGAGGTGGGCCTGGGCCGCTGACGCGGGCCGCCCGCGATTTCGCGGGCGGCCCGGTGACGATGGTGGGCGAGGCATCCCCCCGTGTGCGACGCCTCGCCCGGCTCGGGGCGGGAGCTGCCGACGGGCGCAACGGCGCTGGGCACGCGGCGTCCACGCTCGAGGCGCCCCGCCGCTGTCGCCTTTATAGCACGGGAAGAAAGCGCTTCCACGACGTTTTTGGGAGCGTTTCCACAAATGCCCGGGTGCAGGTCAGGGCGACCACGGCCGCCAGATGTCGCACAAGACGAGCGGAACACACACATCACCCGGTCGGGTCTTACCTTCCTCGTACGTTTCCGCGCCCCGCCGCGCGGCATGATGGGTGCCGTGACGGGCGCGGTGGGCAGGGGGCTGGTCCTCGTGGTCGAGGACGAGCGGCCGATCGCCGACCTGGTCCGGCTCTACCTGAGCCGGGAGGGCTTCGGGGTGCAGGTCGAGCACGACGGCGCGGCCGGCCTGCTCGCCGCCCGGCGGTTGCGCCCGGTCGTGTGCATTCTGGACATCGCCCTGCCCGGCATGGACGGCACCGAGATCTGCCGCCGCCTGCGAGCCGCCGACGACTGGACCCCGGTGATCTTCCTGACCGCGCGGGACGACGAGGTCGACCGCATCCTCGGGCTGGAGCTGGGCGGCGACGACTACGTCACCAAACCGTTCAGCCCACGCGAGCTGGTCACCCGGGTCAAGGCGCTGCTGCGGCGCGCGGCCGGACCGGCCGGGGCGGAGCGGGTGCGCAGCCTGGGCCCGCTCACCCTGGATCCCGGCCGCCGGACCGCCGCGCTCCAGGGGCGGTCGCTGACCCTCACGGCGACCGAGTTCGACCTGCTCGCGCATCTGGTGGGCCGGCCCGGCCGGGTCTTCACCCGGGAGGAGCTGCTGGCCGCCGTCTGGGGTTACGCCTCGCACGCCGGCACCCGGACGGTCGACGTGCACGTGGCGCAGGTCCGCGCCAAGCTGGGCCCGGCCGCCGCCCTGATCCGGACGGTCCGCGGGGTGGGGTATACCGCCGATGCGTGAACCACCTCGGGCGTGGGGCCCCGCCGTGCGACGGTTCTTCGGCACGCTGGCCGGCCGCGCCGTCCTCGTCACCACCGCCACCGCGCTCGTCTCGGTGATCGCGACCACGATGGTGGCGGTGCCGATCGCGATCCGGTCGGTGAACACCCAGGTCCGCACCGAGTTGATGAACCAGACCGTGCTCGCGGTCGAGTTGCTCACCGACGAGCGCCCCGCCGTCCGGGCCCGGATCGTCGACCGGCTGCGCGCCGAGGGCGTCGAGATCTACCTGGTCCGCAACGGCCGCGCCGACCGTGCCGGGCTTCCGCCACGGGTGGTGCGGCGGGTGGCCGCGGGCGAGACCCTCGACATCCGCGGCCAGGTCTCCGGGCGACTGTCGTTCGTCGCGGCCCGGCCGCTGCCCGGCCGGGCCGGCGGCGTCGTGCTGACCCGTAAGGTCGCCACCAACCTGGCCGCCCGGGTGCTCGGCGGGGTCTGGGTGGCGCTGGTCATCGGCCTGGCCGGCGGGGTCCTCGCCGGCACGGTGCTGGCCCGCTTCGTGACCCGGCCGATCGCGCGGGCCGCGGCCGCCGCCACCCGCCTGTCCTCGGGGGACCGTTCGGTGCGGATCTCCCGGGCCGGCCCGTCCGAGGCGGCCCGGCTCGCCGACGCGTTCAACCAGCTCGCCGCCGCCCTCCAGACCAGCGAGGGCCGGGAGCGTGACTTCCTGCTGTCGGTGTCGCACGAGCTGCGCACCCCGCTGGCCACCATCCGGGGATACGCGGAGGCGCTCGCCGATCGCGTGATCACCGGCGACGACACGGCCGGCGCGGGCGCCACCATGCTCGGCGAGGCCCAGCGGCTGGACCGGCTGATCTCCGACCTGCTGGTGCTCTCCCGCCTGGAGGCCGCGGACCTGCCGCTCGACGTGACCGAGGTGGACCTCGCGGAGCTGGTCCGCGACGCGGGGCGGGCATGGGCGGCCCGCTGCGGCCCTGACGGTCCGTCGCTGACCGTCGAGGCGCCGGACGGCCCGGTCGTCGTCCACACCGACGCCGGGCGGATCCGGCAGGTGCTCGACGGCCTCTGCGAGAACGCGTTGCGGGTGGTCCCGGCGGGCGCGCCGCTGATCCTGGCGGCCCGGCCGGCCGCCGACGGCGAGGGCCGGTTCGGGGAGGTTCGCGATCGGGAGGGCCGGCCCGGGGAGGTTCGCGATCAGGAGGGTCGGCTCGTGCCGGCCTCCGGCCGGCTGAGCGGCGGGATCGTCGAGGTCCGTGACGGCGGGCCCGGGTTCACCGACGGCGATCTGGCCGTCGCGTTCGAGCGGGGCGAGCTGAACCGGCGCTACCGGGGTGTGCGTGAGGTGGGCAGCGGGCTCGGGCTGGCGCTGGCGGCCCGTCTCGTGACCCGGCTCGGTGGGCGGATCACGGCGGGGCACGCCCCGGAGGGTGGCGCCATGTTCACCGTGGAGCTTTACCGTTCCCGAACAATGGGCTGACACGGCTCGATCGCGGCCGGCCCAGGATCGTGGGCATGACTCGTACCCCGAAGATCCTGATGGCGGGCATCGCACTGGCCCTGGTCCTGACCGGCTGTGGCAGCCCCGATGTGGACACGCCTGATGTGGGCACACCCGATGTGGACACGGCCGCCGAGGTGGTGGCTCTCCAGGAGGTCGGCTTCACCGAGGTGCTCGCCGACGGCCCGTCCACCGCGCCCGGCAAGGTGCGGCCGCACGCCGTCCGCAAGCTGCTGCGGAAGAACGCGCTGCACGGCGAGGTGGTGGTGGAGACACGTGACGGCGGCACACGCACGATCGTGGTCCAGCGCGGCGAGGTCACCGCGGTGGAGGCTGACCGGTTCACCGTGAAGTCGTCCGACGGGTTCGAGGGCTCGTGGACCTTCGGTGACCCGTTGCGTGTGGTCGACCGGGTGAAGCGGGAGAAGACCGAGCGCGATGCCGTGACCGTGGGCGCGACGGTCGGCGTGGGCGGGGTCCGCGACGGCTCTGCCACCGCGGCCCGTCTGATCATCGTCGGCTGAGACCGGCCCGCCCCTTGGGCCGGCCTCAGCCGACGGTCCCCGACCCGGCCACGCCCCCCGCGCGGCCGAGTCCTGGGGTGATTACTGCAGGAATTCGCCGAAGGGCGACAGGAGGAGCTTGCCGAGACCGGTGGCGGTCTTGTCGAGCCGCCGCCGCTCCTTGTCGAGCTCGATCATGTCGTGGCGCAGAGCCCAGATCTTCTGAGCGTTGCGCCAGGCGACATTGCGGGTGTATTCCACCATCTCGCCCTGCCACCAGTCGTCGAGGTCGCCGTTCATCGTGTCGATGAGCACCTGCCAGCGATCGAGGTAACCGCGGCGCAGACCCGGGATCTCCTCGGCGAAGATGTCGTTGACCTGGAGGTAGTCGTGGTGCTGGTCGCTGCCGTCCACCGGATCGCTGCCCAGGTGGTCGAAGGTGGTGACCAGCGCGAACGGCAGATCGAAATTGATGTGCGCGTTGACGCCGGCGACCGCTGACGGGAGCGGGCGGGCATCCGGCCCCGGCACCCGGCAGAACAGGCCGGCCCACACACCCGGACAGGCCGGGCTGCCTTCGGTCCAGTAACGGAGCGCGTCGAAATAGCGCGCCGCGAACTCGACGTCGAGGCGGGCCAGGAACGCCGGGTCCTTGAACTTGCCGGCGTAGAGACGCTCGAGCACGTTCTCGGTGATCGTGAGGTAGAGCTTGTTGAAGTCGGCCAGCGGGTTGCTGTGGAGCAACGGCGGTACCTGGCACAGGACCTCTTGCATTTTCGCTAGCTGGTCCACCACTCCGGGCACGTCGTCGGGGTGCCGTTGCAGGATGTCGGACATCTCCTGCTGAACGGGGCCCCAGATGGGCTGGGTCATCGGTTCCTCCGTGAATGATGCAGTACAGCGGAGGGCCCCCAGCACCGCCCGGCGAAGCTGGTCGCCGGGCGGTGCTCCCCCGTGCGACTCACACTTCCACCGGGGGTCCGCCGATCGGATCGGTAGAACTACGTATTCCGCGTACGTAAGTCACGGCGAGATAACGATTGCCTGGTCAGGCTGCTGTCAGAAAGACACGACTTGCCTGGACCCGGGTCCGCACCTGCAGTTTGTCGAAGATGTGCCCGAGGTGCACGCCCACGGTGCGCTCGCTGATGAAGAGCAACTCACCGATCTCCCGGTTAGTCAAGCCCTCGGCCACCGCGGCCAGAACCTCACGCTCCCGGCCGGTCAGCGAGGACAGCTCGTCGGCGGGCTGCTCGGGCACCGCCATCGGCACCGTCTCCGCGTCGTCGGCGAGCGTGACCCGGAACCGCTGGGCCACCCCCACGATCTCGCTCGCGAGTGGCCGGGCACCCATCGCGGTCGCTGTCCCGTAGGCCTGGCGGAGCCCGGAGATCGCCGTCGCCCGCCGGACCCGGCGCTGCAACGACGCCTCGGCGTGCCGCAGGCGCGAATAGGCCGCCGGGTAGGGCTGCTGGCGCCGGTCCCAGACCGCCGCCGCCCGTGCCCACGGCTCCGGATCGTGGCGGTCCTCCACCCGGCTCAGCTCGGCGGTGCACAGGTCGAGGTAGCCGTCGACCACCGCCCGGACCGCAGGCGGCGCGTCGACCACCCCCTTGACTAGGCGATCCATCACCGTTCGCAGCCGCCGGACCGCACCCGCGTCGACCGGCTGGCCGGCCACGTGCGCCTCCGCCTCGGCCCGTAGCCCGTGCCAGGCCAGCACCGCGAGCAGGACCAGGTCGTCGGAGCGGGACTCGGTCAGCCCACGCTGCACCGCGGCCCGGGCGTCGCCGTGTTCGCCCAGCCAGATCGCCATGCCGGCCCGCAGGGTCAGCATCGGCAGCACGTGCCGGGCGCCGCCGCCGGCCAGCAGGGTCGCCGCCGCGTCCAGGTTGCGGCGGGCGTTGTCCAGCTCGCCGAAACCGACCCAGAGCCGGCACCGGGCCAGCAGCAGCTCGACAGCGTCGGCACCGGACGGGCGGTTGCGCATCGCGGAGTCCAGCACCGCGTCCGCCTCGGCCCACTGTCCGCTTCTGAACAGTCCATTCGCGGCGATCGCCAGTAGCCTCGTCTGGTAGGTCCGGCCGACACCGAGCGAGGAGAGCTTCTCCGCGCCGCGGCGGGCCACCAGGACCCCCTCCTCGACGCTGTTCAGCGGGCCGGCCAGCAGCTCGGCGAGGTGCAGGTAGGCCACCCCCAGGTCGTCCGGGTGCCCGGACCGCTCGGCGATCTCCACACCGTGCCGGATGACGGCCAGTCCGGCGTCCGGATCCTCGCGGAAGGCCGCGCTGAAGCCGAGCGCGGCGCTCGCCCGGACCAGGTCGGCGGTCGCCCCGTTCACCGCGGCCAGCTCCAGGGCCTCGCGGGCGTGCTGGTTGGCGTCCGCGTACCGGCCCAGGTGCAGCAGCAGCTCGGCCAGGTAGGCCGCGGCCGAGGCACGCTGGCGTGGGGTGCAGTCGGGTGCCTCGAGAGCGCGGTGGTACTCCGTCTCAGCGGTCGCCGAGCGCCCGGCGGCCGCCAGGTAGCGGGCCCGCCGCAGGTGCACCCCGGCCTGACCGGGGGCGTCCGGACGGCCGGCCAGCTCCTCCAGCCGGGCCAGCGCCAGCAGGTGCTCGCCGCACTGGTGGGCCGACTCGGCGGCGTTGGCCAGCAACTCGGTGCGGCGGCGGTCGGCCTCGTCGGTGAGCTGCAGCGCGATCGTCCAGTAGCGGTGCGCCTCGGCGAAGCCGTACATGCTCTCGGCGGTGCGGGCGGCGGCGACCACGGCGGGCAGCGCCCGGCCCGGTTCGCCGGCCCGCTGCCAGTGGTAGGCCAGGCGGGCGTTGTCCGGTTCGCCGTCGATCGACTCCAGGGCCTCCGCGTACCGCCGGTGCAGCGACGCCGCCTCGGCCGGCAGCACCTCCTGCTCCAGCACCTCGGCGACCAGCCGGTGCCGCAGCTTGTAGCCGTCGCCGTCACGGGCCACGAACCGGTGCGTCACGGCGGCCCGGATCGCCTCGATCAGCTGGTCCTCGGGCAGCGGCACCACCCCGGCCAGCACGGCGTGCTCCACCGGCTCCACACCGGCCGCGATGGCGTGCACCACGGTGTGCGCGTGCGGCGGCAGCTCGTCCACCCTGGACAGGAAGATCTCGCGCAGCGTGTCGGACAGCTCGACCCGGCCGTCACGCAGGTCACGGGCCAGCTCCTCGACGACGAACGGGTTGCCGCCGCTGCGCTTGAAGACCCGCTCCGCGTCCTCCACGGCGACCGTGCCGCCGACGATCGCGGACACCAGCTCGTGGGTCTGGCTCTGGTTGAGCGGGGCCAGGTCGACCACCCGCACCGACCGCAGGCGGCGCAGCTCGGCCAGCACCCGGCGCAGCGGGTGGGTGCCGTGCAGCGCCTCGGCCCGGATCGCGGCGAGCACCGAGACCCGGACGTCACCGAGACCGGCGAGCAGGTAGAGCAGCAACTGCCGGGTGCTGCGGTCGGCCCACTGGAGATCGTCGAGCACGAGCAGCAGCTGCTGGTCGCCGGCGATCCGGCGCAGGTCGCGCGAGACCCGGTCGAGTAGCGCGCCGGCGTCGTCGGCGGCCGCGGCCGGGCCGCTGCCGTCGTGCCGGCGCAACGCTTGCAGCACCGGGTGCAGCGGCGACGCGTCCCCGATGTCGAGACATGTGCCGAAGAGCACCGCGAAGCCCGTCCCGCGCAAGGCGTCGGCGGTCTCCCGGAGCAGGCGGCTCTTGCCGATGCCGCTCTCCCCGGTCACGAACACCGCGGCTGTCCCGCCGGGACCGACGTCGCGCAGGTAGGACTGGATGTCGGCCAGCGTGCCGGTGCGCCCGACAAGCGGCCCGTCGTCCCCCTGTCTGGCCATGCCCGGCAGCCTAATCCGTATCGGCCTATCACGTTGTCGTCGGTTCGGACTGTTCTGCGTCACAAAAACGACGGAAATCGATGCTGCAGAGATAGGTAGTTCTGCGGATCCGCGTCTTGTCCAGGGCTGGCACCGTACTCCCGGTCAACGCAGTGATCTGGGGGAGCGTGAGACATGACCACCATCACTACCGCCGTACAGGAGCGGCGCCAGGACGTGACCGTGCTGTTCATCGACATCGTCGGCTTCACCGCTCTGGTGGACCGGCTGGACTGCGCGGAGGTGCGGGCGCTGCAACGTGACTACTTCTCGGTCGTGTCCGAGGTGGTCCGCGAGTGCGGCGGCATCGTCGAGAAGTACGTGGGTGACGCGGTGATGGCGGTGTTCGGCGCCGCGGAGGACGGCTTCGGGCCCGAGGCGGCGGCCTCCGCGGTACGAGCGGGCCTGTCGGTCCAGGAGACGTTGAGGGGGCGACTCCTGGCCGGCAGGTTCCCGGTCCGTACCCGGGTGGGGCTGGCCACCGGGGAGGTGATCGTCGACCCGATGGCGGCGTTCGACGGCGGCTACGGGATGATCAGCGGCAGCGTGGTGAGCACGGCGGCCCGGCTGCAGGCGTACGCGCCGCACGGCACCGTGGTGGTCTGCTCGGCCACCCGGGAGGTGACCGACGAGCTCATCGCCTACCAGGAACTGCCGCCGGTGTCGGTTCCGGGCAAGTCCTACCCGCTGGACCTCTGGCGAGCGTTGCAGCCGCAGGCCGCGCCGTTGGCCGTCGTGTCGTAGACCACTTTTGTGGTCATTTACCCCGATTTTGGCTACGGCATGGTCTAGACCTGCCTCGCCTGGGGCAGAAGTGTCGGAGGCGCCGGGTAGGCTCGCGCCGTCTTGACCACCCATGGCCGATCGGGAGTGCCGCCTCGTGACCGCACAGCCAGAGACCTTGTATGGGGCTGACGACCTCACGCACCTGGAAGGGCTGGACGCTGTCCGGAAACGCCCAGGCATGTACATCGGCTCCACCGACAGCCGGGGCATCAACCACCTGGCCAACGAGATCATCGACAACTGCACCGACGAGGGTGTCGCCGGGCACGCGACCACGATCGCGGTGATCCTGCACGCCGACGGCTCGGTGCAGGTCGACGACGACGGCCGCGGCATCCCGACCGACGTGCACGCCAAGTCCGGCCTGAGCGGCGTCGAGCTGGTGCTCACCCGGCTGCACGCCGGCGGCAAGTTCGGCGGCTCCGGCTACAAGACCTCCGGCGGCCTGCACGGCGTCGGCGCCTCGGCGGTCAACGCCCTGTCACACCGCTTCGACGTCACCGTGAAGCGGGACGGCAAGGTCCACGAGATCTCGTTCCAGCGCGGCGTCCCCGGCGTCTTCGACGGCCCGGGCCCGAACGCGTCGTTCACCCGCGAGCCCGGCCTGCGCGTGGTCCGCCGGATGAAGCGGGGCGAGCCCGGCGGCACCTCGATCAGGTACTGGTACGACGCCCGTTACTTCGAGACCGGCGCCCGCCTCGACGTCGACAACGTGCGGACCAAACTGCGCAACACCGCGTTCCTGGTCCCCGGCGTCCAGTACACGCTCTTCGACGCGACCGCCGAGGAGCCGGCCACCGAGACGTTCCACTACCCGAACGGCCTGGCCGACATGGTGGAGTTCCTCACCCCGGCCGCGGACAAGCCGGTCTCCGGTGTCCTCATGGTCACCGGCGAGGGGACGTACAAGGAGAACGCCGCCGACGCCAACGGCGTGATGCAGTCCAATGTCGTCCGAACCGCCCAGATCGAGGTCGCCTTCCGCTGGGGCACCGGCTACGAGCGCACCGTCGAGTGCTTCACCAACACCATCCGCAACGTGCACGGCGGCACCCACCGCAAGGGCTTCGAGCGGGCCCTGGTGCGGGCCCTCACCGAGGCCGTCCGCAACGCCCGCGCGCTGCTCAAGCCCAAGGAGGAGCCGCCCGTCCTGGACGACTTCCTGGAGGGCATGACCGCGGTCATCCACGTGCGGGTGCCGGAGCCGCAGTTCACCTCGCAGACCAAGGACGAGCTGTCCACGGCCGGGGTCACCCGGGTCATGCAGGGGCTCGTCGAGGCGTACCTCAAAGAGTGGATCGACGGGCGGCGCACCAAGACCGAGGCCCGGACCGTCCTGCAGAAGGTGGTGGACGCGGCTCGCGTCCGGCTCACCCAGAAGCAGCAGAAGGACGCGGCCCGCCGCAAGACCGCCCTGGAGGGCGCGTCGATGCCGGCCAAGCTGGTCGACTGCCGGGCCATCGGCATCGACCGCTCCGAGCTGTTCATCGTGGAGGGTGACTCGGCCCTCGGCACCGCCCGGATGGCCCGTAGCTCGGAGTACCAGGCCCTGCTGCCGATCCGCGGCAAGATTCTGAATGTCCAGAAGGCCAGCCTCCAGCAGGTCCTCGACAACGCCGAGTGCTCGGCCATCGTGCAGGTGCTCGGCGCCGGCTCGGGCCGCACCTTCGACATCGGCCAGATGCGCTACGGCCGCGTCATGATCATGGCCGACGCGGATGTCGACGGCTCGCACATCCGGACCCTGCTGATCACCCTGTTCGCCAAGTACATGCGGCCCGTCATCGAGCACGGCCGGCTCTTCGCCGCCATGCCGCCGCTGCACAAGGTGGTCACCAAGGGCCGCAACTCGGAGACCCTCTACACCTACACCCAGCAGGAGATGGAGAGCACCGTCACCCGCATCGAGCGCTCCGGCCGCCAGGTGCAGAAGCCGGTGCCCCGGTTCAAGGGCCTCGGCGAGATGGACGCAGACGAGCTGTGGGACACCACGATGAACCCCGCCGAGCGGACCGTCCGGCGGATCACCATCGAGGACGCCGAACGAGCCGAAGCCACCCTCGAACTGCTGATGGGTGAACGGGTCGAGCCCCGGAAGAACTGGTTGATCGAGGCCGCCGGCCGGATCGACCAAGAGACGATCGACGCCTGAGAGGCCCGCTACCCATGGCACGCCGCAAAACCGACAAGCGCGTCGACCTGTCAGCGTTCGACCAGGCCGGCGCCCGGATCATCGACAACCCGCTGGTCACCGAGGTGGAGGACTCCTACCTGGAGTACGCGTACTCGGTCATCCACTCCCGGGCCCTGCCCGACGCGCGGGACGGTCTCAAGCCGGTCCACCGGCGGATCCTCTGGTCCATGTCCGAGCAGGGCCAGCGCCCCGACCGGCCGTATGTGAAATCGGCCCGCGTGGTCGGCGACGTCATGGGTAAGTACCACCCGCACGGCGACGTCGCGATCTACGACGCCCTGGTCCGCCTCGCCCAGGACTTCTCGCTCAACACGCCGCTCATCGACGGCCACGGCAACTTCGGCTCACCCGACGACGGCCCGGCCGCCGCGCGGTACACCGAAGCCCGCATGTCCCGCGAGGCCATGCTGCTGGTCGGCGAACTCGGCGAGGGCACCGTCGACTTCAAGCCCACCTACGACGGCTCCGAGCAGGAGCCCAAGGTGCTCCCCGCCGCCTTCCCGAACCTGCTGGTCAACGGCACGTCCGGGATCGCCGTCGGGATGGCGACCAACATGATCCCGCACAACCTGGGCGAGGTCGTGGCCGCCGCCCGGCTCCTGATCCGCAAGCCCGGGGCCGGCCTCGACGAGCTGATGCGCTACGTTCCCGGCCCCGACCTGCCGACCGGTGGCCAGCTGCTCGGCCTCGACGAGGTGCGCCGGGCGTACGAGACCGGCCGCGGCGTCGTGCGCCTCCGGGCCCGTGCCGAGACCGGCCCGCTCGAGGGCGGCCGGGGCCGGCAGGCCATCACCGTCACCGAACTGCCCTACGGCGTCGGCGCCGAGAAGATCATCGAGGCGATCACCGACGAGGTGAAGGGCAAGGTCATCACCTCCGGCCCGCGGCGTGGCCAGCGTCAGGCCGCCCGGCTCGCCGGCATCGCCGACGTCAAGGACCTCACCGACCGCGAGCACGGCACCCGCCTGGTCATCGAGTGCAAGGTCGGCGTCAACCCGCAGGCCCTGCTCGCCGACCTCTACCGGCTCACCCCGCTGGAGAGTTCGTTCGGCATCAACAACCTGGTCCTCGTCGACGGGCAACCTCGTACGCTCGGGTTGAAGGCTCTTCTCGAGGTCTTCGTCCAGCACCGCTACGACGTGGTGACCCGCCGCACCCTGTTCCGGCGCACCAAGCGCGAGGACCGGCTGCACCTCGTCGACGGTCTGCTCATCGCGCTCATCGACATCGACCGGGTCGTCGCGCTCATCCGGGCCAGCGACGACGCGGCCGCTGCAAAGGCCGGTCTGATGAGCGAGTTCGGGCTCTCCGACATCCAGGCCACCTACATCCTCGACACCCCGCTGCGGCGGCTCACCCGGTTCGACCGGATCGAGCTGGAAGCCGAACAGGACCGGCTGCGCAACGAGATCGCCGAACTCAGCCGCATCCTCGACGACGAGACCGTGCTGAAGAAGGTCGTCTCCGACGAACTGGCCGCCGTCGCCAAGGAGTTCGGCGCGGCCCGGCGCACCACCCTCATCGACGGTGACCTCAAGGAGGTCCTCGCCGCCTCGGTGCCGGCCGGCCCGCTCGAGGTCGCCGACGACCCCTGCCAGGTCATCCTCTCCGCCTCCGGGCTCATCGCCCGGACCGCGGCGGAGAGCGAGGAATCCACCGAGGCCCACAGCCGCAGCGGCCGGGTCAAACACGACGCGGTCCGCGCCGTCATCCATTCGACGGCCCGCGGGCGCGTCCTGCTGATCACCAACCGGGGGCGGGCGTTCAAGACCGACGTGCTGCCGCTGCCCGTCCTGCCCGAACAATCGGGGACGGTCTCGCTGCGCGGCGGCATGTCCGCATCCGAAGTCGTCCCCCTGCACCAGGGCGAACGGGTGGTCGGTCTCGCGCCGCTCACGGCCGAGGGCTCGCCGGGCATCGCCATGGGCACGAGAATGGGCATCGTCAAGGTGTGCGCCCCGGAGTGGCCGGTGCGGTCCGACGAGTTCGAGGTGATCACCCTCAAGGAGGGCGACGAAGTCCTCCAGGCCACCTGGCTCACCGACGGGGGCGAGGCGCTCGTCTTCGTCACCTCCGACGCGAACCTGCTGCGCTTCCCGGCCAAGCTGGTCCGGCCACAGGGCCTCAAGGGCGGCGGCATGGCAGGCGTCAACGTCGGCGCCGACGCCGAGGTGATCTCCTTCAACGCGGTGTCCACGACGGACGACACCCACGGTGCGCCGATGGTCGTCACGTCCACGGGCACCCAGGTGAAGGTGTCGCCGTTCGCCTCCTACCCGGCCAAGGGCCGGGCCACCGGTGGGGTGCGGGTGCAGCGCTTCCTCAAGGGCGAGTCGCGGCTCTCGGTCGCCTGGGTGGGCCCGCGTCCGGTCGGCGCCAGCAACACCGGCGATCCGGTGGAACTCCCCGAACCGGACGCGCGCCGGGACGGGTCCGGGGTCGCGGTCATCATGGGTCCGCAGATCATCGGCCACCTGATCGAGCGCGACTGATCGTCTTCCCCCTCCGAACCGTCCGGTGCGCCGCTCCGGGAGCGTTCCGGCCAGGACGGTTCGGGGCGGAGGCCAGCTCATGCTCCCGGCCGGGACGGCCAGCTCTTGCATTCGGCTGGGACCGTCGGCTTTGCGTCTGACGGGGGCCGCTGGGGCGGGGTCGGTCCTTCCATCGGCAGAGCCCGTCGGGGCGGGCGCCGACTTCGCTTCCGGCTGGGACGGTTCGGGGGCGGGGGTGGCCGACGAAGGCCGTCAGGCTTGATACCTTCGTTGGCCACCCCCGCCCCCGAACCTTGCCTGGCCGGGCTTTTCCGCAAACCCTTCAGCGGTACGGGCGGGAGCGTTCCGTAGGGCTACGCCGTTCCGCCGAGCCGCGCGAGGTGAGTGGGTGGTTGCGCCTGCGGCGCGGCCGGCGGGCTGAGATCGGCGGTCACCGTCCGGACGTTCCACCTCGGCGTTTTGAGCCGGGGCATCGCCACTTCGTCGGCCGCGATCTTGGACGTTTTGCCACCGCGAGAGGTGGCCAAAGATCCAAGATCGCGGGGCGGTGGCGTGGCTTCGCGAGAGTCGCCAACCCGCCAAGCGCGATCTTGGGAACTCGACCACTTGAGAGGGTGGGAAAGCGTCCAAGATCGAGCTTGGGGCGCTGGTGAGCGCGGGGCGAGAACGCGCGAGGGTGGGCGCGGGCGGACGCGAGGGCGGACACGAGGGTGGGCGCGGGC